>JAYSZI010000109.1:0-46391 GCA_043738095.1 Lysobacter sp.
CGCGGTCTTCTCAAGGTCTTCGGCATTCGTCTTTCCAGCCATGTTCCCCACGGTGCCTACGATGAGACGGTGCGGCCGCTGATTGAAGCTCGCCCCGCCTTCGTGCGGGCGCTATTGCCACTGCTCGAGGCCCGATATGTTTTGTACCGAACCTATTTGAAACTCGACAATGAAGTGAGGGCTGCGGTGCGCACCGATCCGGTCTGCCAGCGTCTGATGACGGTGCCGGGCGTTGGTGCAATCACGGCGCTGACCTTCAGGGCTGCCGTGGACGATCCAACGCGATTCAAGTCATCGCGTACGGTCGCGGCCCACTTCGGATTGACGCCGCGTCGCTTTCAGTCGGGCGAGACAGACAACGTGGGCCATATTTCCAAAGCCGGCGATCCCGAGGTGCGTAGCGCCTTGTACGTGGCAGCACATGCATTGGTGACGCGCAGCAATCGATGGTGCTCACTCAAGGCATGGGGTGTCCGGCTCGCCAAGACACGTGGTCGACGCCGGGCCGTGATCGCGGTGGCCCGAAAGCTGGCCGTCATCTTGCATCGCATGTGGATCGACTGCACCGAGTTCCGCTGGGGATCCGAGGAGGCGGTGGCATGAACTAGACAAGCCACATCCCGGACCCCAACCGGAAGCGTCCCTGCGTGGACGATGGCTTGGATGAAGCCGCAAATGTCTGCTGCGCCTTCTAGCGCGCCCCAAAGCGAGGCTCTCCAATCCGTCAGACCAATGCCTGCAGCGAGCCGAGCTTCACCGAGCCGACTGCGAAAAGAAGCGTGACCCACGCGGCGACGATTCCGACCAACGGAGGAGCAAGACCTTGACACTGCCGCCCGATTAAAGAAGCGGACCTTGGCTTCGCGTAATCCCTGTGCCACACGACCGACCGTCGAGTTTCAAACGACAGCCAGACCCAGCGTGTCGCCCGATCCTGGTCATGCTGGCGCGCGGGTTCTCTTTGCTATCCGATCATGTCGAGAGCTTACTCACCACGTTGTTTGGAGAGGTCGTCCCAGATTCGACCGTTCCGCTGCGCGACAGTGGTAACGCCAATGACCACCTCTTCGCCCAAACGATCCTGGAGTTGCTGCAGATACAGGCTGCGCGGAATCACCACTTGGCCAGCCGATTCCACGATCCCCGGCGGCTCTTCTGGCAGGAATTTTCCTGGCATCACCTTGCCAACCTGTCCCACGCTCCAGTTCATTGCGAAGGGTGGCGCTTGGACGACATATTGCTCGTACTCAGTGTTCCAAAACATCTGCTGTGCGCCGGCCCAAGCATGGCCGCGCCCACTGCCTCGCCGCTGCTGCGCCCGAAGCATGTAGCCTTTCGTGTTGTCATAAAGCGTTCCCGTGGCCCAGCGTTGATGGGGCCCGCTGTCGTTGTTCTCGTTCACCGCAAGGCAGTCCAGAAACACATTGGGACCAGATGTGCGTATGCCCGTTACGAATGTATGTCGACCGCCCTCGCCGTAGCATCGCTGGATCAGATTAAAGGCGGCGTTGCCCTCAATGTGGAACACATAGCGACGCATGCCTTCGGTCTCGCCGTAGCGTGGGTCGAGGTAGGCGAAATCCTCGACAGTGTTGAAGTGGGCGCCGTGGCGCGTAGTGAAACCGTGTGACACATACCGGGCAGTTACATTGCGAACCCACGAGTCGCGAACGCCGCCGAAAAGTATGGCGGCGTAGGGGCCGGTGTCCGGAGTGCCTCGTTCGATCCCTGTGTCCGGATTACCTTCGAGGCGGAGGTCTTCGATGCCCACCTGGGCAATGCGATTGGTGTCGGTGCGAAATACGCTGCCGCCTCCGAAGCGCGTTTCGATGGCATCCACGATCGGCGCGTCGAGGGAGAGGACGTTGCCATGCACGCCCATAACGACACGCTCGTAATACATCGTGTACTCCTTAGCGTCCCAGCCATAACGCGCAGTATCGACGCCCTCGGCGCCAAGCCAGGTGGTGTTGGGTTCCCTGACGACGGCGACCGTGTCCCCGACGCCATAGCCTTCCGAAGATTCCACTTCGACCCGCATGGCACCAACTGGCAGATAGTCGGTGGTAATAGCGGTTCTGCGCGAATTTGCAGCACCGCGCGGTGCCGGGGATTCACCCTTTCCGACCTCTATGATATTGCCTCGGCTGGTTGTGATCGTGGAGCGTAGGACGGTGCCACCTGCGCCGCGACCTTCACCGCGCAAAACCACGCCGCCTGCGCGAAATACCAAGGTATCGTCGAGCCTGTACCGGCCGCGGCGTAACAATACCGCTCCCCGAACCCCACGGCTGTCCGCGCCCAGTACAGCGACGGCGTCGATTGCCGCTTGGATACGCGCGTGGTCGTCGCCAGTGCTTGGGGTAATGACTTGACGTACCGGAATGCTCTCGCGAGTTGGCAGGCGGATGCCCCCCCCCCGATAGCCTGCGTGCGAGAAATCCGGCACGATGTTGCGCGCCTCTGTCCCGCCACGTTCGCTGTAAAGCCTGTAGTGCAGTCGGTCGCCGTCGCCACGCAGGGTGACGAGCGGTGCGTCACGCTGCTTGTTGAGGGGGTGCGCGAACGGCCCCGAGACGCTGCTCGTGTCCTGCGATTCATTGCTGCCCGAGCTTTCAAGTGCTTTGTCGCTGCTCGGCGACAGATACTCGCTGCCGCAGCCGGCCAAGCCACACAAAAGCAACGGCCAAAGAACTCGAGGCAAGGCCAATAGGCGCATGAGATGGCTTCCGGTTTAAAGTCGAAGCCCGTGGGCAGGACAAGGGCGAAGAGTTGTGCACGGCGTCCAACAGTGCGCCTTGGTCAATGTCGCTTCGCGTTGCAGTTTAGGTCAGGTATTAACTCATTAACCAATGTTTCAATTCTGGCGCGATTTCGTACGATCAATGCAGCCCACGGCTATGGTTGCTTGCGATGGTCCGCACAAGCGCGAGCACCGATGCCTGGTCGCCCCGGTGCTTAGGTCGCTAGCCAAGCTCACGCGGCGCGCAGCCAGGTCCGGACGAATGGAATTGATGGAGCGTGCCGGGATGGCTATGCAAGTTAAGGGCCCTTGCAGCGAAAAGGGCTTTCTATGTTCATTTCAACGACCCGCATTCTCAGCGCTTATCAGGTACTTCAGCCCTTGCGTGAATCCACGCGGCGCTACGCTCTCATGATCTTCGCCATTCAAGACGTCTAGCTTGACACGCAGCGATGGGTAATCGCGCGACTGTAAGGCTTCTTTCATTCTCAGAGCATCGGAAACGATGTCGACTCGCTTGCCGAACTTGCGCTCCTCGTACTCACCCACGTACATATAGACCGAGGCATCCAAATCCTGTTTGCGACGCGCATATTCCTGTTCGAACTTTTCCATGATGTTGCCGTCGTACCAGAACGAGGGGCTGCCTAACACGTAGCCGGAAAACATTTCGGGCTCAGTAAACAGGATCTGCGCACCCAGCAAGCCGCCATACGAATGACCCAGAAACATTCGCTGCGCCTCATCGCTCCTGTAGCGGCTTGCCACGAATGGGATCACCTCATCGCGAAGGTAAGTGAGGTATGCATCGCCCTTGCCATGAACTGCGTCGGCTGGAGCGCTGCTAGGGCCGCGTGATGTCGGCGTATAGTCCCGGCGGCGGCTGGGCATGCCTTCCTCGCCCAATGCGTAGGAAAGGCCTACCAGAATGAACTCGCCGATTTTCGGACCTTCAACGTTCAAACGCCTTGCGATGTTTCGAACGACAGGGAATGCGTAATCGGCGTCGGTCACATAGAGGCTCTGGATTTTCTGAGTAGGACGGCGGGACGCTGACAAAAACCTGATAGTCGCGCTTGGATACGAGATCGGGCACATTCCAGACCTCACTGTCGACGATCTCATACGGCATCCCTTCACCTCGCTGCCCGTCGAGCCGGGACGCTCGCGCCAGGAGAGATGGTTGCGCCCCCGTTCCAGTCGCTTCGTGCTGCGGGTTGACGACCTGCGCTTCAGGAGCCACGGAGCATCCGACGAGGTACAGCATTACAAGCCCGACTGATAACAGCTTTCCCAATGCACTCTCTCCGCTCTTCCACTGACATACGTCCCCTGTGCCGGCGCTGCTACACATCGGGTCCGCGCTTCATCTCAAAGTATCACTCGAAAACCGCACGACGTAATGCGGCAGGTCGCTAGTGGAAGCGCGAGCCCTAAGAGCGGGCTGAGATTGGCCTGGCCTTGTCAAGTTCGGCACGCGACTGCTCAATGTGAAAAGGATCAAGGCTTTGCGGATTGCTGCGATGTGGTAGCGCAGCCGCGCTTAAGACTCCAAAGCCCAAATCAAACCCCGTAAGTGCGTTTGCCGATGCATGAGCGTCACCGTTCCGCTTGGCTTAGTAGCCCGCTGACGCTGGTCAGCCCACGTCCGCTTCTGGCCGAAAGCGGCCCAGCTACTTTTCCTTGCGGTAGTTGACCGACGCGCGGTTCTCCACCGTGCTCGATTCGATCTCGATGTCGAAGCCCTTGCGCAGCAGATACTTCAGCGTCAGCACCTGACCGGTGCCCAGCAACGACACGCCGTAGCCGACATACAGGCGCGGCGACAGGTACTTGCCGATGCCGAGCACGCTGCCACCCAGTGCACGGCTTTCCATCACGCCGGCGTCGTCCAGGCCAATGCGCGCGCCGAGTTGCGAGGCGAGCAGGCTGCCGCCGGCCGACAGCGCGGCGCTGGCAGCGTTGAGCTGGCGGCCTTCGTCGCCGCTGATGCTCGACAGCGGCCGACCCAGTGCGAGGTAGGCCAGCGCTTCCGATTGCGAGCTGGCCGGGTTCGACCACACGCTCGCGCTTGGCGAGGAGGCACGACCGGTGACGTCGACGCCAGCGGTGACCTGGCCGACTTCGCGTTCGGCGCGGATGTTGAGGATCGGGTCGCTGAAGGGGCTGTTCGACCAGATCAACCGACCACGGGTGATGTCGAGCTTCTGACCGTACGCGGTGTAGCGGCCGTCGATGTCGAGGCTGCCGGTGGCAGTCGTCTCACGACCGGGCCGCGCGCGCACGCGTAGGCGCCCGCCGAGACTGCCGTCGAGGCCGAACCCGTTGAGCAAGACGCCGTCGCCGAGCGCGAGCGTGAGGTCCATGTCCAGCGGCGAGTCTGCGATCGCTTCGGGGTCGACCGGATCGAGCACGACCACGTCCGGCGACGCGGACACGCCTTGGTCGAGGCGTTCTAGGTCGATGCGCGCCGACGGCACGCCGACGGTGCCGGTGAGCTGCAGCGGTTGCCCGGCGGTGTAGCGAACGACGACATCCGGATCGACCACCGCGCGCAGGTCGCGGGTGTCCGACAGCAGCACGTTGCTGCCACGCAGATTCAGCACTAAGGGCGTGTCGCCGCCTTGCCAGCCGAGCGTGCCATTGACGTTGAGCGTGCCTTCGCCCGAACGCACGCTGCCGGCGATGCGTGCGCTGCCGTCGGCTTGCGCGTCGAGACGGAAATCGCCGCCCTGCAGCGTGACCGCGAGCGCAGGCAGTTCGGTGGTGAACTGCGACAACCGCGCCTGGCCGCCGAGCAACGGCTGCGCGCGCGTGCCGGACAAACGGATACGGCCGTCGAGTTTGCCTTTCGGTTCGACGATGTCGGGCGAGAAAAGCTCCAACCAGGTGATCTCGTCGGTGTTGGCGGCGATCTCGCCCGACAGCGGCGCGTACGCGTCCCAGCCGGTGCTGATGCGCGCGTCGATGCGGCCGTCATCAAAAATCGTCGCGCCGAGTTCAGTCTGCAGCCGTTGCGGATCGAACGTCGCGCGCAGTGTCAGTGCTGAGTAGCGGAGCAATTCGCGGCGTGAGCGTTCGCTGTTCCTCAATCCGCCGCTGGCCGATGTGATCGTCGCCTGGCCACGCCAGCTGTTGCCGACCGGCCGCACCTGCGCCGCGACCGCGACGTCGCCGCGCAGCAGCCACGGCCGCTTGTCCTCGCGCTCGGGCAGGTACGGCAGCAGCAACGTCAGCGGCAGGCCATCGCCGTTGACGTCGAGACCGCGCCGCGGCCAGTCCGCATTCGCGCACAACGAGCCGCCGCCATTGGAGGCGAGGCAGGCATTGGTCAGCATCCCGCTGCGCCCATCCCAACGGAACTGCGCGGGCTGCTGCAGCCGCCATTGCGCGCCACGCGTCGGCGCGAGTTGCAGCGACGCGAGCGCTCCCTGCCAGGTGGCGCCGCGCTTGCTGGCGTTGCCGGTGAGCGCGAGCGTGCCGATGTCGCCGCGCGCGGTGGCATCGAGTTGCAACGCTTCGACGGCGCCGCGCGCATCGAGCGAGAGCGTGTCGAACGCGAGCCCCGCCTGCAGCCCGCTCGCACGGATCGCGAGCGCGCCGTTGCCGCCACGCCATGGCAAACGGCCCTTCGCGCTGAGCGTGGCCGCGCGGTAGTCGCCGAACCGCAGGTCGTTGCCGCTGAGGTCGGCATCGAGATTCGGCGCATTGCGCGCGCCGGTGAGCAGCAACGAGCCGCGCAGCGTGCCGGTGGCATTGGGCAGTAGATCGTCGAGCCGCAATGGCGAGAACCGGGCGTCGATGTCGATCGCGTTGGCGACCGTGCCCTTGGCGTCGATGCGGCTGCCGCCGAGCGTCACGGCGACATCGCCGCTGTAGGCATCGCCGCGCAGTGCCAGCGTGCCGCGACCACCGAGCGCGCGCCCGCGCAGGCGACCGCCGAGCTGACTGACATCGAGATTGGCGTCGTAACCGCCGACGCCGGCCGCACGCGCATGGCCGGTCGAGACCAGCTTTCCGTTGACCGCGCCGTCCCAACCGGGGGCGAAATAACCGGGATCGAAACCGGCCAGGGTCGCGCCGAGATTCCACTGCAGCTTGGGTGCCCATGCGACCGCGCCGGTCACATCGAGCCTGCCGGTCGGCATCGTCGCCTTGAGCGTCTTGAGTACGACCCGCCGATCATTGCCGCGACCATCGAACTTCACGGTCGCCTGTTGCCGGTCGCGCGTGAGCGTGGCGCCACCGATCGCGGCCCACGCCTGGCGCGTGCCGGCGATGCCGAGATCGGCATCGGCGCCAACCACCGGCGTGGGCGCGGCGCCTTTGGCTGGCTTGGCTGTCGCGCCGCCCCAGCGCAGATCGCGGGCGTTGATCGCGAAGCGGTAACTCGCGTTTTCCGGCACGCGGAAGTCCGCGCGTCCACGCAACGTCGCGCGGCCCCCGAACACCTGCAGTGCGAGTGGCTGCACGTCCAGCACCTGATCGGCCACGCGCAGCTTCGACGGCAGGATGGTCGCGTTGAAGCCGCCTTGGGCGACCGTGCCGCGCACGTTCGCGTTGCCACCGACACCGTTGGCATCGAGCTGCAACGCGAGCGGGGTCGCGCTCGGCGCGGTGCCGGGTGTGGTCAGCGGACCGACATCGAGCGCGTCGGCCCTGGCGCGCAGCTGCCAACGTGGGCGGTGCTTACCGCGCAACGACAGTGTCGCGCGCAACGGCCCGGGCGCCGCGCCCGCGAGTGCGACGTCCATGCGCGCGAGATCGCCCTTGGCCACCAACCCCAGCCGCGCCGGCGTGCGTCCAGCCGCTGCCGGCAACACCGCGGTCGCGATCAGGTCGGTGCGATAGTCGTCGCGCGGCGCGTACTGCCCGTGCACGCTGAAGCGGCCGCGGTCGCTGTCGATGGCGAGGCGCTCGACCAGCAATTTGCCGAGTTGCGCATCCAGTCCGCCGCGCAGCGTGCGGATGTTGATCACCGGCGCGCCTTCCCGCGTGACCCGCAGCCCGTCGATGCGCACGTCGCCGGCCTGCAACCACAGCGGCGGGTTGATCTGCGGCAGCGAGTCCGGCCAGCGCGGCAACTCGAACGGTTCGCGGCTGTCCGACAAGGCCAGCGTCGCGCCGGAGATCTGCAGGGTTTCAAGACGCAGGCGTCGTCCGAGCAGCGGTCGCAGCGCGAAATCGAAATACACACGATCGGCCGTGAACAGCATCGGCCCGCTGGGTTTGCAGGCCTCGTCATCGGGTAGGCAGACGGGCGTGTAGGCGAAACGCAGGCCGCGCAACGTCAATGGTCCGTACGCGGAGCCCTCAGCTTGTTGCCAGGTCAATGCGGCGTTGTCGGGCAGGCGCGCGACGATCTGGCGCAGCAACAGGTCGCGGCCACCGATCGTGGTCAGCAGCCAGTACGCGAACACCACCACCACCAGCGTCATCGCGCCGGCCAGCACGCTCGCGCGCACGCCGAGGTAGCGCAGGCGCGTGCGCCGCTGCTGGCGCAGCTCTGCGATGCGCTGATCGCTCGCGTCGGGTGTCGCGTCTTCCGTGCCGGCCGGCCTCACAGGTCTGCGCCAATGTTGAGGTAGAGCTGGAACGCCGAATCCGGATCGTTCAAGCCGCGCGCCACGTCCAGGCGCAGCGGGCCAACCGGCGACTTCCAGCGCAGCCCGACGCCGACCCCGGTGCGCCATTCGGGCGTGCCATTGAACGCGCTGCCGCTGTCGACGAACACCGCCGCGCCCCAGGGTCCGCCAAAGTACTGCTCGTATTCGACGCTGCCGGTGGCGACGTTGCGCGCGCCGACCGGGAAACGGTCGCCGGCCACGCCGATGCGCGGTCCGACTTCGCGCCAGGCATAGCCGCGGATGCTGCGGTCGCCGCCGGCATGGAAACGCAGGCTCGGTGGCAGCGTGCCGATCGGTGCATCGACGAACGTGTGCCCCAGTTCGCCGCGCGTGATCAACCGGCTTTGCGGCCCGAGGCCTTTGTACCAGCGCGCGCTCGCGTGCAACTGAGCGAAGCTCACGTCCGAGCCCGCGCCTTCGACACCGCCACGCAACAGGACCGTGCCGCCAAGGCCGTTGCGCGGGTGGATGCGGTTATCGGCCTGCAAATACTCACCACGCAGCGACGGGTAGGTAAACGTGGCATAGCGATACGCAACCGGTGTCAGCGGGTCCACATCATCGTCAGCGGCATACGCCCAACGCTCGCGCAGTGCATGCAGGGAGGCGACCGCATTCCATTGCCGGCTAATCTCGCCGCTGCGGCTGGCGACGAACTCGATGCGGCGGTTGTCGATGTAGTCGGTCTGTTCGTCGGCGAATTGCAGGCTCGCGGTGTACCAGCCATCGAGCCACGCGAACGCGGGGATGCGGTACTGCAGCGTCAAGGTCTTGCGTCGCTCCGCGTAGTCCAGCTGGGCCAAAGCCTTGTGGCCGCGGTCGTTGAGGTAGCGGCGCTCGACGCCGAGGCGGACACCGCCGCCGCTGTCGGTGCCGTAGCTCAAGCCGGCGGTGTAGATGCTGCGTTTGGCCGGCGTCAGCGTGATCGTGACCGGCACCCGGCCGCCGACGGCTTGTTCGGGCTGTGGCTCGATGTCGATGCCGGCGAAGTAGTCCAGGCGCGCGAGCGAATCGCGCAGGCGGTCGAGCTTGCCCTGGTGGTAGTAGCTGCCGGGCTCCCAATACACGAGGCGCTCGAGCAGGCCATCGCGCAGGATGCGCGGGGTCTGCGCAAACGTGACCGCGCCCATGTCGTAGCGCTCGCCACTGCTCCAGACCAGGTCGATATCGGCAGCGTTTAGCGCGCGCGTGACTTCGACCCGGCGGCTGGCAAAGTCGGCATCGAAGTAACCGCGTTCGGCAAGACGCCGAGTGATCGTGGTCTTGCTGACTTCGTAGAGTTCGTGATCGAACACGTCGCCTGCCTGCGGCTTGAACTCCTCGAGATCCTCTTTCAGATAGCGGTCCGTGCCGCCTTCGCCCTCGATCGCGACATGGGCGCGGCGCACGGTCACGGGCGCCCCGAGTCGGACCGTGATCGTCACCGCCACCGGCGCGCTATGGGCAGGGCGCGCGTCCTCTTGATCGTCGTCGTCGGCGCCTGTGATGCGCTCGGCGCCCACCGTCGAAGGCTCGCCTTCAGTGCTGGTTACCGTACGGGTGATGCCGTCGCGGGTTCGCTCGACCGTGATCTTGGGGGAGTAGTAGCCGAACGGCTCCAGCGCTTCGCGGGTTTCGCCTTCGGCCTCGCGCACGAGGTAGGCCAGGCGTCGGCCGGACACGTCCTTGCCGATCGCGTCGACCAGCGACAGTGCGTTGCGGACGTTGTTGGTCATGACCGGGTCGAGGCCGCGGATATCGACCGTGGTCACCTGAGTCGCGTGCGCCGCGCCGATTGCGAACAGGAACAATGCGGCGACAAGGGTGCGGTGGGGAATGGGCGTCGGCATCGGGAGAGGATACGCGGCAGCTGTCAACGGGCGATTAATGCGGCCGATGATTCGGCCCGCCCGGTGACTGCGGTCTGCAGTCCCGGCAGCGTCGCCTAGGCAAGCCCTTGCTCAAATGACGTGCCATTTCGAATGCACCGCTGGCAGCGAGTGCCGGAATCCCACGTGCCCACCCGGGGCGCATTGTTCGCATGGAACAAGCAACAGCTTCCGCCTGAAGGCGGGTGACGTTCTTTGAGAAGCCAAAGAAAGTAATTAAAGAAAGGCGCTTCCCAAAAGCAATAGCTTGCACGCGAAGCGGGCACGGGATTTTCTGAATCGCCATCCATGGCTCGGTCGGAAACGCCACATATCCTGTGCGGCGGCCGCCGCTTCGGCGGGCATGCCTCACCATCGAGCGCGTTCGCCAGAGCGGTAGAAAAAGCCGAGGGAAGTCGGCCACCAAGCAACCGTGGTCCGCGGACGCAGGCCGATGTCCGGAGTTTGGCAGGCGAGGGCCTTCGCTCTAGCGGGTGAGGTCAGACCGACAATTGCTCGATCGCGGCCACGCTGCCGAGGCGATCACTGAGGCGCTTCAGTAAGGCCAGGCGGTTGCTGCGCACGGCCAGATCATCGACGTTGACCATCACGCCGTCGAAGAACGCGTCGACCTGCGGACGCAGTCGCGCAAGGCGGCCGAGTACGGCGACGTAGTCGCGTTGTGAGAGTGATGCGTCGGTGTCAGCGATCGCCTTATCGACGGCGTCCGCAAGCTCGCGCTCGGCGGTCTCTTGGAACAAGTCGGCACTGATCGCGGTAGGCAGTTCGCCTTCAACCTTGCGCAGGATATTGCGGATGCGCTTGTTGGCGGCCGCAAGCGCTTCGGCATCGGGCAGTTTGGCGAATTCGCCGATCGCCTTGAGGCGGTGGTCGAAGTCGAGCAAAGAGGCGGGTCGCAACACGGCAACCGATTCGAACTGTTGTGGGGTAACGCCCAGGTCGGCGTAGTAGCCGCGGAGGCGTTCGAGGATGAAGTCGTAGATCTCGCCGACGTCCTGGTCGAGTTCGCAATCCCATTCGGCAAAATTCTGGTTGCCGATGCCTGTGGCGCCACCGGCAGTGGCTTGCATCGACCCCTTCGCCCGTTGGAGGGCGTCGTGAATGAGCACGGGCAGCGGAGACTCATTGCGCGCCTCGATCATCGTTCGAGCCAAACCCAGCGCATTGCGCCGCAACGCGAACGGATCCTTGTTGCCGGTCGGCTTCAGCCCGGCGGAAAACCCACCAGCCAGCGTATCCAGTCGCTCCGCAATCGCGAGCACCTGTCCAAGTTTCGATGGCGCGATCGCATCGCCGGCAAATCGCGGCATATACGCCTCGTCGATCGCATTGGCTACTTCGATCGGCTCGCCGGCCACAGCGGCGTAGTAGCGTCCGGCGATGCCCTGCAGTTCCGGGAACTCGTTGACCAGCCGCGATTGCAGGTCAGCTTTCGATAGCTCGGCGGCGCGGCGCGCTTGCGCGGGATCGACACCCACCTGCGGTGCGATCGCCTCGGCCAATGCCGCCACACGCGCAACCTTGTCGGCAACCGTGCCGAGCTTGGCCTGGTAGGTCACGCTCGCCAAGCCATCGGCCATCGACGCCAGACCCTGCTTCATGTCCTCGACGAAGAAGAACTGCGCATCGGCAAAGCGCGGACGGATCACGCGCTCGTAGCCCTTGCGGACTTCGGCTTCATCCTTGGACTCGATGTTGGCGATACCGATAAAGCGCTCGCTGAGCTTGCCGTGCGCATCGAGCACCGGGAAGAATTTCTGGTTCGTTTCCATCGTGGCGATCAATGCTTCCTGCGGCACCGCGAGGAACCCGGCCTCGAAGCTGCATGCGATCGCCTTCGGCCATTCGGTCAGGCCGTTGACCTCTTCGAGGATGCCGGCATCGATGCGCGCGCCGCCGCTGCCGGCCTGCGCAGCGGTGTTGACCTCATGCACGATGCGCTCGCGGCGCTCGTCGGGATCGACCAGAACCTTGGCCCCGCGCAGCGACTCGACGTAATCGCCCGGCATGCCGATCCACACCGGCTTGTCGTGCATGAAGCGGTGGCCGTGGCTCATGCGGTCGCTGCGCACGCCCAGCACCTGGGCTTCGATCACGTCAGCGCCCAGCAACAACACGAACCAGTGCACCGGCCGAGCGAATCCGTACTCGCGCGCGCCCCAGCGCATCGGTTTCGGGATCGGCATCGCGGTGATCGCCTCGCGCAGGATGTCGGCGAGCAGGTCGGCGGTCTTCGCCCCTGGCGTCACCGCGCGGTGGACGAAGCGCTCGCCCTTGTTGTCGGTGACCTTCTCCAGCGTCGTCCAGTCGATGCCGGCCTTTGCCGCAAACCCCTGCAGTGCCCGGGTCGGCTGGCCGTCGGCGTCGAGCGCGATGTTGAGATACGGGCCGAGCACTTCCGCGGTCTGTTCGGGTTGCTCGGTAGCGACGCCGGGCAGCAGCACGGCCAAGCGGCGCGGCGTGTACAGCGGCTTGGCTTGCCCGCGCTCGAACGCGATGCCGCGCTTGAGCAGCCCGGCGAGCACGCCATCGAATAACGCCTTCGCCAGCGCCGACAGCGCTTTGACCGGCAATTCTTCGGTGCCCAATTCGATCAACAACGGCTGCATCGTGGTCATGCGGAATCCTGTGGTTGCGTCGCCTCGCCACCGTCTGGGCCATAGAACATTACCCAGGTGGAAAAGTCGTCGCTGAAATTTTCAAATCGGTGCTCGACGCCGGCTGGAACGAACAGCAATTCGCCGGCCTGGAAGGGCTGGCGCTGTCCACCGTTGACGAACTGGCCGTGACCGGCGATCACCACGTACACCTCGTCGCGCGCATGCGCGATCTGCGTGTCGCGACCGACGGGTCGGTACACCTCGACCTCGAGCGAACCGTGCGCCAACAGGCGCAGGAACGGCTGGCTCGTGCCGCTGGCGGCGAGCGCGGACAGTGCGGCATCGGGCGTGAGTCGCGCCGCGGTCACGCCGCTACCGGCGCCTGCAGCATCGCGGTGCGCTTGGCGACGTACGCCTCGGCCACGCCTTGCGAGAGCCGGCGCACGCGCAGGATGTAGCGCTGGCGTTCGGTGACGCTGATCGCGCGGCGCGCGTCGAGCAGGTTGAACGCATGCGAGGCCTTGCAGACCTGGTCGTAGGCCGGCAATGGCAGGTTGAGTTCGATCAGCGCGAGCGCTTCGGCCTCGTGTTCGTCGAAGCGGCGGAACAACACGTCGACGTTGGCATGTTCGAAGTTGTAGGTGCTCTGCTCGACCTCGTTCTGGTGGTACACGTCGCGGTAATACACCGTGCCCTGCGGCCCGTGAGTCCACACCAGGTCGAACACGTTATCGACGTTCTGCAGGTACATGCACAGGCGTTCGAGGCCGTACGTGATCTCGCCGAGCACCGGCTTGCACTCGATGCCGCCGGCCTGCTGGAAGTAGGTGAATTGCGTGACCTCCATGCCGTTGAGCCAGACCTCCCAGCCCAAGCCCCAGGCACCGAGCGTCGGCGATTCCCAGTTGTCCTCGACCAGGCGCAGGTCGTGCACCAGCGGGTCGACACCCAGAGCTTTCAACGAATCGAAGTACAGCTCGACGATGTTGTCCGGGCTCGGCTTCATCGCGACCTGGAACTGGTAGTAGCGCTGCAGGCGGTTCGGGTTCTCGCCGTAGCGGCCGTCGGTCGGGCGCCGACACGGCTGCACGTAGGCGGCATTCCACGATTCGGGGCCGAGCGCGCGCAGGAACGTGGCCGGGTGGAACGTGCCGGCGCCGACTTCGAGGTCGAGCGGCTGGATCAGCACGCAGCCCTGCGCGCCCCAGAACGCGTTCAGGCGCTGGATGAGCTCCTGGAACGTCGGTGGGGTGGGAAGCGTCGGCGCGGCGATCGTCGCGGGGGCGGTCATCGGGGGCGGCTCTTGTGGTGGACGGACGGTGATGCGGCAACGGTGCCGAGAATGGTGCCGCCAAAACCAGGGCTCGACCCAGTTCGCAGATCGCGCCCCGCGCGGCGCGTTAGTATAGCTGCGCGCCTTGCCGCTCTTGGCCCGCGCTCCTCCTGTCGCCGAGTCCGTCACCCCGTGAACGCCCCCTTTCTGATCCTCGAAACCGGCCAGCCGGTCGCCTCGCTGCGGCGTCATCGCGGCTTTCCGCACTGGATCCGCGTCGCCGCGGGACTGCGCGACGATGAAGCGGTGGTGGTCAATGTCGAAGCTGGCGCGGCCTTGCCGTCGCGCGAAGGCTTCGCCGGCACGATCGTCACTGGCTCGGGCGCGATGGTCACCGATCGCGCCGACTGGAGCGATCGCAGCGCCACCTGGTTGCACGATGCCGCGCACGCCGGCATGCCGCTGTTCGGTATCTGCTACGGCCACCAGCTGCTCGCGCATGCGCTTGGCGGCGAAGTCGGCGACCACCCGCAAGGCCGCGAGATGGGCACGATCGAACTCGAGCTGCATGCGCAAGCCGCGCACGATCCGCTGTTCACCGGTCTGTCGAGCCCGTTCCATGCCCAGGCCACGCACCAGCAGACGGTGCTGCGCGCGCCGGAGGGCGCTACGGTGCTCGCGCGCTCGGTGCACGATGCCTGCCAGGCGTTCCGTTGGGGGCAGCAGGCCTGGGGCGTGCAGTTCCATCCCGAATTCAGCGCCACCCACATGCGCGGCTACGTGCAGGCGCGTCACGTCGCGCTGCAGCGCGAGGGTCACTGCCCGAAGACGATCGCCGGCAATGTCCGGGCGACGCCGCAGGCGCGACGGGTGTTGAGCCGCTTTATCCATCATGCGCGCGGGCTGGCGCGGGCGTAGGGACGCGACGCCGCGAGCACGGATTTCTGCGGTTCGTGATCCGGGCGCCGCGCCGATCTGACGTTGATTTGTGCGCCCACCGATCCGGTGCGGCCGCTTTCCCGCAGCAGCGATCCGCTCGGGGAGGGCGAGTTAAAAAATTTCGAATGACATTTCTGCGGGTTTCGATTCTTTCTTGGGGTGACGCAATGACGGATATACGCAAGGTCCCGGCCAGTGCTGGCGCGGAGTGGTTGCTCGGTGGCTTCTCCGTGCTGCGCAAGGCGCCGCTGGCGCTCGGCCTGCTCGGCCTGATCTGGGGCGGTCTGTCGGCGCTGGCCTCGGTGACGGGGCAGCTATGGCTGAACCTGGTGATGTTTCTGCTGGGACCGATCCTGTTCGGCGGCGTGATCTACGCCGCGCGTGAAGTCGATCTCGGTCGACCCGCCTCGCCGCAGCATCTGCTGCAGGGGCTGCGCGATGGCAAGGTGCTGCCGTTGCTGGCGATGCTGTTGCCGCAGATCGCGGCGCTGGTGATCCTCGCTCTGTTGCTGCTGGCGATGATCGGCAGCGAACAACTGCAGAACATCGTCCAGGTGATGCAACAAATGCAGACCAACCCGGATCCGGAACTGGCCAAGACGCTGCCCGCCGGCCGCATGCTGGGCTGGCTGCTGATCGCGTTGGTCGTTGGCGTGGTCGCCGGCTTTTTCACCTTCGTCGCAGTTCCGGAAGTGATGTTCACCCAGCGCGGTGCGTTCGCGGCGATGGTGACCAGCTTCCGCGCCTGCATGCGCAACCTGCCGGCGCTGCTGGTGATGATCATGTTGCTGTTGATCGCGCTATTCGCGATCAGCATCGCGGTCAATCTGGTGGTGTTGTTGCTGGCCCTCGCGATCGGCCAGCAACCGGCGATGTTTGCCGGCCAGCTGGTGCTGATGGCGGTGTTGCTGCCGGTGATGGGCGGGGCGATCTACTACGCGTGGCGCCAGATGCTCGGCGATGCCGCGGTGCAGCCGGCGCCGATGCAGCATGTGAATGGCTTCGAGGCGTAATCCGGTCGTCCCGAAAACACGAGGGCCGCGTTCCGGCGCGATGACATTCCCTTGCTACGCTCGGTTGGCAGTGGCTTTCGCCAGGTTCCGCTACGTTCTGGGTGGCACCCAGCGCGTGGCGAGGATGCCGATCTCGTACAGCACGCACATCGGGATCGCGAGCAGCAGCTGTGACACCACGTCCGGCGGGGTGATCACCGCGGCGATGATGAAGATGCCGACCACCGCATAGCCGCGCGACTCGCGCAGTTGTGCGGGTGTAACCCAGCCCAGCGCGACCAGGATCACCAACGCCACCGGCAGCTCGAAGCTCGCGCCGAACGCGAGAAAAATCACCAAGACGAAATCCAGGTAGGCGCTGATGTCGGTCATCATCGCCACGCCGGTCGGGGTGATCCTGGCGAGGAACCCAAAAACCGTCGGCAGCACCAGGAAAAACGCAAACGCGCAGCCGATGTAGAACAGGGCCACGGCTGAGGCCAGCAGCGGCAACGCCAGGCGTTTCTCGCGCCGGTACAGCCCCGGTGCCACGAACGCCCACGCCTGATACAGCAGCCACGGCGTGGCCACCAGGAACGCGGCGAAGAACGCCAGCTTGACCGGCGCGAAGAACGGCGAGGCGACGTCGATCGCAATCAGCTGGCCGCCGGCCGGCAACTTCGCCAGCAGCGGCTGCGCGAGCCACGCATACAGCTTGTTGCCGAATGGCAGCAGGGCGACGAACACGAGCAGCAAGCCCGCGACCGCGCGCAGCAGGCGGGCGCGCAGTTCGATCAGGTGATCGATCAGGCGTGGCGCGGTGCCTTCGTCGGCGTCCTGCGCCGCGGCGGCGGCATCGCGCTCAGCGTCGGTCATCGTGGTCATGGACGGATGGCAACGCGTCGTTGTTATGCGGCGGTGCACTGCCGTCGCCAGGCGCGGATACGGGCGCGGGCGAAGTTGACGCAGTGGGCGATAGCGATGGCGCCGCGTCCGCGTCGCCACCGCGGAACTCGCGCCGCACCATCTGCGCTTCCTGCTGCATCCCATCGCGCGCCTGGCGCAAACCGTCGCGCAGCTCGTCGCGCGTCTGCTGCAGGCTGCGCTTGAGTTCGTCGTCGGCCAGTTCGTTCTCGAGTTCCGACTTCACCGAATACCACTGCGCGCGCGCGCGCCGCATCCACAGGCCGGCCAGGCGCGCGGCCTTGGGCAGGCGCTCGGGGCCGAGCACGAGCAAGGCCACGATCGCAATCACGAACAGTTCGGAGAAGCCGATGTCGAACATGGCAGTCGGCGATTTTTTTTAAGACGAAACGCCCGCGACTCAGCGCGGGCGGTCGTCGTTGTCGGCGCTGTCGCTGCGTGGCGCAGGCGAGTCCACCGGGGCATCGCCACGGCGCGCGGCATCGCTGAGGGGGTCGGGCAGCTGCGCTGACGGCTTGGTGTCGTCCTGCACGCCGTCCTTGAAGCCCTTGACCGCCTCGCCGAGGTCCTTGCCGACATTTTTCAAGCGCTTGGTGCCGAACACGAGCACCACGATCAGCAGCACGATCAGCCAGTGCCAAAGACTAAAACCGCCCATGGGCATGCTCGTCGGAAGTGGGGGCGATCAGGATACCGCAGCGCCATGACATTCCGCGGTCGGGGCGGGCGCGCACCCACACCCGACGTTACGGCAGCGGTTCGACCTTGGTTGCGCCGTCGACGGTCTCGAACGGTTGCGGTTGAGCCTGGGCATCCCCGGCGGCCGGCAGGGGCGCCGCAACGGCTGTCGGCGTGGTCGCCTGCACGCGCGCCGATGCGGGCGCCGGTTCATCGTGACGGCTGGCGCGCGCGGCGGCGGTGGCTTCCTCGAGGCGGTCGCGGAAATCGACCACGGCGTTGGATGGTGGCGCCCCGGCGCGGCCTTCAAAGATCATCCGCGGCGTGGTGTCGCGGCCGTACACGGCTTCGTTGGCCGCGTCGTCAATCGACAGCACCGCGCCGTCGAGCGCTACGCCCGCGAACAAGCCGCGGGCACGTGACCACGACCAGATCTCGGCCTTGAGCTGGCCATCGGTGGCCGTGGACGCATTGCGGCCCACCGGGCCGGCGGCGACGCCGGCATCGGCGCCGAGAGTGATCTTGCCGTTGACGATCGAATCCAGGCCCCGATCGCTGCGGAACACCAGCACCACGTCCGATGACTGCACTCCAGCCTGCAAGCCGATGCTGCCGCCGGTGAGTTTGACGAAGCTCGGGTTCGACCACGTGCCATCGGGATTCTTGATCGAGACCAGGCCGTGGCCGCGGCGACCGCCAATCACCAGGCCGATCTTCAAGGTGTCGGGCACGACGACAATCGCGCGCGCTTCGTCGAGCAGCTTGTCGGGAATGGCCGAGTCCGGTACCTGCTGGATGTCGGTCAGCACGCGCACGGCATTGCGGGCGCGTTCGTCTTCGGTCGGACCGGCTGCGACGGTGGCGGTGACGCTCAGGGCAACCAAGAGAACGGCGAGGCGCGGCAAAAGGGGCATGGCGGACTCCGGGGGAAGGGTCGAATGCGTGACCGCAGCGGAGGCGGTTGGTTCAGGCTAGTGACGCTGCAATGAATCGCGTTGGAACCAGTCGCCCTTACCAAGGATTGCAAACAGTGCGCCGCTGCAATGGCGACCCGCTGATCGCGTCGGGTCGAGGCGAATCGAACGGGAGCTAGGCTCGCGCTGTGTTCGCCCGCCCTACCGCACCTGTCATCCTATGCCGATGCCTGCTTCCGTCAGCACCGAACCCGTCGACTTCACTGCCGCGGCCCAGACCGCGTTGGTGCTGGTCAACCTCGGCACACCCGAGGCCCCGACTGCGCACGCGGTGCGGCGGTACCTCGGGCAATTTCTGCACGACTACCGCGTGGTGGACATGACGCGCTGGCTGTGGTGCCCGCTGCTGCATTTCGTGATCCTGCCGATCCGCGCGTCCAAGGTGGCGAAAAAGTACGCGAGCGTGTGGCTGCATGGCCCCGATGGCGGCTCGCCGCTGGCGGTGTACACGCGCCGCCTTGCGCAGGCCGTGCAGCGCGAACTGCCGGCGGTGCGCGTGGTGCACGCGATGCGCTATGGCGAGCCGGCGCTGGCGGCAACCGTGGCCGCGTTGCGCGCGCAGGGCATCGCGCAGGTGCTGGTGTTGCCGCTATATCCGCAGTATTCCACCTCGACCACGGCCGCGGTCGCCGACGTGCTGGCCACGGTGGAAAGCCCGTCACCGCGCATGGTCGAGGACTATCACCTCGATCCCGACTGGGTCGCCGCCGTCGCCGAATCGATCCGCAACGATCGTGCAGCGCACGGTGCCGGCGAGCATCTGCTGTTCTCGTTCCACGGCCTGCCACAACGCTTCGCCGATCGCGGCGATCCGTACCCACAGCAATGCCAAGCCAGCGCGCGCGCGGTTGCGCAAGCGTTGGGATTGAGTGCAGACGCGTGGTCGTTGAGTTACCAGTCGCGCTTCGGGCGTGAGCCGTGGCTGGAGCCGGCTACGGCCACAACCCTGGCCGCGCTCGCCGCGCGCGGCGTGCGTCGCGTCGACGTGGTCGCGCCCGGCTTCGCGGTCGACTGCCTGGAAACGCTGGAGGAGGTGGCGATGCTATTGGCCGCGGAATTCGCCGCGCAAGGCGGCGACCTGCACTACATCCCCTGCCTCAACGACTCGGTTGCGCATGCGCGGGCGCTGGCGGCGATTGCGCGGCGGAACCAGGGCGACGCGGCGTGAGCGGCGGGATCGTTTTGCACGAATTCGTCCTCGACACCGCGATCGGCCGTATCGCCGGCCTGCGCGGCGGGGCGGCCGGAGCGCCGCGCGTGCTCGCGCTGCACGGCTGGCTCGACAACGCCGCCAGCTTCGTGCCGCTGGCGCCGCATCTGTCCGGGATCGAGTTGGTCGCGGCCGATCTGCCGGGCCACGGCGCCAGCCCGCATCTGCCGCTGGGCGCGGACTATTCGTTCGCCGCGTCGGTCAACACCGTGCTCGACATCGCCGACGCGCTGGGCTGGGAGCGTTTTGCGTTGCTCGGGCATTCGATGGGCGCTGGCATCGCGAGCTTGGTCGCGGCGGCGTGCCCGCAGCGGATCGAGCGCCTGCTCGCGATCGAGGCGTTGGGCGCGCTGGCCGAGGTGCCGGAGCGCACGGTCGAGCGCCTGCGCCAGGCGATCACGGCGGCGCGCGCCCTGCCGGGAAAATCCCTGCGGTTAATTCCCGAGATCGCCACTGCAGTGAGCGCGCGCATGAACGCCAACGCTCTCAGCGAACCTGTCGCGCGGCTTCTAGTTGAGCGCGGCCTGGTGCCGGTGGAGGGCGGCTTTGTCTGGAGCAGCGACCCGCGCCTTACCCTGCCGTCGATGGTCCGCATGACTGAGCCCCAGGTGCGGGCCCTGATCGCCGGGATCGAATGCCCGACCCGGGTGATCTACGCCGATCCCGCGCAACGCTACCTGCCTGACCTGCTGCGGCGCGAACGCATGCGCCTGGTGCCGCGCGGCGAGCTGATCGTGCTGCCCGGTGGCCACCATCTGCATATGGAAGATCCCGTGGGCGTGGCGGCGGCGATTGGTGATTTTTTTACGCGCTGAAAGCGCGTCGCTGCGGGCCGGCGTAAAAGAATAGGCGCAGGGTAGATATGTGGGGTCCGCGGCGAGACCGGTGGCGTGCCCGACGCTCCCGCGTTACGGCACCGGGGCGAGAGTTCTCAGCGCGGGGCGCTACGCCGCCCGTGCCTTGCCACACAGCGCATGCAGCGTCGCCTTCAAACGCCGGCCCTCGCTGCGGAAGTACGCGCGCTGGTCGCGCCAGTGCGGGCAGCGGGCTTCGACTTCGCGCCAGAATCGCCGCGAGTGGTCCGCGTGAATCAGATGGCACAACTCATGCACCAGCACGTACTCGAACGCTGCCGGTGGTGCGAGCACCAGCGCCAAGTCCAGCGACATCGCGCCATCGGGCGCCAACGAGCCCCATTGCGACGACATCATGCGGAAGCGCACGCGCGACGGCGCGCGCGGCAGGCCTGGCAGGTAGCGGGGTAACCAGCGGCCAATGTCGGCGCGGCCCTGCGCCTCGTAGAAGTCGCGCAAGGCGCGCTGTACGGCTGCGTCCGTGGGAGTTGCCGGTGCGGTGATCGCAAGCGTGTCGTCATGGAGCTCCAGCTGCAGGGTGCGACCGTTGCGCCACTGCACCGGCACCGTGGCGCCGCGCAGGGGCACACGCGTGTCGACGTGCGCGCGCAGGCGATCGACGCCTGTGCAGGCCGAGACGAGCTCCGCCGTAAGCCAATCGCTGTGCTCGAGCACGAAGCGCTCGCCAGCGAGGGCGCTGGCGCGCAATGGCAACGTCAGCCGTGGACCGCGCTCATCGACGCTGAGCTTGATCCGTCGCGCGCGGGGATCGCGGACACGCAACACGTCAATGATCTGACCACCGTCCAGGGTGACCGCAAAACTGTCGCGCGTGATCGTGCGCGCGACGGGGGCGGACTTGCGGGCGAACAAGCGCAGCAGACTCATCGTGCCGGACTCATCCACATGCGCGCGTACTCGTCATGCGCGCAGGATACCCGGCGATCGCCGTGGTGCCGAGTTCTACTCCGCAACCTCATGCAGCGCTGGCCTTGGCACGTAGGCGGTTCGGCGTCGCGCTGCGCATCATGGCGGAGAGCATGCCGAGCAGAAATCGCTCGGCGCGTCAGGCGTCTACTTTGGACAACTTCAGCGCACCTTCCAGCACAACGAACAGGCGTTTGACCTCGGCGCTCATCAACGCGAAGCGCGCGTCGAGTTCGGCGCGAAGGTCCTCGCGTTCGGTGTTTTCGAGCTTGTCCACGGCGCCGTCGAGCAGCTTGAACTTGCGGATCACCAGGTCCTCGCCGAGCACGAACGACACGTGGTCGTCGAGGTTCAGCGCCAGTCGCGTGACCAGCTTGCCGGACTCCAGGTGTTTGTCGATTTCAGCGCCCTCCAACGCCATGCGCTGGCACTTGACCACCGCGCCCTGTTCCATCGGATCACGCAGCTCGCATTCGTCGCCGAGGGTGAAGCCGTCGGGCAACGGTTGTCCGGCGAGCCAGCCGGTCAGGATCGAGCGTGGCGCGACTTCGGCGTTCAATGGCAACGCCGGAAAGCTGCCGAGCGCACGGCGGATCTCGCTGACCACGTTTTCGCCGCTCTTGCGGCTGGAGGTGTCGACTACCACCAGCCCATGCTGCAGATCGAGCAGGGCGTCGGTGCGGGTCGGCTTGATGAACGCGCGTGGCAGCAGGTCGACGATGAGCTCGTCCTTGAGCCGCTTGCGGGTGCGACCACCAGGCTTGCGGCCTTCTTTCTTCTCGATCTCGGCCAGCTTCTTGGCCAGCATGTCATTGACGACCGAACCGGGCAGCAGGCGTTCCTCACCGCCGACCGTGAGCCACAGTGCATCGCCCTGGCGATGCGATAACTCGTCAGCGTCGCGACCGAACGGCGAGATGAAGCCGCGCGAGGACAGCTCCATCGGGCCGACCGGCTTGAGGACGCACTCGCCCAAGCCGGTGTCCAGAGCGTCGAGCTTGGTGGTGGTCGGAAAGCGGAACACGGTCAAGTTGCGAAAGAACATCGAAAGTCCTGCAAAAGGGGAAAGGGCGCGGCTTCAGGCCGCGTCTACGGTGTTGTGGCCGCTTGGCATCGGTGTTCCGCGGGATTGGCCCAGCCACACGGCGCCGGCGCCGCGGGCATGGAAATCGGACAGCTGCGGACCGCTGCGCTGCGACAGACGGATGGCTCACGGACCGGAAGAAACAGATGGGGTGCCTCGCCCATTCTAACGTCGCGATCGTCGCGGTACCTTTCCAGCGCCATCCAACGCCGGCCGCGAATAGTGGGACGGCAGTCGCATTTCCTCTGGCATACTTCCCGCGCCGAGTGCTTCGGGGCACGGATCGCCGGCCTGGCTAACGCGCGGCCTACGCGTGCAGGGAATGGGAATGGGGGTTGGAATGAGCAATCTGCTCGGCCGCGCGCTGCGTGGTCTGTCTTTGGTTGGGCTGCTGTGGACGCTGGCCTTGCCCGCGATGGCGCAGATCCGCAACGAGGGTGCGATCCCCGACGGATTCGGCGGCGTCGGCGTGCTCGCTACCGGCATCAACCACACCTGCGGCCTTCGCCAGGACGGCACCGCGTCGTGCTGGGGCGACGACTACCGCGGCCAGGCGACGCCACCACCGGGCACCTTCATCGAGCTGAGCGCTGGTTTCGAACATACCTGCGGCCTGCGCGGCGACGGCAGCGTGGTCTGCTGGGGCAGCGGTTATACGGCGAAGGAAGGCGAACCGCCGCCGCCGCCCCCGCCGTCAGCGATGAGCGGCGCGTTCACCACACTGGCGTCGGGCACCTCGCATACCTGCGGCGTCCGCGCGCGCGCGCATCCGTGGCAATACCCCGAAGGCAACGTGGCGTGCTGGTCGGCCAACGGCTGGGGACCAACGCTGCCGCCCCCGCCAGCCGGGGATTTCGCCGCCTTGTCTCTGGGCGATGACTTCGCCTGCGGCCTACGCGCCGACGGCCGCGCCGAGTGCTGGGGTGGCATCGATCCGGCAACGGTGCCCGCGGGCGCTTTCATCGCTGTAACCGCCGGAGCACGCCATGCGTGCGGCCTGCGCGCCGACGGCAGCGTCCAGTGCTGGGGCGATAACGGCGGCGGCCAAGCCACGCCGCCTGCTGAGCTGTTCACTGCGATCAGCGCGGGTGCGTTCAACACCTGCGGCCTGCGCACCGATAGCCGTGTGCAGTGTTGGGGCGAGAACTGGGGCGGGCAGAGCACGCCGCCACAGGATCGCTTCGTTGCGATCAGCGCCGGCGTGCATCACGCGTGCGGCGTGCGCATGGATGGCCAAATCGCATGCTGGGGCAGCGTGAACTGGGGGAGCCAGTACGGCCCGCCGCCGCGGGCGTTCGAGGGCGTGTTTGGCGTCGGCCAACTCGCGGCCGGCGACGCGCACCATTGCCAGGTAAACCCGGAAGGCCGCTTGACCTGCTGGGGCGGGTTCCAGCCGGACCCGGCGCCGTGGGCGCGCTTCAGTGCCGCTGCCAGCGGCCAGGGCTTTTCCTGCGGACGCAACGAAGACGGCCGTCTGCAGTGCTTTGGCACCAACGACAGCCTCCAGCAAGGTTTGCCTTTCGAGCCGCTGCGCCAGTTCGACCTCGGCTACGAGCACGGCTGCGCGGTCTTGGCCCTGGATGGGCGTGCGCAGTGCTGGGGGCGCGAAACCAACGGCAAGACGCTTGCGCCGGAGGGCGTGTTCCGTAACCTCAGCGCCGGCCTCGTGCACAGCTGCGGCGTCGCCGCCGACGGCTCGGGCAAATGTTGGGGCTACGACGGTAATGGCCAGAGTACCGTCCCGCCGCTGCCACCGGAGCGGCGCTTCCTGACCATCCAGGCCGGCGAACGCCACAGCTGCGGTCTCGACAGTGATCTGCACATCAAATGCTGGGGCATGAGCCCGCCGCCTGGCGATCCCTACAACTACGATCCGCTCTCCAACCCCGAGTTCGCCACGTTCCGCGCGCTGTCGGTCGGCACCGACCACAGCTGCGCGATCCGCACCGACGGCCGCCTGCTGTGCTGGGGTGCGGACTGGAACGGCCAGTTGCGCGCGCCCGAAGGCACGTTTGTTGCCGTGTCGGCGGGCCGGAGCCACAGCTGCGCGATCCGCACCGACGGCAGCCGCGCATGCTGGGGCGATCCATGGATGAGCCCGAGGCTGGTGCTCGATCCCGACCACCTGCGGGGCGTGCGTCCGGGGCAATGGGTCGACGTGCGCTTCAACCTGCGCAGCGAATCGTCGCATCCGGTGCAGGAGCCGCGCTACGCGATTGTCGCCGGCACCCTGCCGCTCGGTATTCGTTTGGAGCCCGATGGCTCGCTGCACGGCTCGTGGCACGAGACCGGCCGCTACCCGATCACGGTCGAGGGCCGTGACCGCAACGGCTTCGCGGTCCGGCGTGATTATGTGCTGTCGATCGACGACACGCCGCCCGTGATCGAACCGTTGGTCGCCGGCACGGACGGCGAGAACGGCTGGTACACGAGCCCGGTGGACGTGCAGTGGTCGGTGACCGATGCGGAATCGGAAGTCCTCAGAAGCATCGGCTGCGATCCGGCCCGGGTGCAGAACGAGACAACAGATGCTGGGTTCTTCTGCCACGCGGAGAGCGCCGGCGGCTTCAGCTTCAACGATCTGCATGTCAAGGTGGATCTGCTCCCACCCCACATCGTGCTGCAGGCGTTCGAAAGCACGGGTGCTCTGGCTAGGTTCGAGTTCGAAGGCCACGACCCGATCTCGGGTGTGGGCGGGTTCGAATGCAGCCTGGACGGCGCCGCGTTCGCGCCCTGCACCTCGCCGCTCCAGAGCGCGTTCGCGTCCGGGGAGCACGAGATGCAGATCCGCGCCGTGGACGCCGCCGGCCATCGCAGCGAGCCGCTGATCCAGCGCTGGTTGGCCGACGCCACCGCGCCGAAGATCACCGCCAGCGTTTCCGGCCCCCTCGGCACCAACGACTGGTACATCGGCAACGTCACGATCGCGTGGCACCTGGGCGACGACGAATCGCCGATCACCGCGACCAGCGGCTGCGAAACAGCGACGTTGAGCACCGACGCGCTGCAGGCGACCTTCTACTGCAAGGCGACCAGCCAGGGTGGTACCACAAGTCGGGAGGTGGCCGTGCGCCGCGACACCGTCGCCCCCGACACCCGCTTGATCGCGATGCCGGTGTTCGCCAGCAATGCGACCACTGCCAGCTTCGAGTTCGACGGCAGTGATGCCACGTCGGGTGTGGCCGGTTACGAATGCCGGCTCGACGCCGGTGCCTACGCGCCGTGCGGCTCGCCCAAGCGCTACGACAACCTCGCCCACGGCCTGCACACGTTCTATGTGCGCGCGGTCGACGCCGCAGGCAATCGGGACGCGACGCCGCGGGAGTACGACTTCGTCGTCGACACCACCCCGCCGGTGATCACCGATAGCGTCTCCGGTGGGCAGGGCAGCAACGGCTGGTACACCAGCGACGTGCTGGTCTACTTCGCGATCCAGGACATCGACTCCAACTACAACAACACCCCCGGCTGCGAGATGGGCAGCCAGCGGATTGATACCGCGGGCCGGGATTTCGTCTGCAGCGCGACCAGCGCCGGCGGCACCGCGACCAAGACAGTCAGTATCCGTCGTGATGCCACGCCGCCGGAGACGCAGTTCACCGCCACGCCGGCCAGCGGCAGCAGCACCGGCGCGACCTTCGCCTTCACAGGCGACGACGCCACGGCCGGCGTCGCCAGCTACGAATGCAGCCTCGATGGCGCCGCGTTCGTCGCTTGCGCCTCGTCGCGCACCGTCGAGGTGGCGCCCGGGGCGCATACCTTCGCGGTGCGCGCGGTAGATCACGCGGGCCATCGCGACCCGAGCCCGGCCCGCCATGACTGGGTGGTCGATATCACCCCGCCGACGGTCACGCCGAGCGTGGTCGGTACCCTCGGCAACGATGGCTGGTACGTCGGTGATGTCGAGATCAGCTGGCAGGTCGCGGATGCGGATTCGGGCGTCACCAGCACCGGTTGCAATACGGTGACCCTCAACACCGACACGGCCGGCGCCAGCTTCACCTGCACCGCGACCAGTACGGGGGGCAGCAGCAGCCGCACGGTCACGGTCAAGCGCGACGCCACGGCGCCCACCGTCGTGGCGGCCGCAACGGCCGCACCGAACGCCTCCGGCTGGTACAACACGGCGGTCACGGTCGGTTTCACTTGCGCCGATGCGTTGTCCGGCGTTGTCACCGCCTGCAACCCGCAGACGATGAGCGCGGAGGGCACCTCGACGTCCAGCGCGCTGATCGTTCGCGACGCGGCCGGCAATGGTGCGACCAGCAACGCGGTGACGGTGCGGATCGATCGCGTCGCGCCACTGTTGGCACCGACCGTGTCGCCGAACCCGCTACTGCTCAACGCCACCACCAGCGCCACGGCGAACGGCGTCGACTCAGGGTCGGGTATTGCCAGTGAGCAATGCGCGCCACTGGCGACCGCCACGGTTGGCAGCAAGACAGCGAGCTGCACCGTGACTGACGCCGCCGGCAACAGCGCCAGCGCCGGCGCGTCCTACCGCGTGGTGTACGGCTTCGTGGGTTTCAGCTCGCCGCTGCAGAATCCGCCGACGCTGAACGTGCTCAAGGCCGGCCGGTCGGTGCCGGTCCGCTGGCGGCTGGTCGATGCGCAGGGTGCGCCGGTGAGCAACCTGGGCACGGCGGCGATCGGCACGACGGCGATCGCTTGCCCCAGCGCCGTCGAGAACCGGATCTCCGTCTACGGCGGCGCCAACAGCCAGCTGCAAAACCTGGGCAACGGTTATTACCAGCTCGACTGGGCGGCTGCGGTGGGTTATCGGGCGACGTGCCGACGGTTGAACCTCGACCTCGGTGATGGCCAAGCGCACCCAGCGCAGTTCAAGTTCAACTGACGACCAGGGTGCGGCCGGGCGATCCACGTCCCGCCGCACCTGCTTGGGCATCGGTCATGACGCGGTCCTCGCGCGCGGCTAAGCTCGACCCATGAGTGAAAACCATGATCCCGTCCTCATCGCCCGGCAGTTGGCCGAGCTCAGGCTCGAGCATCGCGACCTCGATACGGAAATAGATCGACTCGTCGCCGACATCCAGGCGGACGAATTAACGGTGAAACGGCTGAAAAAGCGCAAGTTGTGGCTCAAGGACTGCATCGCCAAGCTTGAAAGCGCGTTGATCCCGGACGAGCCGGCGTAGGGCTTCACCGCCCAATGGATCCGGTGGTATCGCATTGGGCGAATGGCGGGTTGGGCCGGGGGTTTGAGGGAGCTTGGAACAAGCCGGCGGTTGCCCGTCATTCCTGCAACACAGGACTCCTGCGTCTTTGATGTTCCAGGATGTATGTCACCGGATTCCCGCTTCGCGGGAATGACGATGGGAGACGCCGGGTTATTCGCCGTGTCTCACCGACTTACCGGTGCCGTGATGGCGGGTTGAAACCCGCCCTAGAGCGACGCGTCTTCCGCCACGGCGACGGCCGGTTTGCCCGCTTCGGGGCTGATCTTCTCGATGGTGTGTCGCAGTTCCCGGCCCAGAATGACTTTGGCGTCTTTGGCCCACGCGTCCAGTCCTTCATCGAAGGTGAGTTTGCCGTTGTCGTCGGCCCACACCAGACGCAGCGTCCGCAGTTTCAGGATGAAGCTTCGAAACAGCGTCTTGTCGAAGAATTCCGGCGCGGCCGGCGCGTACAAAAGACTCAACCGCTGCGCCGCAAGTTGGCATAGGGTTTCGAGCTCGCCGGCCGAAAGCGTGCCCGCGCCGTTTTTTACCAGCACTGAGATGGCGATGTAGTAGCGCTCGAACGCCTGCTGCAAGGAGTGGCCGATCGCGCGCAGGCGGAACACCTCGTCGGTCTGGCCGGCATTGCGCGCCAGGACGCCGTCTTCGCCGTCGCTAGCCCACTCGAGCAGGCCCTCGCGCACAAACACGTCGGCGGTGCGGGCCAGGCGCTCGGCAAATTCGTCCTCGCTCCATGGCAGGAATAGTTCCTCCTGCAAAAACGGGTACACGCTACGCCCGAGCCGCAGCACGCCGTTAAGGCTCATGCGTCGGTTGTGCTGGAAGCAGCACGCGATCCACGCCGCCGCGGTGAACAGGTGCAGCACGTTGTTGCGGAAATAGCTCAACAGCACCGCGTTGTCGCCGCTGACACCGAGCACGTCGCCGAGCGGATGCGCGGTGCGCGTGAGCACGTTGATCTCCTCGCCGTGGGCAACGATTTCCGCTGGCGCGTGCGGGGTAACGGTGACGCGGTCGGAGTACGGCAGTTCGGCCAGCAGCAGCTTCGACAGCACGATCTGTGCGAGCAGGTCGGCCTCGCCCATCGCGTGCTTGGGCGTGGACAGCAGCGCTAGCGCCAGCAGGTTGATCGGATTGACGTCGGCGGCGCGGTTGATGTTGACCTGGATGCGCTCGGCCAATTCGTCGACGGTGCTGGCCAGCCATGCGGGTTTTTCTTCTTCCGGCACCGCTTGCCCGGTCCATTCCGGTGCGTGCTCGGCGAGCACGTCGTTGAGCCGGATCGGCTCGCCAAAATTCACCACGACCTGGCCGTAGTTGCTGCGCAATACCTTGGGGATGCCGGCCAGCAGCGCCCAGATCGATTCCTTCTCCTTCGGCTTGCCCGACAGTTCGTCGAGGTAGCTGGTGCCTTCCATGAGTTTTTCGTAGCCGATGTAGACCGGTTGGAACAGCACGGGCCGGGTCGGCTGGCGCAGGAATGCGCGCACGGTCATCGCCAGGGTCCCGCCCTGGGGTCGCAACAGCCGGCCAGTGCGTGAGCGCCCGCCTTCAATGAAATATTCGATCGAATAACCGCCCGACATCAACTGCGCCATGTACTCGCGGAACACCGTCGAATACAGCGCATTGCCGCGGATGCTGCGGCGGATGAAAAACGCGCCGCCCTTGCGCAGCACCGCGCCGATCACCGGCAGGTTGAGATTGATCCCGGCGACGATGTGCGGCGGCACGATGCCGCGGGTGTACAGCAGGTAGCTCAGCAGCAGGTAGTCCATGTGGCTGCGGTGGCTGGGAACGTAGATCACTTCGAACCCAGGTGCGTCCTGCTTGAGTCGATCGAGGTGATGCACCAGCACGCCACGGTAGATGCGGTTCCACACCGGCGCGAGCACGAAGCTCAGCGAACGCACCACGGGGTGCGAATAGTCGGCGGCGATCTCCCACACCAGCGCGTGCGCGCGTTTCCACGACTCGGCCTGGGTGATCTTGTCGCGCCGGGCCTGCGCGGCGATCGCATCCTTGACCGGTTGCGCGGCGAGCACGCGATCGACCAGCAGGCGACGGGTCGACAGGTCCGGGCCGATGACGGTGGCGCGGATGCGGCGGAAGTGCGCGCGCAACACCCGCGCGAGCTTGCGCACGGTGCGCTCGGCGGGCAAGCCTTCGCTGACGACGCCGCGCATCGACACCGGCGGCGCAAACCGCACCAGCGTGCTGCGGCCATTGAGCAGGATCGCGAGCAGGCGGCGGAAGCGGCCGACCAGGGTCCAGTTCTCCGAGAACAACACCGAGAACCACCCGCTGCTGCGGTCGGGCGCGCGGCCAACGAAGATCGACACCGGCACCAGTTGCACGTCGAGCGCTGGGTCGAGGCGGTGCGCGTCGATCAGGCGCGCGAGCGATCCGGAATGTGTTTTAGCCGACGGCGGACCGGGCGGTGCGAGCGCGTTGACGTTGCGGCGCGACAGCGCGACGTACGCCCGCTTGCGGCCGAGCGGATCGCCCGGCAGGGGTTGCAGCGGCGACGGCAGGCCGGCTTCCACGCACGCGCGCTCGAGGATCAATGCGTTCGACAGGCCGTAGTCCTCGAGCACATAGCAGACCGGGCCGGCGTTCCTATCGAGCGCGCGCTCGGGGGCTGGTGGTTCGATCGTGAGTGCGACCCAGGGCGCCATCAGCCGGCCGAGCACGCGCGCCCACCACGGCCGGCGTGCCGGCGCCGACGGCCGTACATCGGTGTGCAGCGGCAAAATCGGCGTGATCGGCAGCTCGGCCTGGGCCGGATCGGGTTCGCGCGCGCGGGATGCTTCCGTTGGCGCGGCATACGCCGACGCGGGGTCGGTTGGCTTGGGTGATTGTGCTGGGGTGTAGTCGCTGTCGATCGTCGCCGACACGGCCCCGCTGGGCGCCGCGGCGTCGGGCAAGGTCGCCGGCGCGGGGGCGTCGGCGGCGGGAAAAGGCAGCGGGGTCTGGTTCGGCATCCGGCGATTATGCCGATTCGCTACGGTGCCGCCGCGTCTGGCAACCGTCGAGGGCGCTCTCAGCGCGTGGGCCGGGCAGCGGGGACGGGATTTGCTGCCATCGGCGCGGCGGCCTGCGCCCGCGCATGGCGCACGGCATCGGTCAGGTACCACTGGCCGTCAATGCGTTCGGCATGCACGGGGGCATCGACCTCCCGCCCGTCGACGGTGTAGCGCAACCGCACCAGGGCGGTGCTGCCGCTGCGTTCGATCAGGCTGACCTGGACGCTGTCCAACGCAGCATTGAGATCCAGCCCGTAGTCCTGCAACACATGCTTGAAGCGGCCGAAGAACGGGCCGAGCCGGCGCAGGCTGCGGTCCATCCCGAACTCGCCCCAGCGGCTTTCCTCGCCCAGCCCGGTCAGCCGCGCGGCGCTAACCAGCTGCGGGATCGCGGTCTTGGCCCGACCGGCATCGCCCAGTGGCGCGCGCTTGCCCCATTGGCTCAGCGCGCCGACCAGCTGGATGTAGTGGCCACGCTCGGCTGCACTGTAGTCGCCCTCGCGCCGCAGGTATTGCACCGCGAACAGGCCGAGCGTGGCCGCCGCCGAGCGCAGTTCACCGTGGGCGCCCGCAAACTGGCGCTGGTAAATCGCCGGCAGGGCCTTTTCCGCCCCCGGCGCGGAAAGCGTGTTCAGCATGCCCGGCAGGCGTGCGTGCAGGGGCAGTTCGGTCAGCGGCCAACGGCTGCGGCCCTCGCGCCAGGCCGCCTCGAGCCGTCCGTGCAAGGCCGGCGGAACGGCGTGACGGGCGTAGGCGGCAAGGTCGTCACGGCGCAGGTCTTGGACCAGGCGGGTGACGGCTTGGGTGGGCTCGGCGGCGGCGGTCTCGTGTTGCGCACGGGCGCGGTCCGGGCGATCGCAGGCCGCCAGCGCGGCCAGTCCGAACAGCAGCGACACGACCCAAAGGCGGTGGAACGAGAACATGCAGGCGGCTCCCCAGTCGCGTCCGCCATCTTGGCCGGGGCGACCGGAACCGGCAAGCCGACGGCGTCGCAGAATATTCGGACGGGGCGCACGGTCGGGGGACCTGACGTGCAGTGGCAGTAATCGCCTGAAACCGCCGAAATGCAGCGAAAACGGCGGGATTGCGTGCAGGCCGTCACAGCAAACCTGGACGCGCGGCCCGATCCGGTCCATTTGGCTAGGAAAAATGCCCTACAGCCCGGTGAAATCGGGCGTTCAGTAGACCGTGCGTGCGTCACGGTAGGCCTGTGACACAATCGCCGGCCCGCGCCGTCAAGAGTTGGCACGGATTCTGCGTAAGTCACCTGCGTAAGCACCTACGAACCGGCAGATACGCCGGGATAGACCAGCCCCTTCTGCCCCGGAGTTTTTCATGAACCTCTTCAAGACCACCCTGCTCGCCACCGCCCTGATCGCCGCTTTCCCGCTGGTGGCGCAGGCCGAGTCGCAGTTCATCAACGGCGCCGCCAACCCGGCGACGGCCAAGCTCGATTTCCGCGTCACCATCCCGCGCATCCTGTTCCTGCGCGTGGGCTCCGACAGCGCCACGATCAACCTGGTCGACTTCGCCCCGACCGCAGCCCAGCTGGGTGACAGCTCGGTCGTGGCCGGCACCGGCGGCGACGGCACCGCCCCGGGCGCGGTCACCGCCCAGGTGCGCGGCAACAACGGCAACATCACCCTGCTGGCGACCACCGGCGGCGCGCTGAGCAATGGCGCTGGCGACACCATTCCTTACAGCCAGATCCTGACGGCCGCGACCCCGATCACCGCCGGCGCCCTGTTGGCCGCCCCGGTACTGGCCGACGGTGCCAGCGCCCCGGTGGTGCTGGCCCCGACCCAGGGTTCCAAGATCACCGTGCGTGATGCCCGCTGGACGTTCAGCTACGCCAACAACGCGATCGTCGCCCCGGGTACGTACGGCGGCGTGGACACCAACAACGGCCGCGTGACCTATACCGCTTCGATGCCGTAAGCGGTAGGCTCGCACGCAGCAGGCTCAACGCTTAGCAAACTCGGGAACCGGCCGCTTTCCGGCCGGTTTTTTTGTTGGTGGAGATGCCCATGAAACGTCACTCGATCCGTCTCATCGTGTTGTCCGTGCTGGCCGGCGCGGTGGCGGCCGATGCGCACGCGTTTGTGGTCGGCATCAGCCCGGGTAGCAAGTCGGTCTATCTGCGCGTCGGCGATGGGGCATTCAGTGCCGCCAGCTACGACAACGGCGGCACCCCGCAGAGTGGCGGCGCGGTCAACACCGTGGCCGTCACGGTGCCAGCGGCCGACCTGTTGACCGGCGCGGACCAGGCAATGAGCAGCACGTCGCGCGGGACCAGCGACTATGACGGCTTCGCGTTTTGCACTACCGGCCAGACCTATATCGGCGGTTTCTACCGCGGCGGCAACGGCCAGGGGAATGCGTCGCTGACGGCCACCGTTACCGCGCCGCTGAGCAACGGCACCAGCACCATCGCGTTCTCGCAGATCCGCTGGACCGCAAGCGGCATCGGCGATGGCGCGGCGACGCAGCCAATCGCGGACAACCGGTTCGGCGACGTCGCCAAGAACATCGCGACCTTTCCGGTCAACAACTGGCAGGAAAGCTGCCACAGCTTTTTCTATGACAACGACACGGTGATGGCGGCCGGCACTTACGTCGGCACGATCACCTACACGCTGACGGCGCCATGACGCGTTGGATCCCGGCCGTGTTGGTGATTGTGGTGGGGCTGGCGGTTCCGCTGGTCACGCACGCGCAGACGTTCCCGGTCGACGACAGCAGCAGCGAAGTGGTTGGCGGCAACGTGCGCATGCGCTGGGAACAGGGCGCGCCGCAGCCAGGCCAGCGGCCGATGGTGTCGGGCGAGGTCACCGTGCTGGTGCGCCTCAACGTTTCCGCTTGGCAAGGCCGCCAGGGGCGGATTTACATGACCCTGCCCGCCCAGCCCGCCGGCCCGGTAAACGTGTCCTGGAGCACGCGCGGCCGGCTATTGCCGGGCGCGCTGCGCGATGGTGAACGTGCACTGGTCTATGTCGGTCTGATCCAAAGCGCGGTTATCGAAGATACTCAGCGCCTGCTGATTCGCGCGGACGGGGGCAAGCTGGTGCGATCGGAGCAACTCAAGTTTTCGTTCGAAATCGACGTGGAGTCGCCATGATGGTGCGGCTCGTCCACCGGACACTGGTTGCCGTGTGTGGCCTGATGCTGTCGGCCGCGGTCGGCGCACAGGGGTTTTCTGCGCTGGTGACGCCGCCGCGGTTCGAAGACGTGGTCAAGCCCGGTGCGGTCTACCGCAACGTCGTGGAGATCACCAACGTCTCGACCCAGCGCGCCAAGTACGTGCTCAAGACCGCCGACTGGGAGCTCGACCCGAGCGCATCGGCGGTGTTCTCCGATGCGTTGGCGCCGAGCAGCTGCCGGCCCTGGGTGGGGATCGAGGCGCCCGAGATTGTGGTCGCGGCCAACACCAAGCGCCGCTACCGCTTCGAGGTGGCCATACCCGCCAATGCCCCGAGCGGCGAATGCCGTTTCGCGATCATGCTCGAAGGCGAGCCGGAAACCGCCAAGGGCGCAGTGCCAGTGCCGGTGTCCGGTCGGATCGGCATCATCGTTTACCTCACCATCGGCGATGCCGCCGCCAAGTTCGACGTCGTCGGCAGCCAGGTGCAGACCATCGAAGGCCGCGTGTTGCCCATGCTGCGGTTGCGCAACAGCGGCAACGCGCACGGACGCATGGAAGGCTTGGTCGACGGCAAGGATGCGAGCGGACGCAGCTTCACGTTCGCGCCGTCCAACCTGCCGATCCTGGCCGGCGAGACACGTGGGGTCGTGCTCACGCCCGAGGCTGAAAGCCCGGGAACTCCGGCGCCGGCGATCGTCTATCCGCTGGTGCTCAAGGGCCGGTTGGACTGGGGCTCGCAGCGTATCGACATCGCCACGACCGTCACGCAATGACGGCGCGCGGGTTGCCTATGCCGCTGGCGCTCGCCGTCAGCGTGGCTACCGCGCTTGCCTGCCCCGCAGCGCGCGCGCAGCCGCCCACCACCCCGTATCAGGACCGCATCATTGCGCCCGAGAGCCTGCAGGCGCTGCCGCCCGACGAAGACGACGTTGTCGACAGCGACGGCCTGCCGCGTTCGTTGCGGGTCGAACTCAGCCACAGCCACACCGAGCGCGGTGAGGAGAGCTTCGACGAGCAAGGGCTGGCGGCCACTGGCTTCTGGGAGACCGCAACCCTCGGCAGTTTTTCCCTCGATGCGACCCTGTTCCGCAGCGACCGCGAACGGTTTGCCGACGACGACGGGATCGGCGGCAGCGCCACGCTGTGGCAACGCTACCTGCATCTGGACGGCGGCTGGCGCGTCGACAACGGCCTGGGCGTGCTCAACACCCCATCGCTGCCGTTGCAGCGCAAGCAGTACCGGTTCTATTTACCGACGGTGCCGTTTGCCGGTGTCAGCAGCGACTGGACCCAGGCCAGCAGCAAGCTGCAGCTTCAGGGCGCGTTCGGCCGGGCCGGCATCTACAGCGGATCCCGCGTGCTCGGCTTCGACGTCGCCGATGGTGAGGTTGGCTCGCTCGGCGCGCAGTGGTCGTGGTCGCCACGCTGGACCGGCACCGCCGCGTTCCTGGGCACCCACGGTCGCATCGTCCCCGACGATCTGGGCGAGGCGGTGCTGACCAACGGCGACACGCGCGCACTGCACTCCGCCGTCGACTGGCAGGGCGGGCGCGACAGCGTGCAGTTGAATCTGCTGTCGAGCGATGGCGATCTCGGTCAAGCCGCTGGTGCCTGGGTCGATGCGAGCGCGCGGCGCGGCCGCTACACCCACAACTACGGCGTATTCCGGCTCGAGCCAGGGCTCGCCTGGGGTTCGCTGCCGATCAACAACGACATCGAGGGCGGCTACTACCGGATCGGCTATCAGTACGGTCGCTGGCTCTGGAACGCCGGCCTCGACACCCTGCAATCGATTTCGGGCAACGGCTTCGATGGCCAGTACGCAACCGGCTTCGCGCGCTACCAGGCCAACAGCACCTTGGGTTACGGCGGCAGCCTGAGCGTCCGGCGCGCGCCGGACCTGTCGCACGGCGCCCAGCTGTTCGTCGACAAGCGCACGCACTGGGGCCAGTCCCGGGTGCAACTCGATCAGGCCAGTGGCGGCGGTGGCGACAGCTGGCAGGTGGGCCTGGACCAGGCATTCGACCTGCGCCAAGGCTCGCGTCTTTCGGCCTCGATCGCCTACGGCGCGCTGACGCATGCGGGCGAAGCCACGAGCAACACCACCACGCTGGCTTTCAACGGCGGCCGCGACCTCACCGATCGTCTTTCGTTCGATGGCACCGCGCGCTGGACACACGCAAGCGGGCCCGATGCGCACCGCGGCATCGATCTCAATTTGGCCGTGAACTGGCGCATCAGCCCGCACTGGGCGCTGTCCACGACGCTGTACCAGAGCGAAGGCTCGCGGCGCTCGCCGTTTATCCTTGATCCCCTGGTCACCGAAACGCCGTTCATTTCGATCCCGCGCGAGCGCTCGCTGTTCCTGACCCTGCGCTACGAGCGCCAAGCCGGCCAGCCGCTGGCGGTGATCGGCGGCGCGCCGGGTGCTGCGGTCGGCAGCGTCGCGGGCAGCCTGTACCTCGACGACAACGGCGATGGCGTGCGCGCCGCGTCCGAGCTACCCGCGATCAACGTGACCGTGGTCCTGGACGGGCGCTACTCGGTGCGTAGCGACAGCGCCGGCAACTTCGAGTTCCCGCGCGTTGCCGTGGGCCCACACACCCTGAGCGTGGTGTCGGACAATCTGCCGCTGCCGTGGTCGTTCGATGAGGCAACCGCACAGCGCAGCATCGAGGTCACCGTGCGGCAAGCCGTGCGGGTCGACATCGGTGCGCGCCGGCCGCGGTGATCATGGGCGCGGAGGTTTGCAACCGCGCGTAAGTCCCGACGCGGTCCGAGCGAAGCTCGCGGCACCCGTTCCTTTAGGGTTGTCCCTTGGCGGCCAAGAGGTGCACGCATCCACGCGGCACCTCCCGTGGCGAGGGACGTCAACCCAAGCGAGGGCGCATTATCGATTGAGCCAAGTCTTCCCTGGGCCTTACGGCGCCACGTCCAGTACCGCACGCTTGGTGCTGCGGCGCGCCTCGCGGGGCTGGTCCCAGGCATTGTTGAACAGCGCCGGCTCCCAGGAGCCATAGGTCGGATTAGGCAGCATCCACCAGCGTTCGCCGAACCAGTCGCGGTGTTCGTCGACGAGCTTGGCACGACCGTCGCGGGTGTTGGTGACGATCTGCACGAAGTCGCCGAGCTGGTCACCGAACTGCATCAGCACGCGGTAATTGCGCCCGGCCAGCTGGCGCCGGCAGTTCTTCTCGCTGCCGTTCTGCTCGCAGCCCTCGACGAACGTGCCCAGGCCGAGGAACACGCTGTCGTCGGCCACCGGCATGCCGACGCTGCGCAGGTTGGCGAGCGTCGCCGCCTGCAGGTGCTCGGCGCGGTTGGACAGATACAGAATGGTCACGCCCTTGGCGCTGGCCGCCTTGGCGAAGTCGACCACGCCCGGCAGCGGCTTGGCCTTCTTCTCGGCGACCCAGGCGTCCCAGCTGAGATCGTCGAACTCCTTGCCATCGCGCACCAGCCGCGCCTGGTACGGCGAGTTGTCGAGCACGGTCTCATCGACGTCCATGATCACCGCCGGCTTCAGCCCGCCCGCGGCGTTGCCGCGTTCGCCGGTCACCAATGCGTCCCAGTTCTTTTCCTTGAGAGCGGCATCGAGCTTGTCGGCGGCGGCTCGGTACACGGTCTGGCTCGCCGCCTGATATTCCGCCGAGGTCTGCACCCACAGCACGGCGTTGAGGTTGTCGTCGGCGGCGCCCGTCGCGGCGGCGGTCGGCTTGGGAAGGGTCGTGCCTGCGGGCGTCGCCGCCGCTGGCACAACTGCCTGCGGCTCATTGCGTTTGCAGGCGCCCAGGACCAGCACACCGGCCAGTAGGGGGAGCGTCAAGACACGGATGCGCATGCGCGTTCACCGGAAATAAAAGAAGCGCGAGTTTAGCCGAGCCGTATGGCGGTTCATGCCGGAAGGAGAGCCCACACAGGACTGGCCGGGTTGAGGAACGCGCAAATGTCGGAGTGCTCGACTACGTAAGAGCCATGCAGGTGATACTGGCGGTACATGCCTGCGCCATACGGCAAGAGTCGCGCCCCTGCCCCCGACCTCCGGGCACCGTCTCGTGCCCGCGGCCCGAGCAAGCGGTAGGTAAGGGCAGGTGCGGAATCAGGGGCGCGCGGCCGCTCCAATCCCCCAATAATCCGAGATCCAAAAAAAAACCCCGGCCGAAGCCGGGGTTTTTGTCGGCCGACCGTGTCGCCACGGTCGCCATGTCGCGCCCTTGATCAGTCGATGCGGGCCTGCACGGAGACGCCACCGAAGTTGGTCTCACCGACCACCAGCATGTAGTACGTGCCCGCAGCCGGAGCGGAGATGCGCACGGTTTCGTTGTTGCCCGGACGCGCCGAACGGAAGCCGTAGGCGGAGGTGGTCGGCTTGACGTCGCGGCTGACGTACAGGCTGACGTTTCCGGTTCCGCCGTACGTCATCAGGTTGAGCAGGCCTACGCCGGCCGGCACACTGATGCTGTACATCTTGCTGCCACCGGCCGGTCCGCTGACGCCAGTGCGGGCAACCTTGTTGGACAGAACGGTCACCGGGATCTCGCCCGGCGGCAGCAGCGCCGCATCGAGCGCCAACTTGGCGTCGAGCAGGCCGGTGCCGATCACGCGGTCGGGCGTAACCGGGAAAGAACGGGTGTTGGACGTGAGCAACAGCTCCATCTGGGCCGGAGTCAGCGGTGTGGTGAGGGCGCTCTGCACCAGCGCGGCGACGCCGGCCACGTGCGGGGCAGCCATCGAGGTACCGGTGAAACCGGAATAGACCGGGAGGCCCAGGTTTGGCGAGGTCGCCGAACTGTTTCGCGCCTGCCAGACGTAGCCGTTCGGATCGCCATCCACGGCGCCGCCACCGCCCGGCGCTGCCAGGTCGATGCCAGTGCCGTAGTTGGAGTACGACGCGCGCGCGCCGGTGACGCCAGCGGCAGCGACCGAGATCACGTTGTTGCAACTGGCCGGACTGAAGTTCGCGACCTCGCCATTGGAGTTGCCGGCTGCCACGACCACGGTGGTGCCGTTGGTGACCGCGATGTCGATGGCCGCCTGGGTGGTCGGGTTGCAGGGACCACTGCCGCCCAGGCTCATATTGATGATCTCGGCTGGATTGGTGTTGGCCGGCACGCCGGCAACCGTGCCGCCGGAAGCCCAGATGATCGCGTCGGCGATGTCGGAGGTGTAGCCGCCGCAACGGCCGAGCACGCGCACCGGCAGCACCTTGGCGTTGAACGCGACGCCCGCCATGCCGTTGGCGTTGTTGGTCTGCTCGGCGACGGTGCCGGTCACGTGGCTGCCGTGGAACGAGCTGTTGCTGGCGGGCGAGCCTGCACCGCACTCACCAGCAGCTTTCCAGTCGCCGTAGTCGTAGGCGCCGGGCTCGCGGGCGTTGGTCGCACGACGGGAGACGAAGGCGTCGGTGATGAAGTCGTAACCGGGAAGCATGCTCGCGTCCAGGTCCGGGTGCGGCACGATGCCGGTATCCAGCACCGCCACGATGACGCCCGTGCCGGTCGCGATGTTCCACGCCGGCTCGGCGTTAGCGCCGCCCGGGGTGGCCTTCAGATGCCACTGATTGGATGCGTAGCCCGGGTCGTTCGGCACCAGCAGCGGCTGCTCCATCTCGGTGTGCTGCAGCAGCTGGTCGACCTGCACATAGGCCACCGCCGGGTCGGCGGCGATCTCGGCGACGATCGAGCGCAGTTCCGCCGCGCTAACGCGCTGCGTCAGGCGCATCAGCTCGGCGCCGGTACCCAGCCGGCGTACAACCGCGGCGGTCGGGGCGGCAGGCGCGGAGGCGCCCCGTGCGGTGGCGACGGCCAGCTGGCCGGCGCGCGCGCGGCGGGCCGCGGCATTGACGGTGGACAGCTTCAGCGATGGGCTCAGCGCCTTGTTCTTGTAGCTAACAATCAGGCGCTCGCTGGACATCACGGTGCCGGTGGCGGCCGAAGCCTCGCTGCTGGCGACGATTGGTTCGATGGTCTCGGCGGCCATGGCGGCGCCGGTGCCCAACGCGGTGGTGACCATCGCGGTCAGCACGCGGATACGGAAGTTCTTCGTGTTGCGGTTCATGAGTCGAATCCTTGGAGTATTGAGGATGTCAGGCGAGCTGCACGATGCAGTTAAGTATTACCAGCCAACTGCTGCACCCGCGCCCACTGCGGTTTCGTCGCCGTTGATCGCGCCACCTACCGTGATCACCATCTGGTCGGACACCGCCCGCTGGTAGCCGAACGCGAAGGCGTTTTCGCCGCTGTAGTTGCCAACGCCAATTGCGATCCGGTTCTGGGAGCGCACACCGGCCGCCGAGGCCGTCATGTTGGCCATTGCCGCGCCCATGGCGCCCACCTGGTTGATGCGCTTGTCCGTACGCTCGAAGCGGTCATTCACCTCGCCACGGAAGCCGGCAAAATCGAGCGAGAGGGTCTGGAACTTCTGATCGGTGTACGCGTTCGCACTGGTCAGGGTCTTGGTGGCGGTGGTGTCGGTGTAGGTGCGAGCGGTGGCCAGTGTCGCGGCATCGGCCGCGGCGTAGTCACTGCGCAGCACAGTTTCCCGTGTATCCGTATAGCCCTTGGCCGAGACCAGGGTCGCCGCGTCACCTGCATCCATCTGGCCCTTATTGACAGCATCTGTCGCAGCAACGCCATTGGCGACATTGCTGATGCGGGTGCCAGCGGCGCCCTTCAGGGTGATGGTTGCCTTGCTCGCGTCGTCGTACTGCACGCCACCGGCAGACAGACCCGCAACCGAGCTCTTCAGACCGGTCAATTCGCTGTCCACCTTGGTGAACGCGCTACCCACGGTGTTGTGGTTCGTACCCTGGATCGCATACGTCGGAGCCGTGAACACGCCGCCGTTGAAGTTCGCACCGCCACCGAGCGCACTGGTGAGCGTCTTGACCTGCGACAGGTTGACCGCGTCGGTGTCCTGGGTGGCGCCAGCGACATTGGTGATCTGACGCTCGGCGCCCACGCTGCCGACCGAGACCGAGTTGGCGCGGGTGGCCACCGAACCGGCACCCAGGGCAACGCTTGAAGTCGCGGTGGCGGACGCGCCACTGCCAAAGGCCGAAGCGTTGACGCCGCTGGCAACACTGTTGGAACCGGTCGCGGTACTGGACGCGCCGGTAGCGCTGGCGGCCGACCCCGACGCCGTGGCATTGGTGCCGCCGGCAACGGCGGTGCCGGTACCCGATGCCTTGAAGTACTGGCTGGTCGTTGCACCGACCGCGGCGACAGCATTGAGCTGGTTGACGTTCACCGCGTCGGTGCCGGCGGTACCGGCAGCGACGTTGATGATCTGGCGCTGAGTGGTAGCGCTGCCAACGGAGACCGCATTGCCCCGGTCGGCGATCGAGCCCGACCCGAGCGCCACGCTGCCGATCCCGGAGGCAACGGAGTTGGCGCCGTTGGCAGTGCTTGACGCGCCAGTCGCCGCCGCGGCCGAACCCGAGGCGGTGGCGTCGGTGCCGCTGGCGACGGCGGTGCCGGCACCCGTGGCCTTGAAGTACTGGCTGGTCGTTGATGCGACCAGGGCGACGGCGTTGAGCTGCGACAGGTTGACCGCGTCGGTCAGCTGCGTGCCGGCGGCGACGTTGACGATCTGGCGCTGGCCGCCGACCGCGGTGGTACCGACAGAAATCGTGTTGATGCGGGTCGCCTGTGAGCCGAAGCCCAGTGCGACGCTGTTGTCCACGGTCGCGCTGGCGCTGCGGCCAAGCGCCGTGGAATTGAGTGCACTGGCGATTGCGGAGCGTCCGATCGCAGTTGCGTTATCCGCCGTGGCCTGCGAGCCGTAGCCCACCGCCGTGGACAGAAACGCGCTCGACACGGTGAATCCGCCCGAAGCCAGGGAGCCAATACCGGTTGCCTGGCTGTTGTAGCCGTAGGCACTCGCCTGGTTCTGCGAGGCGTTGGACAGCGCGCCCGTGGCGGTGCTGAGCGGACCGGTTGCAAGCGACCGGTCACCACTGGCAATACTGGATGCGCCCGATGCAAGCGCGAAGTTGCCGGTGGCGACGCTGTTCAGGCCGCTGGCCGACGCGCTGTAGCCTGTCGCCGTGCTGAAATTGCCGGTGGCCGACGCGCTGTGGCCGTACGCGGCGCTACTGGTGCCGCCGGCGGTGGCGCTGGTGCCGCTGGCAGTCGCATTGGTACCGCTGGCGACCGCGTTGAGGCCGACCGCGGTGGCGCCATCGGCCAGCGCAAGTGCGCCACTGCCGAAGGCCGAGGAGCCGATACCAAAGGCGCTGCTGAATGAGCCGGTGGCGGTGCTGAAGTCCGCATCGGCCAACGCATTGGAACCCAACGCAGTGGCATCGACGCCGTTGGCGATCGCCGCCTCGCCCAAGGCGACGCTGTTGGTCGCAGTGGCCTGACTGTTGCTGCCACCGGCAAAGCTGTTCGCACCGCTGGCGGTGTTGCCGCTACCCACCGCAGTGCTGTCTGCGCCGCTCGCGGTGTTCAGGTGGCCCAATGCGTTGCTCTGCAAGCCCGAGGCGGTATTGAACACGCCGAACGCACTGCTGGAATCGCCACTTGCGTCGTTGCCCGTACCAAAGGCATTGCTGATGAAGCCCGATGCGTTATTGCCGGAGCCGAACGCGTTGCCGAAACCCAAGCCGCTGACGTTGTTGTTGCTTCCGAACGCGTTGCTGTCGCCGTCGCCAGTGATGGTGTTCTGCAGGCCAAACGCCGAACTGCGGTGGGCATTCACGTCGATGATGTTCAGGTTGCCAAAGGCCACGGCATCGTCGCCGCTGGCTTGGTTGCCAAGCCCGCACGCAGTCGAATTGGCGCCTGCTGCGGAACTGCCGCCGACGCTGGTGGCAGCAGTGTTGACCGTGCCGGGGGTCGGCGCGACCTCGCAAAGCAGGCTCGCGGACGCGGTACCGGTCGAAGCAACGTACATGCCGAGCACGCCCGCAATAGCGAGCGCAAGTTGGGTATTGCGATTCATTAAGATCCCCTTGTCGGATAAGTACCGGCATTGCGAAAGTCGCTGCGGGGATCTTTCAAGCTATTCCCCCCCCGGGCGCCGGCCAGCGGGAACCTTAGGCGAGAATCGCGCGCTTAGCTACACATGTCGGAAATTGCTTTCCGTGACCTGCGTCAAGAATATTTCGCCTGCATGGGCGGCGCTGGTCAGAAACAGCCGTAACGCGTCCGACCCTGCCGCTGCCGGGACGGAGCGTCACCGCTCTGGCGCCCAAGTGCGTCCGGGTGGAGACCGTGGGCCGAGGAATCCGGAACGGCATTGGGCTGAATTAGTCAGGGAACGTCCCACCGCCCCGAACGCTCGCGCCACGAAAGCCCATTAATTGCTGCGCTGCAGCACGATCTGGCGTGCAGTGGATGGGCCAGCTTTGGCCTAGCTAGCCTTCGAGCATCGCCTTGATCGCCGCAAACCCGGCGGTCGCGCGCTCCTGCTTGCGGGCGGCGTCGGCCACGGGGTCGGCACCATCGCGCTGGATTTCCGCGGCCGGCAGCTCGCTGATAAAGCGGCTCGGTTGTAACCGGATCTTGTCGCCCCAGCGCTGGGTTTCGCGCGAGTGCGAGAGGTACAGCGCCTCCTTGGCCCGGGTGATGCCGACGTAGAGCAGGCGGCGCTCCTCGTCCAGTCGACCCTCGTCGAGGCTGGCCTCGTGCGGCAGCACGCCGTCCTCGACGCCGATGATGAACACGTAACGGAATTCCAGCCCCTTGGCCCCGTGTAGCGACATCAGCCGCACCTGATTGCCTGCCTCGCCTTTGTCGGCGTGCGACAGCAGCGCCAGTTGCGCGGCCAGCTCGCCGGGTCCCGCCTTGCCGCGTCGGTCGGAGTCGCCACCATCAAACCAGTCCGCGAGTTCCTCCAGGTTTTCCTTGCGCCGCTTGAAGCTCGCGTCGTCCTTGCATTGCTCGCGGATCGATTGGAGCAAGCCGCTGCGCTGCGCAAGTTCGCGCACTAGCTCGGCCGGCGCGACCTGCTGCGCCTGCGCGCGCAGGCCGCGCACGATCGTGACGAAGCCGTCGAGCGCATTGGCCGCGCGCGGTGCGAGTTGCTTGAGCGCGCCGACCGATTCGGCGGCGCGCGACATTGGCAGGCCCGCGTGTTGCGCGAGCTCGGCCAGTTTCGCCAGCGTGGTCGCACCGACTTCGCGTTTCGGGGAGGTCACCGCGCGCAGGAACGCGGCGTCGTCCTCGGGGTTGGCGATCAGGCGCAACCACGACAGCGCGTCCTTGACCTCGCCGCGTTCGAGGAACGCGGTGCCGCCGCTGAGGTGGTACGGCACGCGCAGCAGCTGCAGGGCTTTTTCCAGCGCGCGCGACTGGAAGTTGCCGCGGAACAGGATGCAGAAATCGCTCCATGGCGCCTGCCGCGCCTGGGCGAGGAAGTGGATCTCGCCTGCGACTTTTTCCGCCTCGTGCGCGCTGTCGCGGCATTCCCAGATGCGGATGCGCTCGCCGTCGGCCTGCTCGCTCCACAGCGTCTTCGGGTGTTCGTGCGGGTTGTTCGCGATCAAGGCGTTCGCGGTGCGCAGCACGCGGTTGCTGCAGCGGTAGTTCTGTTCAAGCTTGACGATCTGCAGCGCCGGGTAATCGCTGCCCAGCTGCAGCAGGTTGTCCGGGTTCGCCCCGCGCCAGGCGTAGATCGACTGGTCGTCGTCACCGACGCAGGTGAACAGTCCGCGCGGGCCCGCCAGCGCTTTCAACAGGCGGTACTGGGCGTCGTTGGTGTCCTGGCACTCGTCGACGAGCAGGTAGCCGATGCGCTCGCGCCAGCCCAGCGCGGTGTCCTCGTCGGTCTCGAGGATCTGCACCGGCAGCCGGATCAGGTCGTCGAAGTCGACCGCATTGAAAGTTGTCAGCCGCGCCTGGTAGCGCGCGTAGAGCTTCGCGGCCTCGTGCTCGCGCACGCTCCCGGCAGCGGCGGCGGCTTGTTCTGGCGACAGACCAGTGTTCTTCGCGCGTGAGATCAGGTTTCGCATCGCGTCGATCACGTCGGGCTTGCTGCCCGGCGGCAGTAGATCCTTGATCTGCGCGGCGGAATCGTCGCTGTCGAACACGCTAAAGCCACGCCGCAACCCGACCTTGGCGTGCTCGATCTGCAAAACGCGCAACCCGAGCGCATGGAACGTGCACAGCGTAAGGCCCTCGGCGGCATCGCCTTTGATGCGCTTGCCGACGCGCTCGCGCATTTCACGCGCGGCCTTGTTGGTGAACGTGATCGCGGCAATCGTGCCCGGTTTGTAACCGCATGCGCTGATCAGATAGGCGATCTTGTGCGTGATCACGCGCGTTTTGCCCGAGCCCGCGCCGGCGAGCACCAGCAACGGGCCATCGAGATACTTGCTCGCTTCGCGCTGCGGAGGATTGAGTTGAGACAGCATGGGCAGGATTACAGCGCGCCCGATTGTTCACGGCGCAAACCGAAACCCTGGGAGGGAAATAATGGGGTGAAATTCATCTGGCTATTTTACCCGCAGCTGTAAGGACATCTCTATGGCCGCGACTAAGTCATAACACAAAGTTTTGTGCTGCCAGGAAGGCGCACTGGGCCTTGGTGTGCTTTGCCGGAAAAGCAAGAACTTTCATCAAAAACACCACTGAAGGAGAAACATGATCACCCGTCGCCATATGTTGATCGCGAGCCTTGCCGCGTTAATCCCCAAACCCTTGCTGGCACAAAGCTGCGCGGCCGCGCCCGATATTGCCGGGCCCGGACCCTGGCTCAACAGCGCGCCGCTGTCACTGGCCAAGCTTCGAGGCAAGGTGGTGCTGGTGGAGTTCTGGACCTACGGCTGTGTCAACTGCCGCAACGTGATGCCCTATGTAAAGCAGTGGCACGAGCGCTACGTCAAACAAGGCCTGGTCGTGGTCGGCGTGCATACACCGGAATTTCCCCACGAGGCCGATCCCGAACGCGTCAAGAGTTTTCTGCGCGACAACGCCATCACTCACCCCGTGGTAATGGACAACGACTCCGTCATCTGGAACCGCTGGAACAACCGCTACTGGCCCGCGATGTATCTGCTGAACAAATCAGGCGAGCTTTGCTATCAGCATTTCGGCGAGGGGCGCTATGCCGAGACTGAGGCGATGATTCGGAGACTTGTTGCGGAGCTGTAGCCTGTTTAGTCCAGCCTGGAAAGTTTTCGAGAAGCCAAGTGTGGGTGCCGTGGACGTGAATACACCCAAATTTACTCCGTGTTGCCGCTGTTCTCGGTTCTTACTTGAGGCTTTTCGCTTAGCGCGTAGAGCGTTGCGGCAGTGGCAACACCACAGACACCATGTAATTACGCTACCTGATCCTTTCGGAACCCATATAGCTAGCCGCGCAGTATGTCACCGTTGCCCGTAAGC
>JAYSZI010000110.1:0-45848 GCA_043738095.1 Lysobacter sp.
GTTGATGAAGACCTCGGCGCAGGCCGCCACTGGCATCAGGATCAGCCCTGCGAATAGCAGGGAGCGAAGGTGACGCGCGGGCAGGCTGGCTGGCATCGAGACGCTCCGGTCGAGGTGGGCGAAGCCTAGTGGGTATTTGTGACAGTGCACGCCGCACAGCAGCATTGCCGGCGCGCCCTCTCAGCGGCCGCGTCCGGTGCGTGAGGCTGCGAGCTGTTCTGCCACTTCCACCAGCGGCGCGCGGGCGCGCACTGGCGCGTCGCGGAACGCCGCGATCAGGCGCAATTCCAGGGGGTCGTCTACCAACGTGCCTTCGGCGGCTGCAACCGAATCCAGTGCGGTATCGGCCGACAGGTTCATCTTGCCGCGCCCGGTTGCGAGCCACTCAAACTGCACCCCGGCCACTACCGCCAACTGACGCAGGTGGTCGACGCTCGGGTGCTTGCCCTGCGTGGCCTCCCAGTGGCTAACCGCGCTGCGCTGCACACCAATCGCGCTGCCAAGCGCGGCTTGGGACAGCCCCGCATGGCGGCGGGCGAGGCGGATGCGTTGCTGTGGGGTCATGATTCCTACCTCAAATCGGGCGTGGTAAAGCGCAGCAGCTGTCGCATTATCGGCTTGGATACACACTATGCTACCGATACTCATCATGCGATCGATAGACACTTCACTTGGTATAGTGACGGTAGCTATATGGTTGCTGAACGTATTTAGTAGCAGGGATCTCTGGGTGAAGTACCGCGCGTTGCGCCACCAATACTCACCTATTTTCGCCCCCGGCGTGGTAGCCAGGCTGACCCGGAGCGTCCACTATCGCCCCACGTTAGCAGGACGCCGACGACGACAAGGGGTCAGGTTAGGGGAGGGGCGCAGGACCGCGCCATGCTTCGGAAAGCCATCTCCGCCAGAAAGAGCGCGTTCCTTGGGACGCGCTCTTTCTTTGTGTCCCGTCGTGTCGCTGCATGGCACGCGCCTTCATTGGCGCCCGGGCTTCGAAAGTTGCGACTAGGCCTTGAAAGGCTGAACGCCTCCCCCATCTCGTCGCCAGCCCCGGTCACACCGGGCGTCTTCGTACCCTGCGTTGGCACTCGCCGGGCTCGACTGCTAAAATTCCGCTCCTTTCCCCAGCTATTCAACCACTTAGAGGTTGCCAATGAATATCAAGCCGCTGTACGACCGCGTCGTCATCAAGCGCATGGAAGAAGAAAAAATGTCCGCCGGTGGCATCGTGATCCCGGATTCGGCCACCGAGAAGCCGATCAAGGGCGAAGTCATCGCCGTCGGCGACGGCAAGGCGCTCGACAACGGCAGCGTGCGCGCGCCGAAGGTCAAGGTCGGCGACAAGGTGTTGTTCGGCAAGTACAGCGGCACCGAAGTGAAGCTCGACGGCACCGATCTGCTGGTGGTCAAGGAAGACGACATCTTCGCCGTACTCGCCTGAGCGCGCAGCGGGAATGAGGGGACTCAAGGGAACAGGGGGTGACGGTTTTCCCGCGTTCCGACTTCCTTCCCCGGCTCCCGCGCAGATGTCTATTCCCCTTATTCCCCATTCCCTATTCCCGCTATTGAGGTAAAGAACCATGGCTGCCAAAGAAATTCGTTTCGGTGAGGACGCTCGCGCAAAGATGGTGCGCGGCGTCAACGTGCTCGCCAATGCCGTCAAGGCAACGCTCGGCCCGAAGGGCCGCAATGTCGTGCTCGAGAAGAGCTACGGCGCCCCGACAATCACCAAGGACGGCGTGTCCGTCGCCAAGGAAATCGAGCTCAGCGACAAGTTCGAGAACATGGGCGCGCAGATGGTCAAGGAAGTCGCCTCGCGCACGTCCGACGATGCCGGTGACGGCACCACCACCGCGACCGTGCTCGCGCAGGCGCTGATCCGCGAGGGCATGAAGGCGGTCGCCGCCGGCATGAACCCGATGGACCTCAAGCGCGGTATCGACAAGGCCGTGACCGCGGCCGTGGTCGAGCTGAAGAACATCAGCAAGCCGTCCTCGACCAGCAAGGAAATCGCCCAGGTTGGCGCGATCTCCGCCAACTCCGACACCGACATCGGTGACCTGATCGCCAAGGCAATGGACAAGGTTGGCAAGGAAGGCGTGATCACCGTTGAAGACGGTTCGGGTCTCGAGAACGAGCTCGACGTGGTCGAGGGCATGCAGTTCGACCGCGGCTACCTCAGCCCGTACTTCATCAACAACCAGCAGTCGATGTCGGCCGAGCTCGAAGACCCCTTCATCCTGCTCTACGACAAGAAGATCTCCAGCGTCCGTGACCTGCTGCCCGTGCTCGAAGGCGTGGCCAAGGCCGGCAAGCCGCTGCTGATCGTCGCCGAGGAAGTCGAAGGCGAAGCGCTTGCGACCCTGGTGGTCAACACCATCCGCGGCATCGTCAAGGTCTGCGCCGTCAAGGCGCCGGGCTTCGGCGACCGTCGCAAGGCGATGCTCGAAGACATGGCCACCCTCACTGGCGGCACGGTGATTTCCGAGGAAGTCGGCCTGCAGCTCGAGAAGGCCACGATCAAGGACCTCGGACGCGCCAAGAAGGTGCAGGTCACGAAGGAAAACACCACGATCATCGACGGCGCGGGCGAAGCCGAACTGATCCAGTCGCGCATCAAGCAGATCAAGGCGCAGATCGAAGAGACCTCTTCGGACTACGACAAAGAGAAGCTGCAGGAGCGCGTGGCCAAGCTGGCCGGCGGCGTGGCGGTGATCAAGGTCGGTGCATCGACCGAGATGGAAATGAAGGAAAAGAAGGCACGCGTCGAAGACGCGCTGCACGCGACCCGCGCGGCCGTGGAAGAAGGCGTGGTCCCGGGCGGCGGCGTTGCGTTGATCCGCGCGCTGGCCGCGATCAAGGACCTCAAGGGTGCCAACGAAGACCAGAACCACGGCATCGTGATCGCCCTGCGCGCCATGGAAGCCCCGTTGCGCGAGATCGTCACCAACTGCGGCGAAGAGCCGTCGGTGGTGCTGAACAATGTCAAGAACGGCACCGGCAACTACGGCTACAACGCCGCGTCGGGCGAGTTTGGCGACATGATCGAAATGGGCATCCTGGACCCGACCAAGGTCACGCGTACCGCGCTGCAGAACGCCGCGTCGATCGCCGGCCTGATGATCACGACTGAAGCCATGGTCGCCGAGCTGCCGAAGAAAGACGAGCCGGCCATGGGCGGCGGCGGTGGCGGCATGGGTGGCATGGGCGGTATGGATTTCTGATCCAGTTACCGCGGCGGTTTCGGATTTTCGAAGCCCGCAAGACCGAAAGGCCCGCGCAAGCGGGCCTTTCGTTTTGTGGGGCCGCGTGGTAGAAGCGTCGTGGCCGATCAGGCCGCCTTGCGACGTATTCGCAGAAACGGGGTATTCGCCGCTTGGCATGCCCTCCGAACCCAGCGGCCTCACGTGCAGCCGCCCGCCTGTCGGGATGCCGCCGCAGAGCCGACGGTCGCCGTGCGCTCGCCCGATACCTCCAGCGGGCAGGGCGCTTTGCTTCGCCTCACCCAATCAAGGGGATTCACAGTGAAGAAGTCGTCCGTAGTCGTAGTGACGGTATTGGCCAGCGCCTGCATGGCCGCACTCGCTAACCAGACAGTGAACACACTGAACGAGCTGGAGCCGCTTGATCCGGCGCCGGTGATGGCCGAAGGCGAGGCGATCGACGAATCGCCGCAACGCTGGTTCGTCGAACTTGTCGGCGCCCCCACCGCCGATGGCGGCCGCCTCGACGGCGTCAGAGCGGAGAAGAACGCATTTCGCGCCAGCGCCCGTGCGGCGCGCTTGAATTACATCGAGCACTACGCGTTCGATGGCCTGTTCAACGGCTTGTCGATCTCGGTCAGTCGCGCCCAGCTGAGCACATTGACGCGGATCCCGGGGGTCAAAGCGATCTTTCCGGTCGAGACGATCGCGATGCCGCAGCCCGGCGAGTCCAGCCCCGAGCTGTTTACCGCCTTGGCAATGACCGGCGCGGACGTCGCCCAGAACGAGTTAGGCCTCAATGGCAGCGGCATCAAGGTGGCGGTGATGGACACCGGCATCGATATCGACCACCCCAATCTCGGCGGCGGCGGCACCAACGGCGGCACCGCCTTCCCGACCGGCCGCGTCATCGCCGGCTGGGACTTTGTCGGCAATGCCTTCAACGCCGATCCGGCGTCGCCTGCCTACAACCCGGTGCCCACTCCTGACGCCAATCCCGACGACTGCGGCGGCCACGGCACCCACGTGGCCGGAATCGTTGGTGCCAATGGCACCGTCACCGGCGTTGCGCCTAATGTCAGCTTCGGCGCGTACCGCGTCTTCGGCTGCAGTGGTTCGACCACCGCCGACATCATGGTCGCGGCGATGGAGCGGGCGCTGGCCGACGACATGGACGTGCTCAACATGAGCATCGGTTCGACCTACCAGTGGCCGCAGTACCCGACCGCCCAAGCCGCTACCCGCCTGGTCAACAAGGGCATGGTCGTGGTGGCTTCGGCTGGTAACAGCGGCGCCACCGGCCTGTACTCCACCGGCGCCCCGAGCGTCGGCGACAAGGTGATCAGCGTTGCCTCGTTCGACAACACCCACATCCGCTCGCTGTCTTTCACGATCTCGCCCGACAATCGTGCGATCGCCCACAGCCCGGCCACCGGCGCGCCGACGCCGCCCACGTCGGGCAGTGCGCCGATGGCGCGCACGGGCACGGTGACGTCGACGGCTGACGCCTGCGCCGCGTTGCCCGCAGGCAGTCTCAGCGGGCGGGTCGCGCTGATCCGGCGCGGCACCTGCAGCTTCTACATCAAGGCATCAAACGCCCAGGCCGCCGGCGCGGTGGGCGTGGTGCTCTACAACAATGCCGCCGGTGGGCTCAATCCCACCGTTGCCGGCACGCCTGCAATCACCATCCCGGTGGTCGGCATCTTCGCCGTCGATGGCGCCCTGATCAACAGCCGCCTGGCGAGCGGACCGGTACAACTGACGTGGGGTGGGTTGGGCTCGTTCCCGAATCCGACCGGCGGGCTGATCTCGTCCTTCAGTTCCTACGGCATGTCGCCGGACCTGCAACTGAAACCCGATATCGGCGCCCCGGGCGGCGCGATCTATTCGACCTATCCGCTCGAGCTCGGAGGACACGCCACGCTCAGCGGCACCTCGATGTCCTCACCGCACGTCGCCGGCGCGGTCGCACTGCTGTTGCAGGCCGCGCCGAACACCTCGTCGCAGGCGGCCGGTCGGATCCTGCAGAACAGTGCTTCGCCGAAGCCCTGGTCCGGTAATCCGGGCCTGGGCTTTCTCGACGTCGTCCATCGCCAAGGCGCCGGCATGATGCGCATCGATGCGGCCATCACCGCCGCGACCCGGATCGAACCAGGCAAGCTGTCGCTGGGTGAAAGTGAGGCCGGCCCGAGCTACCGTCAGATCGAGTTGCACAATCAGGGCAACACCGCGGTCACGTACACCTTGTCATCGGTGAACGCCGTGTCCACCGGTGCCAACACCTACGTCCCGACGTTCAACCTGCCCGATACCAGCGTGTTGTTCGGCACTGGCAGCGTCACCTTGCAGGCCGGGGCCAAAGCGGTGGTCGCAGTGACGATCACCCCGCCGACCAATCCTGCAGGCGGCCAGTACGGCGGCTACCTGGTGTTCACTCCCGACGACGGCAGCGCCACCCTGCGGGTGCCATTTGCGGGCTATGTGGGGGACTACCAGGCGCGTCGGGTGCTGGTGCCGACCGCGTCGAATTTCCCCTGGTTGGCCAAGCTCAGTGGCGGCAGCTACGTCAACCAGCCGGGCGGTGCGACCTACAGCATGGTCGGGAACGACATTCCGTTCTTCCCGATCCACTTCGACCACCAGTCACGGCAGGTGCGCATGGAGGTGGTTGACGCCGTGTCGGGCAAGTCATGGCACCGTGCGTTTGAGACCGAGCACCTGGGCCGCAACAGCACTGCCTCCGGGTTCTTCGCTTTCTCCTGGGACGGCGTTACCACATCCGGAAAGAGCAACACCTACGTGGTGCCCAATGGCACGTACGTGGCGAAGCTGTCGGTGCTCAAGGCGCTGGGCAATGCCTCCAACCCCGCGCATTGGGAGCGTTGGGACTCCCCTGTGATCACCATCGCCCGGCCGTAAGCCGCTAGGTACGACGAGGCCAGGGCCCGGCTGGCCTCGTCCGCCTGCGCACGCAAAGGCGACCCATCGGGGTATTTGAGAACCGGCGGGTATCGTTTTGCAGTGCAGCGTGCAAACGTAATAACGATTCCTTCACGATTGGACCGCACCCGACGTGGGGGAGGGAGCAGAGCCCGCTACCGGTTCGACCGGGGCGGGCTTTTTATTGTTTTCAGTGCAGTGGCCGTTGCGCGACGCAGGCATTCGTGCGTCCCTTCCGTGCGCTCAGTTATCAAAAAGGAACCGTTACGCCGCCCGGTGCGCGGTTTGGCCGCTGCGGGGGTTGGTTGGCGGGATGCGCCTGCGTCGCGCGATTTTTTTGGCCCCCGCCAGCTGCATGCCATCATCCCGCGATGACCCACGACGCCGTCATCGACGACACCGCTGCTGACAATCCCGTAGCTGCCCGTGCCTTGGCTCGCCTCCGCCACGCCGCGCCGGACTGCGCTGCGGCACTGGCTGCGCCCGCGGCCGCCACCACGCTCGCCCGCATCGCGACAGCCAGCGATTTCGCCATAGACACACTGGTGCGGCAGCCGGCGTTGCTAGTCCGCTTGATGGCCGATCACGGGGCCGCTTCGATGCCTGCGCCGCTGTTGGACGCCGATCTGCGCGGCGACTGGGCCATGCTGCTGCGCCGCTACCGCGCCGCCGAATCGACGCGATTGGTGTGGCGTGACGTGCTCGGCCTGGATGACGTCAATGCGACGCTTGCCGGCAGCACCCGGCTTGCCGACACGTGCCTGCAGCTCGCATTGGCCGCGTTGGAGGCCGAGTTCGCACTGCGCCATGGGGTGGTGCCTGGCGCCGCGGGCGCGCCGCAGCGGCTGGTGGTGTTCGGCTTGGGCAAGCTCGGCGGCGAGGAGCTCAACTTCAGTTCCGACGTCGACCTGGTGTATGCGTTTGAAAGCGATGGCGCCACGTCATCGGGCGGGGTCGATGGCGCGCGCGCGCTCGATGCCGAGGCCTACTTCACCCGGATGGGCCAGCAACTGGCCAAGCTGCTCGACGAAGTCACCGCCGATGGTTTTTGCCACCGCGTCGACTTGCGTTTGCGCCCGTACGGCAATGCCGGCCGGGTGGCGTGGTCGTTCGCGGCGATGGAGCAGTACTTCCAGCGTGAGGGCCGCGACTGGGAACGCTATGCGTGGCAAAAGGCGCGACCTGTCGCGGGCGACATCGCCGCCGGCGAGCGTTTTCTTGCCACGTTGCGGCCTTTTATCTATCGGCGTTACCTCGACTTCGGCGCGCTCGATGGCCTGCGCACGATGAAGGCGGCAATCGCGGCCGAGGTTGCGCGTAAGGAGCTCGCCGACGACATCAAGCGCGGGCCCGGCGGCATCCGCGAGATTGAATTCCTCGTGCAGGCGTTGCAGCTGATCCGTGGTGGCCGCGAGCCCGAGTTGCGCGGGCGCCGACTACTGCCGGCCTTGCGCGCACTGGTCGCCGCCGGCCAGGTGTCGGACTCCGCCGCAGCTGCGCTGGCCGATGCTTACCGCTTCCTGCGGCGACTCGAGAACCGCCTGCAGATGGTCCGCGATGCGCAGACGCATGCGTTGCCCAATGGCGATGACGACCGGCAGCGCATCGCCGGGGGCCTGGGTTATGTCGACTGGTTTGCGCTACGCGATGCGCTTGACGTCCATCGCGCCGTAGTGACCGCGGAATTCGACGCCTTGCTGGCACCGCGCGAGCGCGGTGCGGCGCCCGATGCGCTGGCTAGCTACTGGCGCGCGCTGCCCGATGAGGGCAATGCCGAGGCGCTCGCCGGCGCCGGCTTTGTCGAGGCCGACACCGCCGACGCGATGCTGCGCGACCTGGCCCGCAGCCCCGGTGTTCGCGGGTTGACCGACAGTGCGCGCGCGCGTCTAGACCATGTGTTGCCGGCGCTGCTCCAGGCCGCGGTCGCGTCATCGCAGCCGATGCTGGCACTACGACGGCTGCTCGCGCTGCTGCACAACGTGCTGCGGCGAAGTGCCTACTTGGCGTTGCTGGACGAGCAACCGGGGGCGCTGGCCCGGCTGGTGGAAGTGGTCAGCCACAGCGCGCTGCTGGCCGAGCGTCTGGCGGCGTACCCGTTGTTGCTGGACGAGTTGCTGGACGCGCGCGCTGCCGGCCCGTTGCCCGATCGCGCGCAACTGCGCGCGGCTTGCTTCGCGGTCGATGCTGATGACGATGTCGAGGCCACGTTGCAGGCGTTGAACGAGGTGCGGCAGGCGCTGAGTTTCCGCATCGCGATGGCGGTGCGCGACCGTCGCCAGCCCGCCGCCGACAGCGCGCGTCAACTCGCGTGGCTCGCCGATGCGGTGATCGAGCGCGTGCTGGCTTTGGCCCAGCATGAGGTGGCGCAGGCGCATGGCCATGTGCCTGGGGCGCGGTTTGCCGTGATCGGCTACGGCAGCCTCGGTGGCGAGGAACTTGGCTTTGGCTCGGATCTCGACCTGGTGTTTCTCTACGACACCGGTGACGGCGGCATCGGGGCCCAGTCTGACGGGGCTAGGCCGCTCGATGCCGCGCGCTGGTTCGTGCGGTTGGGACAAAAGGTCGTGGCGCTGCTGGGCGCGATCACCGCCGCGGGCCGCTTGTTTGATGTGGATGTGCGCCTGCGCCCGGATGGCGCCAAAGGCCTGCTGGTGTCGACGTTGGTGAGTTTCGCCGACTACCAGCGCGAGCGCGCGTGGACCTGGGAGCACCAGGCCTTGGTGCGCGCGCGCTGCATCGGTGGCGACGCGACACTGTGCGCGGGCTACGGGCAGGTGCGCCAGCAGACACTGGCGCGCCCGCGCGACCCGGAGAAGGTGCGCGCCGACGTGGTGGCGATGCGCGCGCGCATGCGCGCTGAACTGGATCGCAGCGACGCAGCGGCGTTCGATCTGAAGCAGGGCGAGGGCGGCTTGGTCGACCTCGAATTCCTGCTGCAGGCTTTGGTGCTGGTGCATGCCGCCGTGCACCCCGCGCTGTTGGCGCCGCGCAACACACCTGGACTCATCGACAGCCTGCGCGAGGCTGCGGTGTTTGACGCCGCCACGGCCACGGAACTGCAGACCGCGCACGCGACCCTGCTAGCGCGCGGGCTGGAGTGCACGCTGGACCGCCGTCGCCGCCACGTGCCGCTGGACGAGGCGCTGGAGGCTGCGCGCGCCACTGTTCGTAGTGCGGCGCAGGCGCAGGGGTTGGTCTTCGACGGGTAGCAACCGTGTTGGTTAGGTTGCGGCAACCGTCTGCCTCATCGCATGGAGCTTTGCATCGCCTTGAGCGCATGGGCGAAGCCGCCGCGCTGTTCGGGTTGCGGGCTCGGGTCGACGCGTGCGCGTTTGCCGTTGCGGGTCGATCGCCCACACCGGCGCTCGGCGCCGAGGATCGCGACGCGAGGCTGAGCCAGGTGAGGCTGAGCCAAGTGATCCGCCGCTAGGGGTAACTCACAGCCCCAGCCGCGCCCGCACCTCGGCCGCGACTCGCGCGGTTTCTCGCAGCGGCGTGACCGCGAACCCCTCGAAGGCGTCGTCCAAAGGCCGCACCCGGCCCAGTTGCACCAGCGCATCGACGAACCGCCGCGGCCGCCCACGCAGACGCTCGGTGCCGACCACGAACACCGGCGCGTTGGTGGCGCAAGCCTCCGACAGCATGTTGACCGAGTCGGCGGTGCAGACGATCCGGTCGGCCCAACCGAGCAGGCCCGCATACGGATTCGGTCCGTCGCCGGGGCCGGTCCACACCAGTCCCGGGAGTACCGCCAGCCGCGAGCGAAGGCGTGCCACGATCGCCGCGGGCGTGCGGCGCGACGTGGTTACCAGCAGGCTGCCGCCATCGCGACGCTGCATCGCCTCCAGCCGCGTTCCCAATGCCTCGAACACAGCGTCATCGAACGACGCGTGCGCGCTGGGGCCACCCACCAGCACGGTCGTCAACGGCCGCGGCAACGATCCGAAGGTCGGGAAGTCGCCGCGCCCCGCCGCCAGCCACAGGTCATCGACCGGATTCAGGCTGCCGAACAGGCGGATCACGTTGGTGCCGCGCAGGCCGTCGTGCTCGGGCGCGATCACCAGGCCCCAGTGTCGCGTGGGAATGCGCGGATCGAGGACCTGCACTGTCTGCGCGCCGGCTTCACCCACCAGCCGCGTAGCCAGCGCCGCCTGACGGCCGCACCCGACCGCGAGTGTGGGCGCCTGCGCCAGCGCCTGCGCGAGTTCCACGCCGAACGCACCCGACGCCCAGGGCAGCCGCCGCGGCGCGGCCCAGCGCCAAGGGGCGCGCGCGGCGAGCACCCAATCGCGCGAGGTCAGCCCCAGGGCCGCGACCAGAGCGTGAGCCTGACGCACGTTGCCGGCGTGACCGTCGCTCAACGTCCACGCCATCGGCACAAACTCAGTAGGTCGTTGCATGGATGCAGTTAATCCATTCCGATAGCGTCGGCTGTTGCGTTGCGCCCAGACTTTACACTTAGGCTCTTCGCCGCGGCCTCGCCCGGCCGCCATGGAGTTGCCTATGTCCCCCAGCCTATCGCCCGCGTCCTCCGATCCGCGCACCCCGCGCGACGTGCTCGCCCCCGCGGGCCTGGACACTTTGTTTCGCACCGCGCGCACCCACAACGAGCTCGGCGGTGAGGTCAGCGACGACACGTTGCGCCAGTTGTATGACCTGCTGAAATGGGGCCCGACCACCGCCAACAGCTGCCCCGCGCGTTTCGTCTTCGTGCGCTCGGCCGCGGCCAAGGCCAAGCTCGGCCCCGCTCTGGATGAGGGCAATCACGCCAAGACGATGGCCGCGCCAGTGACCGTCATCGTCGCCTACGACCTCGCGTTCTTCGAGAAGATGGCGTACCTGTTCCCGCACGTCGAAGCCACGTCCTGGTTCGACAGCAAGCCCACGGATGCGCTCGAAACCATTTGCCTGCGCAACGGCAGCCTGCAGGGCGCCTATTTGATCCTTGCCGCGCGCGCGCTGGGTCTGGACTGCGGGCCGATGTCGGGCTTCGACAACGCGAAGCTCGATGCCGCGTTTTTCGCCGGCACCCGTTGGCGGTCCAATTTTCTGGTCAACCTCGGTCATGGCGATCCGGCCAAGCTGTTCCCGCGGTCGCCGCGGTTGTCATTCGACGAAGCCGCCCAGATTCTCTGAAGTCGTCCCGAGATCCTTCGTCCATCCCCCCCCCCGCAACGGAGAAACGTCATGTACAACCCCGCCATGTTCAAACACACCCTGCTCAAGTTCGCGCTGACCGCCGCGCTCCTCAGTGCCAGTGCCGTCGCGCTGGCTGCGCCCGTCGTCTACAAGATGGACCCGAACCACACCGACGTGACCGCTAGTTGGAGCCACTTCGGCTTCTCCAATCCCATCGCGCACTTCGGCAAGGTCGAAGGCACGATCACCTACGACGCTGCCAACGTCGGCCGGTCTTCGGTCATCGTTGTGATCCCGATGTCCGGTTTGAATTCGCATGTAGATGCGTTTGATGAGCACCTGCGTAGTGCCGATTTCTTCGATGCAGAGAAGTTCCCGACGATCGGCTTCAAGAGCACCAAGGTCGAGGCCGCCGGCAACAACAAGCTGCGTGTGTTCGGCGATCTCACCGTGCATGGCGTGACCAAGCCGGTGGTGCTGGACGCCACGATCAACAAGATCGGCGAGCAGCCGATGGCCAAGCGCGCGGCCGCGGGTTTCAATGCGACCACCACGATCAAGCGTAGTGATTTCAACCTGGGCAAGTACGCGCCGAACGTCAGCGACGAAGTGATCATCCGCATCACCACCGAGGCCGTCGCGCCCAAGCCCGATCCGACCGAAGCCGCTGCGGGCAAACCGAAAGCCAAGGCGAAAGCCAACATCAAGGCGCGGACGAAGTAACACGGATCACGCGCAATGATCATCGAACGCCTGAGTGCCGCGCGCGGCCGTATGCAGACCGACTGGCTCGATAGCCGGCACACGTTCTCGTTTGGTCAGTACTACGATCCGGCGTGGATGGGCTTTGGGGTCCTGCGCGTGATCAACGAGGACCGCGTCGCTACCGGCGCGGGTTTTCCGCCGCATCGCCACGCCAACATGGAGATTCTCAGCTACGTGCTGAGCGGCGCGCTGTCGCACCAAGACAGCAGTGGCGGCGGTGGCGTAATCGAGCCCGGCGAGCTGCAGTGGATGAGCGCCGGGCACGGTGTGGAGCACAGTGAGTTCAACGCGTCCGACCGCGAGCCGGTGCACTTCCTGCAGATCTGGTTGCAGCCCGACCGGCTCAACGCAGAACCGACGTATGCGCAGCGGGCGGGAGATTCGGGGGAAGTTTCCGGTGGCCGCTGGACGTTGCTGGCCTCGCCCGACGGTCGGGAAGGCAGCCTTGCAATCCGTCAGCAAGCGCAGTTATACGGCGCGCGGCTGGCAACGGGCGAGTCGATCGAACGCACACTCGACCCGACGCGACGCACTTGGCTGCAGGTGGCGCGGGGATCGGTCGCCATAGGTGCACGGACGTTGGCGGCCGGCGATGCTCTGGGGTGGGTCGAGGAGGGCGGTATGTTGCAGCTGCGCGCTGAAAGCGACGGGGCCGAAGTCTTGCTGTTCGATTTGCCGCCGTGAGTGCACACAGCTGGATAGGCGATTCGTCCGGGTTATGTAGGTAGAGCCAAGCTTTGCTCGGCCGGCTCACGAACCATGACGATGCGGTGCGCACGGCGCTGTGCGGTGCCCTGAGCACCGGGCCACCGCGTCGCGGCTGCTAAACTGCCGGCCTCGCGCCACTGCCGCGCCAGCCGCTCGATCGCCATGCCCACCGACAACGCCCATCCCACCCAGGCCAATGCGCAGCGGCGCTACACCGTGTCGCGCGCCGACCTGCCACTGAGCTGCCCGTTACCATCGATGGCGCTGTGGAATTCGCACCCGCGCGTGTACCTGCCGATAGAAGCCGAGCGCGAATGCTTGTGCCCGTACTGCGGCGCCGTGTTCGTGCTCGAAGACTGACCCGCGGTTATCTGCGTCATTGCGAGCATCGCGAGGCATCCGCTGTTGAGCCGCGGTCGGCGGCACCCGCTGACGGGCATTCCGTGCATGGCGGGCATTGCGCTGTGGGAGCGGGTTCCGCACTACACGAAGTTTGCGGACCGCATCACCCGTAATTCCCCGAAAGACCCGCCGTGCGCAGGCTGACCGTCGTCCAGCTGCTGCCCGCGCTTGAATCGGGCGGGGTCGAGCGCTCCACATTGGAGATCGCCGAGGCGCTGGTGCGAGCGGGGCATCGCGCACTGGTCGTCTCCGCTGGTGGCCGTCTGCTGCCGCGGCTGCGGGCACTGGGCGCCGAACATATCCAACTCGATATCGGTCGCAAATCGTTGCTGACTTTGCGCCACGTGCGCGCACTGCGGGCGTTGCTCGTGTGCGAAAACGTACATCTGCTGCACGCGCGCTCGCGGTTGCCGGCCTGGGTCGGCGTACTAGCGCTGCGCGGGCTGCGGCCCGCTCAGCGCCCGCGTCTGGTCACGACCGTGCACGGCCTCAACTCGCCCTCGCGCTACAGCGCGGTGATGACCCGCGGCGAGCGCGTGATCTGCGTGTCGCAGACCGTGCGCGACTACGTGCTGCAGCACTACCCACAGACCGACCCCCGCAAGTTGCGGGTGATCCCGCGCGGCATTGACCCGGCGGCGTTCCCGCGCGCATCCATGCCCGACCGCGAGGCCCGCGCCTGGGCGGCTGCGCAACACCCGGCACTGGCTGGCGACGGGCCGCTGTTGCTGTTGCCGGGTCGGGGCACTCGCCTGAAAGGCCATGCCGATGCCCTGACGTTGCTGGCGGCGTTGCGGCGCGACGGCAGCGACGCCCGGCTGTGGCTGCCGGGCGCACGTGAGGCTGGCCGCGAGAGCTACATCGCGGAACTCGAGGCCCAAGCCGGCACCCTGGGGGTCGCCAACGCGATCGCCTTCACCGCGCCGACCGACGCGATCGCGCGCGCCTATGCCGCAAGCGACCTCGTGCTGCAGCTGTCGCGCAAGCCCGAGGCATTCGGCCGTACCGTGGTCGAAGCACTCGCGGTGGGCCGTCCAGTGCTGGGCTGGGCGCATGGTGGCGTCGGCGATCTGCTGGAAGAATTGCAACCCCGCGGCGCCGTAGCCACGTTCGACACCGCGGCGCTGCACGCTGTGGCGCGCGATCTGCTTGCGCATCCGCCCGCGCCAGCCGGTACGATCCCGCACACCTTGCTTGCGATGCAGGAGGCCACGCTTGCCGTCTACGCCGAACTCCTCGATGCCCCTGCCGGTCGTTGACGCGCAGCCGCTAGCGCCCACGTATCGCGACCCGCCACAGGGCTGGCGATGGGCGCCGGCGTGGGTCCTGGCGTACGTGGCGCTGTGGCCGGCACCCGGCTATGCCGAAGGCCTGTTGGTCCTGGGCGCGTTGATCGCGATCCTACGGTTGCTTACCTCGCGCTTCCGCGACGGCGCGCAGCTATTGAGCGGCCCGGCCTGGGCGCTCACCAGCGTGCTGTTTTTCGCCTACTGGCTGCCCGAACTGGTGTCGGCGCTGGACGCGGTCGACCGCGGTCGCGCGCTAGGAGAAGCGGCCAAGGACCTGCGCTACCTGCCGTTCCTGTGGCTGGTAGCCTCCGCCGTCGCCAACGACGCCGGGCGCCGCACCACATTCGGCGGGCTGGCGATCATCGTCAGCGTGTGGACGCTGGATGCTCTGCTGCAGGCCGTTACCGGCACCAGCCCGCTGTTTTTCGGCATCGATTCGATCAAGCGCGCCATCAGCGACCGCGGCATGTGCAGTGTGGTCGAGACCGCCGCAGTCGACCGTCTCAGCGGCGTGCTGGGCCCGTGCAATCTCAAGCTCGGCCAGGTCATTGCCAGCCTGTCGCCGTTCGCATTGTATGCCGCGGGTCGTCGCTTCGGCGTGGTCGGCTGGATGGTTGCCGCGGTGGTGATCGGCACCGTCGTCATGCTCGGTGGTTCGCGCGCCTCGTGGATCACGTTTGCGTTGGTGCTGGTGTTGTCGGGCTGGCGTCTGCTTGGCTGGAAGCGGCTGCTTGGCGTATTTGCATTCGGCGCGATTGCGGTGGCGGTGTTGGGCGTGTCCTCGCCGCAGGTGCGGCAACGGATCGAACGCACCACCCAAGCGCTGTCGGCGAGCGCCGACGGCGTCGACACCGCGCTGTCCGGCCGCGCTCGGATCTGGGGCGCGGCTGCGTGCATGGCGCGCGAGCACCCGTTCAACGGCGTCGGCGCGCGCAATTTCCGACATGCGTTCCCCGCCTGCGATCCGACTCCCGGCCAAACCGCCGCCTGGGGCGCGGGCCCTGCGCTGCACGCGCACCAGATCGGGCTGGAAGTGCTGAGCGAGACGGGCGTCTTTGGCCTATTGCTGTGGCTGGCCGGTGTGGCACTCGGTTGGCGCGCTTGGCGCTTTGCGGATGCGGACGCGCGCGAACGCGCACGCCCGGCGATGCTGGCGCTGGTCGTGACGCTGTTCCCATTCAACACCCACCTCGCGTTTTACTCGACGTTCTGGGGCGGGCTGACCCTGCTGTTGGCGGCGCTGTACGCGGGCAGCTTGCTCGCGCGTGGCGAAGCTGCGGTGGGTCCCGCCGGCGGCGAACGGGTGGACCATTAGCCAGGCCAGGTATTTACGCTCGTTGGCCTGACAACGCCTTCTCAGCAGGCTCTGCTAGCGTCGTCTTTGGAGGTCGACGCGGTCCATCTCAGATGGCTCACCCCGTCCTTACCTGGCTGGCGAAAAAGTCGGCTAGAGCGGCCATACGGGCCGGCCTGAATCGCGCACAGGATGTGCGTTTTCAATAACGTGTCAGACCCGAGGTGGGGCGATGGCCTGGATATTCACGAAGTACCTCATCACCGCTGCGGTTATCGTCCTGGTGTCGGAACTTGCCAAGCGCAGCGACAAGCTCGGCGCGTTCGTGGCAGCGCTGCCACTGATCACGCTGCTCGCATTGATCTGGTTGCACGTCGAGAACCAGCCGCAAGCCAAACTGGCCAACCACGCCTGGTACACGTTCTGGTACGTCATTCCGACCTTGCCGATGTTTCTGGTCTTCCCGGCGTTGCTGCCGCGCATCGGGTTCTGGCCGACGTTGCTTGCCTGCATTGCGATCACCGTGGGCTGCTTCGGCGTATTCGCCCTCGTGGTGCGTCGATTCGGCATTGATCTGCTTTGACGCGCGGCACAGCCTTGATTGAACCGCACGTCGTTCGCCGCGCCGTCGCGGGCTTGAAACCCTATACGTCGTCGTAGGGCGAGTGAAGCCCCGGCGGGCGGCGCTTGAAGCGGCGGTGCAGCCACAGGTATTGCGACGGCGCCTCACGCACCATTGCCTCGATCGCCGCGTTGACCCGGGCGCTGTCGGCGACCGCGTCGCTGGACGGGAAGTCCGGCAGCGGCGGCGCGATCCGTAGCACGTAATCCGCGCCTTCGCGGCGATGGAAGAACGGCACCACGGCGCAACCGCTGAGCCGCGCGAACTGATGGGTCGCGGTGATGGTCGCCGCCGGCACGTCGAAGAACGGCGCAAAGACGGTGTCCTTGCCGCGCATGTCCTGGTCGGGGGCGTACCACAGCAGCCCGCCCTGCTTGAGGTGGCGCATCGCCGGGCGGATCTCTTCGTTGTTGAACATCGCCGCGGCGTAGCGCAAGCGTCCGCGCTTAACTGCCCACTCGAACACGCCGCTGCGATGGCGGCGGTACATGCCGGCCAGCGGCACGTGCGCGCACAGCAGCCGCCCGCACATCTCCAGCGTCATGAAGTGGCCGGATACCATCAGCACGCCGCGGCCTTGCGCGCGCAAGGCATCGAGGTGTTCGCGCCCCTCGATGCGCACGGTTCGCTGCATCGGCGTCGCCGTGCCCCACCACGCGCGCGCAAACTCGAACAGGCCGATGCCGAAGTCGCGGAAACTGGCGCGCAGCAACGTCTCACGCTGGGCCGCGGATTTCTCGGGAAAACACAACGCCAGGTTGATCGCGGCCGCGCGCCGGCGCTCACCCGCAAGCCGCAGCGCCAGCGCGCCGATCGCGCGTCCGAGGCCGCGCTGCAGCGCCCACGGCAGGCGCGCGGCACCCCACATCACCGCGAATGCGAGCCACATCGGCACATCGCGCAGGCCGCGTGGCGGGGCGCCGGGATCGGTGGGGGACGGGGCTGAGGACATGCGCCAATTCTATCGTTGCCTCCGCGCGCGTCGGACCGCCCGCTGCTGATGGAGGCGTGCACTGACTGTGCGGCGTCGGCTTCGCTATCCTTACCTTGATGCGAAAAGAGCCCCTTGAGCGCCTGCTGCGTGGCCTGTACTCGGTCGCGTTGTACCTGTTGGCGCCAATCACGGTCTACCACCTGATCTGGCGCGGCTTCCGTCAGCCCGCGTATTTCCAGCGCTGGCCGGAGCGTTACGCGGTGTATCACGCGTCGCAACGGCCAGGCGAGGTCGCGTCCGGCCGCACGCTGTGGCTGCATGCGGTGTCGGTGGGCGAGGTCAACGCGGCCGTGCCACTGGTCAACGCCTTGCGTCGCGGCCGCCCCGACCTGCGCCTGCTCGTGACTACGATTACGCCGACCGGCTCCGAACGCGTGCGCGCGTTGTGGGGGCATGAGGTCGACCACGTCTACCTGCCGTACGACCTGCCCGGCGCAGTCGGCCGTTTTCTCGCGCACTACCGTCCGCACGCGGCGCTGATCATGGAAACCGAACTGTGGCCGAACCTGTTGTTCGGTTGTCGCGATCGCGGCATTCCCGCCTACATCGTCAATGCGCGCTTGTCCGAGCGCTCGCTGCGCGGATATCGAGTGCTGGCGCCCTTGGTCGCACGCGCGCTGCGCACTGTGCATATCGTCGCGGCGCAATCGATGGCCGACGCGGTGCGTTTCGTGCGATTGGGCGCGTTGCCCGAGCGCGTGGTGGAGACCGGCAATCTCAAATTCGATGTCAGCGTGCCCGACACACTGGATGAGTTCGCGCGCACCTGCCGCAGCCAGTGCGCGGGGCGGCCGGTGTGGATCGCCGCCAGCACCCACGTTGACGAAGAAGCCGCGATCATTTCGTGCCATCGCCGCCTGCGCGCCCGCCATCCGGACCTGTTGTTGCTGTGGGCGCCACGACATCCCGAGCGCTTCCGCCAGGTCGCCGAGCATGCGCGTGCCGCTGGATGGAAAGTGGCCACACGCTCGCGCGCGCGCTGGCCGCAAGCCGACGACGCGGTGTTCGTGATCGACACGCTCGGCGAACTGCTGAGCTTTTACGCCTGCGCCGACGTCGCGTTCGTCGGCGGCAGCCTGCAAGCCGTCGGCGGGCATAACCTGCTTGAACCCGCAGCAGCGGGCACGCCCATCGTCACCGGACCGCACCTGCACAACTTTGCCGAAATCGCGCAGCGGCTGGACGCGGTCGGCGCAGTGCGGATCGGTGCGGATGCCGAAGCGGTCACCGCCGAACTCGCGGCATTGCTCGGCGATCCGGAGGCGCGCGCGCGGATGGCACGGGCCGGGCATGAGCTGGTGGAGTCGGGCCGCGGGGCTTTGGCACAGACACTGACCTTGCTGCAGCCGTCGTTGCCACCGGTGCCGTAGCGCCGAGCGCCCTGCGTACCCCGTCTCGTATAGCTCGGGCCTGCTTGGATCGCTCCTGCCTCGAAAGTACGAGCCGGCACGGACCGCAACCGGGCGGCTCTGCAAGCTGAGCCCGGTGAATCCCGGGGACGTCGAGCCGGACGTACTGCGGGACTGGCTTTTACCGGCCTGGGCATCCGAGCAGTGCGCGGCTCAATAAAATGTACGCGTGCGAAAACGACGATGCCGGCACAGGGCCGGCATCGGGCACACGTACGGGCGGGTGTTCGGCTAGGGCGTCATGCCCGTCGCTGGCGTCGGAGCGTTGACGGTAAGCAGGCGGTTGACGTCCTGCACGTCTGCGACATCGAGCATGCCGGCTTGCTGTTCGAGCAGCAGGCGGTTTTGCAGGTAGTTGTAGCGCGCCAGCGCATACGCCTGCTGCGCGGTGAACAGGCTGCGCTGGTTGTTGAGCACGTCGAGCACGGTACGGGTGCCGACTTCCAGGCCCACTTGGGAAGCGTCGTACGCGCTTTGCGCCGACACCAGCGCGAGCCGGCGCGCCTCGACCTCGCTCACGCCAGCTACCAGTGTCTGATACGCGTTGCGGGTGTTGCGGATCAGCGCGCGCTTCTGTTGCTCGAGCTCGTCGCCGGCGACGTCGCGCTGTGCGAGCGCCTGGCGTACACCCGACTGCACCGCGCCGCCGGAGAAAATCGGCACGGACAGAGTGATGCCGAGGCTCGGCCCCCGGCTACTGCTGTCGGCGGGGAACGTGAAGTTGTTTGAGGTGCGATCGCCGGTGGTATCGCGATCACCGTAGCTGCCATTCAAATACAGCGACGGCCAGTGCCCGGCGCGTGCGGTTTCGACATTGGCTTCGGCGGATTCGACCTGCAATTGCTTCGCGCGCAATGCGGGGTTGTTATCGACCGCGGCCTTGACCCAGCCATCGCCGCCTTGGGCTGCGGGGAGCTCGGGCTGGAAGTCCGCGGGCAGGCCCTTCAGGTTGCGCACCGGTTGGCCGGTAATCTCGACCAGTGCCTGGTAGGCGTCCTCGACCGCATTGCGGGCCAGGATCGTGCTTGCGCGCGCACTGTCGAACTGGGCGCGGGCCTCGTGCACGTCGGTAATCGGTGCCAAGCCGACCTCAAGCCGCTTGGAGGCAAAGTCGAACTGCTTCTTGAGGGCAGTCTCTGCCGCTTCGGCGGCCGCGAGCGTCTCCAGCTGCACCAGCACATTGAAATACGCGGCCGATGTGCGGGTGATCAGCGTATCGCCGGCCGCCTCGAGCTGGAAATCGCTGGCCTGGCTCAGGGCGTTTTGGGCCTTGAGACGCGTGAAATTGCTCCGGTCGTAAAGCATCTGTCGCGCGTTGAGGCTCAGGTCGCGCGTGGTGATATCGGACTCGCCGATGCTCGGCCCGAATACCACCCCACCATTGCCGTCGGGATTGCCGTCGATGGACTCCGAATCGCTGCGCGATTTGTTGTAACTGGCCTGGCCATTGATCTGCGGCAGCAACGCCGCACGCGCCTGCACCGCGCCTTCGCGGGTGACTAGGCGACCGGACTCGGCAGCCGACAACTGCGGATCGCCGCTGCGCGCAAGCTCGTAGGTTTGCAGCAGATCTTCGGCCACGGCGGTGGTCGGCATCAGGACAGACGTGCCAATGACAGCGAGCAGGGCGACAACGAGGGGGCGGCGAATCATGCGGCTTTCCTTTGCGGATTAAAACTCGAAGGTCGGTACGGGCGCCGCGCCAACGAGGTAGGGGATGTCGGTTTCAAACAGCGATTCGATGCGCGACGCGTTGGCAGCGTTGCCGCCGTCGGCGCGCACCAGCACCGCCTCCATCGCCGGCGAGCGGCCACGCACGACGAACATGCGTCCGTCCGGTTGCAGCCATTCAAAGAAATGCGCCGGGATCTCGGTCACTGCGCCAGTGACACAGATTGCGTTGAAGCGGCGCTCGCTGCGGTAGGTCAGTGCGTCGGCATGGACGACGGTGACGTTGTTGATCGATTGCGCAGCCAATTGCGCGCGCGCAGCGTTGGCAAGGTCAGCGTGGCGCTCAAGGCTGACCACGTCGCGCGCCAAGCGCGACAGGCACGCGGTCAGGTAGCCGCTGCCCGTGCCAACTTCGAGCACGTCGTCACCGGGGCCGAGGTCGAGCGCCTGCAACGTGCGACCTTCGACCACCGGCTTCATCATGGTTTCGCCATGCGCCAGCGGCAGCGGCACATCGGTGTAGGCCAGGGCGCGGTACGCGGCGGGCACGAACGCCTCGCGCGGCAGCGCCGCCAGCACCGCCAGCACGCGCGGATCGAGCACGTCCCAGGGCCGAACCTGTTGTTCGACCATCAGTTCGCGGGCTTTGGCGTAATCGAGCGTCATCGTCTGGGGGTTGTCTGCGGCGAGGCCGGCCATTCTACCGGGGTGGTGGGTCGGCCTGGGCGGCGCCAGGGCCCGCACAGGATTGGTGAGACGCCTTCCGGGACTAAGTGCCGTAAGTCATCTGGACCATCGTCATCGAGACCATCGTCATCAAGTCACCGTCAGCCCGACCGGGTCAGCGCGATCCGCGCGGGGCCGGCCGGGGCGCGGTCGCGTACGCGCCCAGAAACAGGTCGACCGTGGCGTCGATGTGCGCATCGATGTCGACCACCGCCGTCGGGTCCCCACAACCGAACACCAGTTGTGCATGCGGCTCGCCTTTGAGCAGCGTAAAAAACTGCGAGGCGGCGCGCGGTACGTCGGGAATGTTGAGTTCGCCCGCGGCAACGCGCCGCTGCAGCAACGTAGAAAAATCGGACTGCACGCGCTTAGGGCCGGCTTCCCAGAACAGTTGCGGTAGCGCCGTGCCGCACAGTTGTGGGGTGCACAGCATGCGGTGGCCGGCGACGGCGGCGGGGCTGCTGATCATGGTGTAGAAAGCCCGCGCGATCGTCAGCAGGCGCTCCCGCAACGGCACCTGCGGCATAGGCTCGAACAAGGAGGAGGGCAACTGCTGCTCGCAGTGCGACTTCACCACCGCGACAAACAGCGCTTCCTTGTCGCCGTAATGGCTGTACACGGTGAGCTTGGATACCCCAGCGGCGGCGGCGATCTGGTCCATGCTGGCACCGTCGAATCCACCCTGGGTGAACATCTGCTTGGCCGCTTCAAGGATCGCCGCGCGCTTGCCAAGGTCTTTCGGCCGGCCGGGCCCAGCGGGCTTCGGCGCATCGCTGGCGGGGCCAGGGGCGATCACCTCGCCACGGCCGGCGGCGGGCTTGGACCCGGCCGGGCTGGACAACTTCTGAGGCGCGGGGCGGCGGCGGGCGGTCATGAAAGGAATACTAGACTATTGAGTTCGATATTTATACAGTACCCGGAAGTTCATTAATTATTGAGACCCGCCCATGCAACGTCGCGTCCCCATTATCGGAACGAGGCCCGCCGCCGTCGCGCTGTTCGCTGCGCTGCTGGTGTCGGGTTGCGGCGGCAAAGCGGAAATCGTCGAGGCGCCGCGTCCGGTGCTCGTCGCCCAACCCACCACCGCAGCAAACGGGGCGTCGGCCTTTGCGGGCGAGATCCGCGCCAGGAAGGAAAGCCCATTGTCGTTCCGCGTCGGCGGCAATCTGATCGAGCGGCACGTGGACGTCGGCGATCACGTTGAGCGGGGCGACCTGCTGGCGGTGCTCGATGGCGGCGACCTGCGGGCGCAGGCGCGCGCCGCGCAGGCGCAGCTGGCGGCGGCCCAGGCCGAGCTGGGCCGCGTCCGCGCCGACCAGGGCCGTTACGCCAAGCTCGGCAAGGACCAATTGGTCAGTCGTTCGACCATCGATGCCCAGAACGCTGCGACGACCGCCGCCCAGGCGCAGGTCAACGCTGCGCGCGCGAATCTCGACGTCGCCGGCAACCAGGCCGCGTATACGCAATTGCGCGCCCCGACCGATGGCCTGATTGCCGCACGCAGCGCCGAAGCGGGGCAAGTGGTAGGCGCCGGGCAGGCAGTGTTCGCGCTGGCCGCCGACGGCGCGCGCGACGTCGCGTTTGCGGTGCCGGAGGGCGCGATCGGCGCGCTCAAGCCGGGTCAGCCGGTGCAGGTGGAGTTGTGGTCGCAGCCCGGTCGGTATTGGCCCGGGCGCGTGCGCGAAGTGTCGCCGGCGGCCGATCCGACCTCTCGCACTTACGCCGTGCGCGTTACCGTCCAGGCGCCCGATGACGCGCTGGCGCTGGGCCAAAGCGCGCGTGTGTACTTGCCCCAGCACGGCAACGGCGGACTCAGCGTGCCGCTGTCGGCCTTGCAACGCAGCGGCACTGGCATTGCGGTGTTCGTGGTCGATTCCAAGACCTCGACGTTGAAGCTCCAGCCCATCGAGGTCGGCGCATACGGCGCCGATCGGGCCCCAGTGACACGCGGTATTGCGGCCGACGACTGGGTCGTCTCCGCCGGTGGGCACTTGCTGCGCGCGGGGCAGAAAGTCACGCCGGTGGACCGCGACAACCGGCCGATCAAACACTCGCCCATCGTTCCCGGGAACGCGAGAGACGCACGAAGAGCGCAGCTCGTCGGGGACCGTCGACCGAAGGGTGAGATCAGCGATTGAACCAATGACTTCGGCGCTTCCGTTCGATGGCGCCATGCCGTGCAGAAGCGGCCTACATCTGCAGGAATGACAGGTAAATAGAACGCTGGCCACGCGCCGTTCCCTTGATCCCCCGCACAAGACGCTGGATTCCCGTGTTTGCAGGAATGACGAGCGAAAAATACGAGCCCCTACATGCGCTTCAATTTATCCGAATGGGCGCTGCGCCATCGCAGCCTGATCGTCTACGCGATGCTGGTGCTTGCTATCGCGGGTGGCATGTCCTATTTCAAGCTCGGCCGCAGCGAGGACCCGTCGTTCACCTTCAAGGTGATGGTGGTGCGCACGCTGTGGCCCGGCGCCACCGCTGAGGAAGTCTCGCAGCAGGTTACCGAGCGCATCGAAAAAGCGCTGATGGAGACCGGCAGGTACGAGTTCGTGCGTTCTTATTCGCGGGCCGGCGAATCGCAGGTGATTTTCGGTGCGCGCGATTCAATGCGCTCCGACGCGATTCCAGCGCTGTGGTATCAAGCGCGCAAGAAGGTCGGCGACATCAAGCCGATGTTGCCCCGTGACGTGGTCGGGCCGTTTTTCAATGACGAGTTCGGCGACACTTTCGGCAATATCTATGCGCTGACGGGCAAGGGCTTCGACTATGCGGTGATGAAGGACTACGCGGAGCGTGTGCAGCTTGCGCTGCAGGACGTGCCCGACGTCGGCAAGATCGAGTTGTTCGGCGTGCAAGACGAGAAGATCTGGATCGAACTGTCCAACACCAAACTGGCAACGCTCGGCGTGCCAATCACCGCGGTGAAAGACGCCCTGGACCAGCAGAACGCGCTCGCGTCAGCCGGATTTTTCGAGACCGCGAGCAGCCGGGTCGCGTTACGCGTCGATGGCCGTTTCACCTCGGTTGAGCAGATCCGCGCATTTCCAATCCGGGTTGGGGACCGCACCTTCCGTCTCGGCGACGTTGCTGACGTGCGCCGCGGTTTCGCCGATCCACCCGCGCCGCGCATGCGCTTCATGGGCGAGGACGCGATCGGCATTGGCGTCGCGATGCGCCAAGGCGGCGACATCCTCGCGCTTGGCAAGACGCTCGAGCACGAGTTCTCCGCGCTGCAGAAAACCCTTCCGGCGGGCATGGCGCTGCGCAAGGTCTCCGATCAGCCCGCCGCGGTCGAGGAGTCCGTCGGCGAGTTCATCACCGTGCTCAGCGAGGCGGTCGCGATTGTGCTGCTGGTGAGCTTCTTCTCGCTGGGTTTGCGCACCGGCCTCGTAGTCGCGCTGTCGATTCCGTTGGTGCTGGCGATGACATTCGCCGGCATGCAGTTCTTCGGTGTCGGCCTGCACAAGATCTCGCTGGGCGCGCTGGTGCTGTCGCTCGGCCTGTTGGTCGACGACGCGATCATTGCGGTCGAGATGATGGCGATCAAGATGGAGCAGGGTTTCGATCGGGTGCGTGCGGCTGCGTTCGCATGGGACACCACCGCATTCCCGATGCTGACCGGCACCCTGATAACCGCTGCGGGCTTTCTGCCGATCGCGACCGCCGCGTCCAGCACCGGCGAGTACACGCGTTCGCTGTTCCAGGTGGTGACGATCGCGTTGCTGGTGTCTTGGGTTGCCGCGGTCGCATTCATCCCGTACCTCGGCGACAAGCTGCTGCCCGACCACGGACATGCCGCGGCGCTCAAGCCTGGCTCACTCGCGGCCCGCTGGCACGCGCAACGCACGCGTTGGGCGCAGCGTTATCCAAAGTGGGCGGAGTTCATCGCGCCCGCGCCGCACGATGGGCGTGACCACGATCCTTATGCGACAAAGTTCTACACGCGTTTCCGCGGCTGGGTCACATGGTGCGTGCGCTATCGCAAGACCGTGATCGCCGTGACCCTGGCCGCGTTCGTGGCCTCGGTGCTGCTATTCCGATTCGTGCCCCAGCAGTTCTTCCCGGATTCCGTGCGGCAAGAGCTCATGATCGACATGGAACTGGCCGAAGGCAGCTCGCTGCGCGCGACCACCGAGCAGGTGCAGCGGCTCGAGGCGGTTCTCAAGCAACGCGGTGACCTCGCGAACTACGTGGCCTACGTCGGCACCGGTTCGCCGCGTTTCTACCTGCCGCTGGACCAGCAATTGCCTGCGGCGAACTTCGCCCAGTTCGTGTTGATGCCCAAAGACATCGCCGCGCGCGAGGCGATCCGCACCTGGATGATCGAAGACGTGATCCCGCGCTTTCCGGAACTGCAGTTGCGCGTGACGCGCCTGGAGAACGGTCCGCCGGTGGGCTACCCGCTGCAGTTGCGTGTGTCCGGCGAGCATATCGATCAGGTGCGCAAGATCGCGTATCAAGTACAGGAGCAGGTACGCGGCAACCCGCACGTCGCCAACGTCAACCTGGATTGGGACGAGCCGAACAAAGTAGTGCACCTCAAGATCGATCAGGAGCGCGCGCGTGCGCTTGGCATCAGTTCGGCGCAGCTCGCGCAGTTCCTGTCGAGTTCACTGTCGGGGTCGCATATCAGCACTTACCGTGAGGGCAATGAGCTCGTCGAGATGCTGTTGCGCGGACCCGAGCAGGAGCGCCTGAGACTGGACATGCTCGGCAGCCTCGCTGTGCCCACCGCCAACGGCAAGACCGTGCCGCTGACGCAGATTGCCACGCTGGAATATGGCTTCGAGGAAGGAATCATCTGGCATCGCGATCGCGTGCCGACGATGACGGTGCGCGCCGATATCTATGACGGCACCCAGCCGGCGACCGTGGTCGCGCAGATCGATCCGACGCTGGAGGCAATCCGCAAGTCACTGCCACACGGTTACACCATTGAGGCCGGTGGCACCGTTGAGGATTCTGCGCGCGGGCAGGATTCGATCAAGGCGGGCATGTCGCTGTTTCTGTTCGTGGTTTTCACCCTGTTGATGCTGCAGCTACGCAGTTTCTCGCGCAGCATCATGGTGCTGCTGACCGCGCCGCTGGGGCTGATCGGGGTGACGCTGTTCCTGCTGGTGTTCCGGGTGCCGTTCGGCTTCGTGGCGATGCTCGGTACGATCGCGTTGGCCGGCATGATCATGCGCAACTCGGTGATCCTGGTCGATCAGATCGAGCAGGACCGGGCCGAGGGCCGCGAACCGTGGCAAGCGATCGTGGAAGCGACGGTGCGCAGGTTCCGCCCGATCGTGCTGACCGCGCTCGCGGCAATCCTGGCGATGATCCCGCTGTCGGGCAGCGCGTTCTTCGGGCCGATGGCGGTGGCGATCATGGGCGGCCTGCTGGTGGCAACGGTGCTGACGTTGCTGTTTCTGCCGGCGCTGTACGCGGCGTGGTTCAAGGTGAAAATGCCGGACAACGCGTGACAGATCCCGGCAAGAAGAAGGCGCCGCGTGGCATCTTCTTTTTTCTACGGGTCGCGCGACCGGTGTTACTCAGCGCCCCATGGCGCTGGTGGCACCGGCACCGGTTTGCTGAGGTCGAACTCGACGCGGAACAACCGGCCGCCGGGGCGGGCCAGTTCGTAGACGAACACGCGGCCCGGTTCGATCTCCATGGCCCAGACATTGGTATTCGACACCGTGCGGGCTTCGCGGGTGAACATCGCCTTCGATTCGGCGTCGACCGGAAATTCCTGCCGCGACGCTATGCCGGTGCTGGCGGTATCGCCGCCGTACATCGTCACCGCATCGCTGCTGCCATCGGCGTGGCGATGATCGTGCTTCAAGCGCATACCGCTGCCGGTACGTGTGACTACCCACGTGCGTGAGCGGTCGTCGCCGACGTGAAACGGGATGCGCAACTCGTGCTGGCTGCATTCGCGCACGTGCATCACCAGGGGCTTGCCGGAGAACGGGTCAGTGCCGGTGGGCGCCGGAGTGTCGATTTCTATTCGGCCGGCGAACGCCTTGCCGCACAGCGCGGTGACGCGCTCGAAGAACGCGTCCTGCGGCGCGGCCGTCCGCGATACCGGCGTGGCGCAGGACGAGAGGACGACGGCAAAGGCCGTTGCAACCAGGGTGCGAGTGATGGTTTTCATGCCACGAAACCTAACCGTTGACTTGTCGTGAGGCAAATCGGTTGATGGCAGGGGTCATTGAGTAAATTGGATCAGCGGTCGCGATCGCTACCAAGGAGGTTTCGCGCGGCGCGTGCGCACTGCGAGCCCGAATGAGCTGGGTCGGAAGTATCCGCGGATCATCCGGGTGAATCCTGGCCGTCGAGTAGGAGCGCGCGTAATGGCGCGTAGTCCGGGGCTAGCGGTTGCGCCGAAGCTGGCCGCGCCTCCATAGCGGCCAGCGCCGGTGGCAACGCAACGGCGTGGCCGATCAACGGTTCGACGATGGTCTCGAACTTGGCCGGATGCGCCGTGGCGACCACGGCCCAGGGCCGCGTGTCGCCGCTCTGGCGCAGCCGCTCTAACACGTGCAGGCCGGTAGCGGTGTGCGGGCAGGGGACCACGCCGTGGCGCGCGGGGGCATCGCGGATCGTGTCGCGAATCGTGCTGTCATCAACCGCGCTGGCCGTCATCGCCGCGCGCAGGGCGCCATCGTCGCGGTGCCAGTGGCGCAGCCGTTCAAAGTTGCTTGGCGCGCCGACATCCATGGCGTTGGCTAGTGTCGTCCGGCTCGGTTGCGGTGCGTAAGGCTCGCCGGCGAAGTAGCGCGGCAGCACATCATTGGCATTGGTGGCCAGACGGATCTCGCCGATTGGTGCTCCGGACCGGCGTGCGATGAATGCTGCGGCGGCGTTGCCTAGATTGCCAGTAGGCACGATGAAGTTGAGCGGCTTGTCGTACGCAAGCGCGTACGCGCCCGCAGAGTGCACGTAGTACGCGACCTGCGGTAGCAACCGACCGAGACTGATGCTGTTAGCCGAACCCAATGCCAAGTCGCGACGCAACGCATCGTCCGACAGTGCGGTTTTGACGAGCCGCTGGCAGTCATCGAATGTGCCGTCGACGCGATACGCGCGCACGTTGTCGCCCCAACAGCCCAATCCGTGTGCCTGCCGTGGCGACACGCGTCCATCGGGATACAAGATGACCACGCGAAAGCCGGGCCGCCGATGGAACGCGGCCGCCACTGCAGCGCCGGTGTCGCCGGAGGTGGCCACCAGAATGGTAGTAGGCCCCGGCGCATCGTTCGGCCGCAAAGCATCCAGCGCCGCGGCCAGAAAGCGCGCGCCGAAATCCTTGAACGCGGCGGTCGGTCCGTGGAACAGCTCGAGTAACCAGTCGTCAGAATTCGACAACGGTTGCAGCGGGGCGGGAAACGCATAGGCATGCGCGCACAGTTCGTCGAGCCGAGCTCGCAATCGCGAACCTTTGAAGTACGGCGCAAGCACCACACTCGCTGTCGTGGCCAGATCGTCGTGGGTGACCATGGGGCCAAGCATTGGAAAGTCTTCCGGCACATATAGGCCGCCATCCGGGGCCAGTCCCGCTGCCAGCGCATGGTCGATCGAGGTTGGCTCGGTGTGGCCGCGGGTACTGACATAGTTCATGGATGCACCTTGGCGTCGACGATAGCGGGGGGCCGTTTACTTGGCATTTCAGCGACGGCAAAAGCCAGCTTCTTTTACCAGCCAACGGCGTTTGCTGAAACGCAGGTCCTTCGGATCGGCAACCTTGCTGGGGCGCAGCAAAGTTGGTCTTTGCGGAAATGATGTCTACGCTGACATCGTGCCCGCAGCGGCGTCAGCGTCGCTTTTCAATTCAATCACTCCCGCCCGCGGCCCCGCAACGGGCGAGACATAAGCCTGCGAGTGGTAACCGGCGTGGGCGAAACCTACGCGCATTGCGGGCATAGCGGCTTCCGCATCCACGCGCGATGCGAACCACGCGAACACGCTCGGACCGGCACCGGAGATGCTCGCGCCGAGCGCTCCGTGATCCATCGCGGCTGCCTTCACCGCGTTGAAGCCCGGGATCAGCAAAGCGCGGCGGGGCTCCACCAACAGGTCGTGCAAGCCCTCGCGGATCAGCGCCGCGTCGGCACGTTGCAAACCGGTCAGGAACAGCGCCAAGTGTGCGCTTTGCGCGACCACCAGCGACAACGGATACGGCTCGTCCAACACGGCACGCGCACGCCGTGTCTCCAACACCTGCTCCGGGTGCACGACGACGCAGTGCAGCCACTGGGGCACGGCCAGTTCGATCATGCGGGTGGCCGTCGCCATCACCACGCCGCCAAGCAACATGGGTGCAACGTTGTCACCGTGACGACTGCCGCTGGATACCGACTCGCCATCGAGGGCGAACGGGTACAACGAAGCGCGCGTCAACGGGGCGTCGAGCAGCGCGTTCGCTGCGATCAGCGCGGCGACACAGGACGCCGCCGAGCCGCCAAGACCGGACCCCAAAGCGATGCCTTTCTCCAACTCGATGGCGAAGCCATGCTTCAATCCGAGCCCGGCGTGCAGTGCCTGCAACGCGCGTCCGGCGGTGTTGTGCTCGGGCTGCAGCGGCAACGTGTCGGCGCCGGCGACCGTGCCGCGGATTGCGTCGATGCGGACGACCGGCTCGTCGATGCGGCGCACGATCGCGACATCTCGGGGGCCCTCGATGGAATGACCTAGCAAGTCGAAGCCGACGCCGATATTGCCGACGCTGGCCGGAGCAAATGCGGCGGCTTGGTGGAGTAACGGCATGGCCTCAGACCCTTGGTGCAGCGCAGGACGCATGCTGTCGTTGTGCTGATTCGGCCAGGCACAACAGGGAATCACCCGATGCCGTGCGCAGGGCGCGTTCGGCTCTACTGGGACACGTGTGGTTATCGCTCATGGCGTACTCCGTACGTTTGGGTTCGTTCTCGTGGCTCATAGTCGTGCCCCCAAGGCCTGCGTAATTGCGAGCACATCGCCGAACACCCCGGCGGCGGTCACGTCCGGGCCAGCGCCTGGGCCCTGAATCACCAGCGGATTATCGGCGTAACGACGCGTGCGCAACTGGATCAAGTTGTCGGTCAGGCGACTGTGCAGGCTGGCGTGGCCAGGTTCGGGCATTGCCACGCCGACCCACGCGCGGCCATGGCCGCCGCTGTTGATGGCTTCCAGTCGGGCGAGATACCGCAGGTTCCGGCCGTTGCGCTGGGCGTCATCCAACCGCGTCTGCATCGGTGCGTCGAGCTCTTGCAGGCGTTGCATAAACTCCTCTCTGGAAATGTCGCGCAAGCGCTCGGGGACCAGACTCTCCACCTCGACATCCGCCAGCGACAGCTTGCGGCCGGCTTCGCGCGCGAGGATTACCAGTTTGCGTGCGACGTCGGTGCCGGACAGATCCTCGCGCGGGTCGGGTTCGGTGTAGCCGAGCGCGTGCGCCTCGCGTACCAGTACCGAGAAAGGCAGCGACCCATCGAAGCGGTTGAACAACCATGCCAGCGTCCCCGACAGCACGCCTTCGATCTCGGTGAGCTCATCGCCGGTGTCGAGCAGGCAGCGTAGCGTCTGGATAACGGGCAGGCCGGCGCCAACCGTGGCTTCGTAACGGAAGTGCCCGCCATGCTGCTTGGCGGCGAAGATTGCCTGGTAGCGCGCCCAGTCGCCGCTACCAGCGTGCTTATTCGGCGTGGCGATATGGATGCCCGCCGCGAGCCAGCGTGGGTAGTGCGCCGCGATTGCATCGCTGCCGCTGCAGTCGACGATCAGCGCGTGCGGAAGGTGGTCGGCGCGAACGTGGTTGGCGAAACTGTCGAGGTCGAGTGTGGCCGTTGCAGCGTGCAGTGCGTCGATTGCCGTTGCGGGGTCGAGTCGGCTGTTCTCAAGATGCATGTGCCGACTGTTCGCGATGGCGCGCAGGCGCAGGTCAAGCCCCTTGAAAGCATGCCCCTTGAAAGCATGTTCCCTGAATGCCGGTCCCTTGAATGCGGGCTCCTTTGAATCGGCCTCCCTGTGAGCCTCGCGCGCGAACCGCGGCAACGCCTCGGCCAGTTGCGCCAACAGCGCGCGCCCAACCTTGCCGGGACCGATCAGGCCGACTGACAACGTCTGCGGCGACAACCAGAACGCGGTGTGTGCAGCGCGCAGCGCGCGGGTGGCGTCGGTGGCGGCAACGGCGACGGATATGTTGCGCTCGCTGGCGCCCTGCGCGATCGCGCGAATGTTGACGCGAGCTTGCGCCAGCCCCGCGAACAACCGCGCCGCGACGCCGGGCGAGCCGACCATGCCATCGCCAACGGCAGCGAGCACGCAGATGCCGCGGGTCACGCTGACCCCTTGCGCCTGGCCGTCACCGATCGCTTCGAGGAACGCCATCTCGACGGCCTCGCGCGCGCGTTCGACCTGGTCCTCGCGCACCACACAGCAGATCGAATGCTCAGACGATCCCTGTGAGATCATCGTCACCGACACGCCCGCGCGATGCAGGGCCGCGAACATGCGCTCGGCGGTGCCGGGCACGCCGAGCAGGCCGGCGCCGGTGAGTTCGAGCAACGCAAGCCGATCCACCAGGCTCAGCCCCTTCACTGGCGAGGCTGCCGGACGCGAGCGTTGCGTGATCAGGGTGCCGGCCGCAGCCGGATTGAACGTGTTGCGGATGCGGATCGCCAACCCGGCCTGCATTGCCGGCGCCATCGTCTGTGGGTGCAACACGCTCGCGCCGAAGTAGGCGAGTTCGCAGGCTTCGGCGTAGGACATCGAGTCCAGACACACCGCGTCGGGGACCAGTCGCGGGTCGGCGCTGAGCACACCGTCGACGTCAGTCCAGATCGTAAGCTCGCTGGCGTCGAACAGCGACGCAAAGATTGCACCGGAGAAGTCGCTGCCGTTGCGTCCGAGGGTCGTGGCGCGGCCTTGCGCGTCGCTCGCGACGAAGCCAGTGACGATGGCGTTCTCCTGAGTTTGCGTGCAGCGCCAAGCATCAAGTTGCATGCGGCTTCGCGGCCAGTCCACGGCCACGCCCAGTTCGCCGGGGTGCACCACCAGCACCTCACGCGCATCCAGCCGCGCCCAGCCCTCGGTTTCGCCGCCGAGTGCGGCTTGTAGAAAACGCGAGGACCAAACCTCGCCGAGACCGTGGATATGCGCCGCGTAGCCGTCGGTCGCGTCACCGGCTGCGCTGATGGATTCCAGGCGCGCATGCAGTTCATCGAATTCGGCGTGCAACCACACGACCAGACCATGCGCGCCAGATGGATCGAGTTGCCCAGCGACATCGAGATGCCGCTGACGCAGGCGCGCCCAGTCGTTGTGCCACTCGCGCTGGGCGGCGGCAGCGTCGGCAAGTGCAACCAACCCATCGGTGACGGCCTGCATCGCCGACACCACGACAACTTGCGGTTGCGCCGCGTGTTCGCCGAGTAGATCGGCGACGTGCAGGTAGCGCGACGCATCGGCAAGGCTGCTGCCGCCGAACTTATGGGCGTGGTATCGGGCGGTGGGACAAAGGGCTGGTGGGGCGGACGGCATCGGAGGCTCCTGGAAAGGCGCCGCTTCCGATTCAAGTGCGTCCAACCGCCCGCCCCCGAATCGGGTGCGGAACGGCGTGGTTCAGATCAGCTGGACACGCCCGTCCGCACTCCGGACGAAATAATCGTCCGGGTCGTGGTCGTCGTGCGCGTCAGGGCCGCCGCCGCCACAGCCACGGCCATGCCGACGCCTTGTGGCGCGCATGGGCAGGTGGGCGATTGGCGGAGGGCTGGCGTCATCGTTGGGGAGAGGATCATGCCGCTGCCCTGGCTGTCAACCACAGCGCCGCAAATGGTGTGAAGAAACGCGCGACTGGCCCTGCCGCCGCCCGCATGGTGAAATGCAACCCGAAGCGGGGGTACCGGCCAATTTCCTCAGGGGCGAGCCGGTTGAGACAGACCCTTCGAACCTGATGCACGTAAGGAGGCCCGACACTGCGTCGACTCCCCAAACGCCGTAGGGAGCTTCGCCGGACCGGCTTGCCGCGTCCGTGCGCCGCCCGCTTCGTCCGCGCCGCGGTGACAATCGGCTGCGAAAGTGTCCAACGCGCCGCCGCGCGCAACGACCTTCGCAGACGAGGTCACCGCTCCACGCAACGCAACTGGACGAACAACATGAACGCGGTGCCCTCCCCTTTGTTGCAAGAAGCCGATCGACTGTCCGCCGACGTCGTCCGCCCGATCCCCGGCTCGAGCAAGATCCACGTCCAAGGCTCGCGGCCCGATATCCAGGTGCCAATGCGCGAAGTCGCGTTGGCTCGGACGCCGACGATCTTCGGCGGCGAGGACAATGCCGCGCTCGCGCTCTACGACACCTCGGGTGCGTACACCGACGCCAATGCGCAGATCGACCTCGCGCAGGGCCTGGCGCCGCTGCGCGCGGCGTGGATCGCCGAGCGTGGCGATACGGAGGTTTTGCGCGGCCTGTCGTCGGAGTTCGGCCGTGAGCGCGAGCACGATGCCAAGCTCGACGCGGTGCGCTTCGGCAACCGTCCGCTACCGCGTCGCGCGACCGGATTTGGCACGGCCGGCGCCGCCAACGTCACCCAGATGCATTACGCACGCCGCGGCCTGGTCACGCCGGAGATGGAGTTCATCGCGATCCGCGAGAACCAGCGCCTGGAATCGATCCGCGAGGCGCATCTGCTGCAGCAGCACCCGGGCGAGAGCTTCGGCGCGAACATCCAGAAGATCATCACCCCGGAATTCGTCCGCGATGAAGTCGCGCGCGGCCGCGCGATCATCCCGTGCAACATCAACCACCCGGAAAGCGAGCCGATGATCATCGGCCGCAACTTCCTGACCAAGGTCAACGCGAACATAGGCAACTCTGCGGTGTCGTCGGGCATTGCCGAGGAAGTCGAGAAGCTGGTGTGGTCGATCCGCTGGGGCGCCGACAACGTGATGGACCTGTCGACCGGCAAGCACATCCACGAGACGCGCGAGTGGATCATCCGCAACTCGCCGGTGCCGATCGGTACCGTGCCGATCTACCAGGCGCTCGAAAAGGTCGACGGCCGCGCCGAGGAACTGACCTGGGAGATCTACCGCGACACATTGATCGAACAGGCGGAGCAGGGCGTCGACTACTTCACGATCCACGCCGGCGTGTTGCTGCGCTACGTACCGCTGACTGCCAAACGCGTCACCGGCATCGTCTCGCGCGGCGGCTCGATCATGGCCAAATGGTGCCTCGCGCACCACAAGGAGAGCTTCCTCTACACGCACTTCGAAGACATCTGCGAGATCATGAAGGCGTACGACGTGTCGTTCTCGCTCGGCGACGGCCTACGTCCAGGCTCGATCGCCGACGCGAATGATGCCGCGCAATTTGGCGAGCTTGAGACACTGGGCGAGCTGACCAAGATTGCGTGGAAGCATGACGTGCAGACCATGATCGAAGGCCCCGGCCACGTGCCGATGCAGCTGATCAAGGAGAATATGGACAAGCAGCTCGCCGTCTGCGGCGAAGCGCCGTTCTACACGCTCGGGCCGCTGACCACCGACATCGCGCCGGGCTACGACCACATCACCAGCGCGATTGGCGCGGCGATGATCGGCTGGTACGGCTGCGCGATGCTCTGCTACGTGACGCCAAAGGAGCACCTCGGCCTACCGAACAAGAACGATGTGCGCGAAGGCTTGATGGCGTACAAGATTGCCGCGCACGCGGCCGACCTGGCGAAGGGCCATCCAGGCGCGCAGGCGCGCGACAACGCGCTGAGCAAGGCGCGCTTCGAGTTCCGCTGGGAAGACCAGTTCAACCTCGGCCTCGACCCCGAGCGTGCGCACGAATACCACGACGAAACCTTGCCGAAGGATGCGCACAAGGTCGCACACTTCTGCTCGATGTGCGGCCCGCACTTTTGCTCGATGAAGATCACCCAGGACGTGCGCGAGTACGCCAAGGAACACGGTCTTGGTGAATCCGTAGCGCTGGACGAAGGCATGGCCGAGAAGGCCGCTGAGTTCCGAGCCGCAGGTGCCGAGGTCTACCACAAGGCCTGAGCCCCCAAGCCCCCAAGCCCCCGGGCTCACGCCAACTACCGCACACTCCCAGCCATGACCGATCGATCGATCCCATTACTGCGCATGATGGCAATGGCGCGGCAGCACCCGTCGGCGCTGCTGCTTGCGGCGCAACTGCTCAGCCTGGTGCTCTACCCGTTGATGGACGACACCCACAGCGGTCGCGTGCTGTTCGGCGCAATTGCACTGGTGGTGGTGCCGCTCGCGGTGTGGGTGGTCACCCGCAGCCCTTCGGCGAACTGGATCGCCTGGCTGCTCGCGCTGCCGGCGTTGGCGCTGTCGGTGCTCGCCATCTTGCTTGACGTGCCTGGACTGATCACCGTGTCGGCGATGTTCGAGGCGACGCTGTATTTCTATGCCGCGGCCAGCCTGATTTCCTACATGCTGCACGATCATCGCGTGACCGCCGACGAATTGTTTGCCGCTGGCGCGACATTCACGCTATTGGCCTGGGGATTCGCTTACGCCTTTTTTGTCTGCCAGGCCTTGTACCCGGACAGCTTCACCGGCACGGTCCATCCCGAGCGGCCGCGGCGCTGGATCGAGTTGTTGTTCCTCAGCTTTTCGACATTGTCGGGCGTCGGCAATGGCGACATCATCCCGTTGGGTTCACCGGCGCGCGTGTTGGTGATGTTCGAGCAGATTGCCGGGGTCGGCTATATCGCGACGGTAGTCTCGCGCCTGATTGGGTTGACGATCGTCCGCCAAGAGCGCGACCGCAACAGCTGAGAGCAGGCACGCGCAAGGCGTGGAGTAAGAACGGGGTATTCCGCGCTTCACAGGCAATCGCCTACCGGCCTGCCGGAGGCGTGGTACCTCTTCGCGGCTTCCATTATCCAACTAGCTCGCCCGGCACCGGGCACAGACCCGCGGGCAACCACGGCCTGGCTCCTGTGTACGATACGCAGGATGCCGGAGGTCGAAAAATGAAACTGCACGCGCCGTTCATCCAGTTGCCTTTGCGCTTCGACGCGGAGCGCCTTGCCGCGGAAATCGCCGCATTGGGCGAAGGGCCGTGGCGGCCCCATCCGCAGGCGTACCCGGGCAATTCCATGCTGCCGCTGGTGGCGGTCGGAGGTGACTCCGCGAACGAAGCGTTCGCTGGTCGAATGACGCCCACGCCCGAACTCAAGCGTTGCCCCTATTTGATGCAGGTGTTCGCGAGCCTCGGTGCCACGGTCGGGCGCAGCCGCCTGATGCGGTTGTCCGGGCACGCCGAAGTCACCCGGCATGTCGATCAGGGCTACTACTGGATCGAACGCGTACGCGTGCACGTCCCGATCGTGACCCAGCCCACCGTTCGTTTCGAGTGTGGCGATGCGGCGATCAACATGGCTGCTGGAGAATGCTGGTTGTTCGATACCTGGCGCCAGCACCGTGTCATCAACGACGCCGAGCAGTCGCGCATCCATTTGGTCATCGACACGGTCGGCGGCGGCGAATTCTGGCGTACGGTCGGAAGAGGCAGGCCACATGGTGCGCCGCCCGATCCCGCGTGGCAGCCGCGTTTGGTCGTGCCGCAGCCCGGCCCCAGCGCACTGTTCGCGCTGGAAACGATCAATATCCCCGAGGTAATGAGCCCCTGGGAGATGAATGCCCATTTCGCACTGTTGTTCTCCGATGCCGTGCCGCATCCGCAACTTGCGCGGGTACAGCAGCTCGCCGCCGAGCTCTCTCGAACCTGGCGCGGGCTTTGGGCGCGCTTCGGAACCGCGCCGGAAGGGCGCCCGCATTACATCGCCACAATGGAGCAGTTCATTGCCAATGTCCGTGGCCCAGCCCAGACCCTGGCTCTGCGCAACCAAACCCGCTGGTTCAGCGCGATGTTGGCGATGATCGGCAAATCCGCGGTCAACTTGCATGCCGCCGGCGTGGGCCAGGACGAGTACGGCTCCGATGACGACAACGTCCCCTCCCGGCCCGCGGCGACGCACGGAGCGTTGCGGTGAAGGAAACGATTGATCCGGTTTTCGACCGCCCAATATTCATCGTCTCCACGCCGCGATCGGGTTCGACGCTGCTGTTCGAGACCCTGTCAGGCGCACCCGACCTGTACACGATCGGTGGTGAAAGCCATCAACTGATTGAATCGATTCCCGAGTTGACCATTCGGGCGCGGGGATTTTCTTCCAATCGGTTGCGCGCGCAGGATGCCACCCCTGAAATCGTCGTCGAATTGCGCCGCCGCTTCCAAGCCAACGTCCGCGATCGCGATGGCCAGGCGCTTGCGTCGGGGCAAGGTCGGTTCCGCATGCTGGAAAAAACACCGAAGAACTCGCTGCGGATTCCGTTCTTGCTCGAGGCTTTCCCGGAGGCGCGTTTCGTCTTCCTTTACCGCGACCCTCGGCAAGTGCTGGCGAGCATGATCGAAGCGTGGCTGTCCGGACGCTTTAAGACCTATGTCGGGTTGCCGGGTTGGCCCTTGCCGTATTGGGCGTTGTTGTTGACGCCCCAGTGGCGGGCCTTGGCGGGAAAGCCACTACCCGACATCGTTGCTGACCAATGGAAGACGGCCACCACCGTCCTGCTGGATGACCTCGCAGAACTGCCTGCGAGCAGATACCAGACCATTCGCTATGGTGATTTCATCGCCAACCCGGCGGGCGAGATTGGCCGGCTGTGCGCAGGCCTGGGCCTGGAATGGGATCGGCCACTCGACGGACCGCTGCCGCTCGCGCGCCACACCGTGAGCAAGCCCGATCCGGAGAAATGGCGCGCGCGGGCCAGCGAAATTGAAAGCGTCCTGCCGGGCCTGCTTGCCACCATTGAACGCGCCGAGCGGGCCGTGGACGCCTGAGCGCCCACGGCCCGTACGCGCACAATCAAAACTTCGGCTTGTCGGCATCTGCGGTCGCATCAAAGCGCGCGATCGCATCCATCAGGATAGCCTTTGCTTCAGCCGCGCCACGCCAACCGTCGAGCTTCACCCACTTGCCTTTCTCGAGATCCTTGTAATGCTCGAAGAAGTGGCCGATGCGTTCGCACCAGTGCGAGCTGACCTTGTCGATGTCATCGATATGGCTGTAGCCGGCGAACACTTTGTCGATCGGCACGGCCAGGATTTTCTCGTCGCTGCCTGCCTCGTCCGACATCATCAGCACGCCCACCGGACGACAGCGGATTACCGAGCCGGGGATCAATGGGAGCGGCAGGATCACCAGCACGTCGGCCGGGTCGCCATCGCCGCAAAGCGTGTGCGGGACGTAGCCGTAATTGCACGGGTAACGCATCGGCGTCGACAGGATGCGGTCAACGAAGATCGCGCCCGTGGACTTGTCGACCTCGTACTTGACCGGCTCGGCGTCCTTGGGGATTTCGATGATGACGTTGATCTCATCCGGCGGATTCTTGCCGGTGGGGACGAGGTCCAGACCCATGGGTTGCTCCAATGCGGGTGGCCTTGCCAACATGGCGGGGCCAAATGAAGCCGGCATTTTACGCATCTGGCTGTTGCGGTGCAGCAATCCCTTTTTTTGGAGCGCCCCAGCCTGATCGGTAGGCTCTCGGCTAGGTTCCCGTAGAGCGTCCGAGCAAGGCCGGTTGCGTTTTGAAGTGAGATCGGCCCACTCATGAGTGGTACCGAGCCAGCCTCCCCAAAAAAACAACGGCGACCCGAAGGTCGCCGTTGAGGTGTTGCCGCGGGTGGGATGCCGCCTACAGCAGCGGCACCATCAGCAATGCCACGATGTTGATGATCTTGATCAGCGGATTGATCGCCGGGCCGGCCGTGTCCTTGTACGGATCGCCAACGGTGTCGCCGGTGACCGCGGCCTTGTGCGCCTCGGAACCTTTGCCGCCGTGGTAGCCGTCCTCGATGTACTTCTTGGCGTTGTCCCACGCGCCGCCGCCGGTGGTCATCGATATCGCCACGAACAGGCCGGTGACGATCGTGCCGATCAACAGGCCGCCGAGCGCCTCCGCCCCCAGCGTCAGTCCGACGACGACCGGTACCGCGACCGGCAGCAGCGACGGGATGACCATTTCCTTGATCGCCGACTTGGTCAGCATGTCGACCGCGCGCGAGTAGTCGGGCTTGCCGGTGCCTTCCATGATCCCCGGGATCTCGCGGAACTGCCGGCGCACTTCCTCGACCACCGCGCCCGCCGCACGGCCGACGGCTTCCATCGCCATCGCACCGAACAAGTACGGGATCAGGCCGCCGATCAGCAGGCCGATGATCACCATGTGGTTGGACAGGTCGAATGTGGCGGGCACGTAGGCGATGCCGGTCACCAGCGCCTTGGCTTCGCCGACGGTGTTGAGGTTGTGGGTGTAGTCGGCAAACAGCACGAGGGCGGCCAGCGCTGCGGATCCGATCGCGTAGCCCTTGGTCACGGCCTTGGTGGTGTTACCGACCGCATCCAGCGGGTCGGTGACGGCGCGCACTTCCGCAGGCAACTCGGCCATCTCGGCGATGCCGCCGGCGTTGTCGGTGATCGGTCCGTAGGCGTCCAGAGCGACGATCATGCCGGCCATCGACAGCATCGACGTGGCCGCGATCGCGATTCCGTACAGGCCGCCGAGTTCGTGCGCGCCCCAGATCGCCGCGCATACCACTAGCACCGGCAACGCCGTCGACTTCATCGACACGCCCAGGCCGGCGATGATGTTGGTGCCGTGCCCGGTGGTCGATGCCGCAGCGATGTGCTGCACCGGTTTGAACTGCGTGCCGGTGTAGTACTCGGTGATCCAAACGATCAGGCCGGTCAGGACCAAGCCGATCAGCGCGCAGCCGTACAGGTTCATCGGGCCGAAACTGTTGTCGCCCATCAGCATCGTGGTGACCGGATAGAACAGGACCGCCGACACCACCGCCGACACGATCACGCCCTTGTACAGCGCGCCCATGATCGAGCCACCTTCCTTCACCTTGACGAACATCGCGCCGATGATCGACGCGACGATCGACACGCCGCCCAGCACCAGCGGATACAACACCGCGTTCGCGCCAGCCTCGGCGATCATCAGCCCGCCGAGCAGCATCGTCGCGATGATAGTGACCGCGTACGTCTCGAACAGATCGGCTGCCATGCCGGCGCAATCGCCGACGTTGTCGCCGACGTTATCGGCGATCACGGCCGGGTTGCGCGGGTCATCCTCGGGGATGCCTGCCTCGACCTTGCCCACCAGATCCGCGCCGACATCCGCACCCTTGGTGAAGATGCCGCCGCCCAGTCGCGCGAAGATCGAAATCAGTGAGGCGCCGAATGCTAGGCCGACCAACGCATGCAGCGCCGGCTCGCCGGTAATCCCCATGGAGCCGAGCACCCACCAGTAGCCGACAACACCGAGCAGACCGAGCCCGACCACCAGCATGCCGGTGATCGCGCCGCCGCGGAACGCGACGTCCATCGCCGGGCCGATGCCACGGCGTGCGGCTTCGGCAGTGCGCACGTTCGCACGCACCGACACGTTCATGCCGATGTAACCAGCGCCGCCTGACAACACCGCGCCGATCAGGAACCCGATCGCGGTAGGCCAGCCGATCGGAGATAGGCCGATAACCAGGAACAGCACCGCGCCGGCGATGGCGATAGTGGTGTACTGACGGTTGAGGTAGGCGTTGGCGCCTTCCTGGATCGCGCCGGCGATCTCCTGCATGCGCGGGTTGCCGGCGGGTTGGGCGATGATCCAGCGTGCCGAAATGATCCCGTACAGGATCGCGATAACGGCGCAGACCAGCGCCAAAGTCAAACCATACTGCTCCAGCATGAACCCCTCCCCAGAGTGGAAACATCACAGAATTTCTGATCGATCGGCTTGTTTTTCCGCGCCGGCGGAGCGGACCCTACCGGCAACCGCCCGACTATGGCACAGCCGCGCAGTGCGTGAAACACGATGAAACCAAGGTTCAGGCCGGGCGTGGCAGGCTGCGGCCCACGTTAGAAATCACTGGAGTCCCTCCAATGCGCCTTGCTTTCATTCTGCTGGCCGCCGTGGCGTTGCCCGCGCTGGCCGCGGGCACTCCGCCCCAAAGCCTCAAGCCGGAAATCACCCGCGACGCCATCAAGCCCCAGGCAATCGGCGTCGCCCACACGCTGCGCACGATCCCGGAAGCGTGCGCGCGCATCGAAGGCGTATTCACCGGACAGGCGGCGGCGCCGTACAAGTTTGCCGTCGTGCGCACCAGTCCGAAGTGTCAGCCGCGCGCGCGCTTCGTCGACGCCGCCAAGGCCAAGCCGTCGGAAAAAGCGGGATGGAAGTTCAACGACTTGATTAGTGTCCCCAACGCCAGCTGCGGCACGCAGTTGGCGGTGGTACGGGTATGGCGCAAGCCGGTCGGCGTTGCGCCGCCGAAGCTCGATGGCCAGGGCAAGTCACGGATCTACTTGGACGAGTCACGCAAGCAGGCTGAGGCTGACAAGCTCGCGGCGATTCCGATGTTCGCCGCGGAGATGAGCGTCGAGGGTCTGGCTTGCAAGTAACGCAGTGGTAGCGCGAAGGGACACACAGCACGAAGGCCGCAGATGCGGCCTTCGTGTTTTCCAGCCGGCTGGTGGTCTTACTTGGCCAGCTTCAACTTCTTCGACATGCCGTTGAACGTGGCCTCATCCGACGGCGACAGGTTGGGACGACCCGCCAGGACGCCCATGCTGAGCGTGCCCTGCACGTAGTAGGTTTCCCCTGCCTCGACTTCCAGGGTCAGCTTGTCCTTGGTCTCGGAATGGACCACATACTCGTGCGTTCCGGGCTCCACCGAGGCGACGAAGTACTTGCCGTTGCGCAGCTTGCCCAGCTCGGTTTCACCCTCACGAACCTTGAAGCCGATCGCCGCACCCATCATCTTTGATGGGCGGAAGAACACGATTTGGCCCTTGCCTTCGGCAGCAGCGCCAATCAAGCCATTGCTGGTTCCGGCAGGCGCCGCCGTTTCCGCAGGCGCAGCGGCTTCGGCAGTGGCCGTGACTTCAGCGCTCTGGGTGGCTTCCGTCTCGCCGGCGTCCTGGGCAAAAGCCAAGGCGGGCACCATCAACAGCGAGCAAACAAGGGCGCGGGTCAGGATCGAACGCATACGTACTACTCCAAAGTGGAAGGCGGGGTGGTTGGGGGTGGAACTTGGGTAGGGGCGACGGCCACGTCTTGCGCCAACTTGGCGCTGACCTGCGTGCCGACAGGGATCTCGATTTCCCGGCCGCGAATGAACATGGCAAATGCTCCCGCAGCGAACGAAACGCCAAGCGCCATGGCGCTGTTATCGCCGCCGGTGACACCGAGCTTCAATCCGCGCAACGGCGCGGGTTGGCCGTCGATGTTGAGCGACCGTGCAGCTATCAATAGTTCGCCAGGAGCGCCGCCGCCGCGTGCTGCGGCGGCATGCACGATCTCGCCAACGCCAAGACTGCCAGCGGGGATCAGCGTCGAGCCGCCCACCACTACCGGGGTGATCACCCGCAGGCGGAACTTGTCGCCGCGCTTGTGCTGCGAGGAATTCAGCAGGTCGAGGATTTCCAGGGCAATCACGGTGTTTGCCGGAACGCGGCAGCACACGGGTTCGGGCGCGGGCGAGGGCGAGGGCGAGGGTGCGGGGCTGCGCTCGATGGCTGGAAATGTCGTCGCAGGTCCGGCTTGCGCCCCCACCGGGGTCTTTCCCCAGGCGCTGGTCATGGCCAATGCCGCGACGAACGCGGTCAGAACTCGTGTCATGTTCGGCTCCCCAGCCGTAAGTGCTGAGGAAGCTAACCGAACCCGCGGGAAATGCAAGCGGCGGGGATCATTCCAACCAGCCGGCCAACTTCTTTTTGATCGCGACATTCTTGAGCGCCACATACTTCGGCAACCCATCGCGCCCGTAAGGCGGCGGCGACTCACCGGCAATCAACGGCGCCAGATAGGTCCGTGCCTTGGCGGTAATGCCATACCCGTCCTTGCGGATGAACCCCGCCGGCATTTTCTTCTCGTGGTTGGCGATCTTGCTCAGCGGCGCGGCCTCGATCTTCCAGCGATACGGTGCGTCGGACGTGCGCACGATCACCGGCATCACTGAGTTCATCCCCTTCAACGCGAAATCGACCGCGGCCTTGCCGACTGCCTGCGCCTGGGCGAGGTCGGTCTTCGATGCCAGGTGCCGCGCCGAGCGCTGCAGGTAGTCTGGCAGCGTCCAGTGCACCTTGTAGCCGAGCTCATCCTTGACCCGTCCCGCGAGGTGCGAGGCCACGCCGCCAAGCTGCGTGTGACCGAACGAATCCTTGCCGCCACCCGCATCAGCGACGAAGCGACCATCGACGGTCTGGATGCCTTCGCTGGCCACGACCACGCAATAGCCGACGCGCTCGACGGTGGCGCGAACTTTGGCGAAGAAATCGGCCTCGTCATACGGCCGTTCCGGGAACAGAATCAGGTGCGGTGCTTCATCCAGGCCCTGCCCGGCCAGTCCCGCCGCCGCCGCGAGCCAGCCCGCGTGCCGCCCCATCGCCTCGTACACGAACACCTTGGTCGAGGTGTCGGCCATCGCGGCGACATCGAGCGCGGCCTCGCGCACCGACACCGCGGTGTACTTCGCCGCCGAGCCGAAGCCCGGGCAGCAGTCGGTCACCGCGAGGTCGTTGTCGACGGTCTTGGGCACGCCGACGCAGGTCAGCGGGTAGTCGTATTCCTTCGCCAGTTGCGACACCTTGAGCGCGGTGTCGGCCGAATCGTTGCCGCCGTTGTAGAGGAACCAGCGCACGTCGTGCGCCTTCAGCACCGCGAGCAGGCGTTCGTACTTGGCACGGTCGGCATCCAGCGATTTCAGCTTGACCCTGCATGATCCGAACGCGCCGCCGGGGGTGTGGGCGAGCGCCCCGATGGCGGCGGCGGACTCCTTTGAAGTATCGATCAACTCCTCGCGCAGAACCCCGAGGATGCCGTTGCGGGCGGCCAGCACCTTGATTTTCTTGGCACGCGCGGCCTGAATCACGGCCGCGGCGGTGGCATTGATGACGGCGGTGACGCCGCCCGATTGTGCGTACAGCAGGGTTCCGGGGGGCATGGTGCATTCCTGGTTTGCGGCCGGGATGCGGTAAGCTGCCCGCATTATTTGCCCGGCATGTGGGTAGGCGCTGCAGTGTAGCGCTGCGCTGCGGGCCAGCGATTTTGTCATCAGGAGTGATGTTGATGCGATTGGTACTTCTGGGCGCGCCCGGTTCCGGCAAGGGCACGCAGGCGACGCGGCTCAAGGAGCACCTGCAGGTGCCGCATATCTCCACCGGCGATCTGCTGCGCGCCGAGGTGGCCGCCGGCAGCGCGCTCGGGCGCGAAGCCAAACAAGTGATGGACCGCGGCAATCTGGTCAGCGACGCGATCCTGCTGGGCATGCTCGAAGAGCGCTTCGCGCGCGCGGACACCGCCAACGGTTTCATCCTCGATGGCTACCCGCGCAACCTGGTGCAGGCCGCCGCTCTCGATGCATTGCTCGCGCGCCTGCGCCAGCCGATGGATTTCGCGGTGCAGCTGGACGTGCCGACCGATCTGCTGGTCGAACGCATTGCGGGCCGCGCCAAGGCGGAAGGCCGCGCCGACGACACACCCGAGTCCGTACGCAATCGCCTCAACGTGTACGACAGCCAGACAGCGCCGGTCATTGATTTCTATCGCCAGCACGGTCAGTTGACCGTGGTCGAGGGCGTGGGTTCGCTCGGCGAGGTCTTCAACCGCATCCTCGAAGCGCTGGTGCCGGCGCGCGAAGTCGGCTGAGTGCTACGCCACCGACGGTCTAATGCGTCAGCTCGGGCGGTCGCAATAGCAAATTGTCGTCGTAATTCGTCGCGGTCGTCCGGTGCCGTGATCCACAGCAAGTGGCTGACCGCATGAAACTGCACATCCTCGGTATCGCCGGCACGTTCATGGGCGGCGTCGCCGCGCTCGCGCGCGAACTCGGGCACGCGGTCGAGGGCAGTGACCAGGCGGTGTATCCGCCGATGTCGACGCAGCTGGAGCAACTCGGCATCGCGTTGCGCCAGGGCTACTCGCCCGAGAACGTGTCTGCCGACTGCCACGAAATCGTCATCGGCAATGCGCTGTCGCGCGGCAATGCCGCGGTCGAGCAACTGCTCGACGACGGCCGCAAGTACACCTCCGGGGCGCAGTGGTTGTCCGAGTGTGTGCTGCCTGGCCGCGACACGCTCGCGGTGGCGGGTACGCACGGCAAGACCACGACGACCACGATCCTCACCTGGCTACTCGAAGCCGCCGGTCGCGCACCGGGGTTCCTGATCGGCGGCGTCGCCGAGGACTTCGGCGTGTCGGCGCGGATCGGTGCGGGTCGCGAGTTTGTGGTCGAGGCCGACGAGTACGACACCGCGTTTTTCGACAAGCGCAGCAAGTTCGTGCATTACCGCCCGCTGATCGCGATCCTCAACAACCTCGAGTACGACCACGCCGACATCTTTCCGGATGTCGCGTCGATCATGCGCCAGTTCCACCACCTCGTGCGCACGGTGCCGCGCAGCGGCACGCTCGTAGTCAACGGCGAGGATGCGCGGCTCGCAGAGGTGCTATCGATCGGCTGCTGGACACCGGTCGAGCGCTTCGCAATCGCGCGCAGCGACGTGGAGTGGCATGCGCGGCTGCTCAGCGCCGACGCTTCGGCGTTCGAACTGGTGCACCGCGGTGCGCTGGTCGGGCGGGTCGAATGGCCGCTGCTCGGGCGCCACAACGCGATGAATGCGC
>JAYSZI010000111.1:0-2580 GCA_043738095.1 Lysobacter sp.
CAACGTCGCCTTCAGTAGTAACCGCCTCGGAACGCAACTGCGGTTCGCGAGCCGTCGACCTCGCGAGCTTTGAGGGTACTGTCCAGCAGCTGCGCATACTTTATCGCGAGGAGAAGTTCGATTCCCTGGAAGACAACCTGTCTTGCCTCCTCGATACGAAGGCTCGGTTCCAATCAGGGAAGACGGGGGCGGCCGCCGTTTACTGGATGTTCCGCCGCCAGATGCCAGCACCAGGGGTGGCGGCCGAAGAACGCGCTCGCGTGCAGAAGTGGAACGCGGAGCAGCCGAAGTCCGTCTTTGCGAGGTTCGCCGAGTTGCGGCTGCAGTATGCGTTGGCTTGGAATGCGCGTGGCTCTGGGTTCGCCGGAACGGTGCCGGACAGCGGATGGACCGCCTTTGCCAAGGCGCTGCGCGCCACGGAGCAGGCATTGCGAGCGGCCGACGCGGACCTTCTCAACACGCCCATCGCGCAGAACCTGCTTTTCGCCATTCTCCTCGACGATTCCCAGCGACGGGCGGACGCGGCGGCAGTATTCGATGAGGGCGTACGCCGTTGGCCCGACTATTTCGACTTCCATGAAGTGGCGCTGAGTCGGTTGGTGCCAAAGTGGGGCGGAAGTTGGGAGGCGGTGGACGGCTTCATCACCCACTGGAGCGAGCAGCGCAAGGCTACCGAAGGTGATTCGCTGTACGCACGTTTCTATACAAGCGCCGTCGCGGGCGGCGCAAACCCGAGCTCAACCCGATTGGACTGGACGCGGATGAAAGCAAGCTTCGACGAACTGATCCAACGATACCCCACCGCCGAGAACAAGAATCTGGCTGCGAGCTTCGCCTGCGGCTTCCGGGACACGGCCTACCTGAAGCGTGCCATGGATCGCATTCCCGAGGCCGAGATGGCGCGATCACATTGGCTACATGGTACAGATCCGGAATCGTGCCGCGCCTGGTTCTTGTCTGCCAAGTGACATCTGAGATCAACTTTGGAGCGGTCCGTGGAACAACGTGGCCCGCGTCTCGCGCCGGAAGGCGGTCGGTGTGCGGCCGCTCAACTTGATCGTTAGGCCGCGAGAGCAACCGGAGGAGACAGCGTGAAACGCGTTATCGCCACAACGGATGCGGCGGCAATGTACAACCCTGTGTCTCAGGCGACACTCGCCCCAAATGGGATGCTGTACACAGCCGGAATGATTGGACGGTCACCGGAAACGGGCCAGATGCTGCCAGCATTTGACGAACAGGCGCATCAAGCCTTGCGAAACCTTGGTGCGCTGCTGCGTGAGGCGGGTGGCAGCTACGCGGACGTAATGTTCGTGCAGCTCTACCTCCTCGACATGGATAGGATTGAGCGGTTCAATGAAATCTTCCGGCAGTACTTCGAGGTCGAACCGCCAGCACGCGCCGTTTGCCAGCCGCTGAAACTTTATCCCGGTGCTTTAGTCATGTTCACAGCGGTTGCATGTGTCGGCACGGCCTAACCCGGCGTTCAATTGGACGCGCTGGTACGTGTCTTGCTTCTCGCGAGCCGCGGTGGCAGCGCGCCGGTTAACTTGATCGTTAGGCGTACAAAGCATGAGCATCTCAGCGAAGTTGATTTTCTTGTGCGGCAAAATGGCGGCAGGAAAGTCCACCCTCGCAAGAGATTTGGCCCAGCGAGAAAATGCCATCCTCCTTGTTCAGGACGAGTTCTTGGATCACCTATTTCCTGGCGAGATCACTGATATACCGGGATTCGTCAAATACTCCTCCCGATTAAAGAACGCGCTTGGGCCACACATTTGTGCTCTCTTGTCGAAGGGCATCTCCGTCGTACTCGACTTTCCTGGCAACACAAAAGCGCAGCGTGCCTGGTACCGTGAGCTGTTCGAGCACGCCAATGCTGAGCATGAATTGCACTTTGTAGATGCGTCAGATGCTTTGTGCAAAAGTCAGCTTAAGGAGCGCAGTAAGGTTTTGCCCGCAGGCGCTGCCTGGACCACGGATGCGGAGTTCGAGGCCATCACTGTGTATTTTCAGCCTCCATCAGAGGATGAGAGGTTCAATGTCGTCCGTCATGAGCGCGCGTGACAACACGTTGGAGCTGACCGGAATCTTGACCCGGTAATGTAGACACCTGAGCCTAACAGCCCGACGTGCTCAATGGGTTGCCATCGCGAGGCAGAGATTCTGCGGGCCTAGGGCTTCAGCAGCAGCCGATGCGCCGTTTCGATCGACTCACGCCGCGTCAGGATGGTGATGTATTCGACCTTCGCCCAGCGCTCGCCGAAGCTCGAATACCAAGGCGAGAGCACGTTGCCCGACTGCCCGGTGGACTGCATGAAGAGCGAGCGGTCGAGGTCGGCGAGGTCGTAGATCGCCCGCAGGCTCCCCGCATGGCGATTGGCGAACGGCCGCTCCTCGTCGCGGATCGTGTACTGGCCCACGTTCACGCTGTAGCCATCGCCGGCGGTCTCGGGCGAGACGTTGAAGAAGTGCTTGACCCCCGGGAAGAACCCGAACGGCCGGTGGTCGGCTGCGGCGCGGTGCGCAATTCCCCAGCGCCACGTGCCGGGCTCCCCGAAGCGACGCTCGAGGTTGATC
>JAYSZI010000112.1:0-2570 GCA_043738095.1 Lysobacter sp.
GTCGGCGACGCGCTGAATCTCCCGATCAATCAGGTGTTGCTGCGGCGCCAGTGCCTTCTCTACGACTAGCCGCATCGCGGGGTCGCGAGTCAAGGCATCGACCAATCCCGTTTCGCGCCGTTCCCGCTCATTCGTACCGATCCGTTCCCCTTCATCCAAATACCGCAACACCTCACGGACCGCCGGCGGTACCCGCCCGCGGTCGAATTGCACCCCTAAACGCTGTGCTGCGATGAGCTGCTCGGCCAAGGTTTCGGCCTGCGCTCGCTCGGCCTCGCGCCGGGCGAGGATCGCACGGGCATCGTCCCACCGGGCGAGGCGATCGCCATGGATCTCCCTGGCCTGGGCCTGGAGCATCGGATCGGCTGCGGTGCGCTGACGCTGCGCTTCTGCGGCCTCTCGCTGTTGTTCGGCCAGCGCAAGTTGCTGCCGCACCTCGCTCTGGCGTTGCGCTAAAACGGTATGCTCGGTGGCGAAGGTGTGGAGGGTGGCCTCTTTTATGCCCACGGCATGGAGCGCGGCTTTGATGCGATGGGCTTTCTTGTACGCCTGCGCTGCTTGAAAGACCTGTTCAAGCTGCTGCGCGACGGTGGTTAACCTCCCCTCGGCTTGCCCCACGGCGTGCAAGGCGTTCTTGGCTTGGCGATCGGCATTCACGACCTCGGGCAATTGCTGCCATTGGGCTTCCCAAGCCGGTCGGCCTAGTGCAGCGCTGGCCGGCTTCAGGGTGTGTGCGGCTTGGCGCAGTTGATCTAAGGGCAAGGTTTCTAAGTGTTGTTGATGCTCGGCGCGCGCCTGTTCTTTGGCGGCGCGTTCTTCTCGGACTTTGGCCAGCTCGATCACCACGGCGCGACGCTCGTGATCCAATGTCCGCACGACTCGCACGCTCAGGGCGGCCTGCGCCCGTTCGCTGAGCTGGTCGATGCGTACCGGCGCCTTGGATTTGACGCTGCGCAAGAAGCGCCCGACATCGCGCGCAGCCTTGCCCATCTTCGGCTCAGCGGCTCGGGTAATCCCTTGTGCCGCCAAGCTGCGCCGGTCGATGCGCGCCTCGAACCCGGCCCGTTCCAGGGCGCGGTTCGCCATCGTCTCCCAAGCTGCACGTACCGCCTCGACTTTCTCTTGATCGTTCCAGGATCGATCCTTGAGGGCGCCGTTACGCTTGAAGTAACTGTCTTCATCCAGCAGCAGCGTGCGCGCATCGATCGTCCGTTCGCAGAACATGAGATGGATGTGCGGATTGTCGGCATGGCCGTCCAGCGTCTTGGGCACGTGTATCGCCATCGAGAACGCATGCCGGTCGCCGATCATGGCCTCGCGGAACGCCCGCGCTAAGGCGATCTGGTCGTCGCGGGATAACTCCCGCGGCAGACTGACTTCGATCTCGGTCCAGAGCCGGCCGTTGGCACGCTCGTGGGCGTCGGCGGCCGCCCAGAACCGATGCGCGTCGCCTTCGGCAAACACCGGCAGATTGCCGTGTTCGACCGACACGGCTTCGTCGTCCAAGAACTGGGCGGCATACTTGCCCTCGCGGGCAATGTAGGCGCCATGGGCGGCGGCGGATTGGCCGGCGTTGCGGCTGCCGGATTTCATCGAGAGATGATAGACGGCCACCTCAGCTCGACCTGTGTGGCGGGGGGCGATGCGCGGGGTCGGCCAAGGCATTGGACGAACAGACATCACGGCAACGGCTGTGATCGCGCAGGGCGCCTGGCCATGCGGGAAGCCGTCCGGCGCGGGAGGCATGCCCGTTGAGGACTGGGGTGCAGGGGCGATGCCCTTGCCGCGCTGTTTGTGGGTTATACTTCGACATCGGAGAAGTATAACCCACAAACGAGGAAGCGCGCACTCTCCTTAGCCGAGTGTGGCAGGCTACTGCATCGCTTGGCGGTTATTTGTGCTGCACGACGCTGGGTTTTGCGTTAGAGTATGCAACCTAGGAGGATGGATGATGACTGAGGCGAAGAAACTGACGCGTGAAGAATTACTCGCGGCGAAGCTGCAGAAGATCGACGATCAGCGTAAGGCGGTGCTCGATCAGCTGAATCGGGAAAGAGTACGGGCGCGCTCTAAGTTAGTCGGGATGGAGCGTAAGCGGCGCTCGCGGGCGTTGATTTTAATTGGCGCGTCGTGTGAGTTGGCGATGAAGGCCGATCCGGCGAATATCGAGAAAGTGAAATGGCTGGTGTTGAAGCATTTGACGCGCGCGGCGGATCAGGGGTTGGTGACGGAGTATTTGGCGGGGATTGCAGAGATTAGCCGTGGCGGTTAGCGCGATGGGCGGCCGTGGCGGTCTGTGGTCTATTGCGAATTGTTACAATTAGCCGGTACGAATTTTTGTGTTTGGCAGGACCCCGATCCAAACGGGCAAGGATAAATCGTCGTTCTCGAACATCACCCAAACGGTTGCGCCGGTCGCGGGCTTGGCGCTATGTCGGCGCGCCGATTGAATACGCGTCTACGCCGCCCTAGCGCCCATAGTCGTAGCGATCAGCAACGTCATAGCCGTCCGCCGTGCGCGTGACTTCAATCTCCTCGCCCAACGCGAAATCCATCCCCGCCTCCACCGC
>JAYSZI010000113.1:0-45302 GCA_043738095.1 Lysobacter sp.
CGCTTTCGTCGTGTCGCATTTCGTAGGCGAGCGCCTGGGTGATCGCCTCGATCAGGGCGATGGGGGTTTCGGTGGCGGCGCTCATGCGCGGCCCTCCAAAGCAATTGCAGCGTCGCGCTGGGCCATCAGGTCGGCCGGCATGTCGCCGTAGAGGTAATCGAACATCGCTTCCACCGGTTGCACCGGGGTTTCCAGGTAGGCGTTGATCTCGACGTCGATCAGCTTGCCGCACTCCTCGATCCACGCCTTTTCCTGCGCCTCGTCCCACAGCTTCTGCGCGGTGAGGTAGGTGCGCAGGCGCAGGAACGGCTCCTTCAGCCACGCATCCTTGACCTCCTGCTCGCCACGGTAGCGGCGGGCGTCGTCCGCCGTGGTGTGGTCGTGCAGGCGGTAGGTCATGAACTCGATCACGCTGCCGCCTTCGCCGTTGCGCGCGCGCTCAGCGGCGCGGCGCATGCCTTCGAGAACCGCGATCAAGTCGTTGCCGTCCACCTGCAGGCAGTGCAGGCCGCCGGCGATGCCTTTCTGCGCGAGCGTCTCGGCCCCGGTCTGGGCCGAGCGCGGCACCGAGATCGCCCAGCCGTTATTGATCACGCAAAGGATCAGCGGCAGCGTGTAAGCGCCGGCAGAATTGAGCGCGGCGTAGAAGTCGGTCTTGGACGAGCCACCATCGCCGCAGCACGCAACCGCCAGTTGCGGCTGTTTGCGCAGCTTGAACTTCAGCGCCGCGCCGGCGGCCATGAGGCACTGGGTCGAAATAGGCACGCACCACGGATAGTCGTGCTTCGGCCCGGAGAAATCGTTGCCGCGTTCGTCGCCGCCCCAGTACAACAGCACCTCGCGCGGCAGCACGCCACGCATGAACTGGGCGCCGTACTCGCGGTAGCTGGGTGCGAACACGTCGGCGGGCTGCATCGAGGCGCCGATGCCGACGTGGGTAGCTTCGTGGCCCAGGCAAGCCGCATAAGTGCCGAGCTTGCCGGTGCGCTGCAGCGCGATGGCCTTGGTGTCGAACACGCGCACAAACAGCATCTGCTTGAACAACGGCAGCAGCGCCTTGGGGTCGCGGAACGCCGGCGGTAACTCGGTGACGGGCGCGCCGTCGACGCCGAGGTATTGCAGGTACTCAATTTCGAATGTCGCAGCGACCGTCATCGCGGGCAAATCCTTGGCTCGATCGGAATGCTGATAGTAACCAAAGCGGCGTCGGGCATCGTTATGCGTCGCGGCATTCGGTGGCGGATGGCCAAGCCCCAAGCCAGTGGCATGACCCGGCCGGCGTAGCCTTGCGCGCTTGACCACCGCTAGCGGGCGAAGTGTGATTGCGGCCGGCATAACCCCTGGTCCCCTGCCGGCTGCGCCATGGCCCGGACAGCTCCGCGCCCGCACTCCTGCGCGAACACAAAAAAACGCCGGGCTCCCGCCCGGCGTTTGGCAACACTGCATGACGTGACTCAACGAATACAGGGTGGCTGGTTGCGATAGGTCGTCGTGTAGAGCTTGATGAGACTGGCCAAGCGGGCAGGCGTCTGTGGGATCTCGCAGACCTGTCGGCACAGCGTCAGCTTGGAGCCGGTGAACCCTTCAGCCGAACACGTGGTGAAGGGTGCCACCTCGACGGTTGCCACGGCTTGGTTGTTGCCGTTGGCCGGATCGGTGATCTGCGACTGCGCTGCGACCGCCATCCGCAGTGCCGTACTGCCTGTCGCCGGCCTGGCGGGCACGGCGACGGCGAAAGCCGCATTTGCCGCGACGCCCATAGCGGGAGTCGAGCAGGAGACGGTGGTGGTGGTTGAATCCTGCACCGGTGCGGTACAGGTCCAGCCGGCTGGAGTGGCGACCGACGCTGTAACCAGCGCGTCAAACACCATCGCGACGGCCGCAGATTCGGCCACGTTCGGACCGGCGTTGTTGACATGGGCGGTGAACGTCACGACTTGGTCGATGCGCGCGGTAGCCGGAGCCGCGTCGGCGGTCACGCCGAGATCGGCACTGCGGAAGGTCGGCACGCTGATTGCCACCCGGATCGGGTCGTGATCCGACGTACGCGTCGGCTTGGCCGCATCGCCGAAGTCGGCAGTGGCGAAGTCCGCGTTGATGCGGGCGTGGCCTACACGCAGCAGGCTCGACTCGAGCAGGAGCGCTTCGTTGACCAGAACGTGGTCCAGGGTCTGCAGGTTGCCTGCGAACGAGTACGAGTAGCGCTGTCCCGGGTCGACGATCAGCTGTGAACCGTCGATCAAAGGCGTGGTGATCGCACTGTCGACGTAGTCGATGACTTGATCTGCGGCCGCCTCCTCGCCCTTGATCACCCCGAACACGTCCACGTAGCCGTCGTTGAACTCGAACGCGTTGAAATCGCCGACCAGCACGATCTTCTCGCTGGGGTTCGCTTGCTGCCGCTGTTCGACCAGGTCAGCCAGGAACGCCGCTTGCGCGCCACGTTTGGCGCGCACACGGGCGCCGCCGGTCGACCAGCCGTTGCTGCCGCTGGTGACGTCGTCGATGCCGTTGAGCGAGCGCAGATGGTTGACGATCACGGTGACCGGGTAGCTGGCGCCGTTGTCCTGCTGCACAAGTGCGCGAAGCAACAGCGGCGGGCGGTCGTTGAGCAGGCTGGTACTGCCGTCGGGGTTGGCCAGCGTCGTGGCCTTGCCGTATTGGGCCACTTCGAGGACCTGCACGCGCGGCAAGCCCTGGCCGTTGTCGCGGGTCGCGACCAGGAAACCAACGTTGATGCCGCCAACGTCGTTACCGCCCACCAGATACGGCACATAGCCCGGCGCGCGGGCGCAGGTCGTATTGATACGGTCGGCAAGTAGGCCCAGCACGCGCAGGTGTTCTACCTCGACCACGCCGAGAATGTCCGGCGCCTTCACGTAGTCGCAGATCGCCGCGGCGGTCTTGGTCAGGCGCTTTTCCAATGCCACGGCGGTCAGTGTTACCGCACCGTTGCCCTCGGCCACGTCGTCGAAAAAGCGCAACAGATTGAAGCTGCCGATGGTGACGTCTTCGTAAGCGGCGTCGGCCACCGCTTCGGCCACCATGCCCCCGCTAACGGTCGGCGGGGTGGCGGCGTCGGGCAGCAACGCCCAGGTGCCGGCGAAGTAGTCGAGCACGCCGAGCAGGCCGGAAACTTGCGCCTGGCGGTTGACGGTGAGCGGCAACGCGCCGATCTGGCCGCGGCTGCGGACCATCAGCCGCTCCTGATTGGTGTCGAAGCGCGGCGGGTTTTTGCCGGCCGGGATCGGGAACGCGTCGAGGATGCCGATGCCTGGCTCTCGGAATGGCACCGCCACCGTCGGCAGCGTCACGTAGAACACGCCGTCGCTGAAGGACAGCGCGTTCTTTTCATCGATGTTGCCTTCCGACGGCGCCACCACGTTCGCCTGCGCGACACTGATGCGCATGCCCTCAAGGCGCTCCAGCGTGGTAGGAGTCGCGCTGGGGCCCAACTCTGCGGCGGTCAGTTCGACCGCGGCGGGCAGCGCTACGCCGCTTTCCAGCAGCTCGATCGTGGGCGATACGATCTCGGTGATGCTGAGCTGGTTCGGGTTGGACGACGGGGTAAATTCGTCGACGGTACCGGTTACGCGAAGGCGATTGCCCACCGCAGCGTTGGCTGGGGGCGCGGCACCGGTAAACACCAGGATGCCTTCGGACGTGGCGGGGTCGCCGTCACCAGAGGCGCTCTGCAGAAAAAATCCATTGTTGAACTTGCGCGCGGTGACGATGCCTTCCGTGACCACGCGTTCGCCGTCGCGCGAGGAGACCGCGGCGCTGCCCTGGATCTGCGCGATCGTCAGCGCCACTGCGGGAACCGGCGGCGGTGGCGGCGCGCTGCTGCCGTTGCGCGGGTTGGGTGCGCCGGCGACGAAGTCGGCATTGTTGTTGTTGGTGTCGACACTGCCGTCGCCGTTGCGCAGGGCGGCGGTGGTATTGCTGAGGCCAGGTGCCGCGCCACTGCCCTCGAAGCAGGGGTTGGTGGCGCTGGTGCCGTAGCCGACAAAATCGAGCACTGCGCCGAGCGGGCAGGCTCCGGTAAGCAGGACTGTGCTATTGACCAGCGCGACCTTGCCGGCGCTGCCGGACATCGCGATCGTGCCGGTGGCATCGGGGGTGGGCAGGGCAACCGTGCCGCCCGTGCCCGCAGCCTGCTGGATCAGGTAATAGCCACCCGGGGCAATGCTGCCGCTTAGATTGGTGCGGTTCGCCGTGGTCCAGGTGGTGCCGCCGGAGGAGTTGTACTGCACGCTCCAGCCGTCCACGCTGACCGCGCTGGCGCCGTTGTTGCGCAGCTCGATGAAGTCATTCCGGTACGTGGCGCCGCTGTTGCCGCCGCCGCCGTACACCTGGCTGATCACGACCTGCGCGTGAGCGGCGCCAAAGCCGCAGGACAAAAGCATTACAAGCGCCGCCCGGCGCAACATCATCTGCATGGATTTCCCCTGAAGAGCCGGTGTGCCTGTCGTCCCCCGACGATCTGGCGGCGGAGTGTGCCCGAATTCTGGGGCTGGCGCATGTCGGTTTCGTGACCGCCGTCGTCCCCGGTGCGCTACCCTTCGTGCTGCATTGCGGCAGACACCTTATGAGTATTGAAGACAACGAGCGCCCGCTGGAATCCGGCATCCACACCGACCTGTCGGGGCGCTTGACCTATTCCGGCTACCTGCATCTGGACCGGCTGCTGTCGGCGCAGCAGCGCTTGTCGGATCCGCCGAACCACGACGAGATGCTGTTCATTGTCCAGCACCAGGTGTCGGAGCTGTGGATGAAGTTGATGATCCACGAGCTCAAAGCCGCGCTCGTGCACCTGCGCAATGACGAGCTTGGTGCCTGCCAGAAAATCTTCGCGCGCTGCAAATCGGTGTTGCGCCAGCTCACCGAGATGTGGTCGGTGCTGGAGACGCTGACGCCGTCGGAATACATGCAGTTCCGCGAAATCCTTGGCCCGTCTTCGGGGTTTCAGTCGCTGCAGTACCGCACGATCGAATTCCTGCTCGGCAACAAGAATGCGGCGATGCTGAAGGTGTTCGCTCACGACGAGGCCGCAGCCACCGAGCTGCGCAGCGTGCTGGAAGCGCCGGGTCTGTACGACGAAGCCCTGCGTTATCTCGCGCGTCACGGCCACGCTGTGCCTGCTGCGCACATCGAGCGCGACTGGTCGAAGCCGCATGTTTCCGACCCGAACCTGCTGCCAGTGTTCGAGCGCATCTACGAGGACACCGAGGCGCACTGGGCGGCATACCACCTGTGCGAGGACTTGGTCGACCTGGAAAGTAATTTCCAGCTGTGGCGCTTCCGCCACATGCGCACGGTGATGCGCATCATCGGCTTCAAGCGCGGCACCGGCGGCTCAAGCGGCGTGGGCTTCCTCAAGCAGGCGCTGGAGCTGACGTTCTTCCCGGAGCTGTTCGAGGTACGTACCAGCATCGGCATGGGGGGTGGTTATGGCAGCCCCGTGTCGGCACCCGCACAGAAACCGTAGGGCCCATTTCAAGCCGGCCGCGCCGGGTCAGTACCCACTCGCTGCCGCCGGCTTTCAGCACCACCAGCGGCGCATCCGGCGGCCAAGTCCCGCCCGTCGCAGCACCCGACGGCTCAGAACGGACCTGCCCAGCCAAAATTGCTGCAGTGCAGCAACGAAGCTGCGGTTTGACGTCCACCCCGGGTCGCGGTTACACCATCACCCTTTGTTGCCGATACCACAGGGGTAGTGCATGAGCGCCAACGTTCCAAGCGCCAACGTTTCCAACGCCGCCGAGCCCGGAGGGCCGCCATTGCACGCGCCCCCAGGCGACGGCGGCGGCACCCCACCCACGTTCGAGCAGATCCTCGGCCACCCGAAGCCGCTGTGGATGCTGTTCATGTCGGAGTTCTGGGAGCGCTTTGCGTTCTACGGCATCCGCTGGGCGCTGGTGCTCTACATCGTCGATCAGTTCCACAGGGGCAGCGCCACCGGCGAGCAGTCCGCCAACCTGATCTACGGCGCCTACCTCGCGCTGGTCTACGCCGGTGCGATCTTCGGGGGTTACGTCGCGGACAAGGTCCTCGGCTACCAGCGATCGATCCTGCTGGGCGCGGTGATCATGGCCGTCGGCCTGTTCCTGATCTGCTTTCCGGACGAGCAGATATTCAAGTTCGGCCTGGCGACGATCGTCGCGGGCAACGGCCTGTTCAAGCCGAACATCTCGACCATGGTGGGCAAGCTGTACTCGCCGACCGACGAGCGCCGTGATTCCGGATTCACCATTTTCTACATGGGCATCAACGCCGGCGCCTTCATCGCCCCGATCCTGACCGGCATCATGGCTGAGCGGATGTTCGGTGGCACGCCGGAAATGCCGGCCTACAAGGTCGTGTTCCTGACCGCCGGCGTCGGCATGCTCATCGCCACGGTCTGGTTCTGGTTCGGCCGCAGCCAGCTCAAGGGCATCGGCCGGCCGCCGGAAGGCGAGGGTGGCAAGCAGAAGGTGTTGTACGTGTTGGTAGGTGCGTTGCTGGCGATCCCGCTGATCTACTTCCTGCTGTCGATCAGCGCCAAGACGCTGATGTGGTACGTGCTCGCGCCGATGTTCGTGGTGCTGTGCGCGATGATCATGTTCGAGGGCGTCCGCGATGGCAGGGTCGCCCGCGACCGCGCCATCGCGATGCTCATCATCTTCACCTTCAACATCCTGTTCTGGATGTTCTTCGAGCAGGCAGGTAGCTCCTTCACCTTCCTGGCCGACAAGATCGTCGACAAGAACGTCTTCGGCTTCGCCTTCCCGGTAGGCTGGTTCCAGTCGGTGAACTCGCTCGCGATCATCGCCTTCGCGCCGGTGATGGCCTGGATGTGGATCAGGCTCGGCAGCGCCAACCCGTCCATCCCGCGCAAGTTTGGCCTCGGCCTGATCTTCAACGGCCTGGCGTTCCTGCTGCTGATGTTCGCCCTGAGCTCGCTGCTCAGTGCGGATAACACGATCCCGTTCTGGACCTTGTTCACGGTCTACGTGATTCAGTCGATCGGCGAGCTGTGCCTGTCGCCGATCGGCCTGTCGATGGTGACCAAGCTCGCCCCGCTGCGCCTGGTCGGCCTGGGCATGGGGGGCTGGTTCCTGTCCACCGGCATCGGCAACAACCTGTCCGGCATCTTCGCCAGCGAAGTCAGCGGCGAGACCGGCATGACCGTGCAGTCGGCCCTTTCCGGCTACACCTTCGGGTTCTGGGTGCTACTTGGCGGTGGCGTGCTGCTGTTCCTGATCGCACCGCTGATTCAGAAGCTGATGCATGGGGTGAAGTGATGCCATGGCTCGGGCGTTAGCGCACGGGATGGACCTTAGCGTCTACCGAGCGCAGTGAGGAATCTGCTTTGGACTTGCGGCGATAGCAAACCAACAACAGAGTCCTCGCTAAGCCCGAGAACACAACTTCGCAAGCAGAAATGGCGGCCCACGGGCCGCCATTTCTTTGTCTGGTCACCGGCAACCTCTCGGCGTTAGTCCGGCAGCTCTGCCTCGGCGCGGATCTCGAGTTCATCGAGGCGGTCGAGTAGCCGGAACAGCAACTCACGTTCTTCCATGCGTAGATCGCCGAGCACCCTGCGCTCGAACCCCAGCGCGAGCGGCACGATCTGGTCGTAGATGCGGTAGCCGGCTTCCGACAGGCGCAACACCGAGCGGCGGCGGTCGTCGTCGTGGGTGTCGCGCTGCAGGCGGCCTGCCTCGATCAGTCGCGCGACCGCCCGGCTGACGGCGACCTTGTCCATCGCCGTGCGCTGCGCGACCTCATTCGCCGATAGCTCCGGGTAGCGGCCTAGCACCGCCATGACCCGCCATTCGGTCACGCTCAATGCGAAGCGATCGGAATACACCCGCGCGATCGCGCTGCTGACCCGGTTGGACAGCACCGACAGCCGATAGGGCAGGAAATGCTCGAGGTCGAGTTCGGCATGGGGGCTGGGCGGGTCGGTACCGGGCTTCATGTTGCGCTGTTTCCTTGCCTATGGTTACATTTGAAACTATAGCCCCACGACACGAGTCGCACGCCAGCGCCGCCATCCACCGGATGCGCACCAACTGCTCAACGGAGTCCCCATGAACGCCCAGCCCAACCTTGGCATGCAGGTCACCACGTTCGAAAACCCGCTCGGTATCGACGGCTTCGAGTTCGTCGAGTTCGCCGCGCCTGCAGGCCAGAGTGAGTTGCTGCACGACACGTTCCGTCGTATGGGCTTCACCGCCGCGCTGCGTCACAAGACCCGCGCAATTACCGTTTACCGCCAGGGTGGTGTCAACTTCCTGGTCAATGAGGACCCGGATAGTTTCGCAGCCGCGTTCGCCCAGGCCCACGGCCCGAGCGCCTGCGGTTTTGCGATCCGCTTCACCAAGCCCGCCGGCGAAGTGTTCGACGCGGTGCTCGGCAACGGCGGCGAAGCGATCACCGAACGCGCTGACAGCAAGTCCGTTGACGCGCCGGTGGTCAAGGGCATCGGCGACTGCATGCTGTATCTGGTCGACCGCTATGGCGACGCCGGCACGATGTACGAGGAGTTCCTGCCGGTGCAGGGCGCCGAGCCAAACCCGAAAGGCTTCGGCCTGACCTTCATCGACCACCTCACCCACAACCTGTATTTCGGCAACATGCAGAAGTGGTCGGATTATTACGAGCGCCTGTTCAACTTCCGCGAGATCCGCTACTTCGACATCAAGGGCGCCAAGACCGGACTGGTGTCGAAGGCAATGACCGCGCCCGACGGCGTGGTGCGCATTCCGCTCAACGAGTCGAGCGATCCGAAGTCGCAGATCAACGAATACCTCGACACTTACAAGGGCGAAGGCATCCAGCACATCGCCTGCTTCACTGACGACATCTACGCGACGGTGGAAGCGATGCGCGCGTCCGGCGTGGAGTTCCTGGACACGCCCGAATCCTATTTCGAAGTGATCGACCAGCGCGTCCCCGATCACGGCGAGGACGTCGCGCGTCTGGCCAGGAACAAGATCCTGATCGATGCCGATATCGAGACCAAGCAGCGCAAGCTGCTGCAGATCTTCACCACCAATGCGATTGGCCCGATCTTTTTCGAGATCATCCAGCGCAAGGGCAATGAGGGTTTTGGCGAAGGCAACTTCCAGGCGCTGTTCGAGAGCATCGAGCGCGATCAGATGAAGCGCGGAGTGTTGTAAGGCGCAAGCCGCCAGCCTGATTGGAGGCGCCTTTGGCACCCTCTCCCTCCGGCGCCCGAAGGGTGTGCAGAGCTGAGAGGGTTGGGGTGAGGGTTCGAAATGCCGCAGACAATCAAGCCACCATTACCTAGCCGAGGCCTTGAAGCGGCGCGTGCACTGCGCGAATCTTCGACCGACGCGGAAAGTAAACTCTGGCAACGTCTGCGTGCAAGCCAACTGTACGGTCTGAAGTTCCGTCGTCAGCATCCGGTGCCGCCGTCCGTTGTCGATTTCTATTGTGATGTGATGAATCTCGTGGTTGAGTTGGATGGGTCGCAACACACTGACGAGTCCGACCGTGCCCGAACCAGGTTTCTCGAGGCGAAAGGTTTGACTGTATTGCGCTTCTCGGAAAACGAGGCGCAAACGGATGCGGTGCTTGAGGCGATCTTCAACGCCGTCGCACACCGAACCCTCACCCCAACCCCTCTCAGCTCTGCACACCCTTCGGGCGCCGGCGGGAGAGGGGCTTTAATGTCCCCGCTTTTGAGAGCTCCGCCATGAACACCACCAACCCGGCCGCCAACGACAACGAGAGCGGCGATGCGCTGGCCGAGCCCAGCACCCACCGCATCGCCGCGGCCGGCTACATGTCCGGCTTCGGCAACGAGTTCGCGACCGAAGCGCTGCCGGGCACGCTGCCGCAAGGCCAGAACTCGCCTCAGCACGTCGCCCACGGCCTGTACGCTGAGCAGTTGTCGGGCACCGCGTTCACCGCGCCGCGCGGCGAGAACCGGCGCAGCTGGTGCTACCGCATTCGGCCAGCGGCGATGCACGGCACGTTCGCGCACTACCAGCAGCCGCACCTGCACAGTGATTTTGAAAGCGGCCCGGTGTCGCCCGATCAGTTGCGCTGGGATCCGATGCCGATGCCGCAGACCCCGGTCGATTTCGTCGACGGTCTGTTCACCATGGCCGGCAACGGCTCACCCGCCGCGCAGAACGGTGTCGGCGTGCACGTGTACGCCGCCAACCGGTCGATGGACGGGCGCTTTTTTTATGACGCCGACGGTGAGTTGCTGATAGTGCCGCAGCACGGCCGTCTGCATATCGCGACCGAAATGGGCGTGCTCGATGTGCAACCGCACGAAATCGCCGTGATCCCGCGTGGCGTGCGCTTCCGTGTCGAGTTGCCCGACGGCGCGGCGGCGGGCTATGTCTGCGAAAACTTCGGTGCGCTGATGCGCCTGCCCGACCTCGGTCCGATCGGCAGCAACGGACTGGCCAACCCGCGCGATTTCCTCACGCCGAACGCGGCGTTTGAGGACATCGAAGGCGAGTTCGAGCTGATCGCCAAGTTCCAGGGGCACCTGTGGCGCGCCAGCATCGGCCACTCGCCGCTGGACGTGGTCGGCTGGCATGGGAACTACGCGCCGTACAAATACGACTTGCGCTGCTTCAATACGATCGGGTCGATCAGCTTCGATCATCCCGACCCGTCGATCTTCACCGTGCTGACGTCGCCCAGCGACACGCCCGGCACCGCGAACCTCGATTTCGTGATCTTCCCGCCCCGCTGGCTGGTCGCACAGCACACGTTCCGGCCGCCGTGGTTTCACCGCAACGTTGCTAGCGAATTCATGGGGCTGGTGCACGGTGCGTACGACGCCAAGGCCGAGGGTTTCATGCCGGGCGGCGCATCGCTGCACAACTGCATGAGTGGCCACGGTCCGGACGCGGCGACGTTCGAGAAGGCGAGCAACGCTGACTTGTCGCGGCCCGACATCGTTCGCGACACGATGGCCTTCATGTTCGAGACGCGCGCGGTGATCCGGCCGACTCAGCAGGCGCTCGACGCTGGCCATCGCCAGCGCGACTACCAGGCGTGCTGGGCTGGCCTGCAAAAGCATTTCATCGGGACCTCGCGCTGACGAGCGTTTTGCCCAGGGCCGTGCTTCGCATCGCATTCACGTATCGACGCTAGGCTGCAGGCCTTTCCTGTTGCCGAGACCGACCCGATGAAGCTTGCAATGCCGATGTTGACGTTGCTGGTGATGGCGCTGTCCGCCTGTTCCGTCCAGCCGCCCACCACGCCCGCCGACAAGGCTGCTGCCCCCGCGCCAGCAGATCAACCCGCGCAGGATGTGCCGCCGGCGACGGCGCCGACCTCGCCAGCACCCATCGGTCCGACCCCGGCTGAGGGAACGGTTAGCTACGCCGGTTTCGGCCCAGCCAAGTTCGGCGCCACCGCCGAAGCCGTGCGCATGGCCTGGGGCAAGGACATCAAAGGCGACACCCCGAGCGAGCCGGGTGGTTGCCATTATCTGTACCCGCAGCCGCGTGCGCAGGGCAGTTACGGCGTCGGCTTCATGATCGAAGGCGACAAGTTTGCGCGCATCGACGTTGACAACGCCGACGTCGTCGCCCCCGGCGGCGGTCGCGTCGGCATGGGCGCCGATGAGATCCGCAAGCTCTATGCCGGCCGCATCGAAGAGCAGAATCACAAGTACGTCGAGGGCGGCAAGTATCTGCGTATCAAGGACAGCGCCGGCGGCAACGGCGTGCTGTTGTTTGCGGCCGATGCCGCCGGCAAGATCACCGAGTGGCGCATTGGCGTCGCGCCGCAGGTCGACTATGTCGAAGGATGTTCCTGATGCTTCCCGGAAAGTGCCGCGTGTGATGTCATCCCGCTGGATGGGCCGGGCTCAGCTCGGCTAGCTTCGCCAGGCGGTGTCCGCCGCGAGGCGGGGGCGTACCGCTGAAGTGAAACTAACCCGTGGGGGGAGCGCCACAACACGTCCCAGCGGTGGTCGGGTGACGGCATATACGCTGGGCGTGATGTGCGTGCGCATAGCGTAGTAACGTAGTGAAGATGTCGCGGCGATGCTGATCGCGATCTCGCGCCAAGGTGGTAGCTGGACAATGGCGGGCTTGGACCCGCCCCAATCGGATAGGGGAAGCGCAATGCTCGAGGCGATCGGCTTGTTCGTACTGGGTCTGGTGCTACTCGCACTGGGTGGCGATTCCATCGTCAAGGGCGCCTCGGGCCTGGCCCAGCGCTTCGGTGCGTCCCCGTTTGTCGCCGGCTTGCTGCTGGTTGCTATCGGCACGTCGCTGCCCGAACTCGCGGTCAACCTGCACGCGATCGCCAGCGGCCAGCAGGCGCTTGCGCTGGGCAACGCGGTCGGTAGCAACGTCGTCAATTTCGGTCTGACCCTCGGCGCCGCCGCCCTTGCCGCGCCGCTGCTGGTGCGTTGGCGCGCGCTCAACCCGCTGCTGCTGGTGCTGATCGTCGGCACGCTGGCGGTGATCGTGCTTGGCCTCGACGGCGTGCTGTCGCGCATCGAAGGCATCGGCCTGCTGCTCGCCTATGTGGGCGTGGTTGCATATGCGATGTCGCGCACGCGCAACGAGTCGCCTGAGTTGCACGGCGCGATCGGTGCGTACGCGCGCACCAGCAGCGACCTCACCCAGAACCTGCTGCGCTTCGCGATCGCGGCGGTGGTGCTGTACTTCGGTTCGAAACTGGTGGTCGACAATGCACCGGTGTTCGGGGCTGGGCTCGGCTTGACCCCGCTGCTGACTGGTCTGCTCCCGGTCGCAATTGGTACAGCGTTACCGGAAGCCGCCGCGGCGGTGATGGCGGCGCGCCGCGGGCAAGGCGACATCGTGGTTGGTCACGTGATCGGCTCCAGCCTGTTCAATCTGTTGGTGGTGGTCGGCGGCATGGCGATGTTTGCCGGCGCGCTGCCGCTGCCGGCGTCGTTTATCCGCTTCGAACTCCCGGCGGCGATCGTGTTCGCGCTGATGCTGGTGCCGATGCTCAAGGGCGACCTGCGCATCAGCAAAGGTGAGGGCGGGATTCTGATGGTGGCGTTGCTGGCCTGGATCGCCTTCGAAGTGATGCTGCTGCAACGTTGAGTAAAGCGCGTCAGTGCCGGTCGGCCGATAGCTAGCCGGCCGATATACTGACGCGATGAGCAAACCGACTACGGATCCGCGGGCGACACGCCCGCTGCACGCGCGTGCCATGCATGGGCTGACGGAATTTCTCCGCCTGGAGGCGGCCGGCGGCATCATTTTGATTGCGGCCGCGGTGCTGGCGTTGATCGCGGCCAATTCGCCGCTCGCTGGGGCTTACGAGTCGTTCCGCAGCCTGCCCCTGCAGGTGCGCATCGGTGAACTCGACCTCGCCAAGCCCTTACTGTTGTGGATCAACGACGGCTTGATGGCGATCTTCTTCCTGCTGGTCGCACTGGAGATCAAGCGCGAGGCGCTGACCGGCCAACTCGCCGGGCGCGAGCAGCTGATCCTGCCCCTGGCCTGCGCTGTGGCTGGCGTGGTCGTGCCGGCGCTGCTGTTCCTCGCGCTGAATCACGGAGATGCGGCGGCGATGCGCGGCTGGGCGGTGCCGACCGCAACCGACATCGCGTTCGCGCTCGGCGTGCTCGCGCTGCTCGGTTCGCGCGTGCCGGTCGGGATGAAATTGCTGCTGTCGACCATCGCCGTGGTCGACGACCTGATCGCGATCCTGATCATCGCGCTGTTCTATTCGCATGGGCTGTCATTGACCGCGCTGGCGTGGGCGGCGGCGGCGCTGGCCGGTATGGGATTGCTCAACCGGCGCGGGGTCACTGCATTGACGCCGTACCTGCTGCTCGGAGTGGTCTTGTGGGTGTGCGTGCTGAAGTCCGGCGTGCACGCGACGCTCGCGGGGGTGGCAACCGGGTTGATGATCCCCCACGTGAATCGCCGCAACGACCTCCCCGATGAGACCGAGCATTCGCCGCTGGAACATCTCGAACACGCGCTGCATCCGTGGGTCGCGTACGCGATCCTGCCGCTGTTCGCATTCGTCAATGCCGGCCTGGTGCTCGGCGGCGTCGGGCTGGAGCAGGCGATGGCCGCGTTGCCGCTCGGGATCGTGCTCGGGCTGGTGCTGGGCAAGCCGATCGGCATCGTCGGTGCAGCGGTGGTGATGCGCGCGCTCGGGTGGGCGCGCTTTCCCGCCAGCATGGACTTGCGCGCGATGATTGGGCTCGGGCTGCTGTGCGGTGTCGGTTTCACCATGAGCCTGTTTATTGCGTCACTCGCCTACCACGACCCATTGCGCTACGGCGAGGCCGTGCTCGGCATCCTGGGCGCATCGGTGCTCGCCGCGGTGGTCGGCTACCTGTGGCTGCGCGCGGTGCTGCCCGCGCGTGTGCAGGCGGCCTGAGATGCGGCACGCTCTGGTGTTTGGCGGTAGCGGGCAGATCGGCCGACCGCTCCTCGGCCTGTTGCGGCGCGACGGCTGGCGTATCACCGCGCTGTCGCGGCAGCCCCAGTCCGACGAACCCGGGCTGCACTGGTTGCGCGGCGACCTCAGCGCATTGCCGCCGTTGCCTGCCAGCGTCGACGTGATCTTGAGTTGCGGGCCGCTGGATGCGTTCGGGCGTTGGTTTGCAGATGCCGCGATCGAGACCGAGCGCGTGATCGCGTTCGGGTCCACCAGTATCGACAGCAAGCGTGGTTCCGGCGATGCGCACGAGCGTGATCTTTCCCAGCGGCTGCGCAACGGCGAAGCGGCGGTGTTCACGCGCGCCGCGCAGCGCGATGTCGCTGCCACCTTGCTGCGGCCGACGTTGGTGTACGGCGCAGGCCGCGACGCAACACTGACCCGCATCGCCGGGCTCGCGCAACGCTGGGGTCGCTTTCCGTTACCGCGCGGCGCGAGCGGCTTGCGCCAACCGGTGCATGTGGATGACCTCGCCGCGGCCGCTTTTTCCTGTCTAGGCAACGCGGCCACGCACGGCAAGGCTTATGCGCTACCTGGCGGTGAAACATTGCCGTACCGCGACATGATTGCGCGCGTGCTCGCCACGCTGCAGCCGCCACCGCCGCTGGTCGAGCTGCCGTCGCCATTGTTCAATCTTGCATTGCTCGCAGCCGAGGCCAGTGGCCGCGTGACCGGCCTTGGCGAGGCGGCGGTGCGGCGCATGCGCAGCGACCTGGTGTTCGATATCGCACCGGCGCAGCGCGACTTCGGCTACAAGCCGCGCGTGTTCCGCCCGAACGCGGCCATGTTTGAAGCGCCTGCTGAGGCGTAACCAATTTTTCTTTATCGCATGCGGGTGCAAGACGCATGATGCGATCCGCGTGCATGACTCACGGGCGAACGCGAGACCTGGCGGAGTAGGCAGCTAATCCACCGCCGGCCGCACCCGCGCCTTGGCCAGGGCCCTCAACGCGATCACCAGCACCCCGCCGAGCACCATGGCGCCGCCGATCAGCAGCCGCGGCCCCGGGCGGTCGCCCCAGAACACGATGCCCAGGCCGACCGCAAGCACTGGCACCAGCAGCAGCCATGGCATCACCAGTGCGACCGGATGGCGTTGCACCAGCACGTAATACAAACCATGTCCGAGCAATGACGACACGAACGCCGCATACAGCGCGCCCATCCAGCCAACCCAGCTGAGTTGCGGCAACTGCGCGATCGCACCGGGTTCGAACACCGCACTGACCGCGAGCAGCGGCAGCACGCTGACCAGCGCCATCCAGCCCTGTTGGCTGAAAACGTCGAGGTCGCGCAGCGGTTTCATCAGCACCGTGCCGATCGCGAGGAACAGCGCCGATACCAGCATCAACACCAAGGCCAGCGGCCGGTCGAGCACCAGTGGATCGAAGCCGAGCACCAGCACGCCCGCAAAACTGATCGCGATCGCGAGCGCGGTGCGCCAGCCGAAGCGCTCGCCGAGCACCGCCCACGCCAGCACCGCGGTCATCGGCACGTAGCTCTGCAGCACGATCGCCGGCGACGACAGATCGCCGGCCAGCTTCAACGCGGAGAAACTCAGGCCGAAATGCACCACGCCGATGCACAGACACGACGCAAGCAAACGCGGCCATTGCCCGGATGCCGGCCGCTTCAGCCAGAACAGCAGCGGCACCGCCAACAGAGCGAATCGCAACGCCGTGAACAGAAACGGCGGCACCTCGCGCAACGCCAGTGCGGACGTGAGGAAGTTGCCGGCCCAGGCCAGTGCGATGATCAGGACGAGTGCGAGGTCGCGAGGGGGCATGGCCTGCCGGCAGGGGCGCCGTGCACGGCGGATGGCTGCCAGTGTCGCCTGCGGTGGCGGGACGTGGCGAGCCCGTCCGCGGGATGGTGCGTTTGGCGCGGTGCGGTCCGGGGTGTGCGTGCAGGCATTGGTGCGCCCCGCGGCGCATCGCGTGAAGCGGTGCGCGTCGCGTCCCGCACCGCGTTTCCGTTGGCTCGACGCGCTGTCAGCCGACGGCGTAGGCTGCAGCCACCGGGCGGCGCCACGCTGCCTATCAGGGGAGTGCGCTTTATGAGGATCGTCCTGCTCACCGGCCTCGCAGCCGCGTTGGTCGCGTCACCGTTTGTGGCTGATGCAAGTCCGAAATACGCCGCGCCGATCAATGTCGCCAAGAACACGACCCTCAAGGTCCGCGCCGCGGGAACGGCGCCGACCCCGATCACCGAGACGCAATATTGGGCAACAGGCGATATTGACGGTGATGGCGTCGCCGAGGCCGGCACCCTGCGCGTGGCTTGCCGGGACAAGGCCGTGGCGTTCGCGTCATTCCAGCACGTCGGCGGCGGCCTTAGCAGCGGGAAACGAAGCGAGACGAACCTGATGCTGTCCAAGTCCGCCGATTGGGACAAGGCCACGGTCCAGTGGCACCGTTCTCCAGACAAGACCATGGGAGCGGACAGCTGGCATACGGTCACGATCACGGGCAGTGCCCAACAGTTCTGCCCCTGACTGCGCAAAGGTGCTGGGCGTCGTTCGAGGCGCTCAGTACCGCAGGCCGAGCCTGCGATACAGCTTGGCCAGCACCCACGCGGGCCCGATCAGCAGGTAGGTCAGGTCAGTCAGGAAGCTCGGCTTGCAGCCTTCGACCTTGTGGCCGAGGAACTGGCCGATCCAGGCCACCACGAATACTGCAATCGCGAGCCACAGCAGGTTCATCACCCCGAGGCTCAGGTACAGCCCATGCGTGAGTAGCCCCATCAGCACGAATGTGGCGATCATGCCCAGGCCGAGTTTGCGCGAGGCGCGGTAGTAGAACAGCGTCGCGGCGAACATCGCCAGGCCGGCCCAGATGCCGGGGCGGAACAGCGTGCCGGGCGAGGGAATGCACCACAGCAGCGCGATCACGCTCCACAGAATCGCCGGCACGCAAAACACGTGGATCAGCTGATTCGTAGCGTTGCGGTGGTCGCTGGAATAACTGGCGAACCAGCGGTCGATGGGGCGGGGCGCGGTGTCGGTCGCAGCATTCATGGCAGCGGTCTCCGGAACCGCGGGGCGTACGCGGTGGACCTTGAGAATAACGGGATCACGAGTCCGCGAAGGCAACCCCGTAAAACAACGCTACTCCTGCACAGGTGCGCTTGGCGCTCAATCGACGCTGATGCCCGCGAGCCTCTGCAGTGCCTCGGCGTACTTCGCGCGGGTGCGTTCGATCACTTCCGGTGGCAACGCCGGGCCGGGCGGCGTCTTGTCCCAGCCCAGGGTCTCCAGGTAATCGCGCACGAACTGCTTGTCGTAACTCGGCGGGCTGGTGCCGACCTGATATTCGTCGGCGGGCCAATACCGCGACGAGTCCGGTGTCAGCATCTCGTCCATCACGTACAGGCGGCCGTCGACATCGGTGCCGAACTCGAACTTGGTGTCGGCCAGCAGGATGCCGCGTTGCGCGGCGTAATCGGCGGCATAGACGTACAGGCGCAGGGTCGCGTCGCGCACCGCCTCGGCCAGCTCGGCGCCGACGGTGCGCACGGCGGTATCGAAGTCGATGTTCTCATCGTGGTCGCCGGCGGCGGCCTTGGTCGATGGCGTGAAGATCGGTTCGGCGAGTTTCTCGGCTTGGCGCAAGCCATCGGGCAGGGCGATGCCGCTGATGCGGCCGGTGCGCTGGTAATCCTTCCAGCCGCTGCCGATCACATAGCCGCGCGCAATGCATTCGATCGGCAAGGGCTTCAGTCGCTTGGCTACCACCGCGCGCTTGGCATACAGCGCGGCATCGGTGCCGGCGGGCAACACCGAGGCCACGTCGATGCCGGTGAGGTGATTGGGCACGATGTGCTCGGTGCGGCCGAACCAGAAATTGCTGATCTGGCACAGCATCTCGCCTTTGCCCGGGATCGGGTCGGGCAGCACCACGTCGAACGCGCTCAGGCGATCGGTTGCGACCATGAGCAAATAATTGCCCGGGGGCGTACCGGGGGGCAGGCGCTCGGACGGCAGGTCGAACACGTCGCGGACCTTGCCGCGGTGGCGTAGCGGCAAGCCGGCCAGGTCCGACACGGAAAGAGCAGGGCGCAGCAGGGTGGTCGACAACGTGGAGTCCCTCGGGATGCGGTTTCGAAATGCGCACGGACGTTGCAGCCCTGCCGCGCATCGGCGCCAGCGCGCTCGCTTCGCGCGCGGGCGCGACAGGGCCGGGCAGTGTACGCCGGTCGGGGCGGGGCTTGCAGGTAAACTGGCGGCCGACTTCCAGTGCGTCAGCTGGCGCATGGGGCACGGGCATGAACCGCTGGTATGGAAAATTGCTGGGTTTCTTTGCCGGCGCCGCGCTGCTGCGGGTCAATCCGTTGCTGGGTGCCGCGCTGGGCCTGTTGGTCGGCCATGCGTTCGATATCGACTGGTTCAAGCTGCGCCGCGACAACCCGTACGCCGTACTGGGCCTGACCGCGGACGCGAGCGATGCCGACATCGACCAGGCCTATCGCCGGTTGATTTCGCAGTACCACCCCGACAAGCTCGCCGGCGCGGCCACCGAGTTGCGCCAACAGGCCGAGACCAAGGCGCGCGAGATCAACGGCGCCTACGACCGAATCAAGTCGTTGCGCCAGCGGCGTGACTAGCCTGCGCATTCAGCTCGGAACGGTGCCGCGGCCAAAGCGCTGACCCGGTCCATCCTGTGGCGGCAGGACGCTGGTGAAACTGGCCCCGGGCCCGCCTCGCGACATGGAGACGGGCCTCGAGCGACGCGTTTATTGTCGTGGCTTAAACGCGATCAGAAGCGAAACGTTGCGGTCAGCCGCAAGCTGCCGACATTGAAATCCTCGTCGCTGCGGCGGAAATCCGTGCCGCCGGGATTGGTCATGACAAAGGGGTTGGTCGCCGGCGCGGCGCCTCGGCGCACGCCCACGCGGAACTCGTCGTCTTCGATGCGCGTGTGCAGGTACTCCAGGCCCAATGCCAGGTTGTCCAGCACTTTGCGCTCGATACCGATGCCCGCCTGGATGCCATTGGCGTCGTAACTGCCGCTGGGGATAAACGCGTTGGCGGTATTGCTGGTTTCAAACTCGGTCTCGATCTCTGCCCGCACTGCGCCCGCAGTGACGTAGGCAAGCCAATCGCCGCGTTCACCGAATGCCATGCCGGCCCGCGCCCGGATTGCCATCGTGGTTTCGAGATCGCGGGTCATGTAATAAAACGCAGGGGTGGTGCTGAAAGCGCTGACACTGTCGCGGGCGTCGCCTTGGGTGTATTCCCCCACCAGGCCGAAGACCCAGTTGTTGATCTGCCAATCGTAGCCAGCGCGCAGCCCGTAGTCGGCGCCGCCTTTGTCGTCGCTACAGCCGCTGGCAGGGGTGCGCCCATTGGCCGACCCGCCGCAGAAGCCAGGCGAGAACGCATCGGCGCCGGCTGCCGTGCGCACGGTGTCGCCGAACTGACCGTCAAGATTGGTATCGAACAGGATGCGGCCGTCGTTGCCGCCGGTGGGTTCGGACGAGCCGACGTTGCCGCCGAGGTAGAAGCCGCTCCACGCGGCGTCACTGTCCTGGGCTAGGGCGGGGGCGGCCATCGCCGACAGCAGCGCGGCGGTGATCACGGATATCGTTGTTCTCATGGGGGGCTCCGGTGGGCGTGGTGCTTCCACGCGCAATTGGGTACGGGTCGTCGCTTGGAAAAGATGCAGCCCGAAAAGTGAGAGCCCGGTGAGCAATGGACGCTAGAATTGCGCCTCACGACAGGCGGGATGTGTATGCAGTCCACGGTGATCGCCCCCTCCATTCTTTCGGCCAATTTCGCCAAGCTCGGCGAAGAGGTCGACAACGTTCTCGCTGCAGGCGCCGATTGGGTGCATTTCGACGTGATGGACAACCATTACGTGCCCAACCTCACGATCGGGCCGATGATCTGCGAAGCACTGCGCAAGCACGGCGTGACCGCGCCGATCGACGTGCATCTGATGGTGCAGCCGGTCGACCGCATCATCCCCGACTTTGCCCAGGCCGGTGCCAGCCTCATCAGCTTTCACCCCGAGGCCAGCGCGCACGTGCATCGCACGATCCAGCTGATCAAGTCCCATGGTTGTCAGACTGGACTGGTGTTGAACCCCGGTACGCCGGTGGAGGTGCTGGACTGGGTGTTGGACGACCTCGACATGGTGCTGCTGATGTCGGTGAATCCTGGATTCGGCGGCCAAGGATTCATTCCATCGACGCTTGAAAAACTGCGCCGCGTGCGCGAGAAGATCGACGTCACAGGTCGCGCGATCCGGCTCGAGATCGACGGCGGCGTCAAAGCCGACAACATCGCCGAGATCGCCGCAGCGGGTGCCGACACGTTTGTCGCCGGCTCGGCGATCTTTAACAGCGGCAACTATGCCGAGGTGATCGCGCGGATGCAGGCGGCGGTGGCTGCTGTGCGCTGAGCCGGTAGCCCCGAGTTTTGCTCGGTGCTTCATCGGTCAGCCGGCGAACGATCGCAGCCTGAAAAGAGCTCCGCCTTAGCAAGGCCCAAAAAAGCCGCTGCCGGTGCCGGCAGCGGCTTTGCGAATATTGGAGGCGTCCCGCCTCCGTCCGTCGTCCTTGCTTTCGACGCTTATGCTGCGTGGCGACGATGACGGGTGCGTTACATTGTCGCGGCAATCGCTCGACGGAATCTCGGCTGCTTTTTCACGGTACTTCCCTGCCGCGCTGCTAGCCTGTGCCAATGTTCCTTGCCTCCATCGATCCCTATGCCAATCCCCAGCTGGCGCCTGATCCTCAACGGCAAATGTGCCGGTAGCGACGAATTGCGCGACGCCGTCGCGGCGATGCGCGAGCGCGGTATCGAACTCAGCGTACGGGTGACTTGGGAGGTCGGCGACGCGGAACGATACGTGTCTGAAGCCATCGCCGACGGCATCGCTACCGTGATCGCGGCCGGTGGTGACGGCACCCTGAGTGAAGTCGCCACCACGCTGGCCCACCGCGACGAATCCGCCGAAGACCTGCCGAGCTTGGGCCTGGTCCCCATGGGCACCGCCAACGACTTCGCAACCGCGGCGCTGATCCCGATGGAGCCAAGTGCGGCGCTGGCGCTGATCCACGCCTCGAGCGCACAACCCATCGACCTGCTCAAAATCAGCGACGGCGACACGCCGCACTGGTGCGCCAACCTCGCCAGCGGAGGCTTCGGCGCCCAGGTCACGGTGGAGACCGACGACAATCTGAAGAAAATGCTTGGCGGCCTCGCGTACTGGATCACCGGCATCGCCAAGCTCGGCCGCATCGAGCCGAGCCACGCGCGCATCCGCGGTTCGGGACCGGACGGGGCGTTTGAATGGCGCGGCGAATTCATCGCGCTCGGCCTCGGCAACGGCCGCCTCGCGGGCGGCGGCCAGGCGCTATGCCCCGACGCCGTGATTGACGATGGCCTGTTCGACCTGACGATCGTGCCGGAGCTGACCGGCGAGCTCGGTGGCATCGTCGGCGCGCTAGTTACTGAAGGCAAGCAAGCCGCGCTCGACCGGGTCGCGGTGCGCGTGCAGCTGCCGTGGCTGGAGATCGAAACGTCGGAACCGCTCACGCTCAACCTCGATGGTGAGCCGTTGGAGTCGACGAATTTCCGCGTAGAGTGCGTCGCTCATAGGGTGCGCATGCATCTGCCGCCCGAGTGTCCGCTATTGAGCGTGCCGGGCAACCCGCTGCTCGTGACTGCTGACGAGGGCGTGCCGGAGTTCCCCCCGGATCTATTGCCGGCCTGAAGCTGGGGACCAACCGGGCGCTGATCGATGATCCGTACTTTAGGTTTCGGCGAAGTCAGGGTTCCGGGGCAAACGTAGTTCGGGGTCCACAACCGTGAGGTAGGAACACCGCTGGCATACTGCGGCTCCCCACTCCCGCCCTGTGCCACATGCAAATCGACGCCGAACAGTTCCAACACCTCGCGGCCGCCGGCCACACCCTGATTCCGGTGGTGCGCGAGGTGCTGTCCGACCTCGACACGCCGCTGTCGGTGTACCTCAAGCTCGCCGACGGCCCGCACACCTACCTGTTCGAGTCGGTCGAGGGTGGCGAGCGTTTCGGGCGCTATTCGATCATCGGCCTGCCTGCGCAGCGCGTGTACGCGTTCGCCGGGCACACGCTGTACGTAACCCAATGCGGCGAGCTGATCGAGGCGCGCGAAGTCGCTGATCCGTTTGCCGAGGTCGAGCGTCTGCGCGCGCAGCACCGCGTGCCGAAGATCGCCGGCTTGCCGGGTTTCACTGGCGGTTTGGTCGGTTGGTTTGGCTTCGAGTGCATCCAATACATCGAGCCGCGCCTGGCCGGTCCGCAGGCCGACGGCACGCCCAAGCCGGACGAACTGGGCACGCCGGACATCCTGCTCATGCAGAGCGAGGAAGTCGCGGTGTTCGACAATCTCAAGGGCCGTTTGTACCTCATCGTGCACGCGGACCCGGCGCAACCACAGGCGTATGCGCGCGCGAACCGTCGGCTCGACGAACTTACCCATCGCCTGCGCCAGGGCGGGCCTGGGTATCCGGAAACCATCGACCCCAATGGTCTGGATGAGGCCGACTTCGTCTCCGGTTTCACCCGCGAAGGTTTCATCAAGGCGGTGGAGAAATCCCAGGACTACATCCGCAATGGCGACATCTTCCAGGTCGTCCTGTCGCAGCGCCTGAGCGTGCCGTTCAAGGCGCGTCCGGTCGACGTCTACCGTGCGCTGCGGGCACTCAACCCGTCGCCGTACATGTATTTTCTCGATGTGGGCGACATGCAGGTGGTCGGTTCGTCGCCGGAGATTCTCGTCCGCCTGCAACATGACGACGCGGGGCAAGGCGAAATCACGGTGCGCCCGATCGCCGGCACGCGCCCGCGCGGCGCCACGCCTGAGGAAGACGTTGCGCTCGAAGCCGAGCTTCTGGCCGACCCGAAGGAACGCGCCGAGCACCTGATGCTGATCGACCTCGGCCGCAACGATGTCGGCCGGGTGTCCGAGGCGGGCACGGTCGAGGTCGGCGAGCAGTTCGTGATCGAACGCTACAGCCATGTCATGCACATCGTCAGCGAGGTCACCGGCAAGCTCAAAGCGGGCCTGAGCTACGCCGATGTGTTGCGAGCGACGTTCCCCGCCGGCACCGTCAGCGGCGCGCCCAAGATCCGCGCGCTGGAAGTGATCCGCGAGCTCGAACCGGTCAAGCGCAATGTCTATGCCGGCAGCATCGGTTACCTCGGCTGGCACGGCGATGCCGACACCGCGATCGCGATCCGCACCGCGGTGATCCAGGACGGCCGCCTGCACGTCCAGGCGGGCGCGGGCATCGTCTACGACTCCGATCCCGCAAAGGAATGGGAAGAGACCATGAGCAAGGGGCGGGCGTTGTTCCGGGCCGTGGCCGAGGCGGCGCGCGGGCTGTAAGGATGGAGTAAGGCGGGCCTGGACTCGCCACGCCTGTCGCGGGCAGTCGCGACGAAAGGCGTTGCCCGCGGCGGCGGGGCGCGGCCAGCGTGCGAGGGGGATGCGACGCCCGTAAGGCGGCAGGCGTTGTGGAGGGGGTGGTCGCTGGAACAAGCCCCGGCCCACACGCGCCGGGCGCGGCGCCTGGGCCCAGCCTGAGCCGCCCTGCGAAGGCTGATTCTTTTTGCGAAGCCCTGGCCGGTTTTGCAGCCCGATTGCGTAGTATCAACTACGCCGGCGGATTGTTGCCTTGCAGCGTGCACCCGCCGAGGATCGGCGCGGAGTCGCTGTACGGTCCGCATTCCGGGCCGTGTCCAATGGTCCGGCGCTCGCCGTACCAAGGGGGACATGACGATCTGTCGGCTCAGCCGGCCGCCCATTCGGGCGGCTTTTCGTTGCAGCTTGGGAAGGAGTCCAAAATGTCCGATCTATCGCAGCGTCGCATGCGTTTGCATGCCCTGGCGGTCGCCACAGCGGTCGCGTTGTCTTCACTTGTCGCACTGCCGGCCGTTGCCGGGCGCGTCGAACTCGACGGCCTGAATTCGGCCGCGCAGCACGACCAGTTCATCGTGAAGTACCGAGAAGGCAGTGCTGAGCACCTCAATGCGGCATCAATGCAGCGCTCGCTCGACGCCGCCGCCACCCGCGGCCGTGCCGGCAGCGCGTTATCCGTCGCGCATGTGCGCCGCCTGGCAGTGGGGGCCGAGGTGGTCCGCGCCAATCGCAAACTCGATCGCGTCGAGGCCGAGTCGCTGATGCGGCAACTCGCCGCCGATCCGAACGTCGAGTACGTCGAAGTCGACCGCTTGTTGCAGGCGGTACTCACCCCGAACGATCCGCGTTATCCGGAGCAGTGGGGTTACCACGATGCCGACGCCGGCATCCGTGCGAACGAGGCTTGGGACACCGCCACCGGCACCGGCGTGGTCGTGGCGGTGCTCGATACCGGCATCACCTCGCACAGTGACCTCAACGCCAATGTGATCGCCGGTTACGACTTCATCAGCGACGTGACGGTGGCCAGAGACGGCAACGGCCGCGACTCCAACCCCGCCGATCCGGGAGACTCCACCACGGGCCAGTCGAGCTGGCACGGCACCCATGTCGCAGGCACGGTCGCCGCGCTGACCAACAACGGCGTGGGCGTGGCTGGCACCGCGTTCAACGCCAGGATCTCACCGGTGCGCGTACTTGGTGTGGGCGGCGGCTCCATCTCCGACATCGCCGACGCGATCGTCTGGGCCTCGGGAGGCACCGTCAGTGGGGTGCCGGCTAACGCCAACCCGGCCGAGGTGATCAATCTCAGCCTCGGCGGCAGCGGCACGTGCAGCGCGACGATGCAGACGGCTATCACCGGCGCAGTCGGCCGCGGCACCACCTTGGCCATCGCCGCCGGCAACAGCAACGCCAACGTCTCCAACTTCACTCCAGCCAACTGCAACAACGTGATCGCGGTGGCCTCGATCACCAACACCGGCCAGCGCTCCAGCTTCTCCAACTACGGGGCGTTGATCGACATCGCCGCGCCGGGCTCGGCCATTCTGTCCACGCTGAACGCCGGCACGACGTCGCCGGGCGCGGAAAGCTATGCGAGCTACAACGGTACTTCGATGGCGGCCCCGCACGTCGCGGGCGTGATCGCGCTGCTGCAGTCGGTGTCGGCGACGCCGAAGACGCCCGCGCAGGTCGAGTCGATCATCAAAGCCAACTTCCGCCCGTTCCCGGTGACGCCAACCCAAACGATCGGGCCGGGCATCCTCGATGCGAAGGCGGTGGTGGATGCGGCAGGCGGTGGCGGCAATGTGCCGCCGGCGGCGAACTTCAGCTTCACCACCAGCGGCCTGACCGCGAACTTCACCGACAGCTCCACCGACAGCGACGGCAGCATCGCCTCGCGCAGCTGGAACTTCGGCGACGGCACCACCTCGACCGCAACCAACCCGAGCAAGACTTACGCCGCGGCGGGCACCTACAGCGTGACGCTGACAGTGACCGATAACCTGGGTGCGACCAACACCAAGACCCAGTCGGTCACGGTTGGCAGCAGCAACGTACTGAGCAATGGCGTTCCGGTCACCGGGATCTCCGGCGCGTTGAACAGCCAGCAGTTCTGGACGATGAACGTGCCGGCCGGTGCCAGCAGCCTCAAGTTCGTTACCAGCGGCGGCACCGGCGATGCCGATATGTACGTTCGGTTCGGCGCGGCGCCGACCACGACCACGTACGACTGCCGGCCCTACCTCAGCGGCAACAACGAGACCTGCAACATCGCCACCGCGCAGGTCGGCACCTACCACGTGATGTTGCACGGCTACAGCGCGTACTCGGGCGTGAGCCTCACCGGTAGCTACACCCTCGGAGGGAGCACCACGTACACCAACGGTGCCGATGTCGCGATTGGCGACAACACCACGGTGGAAAGCCCGATCACGGTGTCGGGCCGCACCGGCAACGCGCCCAGCAACACCCCGGTCGCGGTCAACATCGTCCACACCTACATCGGTGACCTCAAGGTCGACCTGGTGGCGCCCGACGGCAGCGTGTATGTGCTGCACAACCGCGCCGGCGGCAGCGCCGATAACATCAATACGACCTACACCGTGGACCTGTCGACCGAGCTGCGCAACGGCACCTGGAAGCTTCGGGTGAACGACAACGCCAACGCCGATACCGGCTACATCAACAGCTGGAGCATTACTTTCTAAGCGTTGCGGTGTTCGCTGCACTAGCGAAAGCCCCGGCCTCGGTCGGGGCTTTTTTGTGCCGATGCCAAGTCCCGCCAGCGATGGCGCTGCCTGCGGCCTTCGCGCACAATCCCGGGCCGGGCTCCGAGCGCGTGGTCAGTAAGCACCCATCGGTATGGAAGCTCGGCAGTCAGCGCCAGACCCCATCCGAGGCGCGAACGGCAAGAATTAATGGTACGCAGCGGGTCTCGCGGCGTAGTGGTATCCGGCGACAGGCTTACCGACAAAGGCGACAGCGTTCCATGGTCCTGATGATCGACAACTACGACAGCTTCACCTACAACCTCGTGCAGTACCTGCAGATGCTGGGCGCCGAGGTCAAGGTGATCCGCAACGACGAGCTGTCCGTGGCGCAGATCGCGGCGCTCGCGCCCGAGCGCATCGTGATCTCGCCGGGCCCGTGCACGCCGAACGAGGCGGGCGTGTGTGTCGAGGTGATCACCCAACTCGGCCAGCACACGCCGATTCTCGGCGTCTGTCTAGGGCACCAGAGCCTGGGCCAGGCCTACGGCGGCGACGTGGTCCGCGCAAAGACGATCATGCACGGCAAGACCTCGCGCATCCGCCACGAAGGCCGCGGTGTGTTTGCCGGCTTGCCCGATGCGTACGAGGCGACGCGCTACCACTCGCTGGTGGTCGCACGCGACAGCTTGCCCGAATGCCTCGAGGTCACCGCGTGGACCGATGACGAGGTCGGCGGCTTCGATGAAATCATGGGGCTGCGCCACCGCGAGTACCCGGTCGAAGGCGTGCAGTTTCACCCCGAGTCGATCCTGACCGAGCATGGGCATGCGCTGCTCAAGAATTTTTTGCAACGATGACGCAGGACGGGTCTCGGCCGCCGGCGTGACAACTGGCGACTGATGCGACATTGCAGTACGAAACAGGTAGCCAGGTAAAGCGCCGCGACATCCGGAGCTTCAGCGAACAGTCCCGGGTTGCTGCACCTCTACCGGGACTACGAGTTAAAAAATGATCAGCTCCGCTGATTGCAGGCAGACCCCGCTCTGGCGGGAATGACGAGCGACAAAGCCCATGCCTTTTACTGCGCAAGAAGCCCTGCAACGCACGATCGAGCACCGCGAGATCTTCCACGACGAGATGGTCGATCTGATGCGGACGATCATGCGCGGCGAAGTGTCGCCGACGATGACCGCGGCGATCCTCACCGGACTGCGGGTCAAGAAGGAAACCGTGGGCGAAATCGCCGGTGCGGCGACGGTCCTGCGCGAGTTTGCGCGCCCGGTGGAAGTCGCCGACCGCACCCACCTGGTCGACATCGTCGGCACCGGCGGCGATGGCGCGCACACGTTCAACATTTCGACGGCGAGCATGTTCGTGGTCGCGGCGGCCGGCGCTAAGGTCGCCAAGCATGGCAACCGCAGCGTGTCGTCGAAATCCGGCAGCGCCGACGTGCTCGAAGCGCTCGGCGCGAAGATCGAACTCGAACCCGAGCAGGTCTCACGCTGCATCGCCGAAACCGGCATCGGTTTCATGTATGCGCCGGTGCACCACCCGGCGATGAAAGCGGTCGCGCCGGTACGCCGCGAGATGGGTGTGCGCACGATCTTCAATATCCTCGGCCCGCTGACCAATCCGGCCAACGCGCCGAGCATCCTGATGGGCGTGTTTCACCCCGACCTCGTCGGTATCCAGGTGCGCGTGTTGCAGGAATTGGGCGCGCAAAGGGCGCTGGTGGTGTGGGGCCGCGATGGCATGGACGAGCTCTCGCTCGGCGCCGGTTCGCTGGTCGGTGAATTGCGCGACGGCGTGGTGCGCGAATACGAAGTGCATCCGGAGGACTTCGGCATCGCCATGGCCGCCAGCCGCAATCTGCGGGTAAACGATGCGACGGAGTCCAGGCTCATGCTGCTCAAGGCGCTGGACAATCAAGACGGCCTGCCACGCGAAATCGTCGCGCTCAATGCCGGCGCGGCGCTGTACGTGGCGGGTGTGGCCGAATCGATCGACGACGGCATTGAACGCGCACGCGCGGCCATTGCCTCGGGTGCGGCGCGCGCAAAGCTGGATGAGTTTGTCGTTGCAACCCAGCGCTTCGCTACAGGTTCGGCCAGCGCTTGACGGCCTTGGCAGCTCCTGCGCAGGCGGCGGCGATGAATCCGACCCCGACCATTCAACTGCTCCGCAACGCCGACGTGTATGCGCCCGAGCCGCTCGGCGTGCAGCAGTTGTTGCTCGGCGGCGGCAAGATCCTCTGGATGGGCCGCGACCTGCCAGACCTCCCGGCGACGCTGCCACTGGACGTGATCGATCTGGAAGGTCGGCGCCTGATTCCGGGGCTGATCGATGGCCACGTCCACGTCACCGGCGGCGGCGGCGAAGCCGGCTTCAGCAGTCGCGTGCCGGCGCCGATGTTGTCGCGCTACACCCGCGCCGGCGTCACCAGCGTGGTGGGTTTGCTCGGCACCGACGATGTCGCGCGCAGCACGCGCGAACTGGTCGCATCGATTCATGGCTTGCGCGAGCAGGGCCTGAATGCGTGGGGCTACAGCGGCGGCTATCACCTGCCTCCCACCACGCTGACCGGCAGCGTGCGTGGCGACATTGCCTTCATCGACGTACTGATTGGCGTCGGCGAGGTCGCGATCAGCGACCACCGCTCCAGCCAGCCGACGCTCGATGAGCTGCTGCGGCTCGCCTCCGAGGCGCATGTCGCCGGCCTGATGACCGGCAAGGCGGGTATCGTGCATTTGCACTTGGGCGATGGCGCGCGCGGGCTGGATCTGGTGCGCCGCGCGCTCGACCAGAGCGAGCTGCCCGCGCGCGTGTTCAATCCGACCCACGTCAACCGTCGTAAGGCGCTGTTCGAGGAAGCGGTCGAACTCGCGCGCCGCGGCTGCAGCGTCGACATCACCGCATTCCCAGTCGAAGACGGCGAGGACGCCTGGAGCGCGGCCGATGCGCTGCTGCGGTATCTCGACAGCGGTGCGCCGCCGGAGCACGTCACCATCAGCTCCGATGCCGGCGGGTGCCTGCCGTGCTTCGACGGCGACGGCCGGGTCTGCGGGATGGCGGTCGGCGAGTCCGGTGCGTTGCTGGCCACGCTTAATGAGTTGCTCGCGCGTGGACTGTCGCTGGAGCGCGCACTGCCCGCGTTTACCAGCAATCCGGCCCGTTTGCTGCGGCTGTCCAAAAAAGGCTGCATTGAAGTGGGTGCCGACGCCGACCTGGTCGCGCTCGATGTCGACGGCGCCGCCAGGGACGTATTCATCGGCGGTGCCGCGCATGTGCTGGTCGGGCAGGTCCTGCGCCGTGGTATTTTCGAGGGTCATGATATTTTGCGGGATTGACCGCACGGCCCGGAGCGACGAATGCCAAGCAAGACCCCCGACGGCCAGCAGCGCGGCTGGATCATTCCGATCGGTGGGGCCGAGGACAGGGAAAGCCGACGGCAGATCCTCAAGCGCTTCGTCAGGCATTGCGGCGGCCGCGACGCCAAGATCGTCATCATCCCCACGGCCAGCCGCCGCGCCGACACCGGCACGCGCTACCAGGATCTGTTCGAGCGCCTGGAGGGCGGCCACGCGAGCGTGGTCGACTTCGCCGATCGCGAAGACGGCCAGCGCGACGATTACCTGCGCCAGATCGAGACCGCGACCGGCGTGTTCTTCACCGGCGGCAACCAGCTGCGGATCACCACCATCCTCGGCGGCACCCCGGCAGCAAAACTCATACGCAATCGCAACGCGCACGGCATGCACGTTGCCGGCACCAGCGCCGGGGCCAGCATCCTTAGCGAGCACATGATCGCGTTCGGCAAGGAGGGCTCATCGCCGCGCGCGAGCAGCGTGCGGCTCGCGCCGGGGCTGGGCCTGACCAACCGTTTCATCATCGACCAGCACTTCCGCCAGCGCGACCGCCTCGGCCGCCTGGTCGCGGCGCTGGCCTACAACCCGTTCGCGATCGGCATCGGTCTGGACGAGGACACCGCAGCGTTTATCGGCCCGGACAACACCCTCGAAGTCGAAGGCAGCGGCGCGGTCACGGTGGTCGATGCCGGCGACCTGCAGTTTTCCTCGATGGCTGATGCCAGCCTCAACCAGCCGGTGTGCCTGCTCGGCCTGACCATCCATCTGCTGGTGTCGGGCGCGACCTACAACCTGCACACGCGCAAAGCCTCGCCGGGCACCCTGGCGACGGAAAAAACCTGAGGTCTTGATGCGCATACTCGAACGCTCCGTTTACGTCGGCCCCTCCCAGTACGCGCATTTCCCGGTGATCCGGCTGGTGCTGGACCTGGGCGCGCTCGAAGCCTGGCCGACCGGCCGCCTTGGCGCGGCGTTCGTCGACGGATTGGTCGCGGCCTTGCCCGGACTGTCCGATCACGGCTGCTCGTATCGTGAGCCCGGTGGGTTCATCCGTCGCATGCGCGACGACGACGGCACCTGGCTCGGCCATGTGCTTGAACACGTAGCGATCGAACTGCAGAACGTCGCCGGCGAAGACGTCACGTTCGGCCGCACGCGCAGCATTAGCGACGATCGACCCGGGGTGTATTCGGTGGTCTACGAGTACGCGCAGAAGGAAGAAGGCATTGCCGCGGGCGAACTCGCGCTCAAACTGCTGAACTCGCTGCTGCCGGCTGAATTGCGCAGCACCGAGCGCGCCGCACCCGACGCCACGCCCGAAGACTGGAACTGGGACACCGCGCGCGACGATTTCATCCGCTATGCGCAGAAGCGCGCGCTCGGGCCCTCCACCGCTTCTCTGGTGCGCGCCGCCGAAGAGCGCAACATCCCGTGGCTGCGGCTCAACGCGCAGTCGCTGATTCAGCTCGGCCACGGCAAGTACCAGCAGCGCATCCAAGCCACCGTCACCGGCAAGACGCCGTACATCGCCGTCGAGCTGGCCAGCGACAAGGACGAGACCAATCGCATCCTGCATTCGCTGGGCCTGCCGGTGCCGCGCCAGGCACTGGTCGAACAGCAGTCCGATGCGGTGCAGGCGGCGGCTAAACTCGGCGGCCCGGTCGTGGTCAAGCCCTACAACGGCAACCACGGCCGCGGCATCACCATCAACATCGTCGCCCCCGATGACGTGCGCGCCGCCTACCAGGCCGCGACCGAGCATTCGAAGTCGGTCATCGTCGAGACCTTCATCGCCGGCGACGACCATCGCCTGCTCGTGGTCAACGGCGAACTGATCGCGGCGACGCGGCGCACGCCCGGCCACGTCGTCGGCGACGGTCGCCACACGATTGCCGAACTCGTCGAACAGGTGAACCAGGACCCGCGCCGCGGCGTCGGCCATGAAAAAGCCCTGACCCGGCTCGAGCTCGATGCGCAGGCGGACATGATGATGACGCGCGCCGGCTACGACGCCGGCTCCGTCCCGCGTGCCGACGAGGTCATCTACCTGCGCTCGACCGCGAACCTGTCCACCGGCGGCACCGCGACCGACGTCACCGACATCATCCATCCCGACAACCGCGACATGGCCGTGCGCGCGGTGCGCGCGATCGGCTTGGACGTCGGCGGCGTCGACTTCATCTCGACCAACATCGCCGAAAGCTACAAGTCCATCGGCGGCGGCATCTGCGAGGTCAACGCTGCGCCTGGTTTCCGCATGCACGTCGCGCCGAGCGAAGGCACCCCGCGTGACGCCGCCGGTCCGGTGATCGACATGCTGTTCCCGGCCGGCACGCCGTCACGGGTACCGATCGCCGCGGTGACCGGCACCAACGGCAAGACCACCACCGCGCGCATGCTCGCGCACATCGCCAAGATGGCCGGCTACACCCCGGGCCTGACCACCACCGACGGCGTATACATCGACGGGCAGCGCACGGTCGAAGGCGACATGACCGGGCCGGTGTCGGCGCGCATGGTGCTGTCCGATCCGCAGATCGACATCGCCGTGCTCGAAACCGCACGCGGTGGCCTGGTGCGCTCGGGTATGGGCGTGCCGGAAGTCGATGTCGGCGCCGTGATCAACGTGCAATCCGATCACCTTGGCTTGAAGGGCATCGACACGCTCTAGCAGCTCGCCGAGATTAAGCGCGTGGTGGTGGAGATCGCCAAGGAATGCGCGGTGCTCAACGCCGACGACCCCAACGTGCTGAAGATGTCCGGCTACACCGACGCCAAGGTGATCTGCTACGTCACGATGAACCCCGCGCACCCACTGGTGCGCGAGCACATCCGCGCCGGCGGCCGCGCGTGCGCGCTGGAGGGCGGCATCAACGGCCACATGATCACGCTGTACGACAAGGGCAGCCACATCCCGCTGCTGTGGACGCACCTGATCCCGGCCACGCTCGAAGGCCGCGCCCTGCACAACGTGCAGAACGCGATGGTGGCCGCGGCGATGGCGTTCTCGCTCGGGATCAAGCTCGACCCGATCCGCCAGGGCCTGCGCACGTTCGACAGCACGTTCTTCCAGGCGCCTGGGCGCATGAACCTCTACAGCGAGCATCCGTTCAAGGTGCTGATGGACTACGGCCACAACGCGCATGCGGTCGGGGTGATGGCGGACCTGGTGCAGCGGCTGGATGTGGTCGGCCGCCGCATCGTGGTGCTGGCCGGGCCCGGTGATCGCCGCGACGAAGACCTGCGCGCGATTGCTGCTGCGGTTGCCGGCAAGTTCGACCATTACATCTGCCGGCGCGACGACGGACTGCGTGGCCGCGACGGCGACGAGGTGCCACGCATCATCTCCACCGCTCTGAGTGCGGCCGGTGTGCACGACGATGCGATCTCGGTCATCCCCGACGAGCAGCAGGCGCTCGATGCGGCGTTGCGCATGGGTGCACCGGGGGACCTGATCCTGGTGTTCGCTGATGCGCTGGCGCGCTCGTGGAAGCAGATCACCAAGTTCCAGCCCGAAGGCGAGACGCCCAAGCCGGCTGAGCGGGTGGAAGCGCCGGTGCTGGAGCCGATGCATGACGATGCGATGCATGCGCTGATGGAAGGCGTGGTGCGCGACGAACGCGGTTTGCGCTTCGAACGCGAAGCCAACGACTGACGCGGGCCGACATGACTCGAATTGTCCAACGATGCCCAGTCACTTGATGTCGAGCGCGCTGCCGTTCGACGAGTCGCGACGGCTGACCGGCAGCAACCTGTACTTCGACGGCAGTGGCGCCGCGCTCGAAACCTTGGGCGACGCGCGTCTCGACGAGGCGGCTTTGGCCGGATGGCGCGCGCGCATCGAGTTGGTGCGCGACGCGCTCGGTTGGCCCCACGCTGCGGTCGTCGTACGCCGGCACGCGAGTGGCGCGTCGCTCGCGTTTGCCGCGCCGCTCGACCAGCTTTACACCGCGGCCGAGGCCAACGAATGGGCGTGGCTCGCCAGCCTGCAGGCATCGCACTTATGGACGGCCGCCGACTGGCATGCGGCGCCTGGGCACGCGTCCGTTGGGGACCAGGAATGCGCGTTGCAGACGTTGCGCGCGATGGCTGTCGAGGAAGCCAACCCCGCCCTGATCGCGCTGCTCGCCGCCGCGCGCGCGCGCGGATTGCCCGCACATCCCGACGACGACGTGTTGTCTATCGGCGAGGGCAGCGGCAGCCGTTCCTGGCCGATCCGGGAGTTGCCCGCCATCGCCGACGTGCCTTGGGCGCAAGTCCACGGTATTCCTCTGGCGGTGGTGACCGGCTCCAACGGCAAGACTACGACTGTGCGCCTGCTGGCAGCCATGGCGCGTGCGCACGGCTGGAGCAGCGGCTACAGCAGCACCGACGGCTTGTTCGTCGGCAACCAGTGCGTCGACAGCGGCGACTATTCCGGCCCAGTCGGCGCGCGCACGGTGCTGCGGCACCCGGACGTCGACGCCGCGATTCTCGAGACCGCGCGTGGCGGGCTGCTGCGTCGCGGCATCGCGATCGACAACGCCCGGGTTGCCTTGGTTACTAACATCAGTCCGGACCATTTCGGTGAATACGGCATCCACGACCTAGACGATTTGGCCGAGGTCAAACTCACCGTGGTGCGCGCGCTCGCGCCCGATGGTTTGCTAGTACTCAATGCCGATGATGCGTTGCTGCTGCGCCGCGGCGAAGCGCTGGCCGCGTCCGGATTGCGCCTGGGCTGGTTCGCGCGCGATTTCGACCACCCGCAGCTGCGCGCGCATCGCGGCGACGGCGGCATGACCTGCGGCGAGCGCGATGGCCGTCTGTGGCTGTCGATAACCACGGCGGCGCCCAACGCCGTTGAACACGATCTCGGCGACATTGCGATCATGCCGATCACCCTCGGCGGCAGCGCGGGCTACAACATCGCCAACGCCGCGGCGGCGGCCTTGGCCGCAGCGGGCATGGGCATCGGGATCGTGTCCATTGCCGAAGTGCTCGCGACCTTCGGTGCACAGCACGGCGACAACCCCGGCCGTCTGCAGCGTTGGCGTTTCGGCGACGCCCCGGGCGGGGTGCAGGTCTTCCTCGACTACGCCCATAACCCGGACGGCTTGCGCGGATTGCTGCAGGTCGCCTGCGCGAACCGCGGTAATGGGCGACTGGGGTTGATCCTCGGCCAAGCCGGCAACCGTAAGGACATCGATATTCGCGCGCTCGCGGCGGAAGCAGCCGCGTTCACGCCGGATCGGGTGTGGCTCAAGGACATCGGTGGCGAGTACATGCGCGGTCGTGCGCCCGGCGAGGTCGCCGCGATCCTGCGCGACGAATTACTGCAGCACGGGTTGGCGGAGGGCGCGGTGGTGGTGTGCCTGGAAGAAGCCCAAGCCGTCCGCGACACCCTGGCTTGGGCGCAAACGGGCGACGTGCTGGTACTGCCCATCCACGAGCCCGAGGCGCGCGATGAAGTCGTGGCGCTACTGGACCGCCTGCAGGCTACGCAGTGGTGCCCTCCCACGCCGTTGCCGGACGCGTCATTGCCGACGCGCGTCTTCAGAGGCTCGCGCGAAGGGCTCGGCTAGAATGGCCGACAGATACCTCCCATGACCGGCCACGATGAGCGCTAGCGAATTTGCCCGACTGCCCAAGCCGCCGTACTACGCGGTGATCTTCAGCTCGAAGCGGCGCGATGGCGACAATGGCTACGCCGAGGCTGCGCTGCGCATGGAAGAGCTGGTCGCGCGGCAACCGGGCTTTCTCGGCGCCGAGTCGACGCGCGATGCCACCGGCTTCGGCATCACCGTTTCCTACTTCGACAGCGAGCCAGCGATCGCCGGTTGGCGAGACCACCCCGAGCACGTCGCCGCGCGCGCGCGCGGCCGCAACGAGTGGTACGAGCATTTTGAACTGCGCATCGCCCGGGTCGAACGCGCCTACGGCGGTCCCGGCTCGGCCACAGCATTGGACGCCGCATGAGCGACATTCTCGCCACCATTCTCGCGCGCAAGGCCGAAGAGATCGCCCAGCGCAGCCGTGAGCGCTCGCAAGCTGAGCTGCGCGCGCGCATCGCCGACCAGCCGCCAGCGCGTGGCTTTGTCGCCGCGATCAAGCGCAAGCTCGCCGCCGGCGACGCGGCCGTGATTGCCGAGGTGAAAAAAGCGAGCCCGTCCAAGGGCTTGATCCGCGCCGACTTCCAGCCCGCCCAGATCGCCCGCAGCTACGAGGTCGGCGGAGCGGCGTGCTTGTCGGTGCTCACCGACGTCGATTTCTTCCAAGGCAGCGATCTGGCCCTCGCCGTCGCGCGCGCGGCCTGCACGCTGCCGGTGCTGCGCAAGGACTTCGTCATCGATCCCTACCAGGTCGTTGAGGCGCGCTCGATCGGCGCCGACGCAATCCTGCTGATCGTCGCTGCACTCGAAGACGGGCCCCTGGTGGAGATGGCCGGGCTGGCGATGGAACTCGGCATGGACGTGTTGGTCGAGGTGCACGACATCAACGAACTCGAACGCGCGCTGCAGACGGACTGCGAGCTGATCGGCGTGAACAACCGCAATCTGCGCACATTCGAGGTCTCGCTCGACACCAGCATCCAGCTCAAGGATGCGGTCCCGCGCGACCGCACCCTGGTCACCGAGAGCGGCATCGCCACTCCAGCGGATGTCGCGATGATGCGGGCGGCAGGCATCCACACCTTTTTGGTTGGTGAGACCTTTATGCGCGAGCCCGACCCGGGCGCGGCGCTGCAGCGGTTGTTCGGCGCTTGATCGCGGTTGGGCCGGCGGCTTCAGACCAGCGCTATCCGGCCGCATCAGCCGATGCGCCGCTGGTGGTGTTCGATTTCGACCACACGCTCTACGACGGCGATTCCGGTAGTCACTTGTTTGGTTGGCTGATCAAGCGGGCGTGGTGGCGCCGGCTGCTGGCGTTGCTGATCGCGCCGGTGTTCGCACCGATGATCGCGTTCCTGCCAACGCGACGCATCGGCATCGGTGCGTTTGTATGGGCGGGCACGATTGGCTTCCACCGCCGTCGCGACCTCAACGTGCTGATCGATCGCTACGTCACCACCCACACCGAAGTAATCAAAAAGCGCCTACTGCCGATCGCGCTCGAGGTGCTGCATCGCCATCGTGAGCAGGGCGATCGCGTCGTGGTCGCCACTGGCGCGCCGCCTGAGCTCGCGCGCGCGATCCTTGCGTTCGTCGCGCACGAGGATGTGCCGGTGGTCGGGACGCTGGTGGGCCCGCGTTTCGGCGCGGTGATGGCAAAACGCCACTGCCACCACGAGATGAAGATGACGATGTTGCGCGATGCGGGGTTCACCGGCCCGGTCGCGGTCGCCTATTCCGACAGCAGCGCGGACCTGCCGCTGCTGAAAGCCGCGCTGCGGCCGGTGGTGGTGAATCCGAAGGCGGGCAATGTGGACGATTTCCGCCGCGCGCTGCCGCCGGGCACGCCGATCCTGAATTGGGGTTGTGCCGATCGCGCCGGCGATCCGGTTGGTTGAGTGCGCGCGCCCAGGTTACCGGGGTAAAAGCTGGGGTCGCTGAGGGCATTGCGAGCAAAGCCGCAACGGTCGGCCAACGATTCCCATCCGCAAAAAGGCGAGGCGCGAATCTGACGGCGCCCACCTCGCAAGAGCGATGCGGATCCCGCACGGATCGCGCTCTCGGCCCGCGCGATAGCGTGCCGATCGGTCCTACTCGCCGAGCAATTTGACGAAATGCTGGGAGCCGTCGGCGAAGCCGCAGCTGCGGTAGAACACGTGGGCCTCGACGCGGCTTGGGTTGCTGGTGAGTTCGAGTCGGCTCGCGCGGGCCTGTCGGGCGAGAAGTTCGACTTCGCGCAGCAGGCGGCGGCCGATGCCCTGGCGATAGCAGTTTGGCGTTACCACCAGCGCCGTAATGCGGGCGATGTCAGCGCCGCGCGCGAGCGAATAGATCAGATTCAGCGACACCAAGCCGCAAACGGCGCCGTCCGAATCGGCCAGCAGCAGATGGTGGCGCGGATCGCGCAGGATAATCGCGATGCGCTCGCAGGCCTCGGCGCGCGTGCAGGGGTAGCCAAGCGATTCGAGCAGGGCGGCGACTTCCCCGGCATCGCCCAGATCCGCCGATCGCACCCGCGGCGCGATGTCGGCGGACGCGGCGCCGCGCTCCATCCGCCGCTAGCCGCGCGTGCCGAACAGCACGACGGTCTTGCCACGGGCGTGCAGTTTGCCGTCGACCTGGAGCTTCTTCAGTACCCTCCCCGCCATCTCGCGCGAACAACCCACCAACCGCGACAGCTCCTGTCGCGACACGCGCAACTGCGTGCCCTGCGGGTGGCTCATCGCCTCGGGTTCCTTGGCCAGATCGTGCAGGGCGCGGACGATACGATCGGTGACGTCGAGGAACGCCAGGCGTCCGGCCTTGCGGCTGGTGTCGAGCAAACGCCGCGAGATTTGCGCGGCGATCGCGTACAGCAGCTTGGGCGCGTCCAAGGCGAGCCGGGTCAGCAGCAAATCGTAGAAACGTTCGTGGCCGATCTCGGCCAGTTCGCAAGCCGTGCGCGTGCGCAGGATCACCTCGCGCCGGTCGCTCTCGATGAACAGGCCCAACTCGCCGACGAACTCGCCGGGACCGAAGTAGCCCAGCACCAGCTCCTGGCCGTTCTCTTCCTCGGTGATGATGCTGACCGAGCCCGAGACCACGTAATACAGGGTGCTGGCCGGATCGCCGGGGCGGAACACGTCGGTCCGCGACGGATAGCGGCGGCGATGGCAGTGCCCGAGAAAGCGCTCGATCGTCGCCCCATCAAGCTGGAGCGGACTGTTGCTGCGCCGCAGGACAGTTACGTGAGCTTCCGTATCTGGGGACATTGGTGCCGGTTCTGAAGGAATCGCCCCGAGCTTAAGCGTGAAGCGTGGCCCCGGGCAAATCCGCGTGGCCCGCCAAGCCGACGGACCCGCGGCGTGCGGGCGGCGCGATTCCCCCCCGGGACGCATTGCCGCATAATCGCCGACTCACATTCGCCAGACCGGAAAACGCCACCGTGGTCAAGCCGTTGCCGCGCCTGAGGCTGCAGGGTTTCAACAACCTCACCAAAGCGCTCTCGTTCAACATCTACGACGTCTGCTACGCGGCCTCGGAAGAGGAGCGTCGCCGCTACATCGAGTACATCGACGAGGAATACAACGCCGACCGCCTGACCCAGATCCTCACGGACGTGGCAGACATCATCGGCGCCAACATCCTCAACATCGCGCGACAGGACTACGACCCCCAGGGCGCGTCGGTGACGATCCTGATCTCGGAAGAGCCGGTGATCGACAAGAAGGACGCCGGCAAGGAGATCATTTCCGACGCCGTGGTCGCGCACTTGGACAAGTCGCACATCACCGTGCACACCTATCCGGAAACGCATCCGGACAACGGCATCGCGACGTTCCGTGCCGACATCGACGTCGCCACCTGTGGCGTGATCTCGCCGCTGAAGGCGCTGAATTACCTGATCGAGAGCCTCGAGTCGGACATCGTCGTGATGGACTACCGGATCCGCGGTTTCACCCGCGACGTCAAAGGCAGGAAGCACTACATCGATCACAAGATCAACTCGATCCAGGATTACTTGGCGAAGAACGTCAAGGCGCGTTACGAGCTGCTCGACGTCAACGTCTACCAGGAAAACATCTTCCACACGAAGATGCACATGAAGGATTTTGACCTCGACACGTACCTGTTCGAGGAGAAGGCGAAGAACCTCTCGTTCAAGGAGCGTATGAAGATCGAGTCGCGGCTCAAGCGCGAGATCGAAGAGCTGTTCCACGGCCGCAATCTGGTCGATTGAAGCGCTCGGTACGCAGCAAAAAAAGCCGGCATTGCCGGCTTTTTTTGCGTTTGCTAAAGCGAGGTCCGGGAGCTCCCAGATTCGATATGGGGCGATTGATTCGGACCGGGCTCGCGGCCTTCCGCTCGCAGTGCGTGGACACGGGACGAGGTTATCGACCTCATTCCAGCGAACGGGGGTGCTCCAGTCAGATCCGTCCGGCTGTGCCTTCACCGATGCGCTGAACCCGACAACGGCAAGGCCTGTTCCGAGTCCTGACTGCCTGCCCTACACCCGGTAGGCGATCGCTTTCATCAGCTTCGATGCCGCCGCCATCAACGTGGGCACTGGTGGTGGCAGGATGCGCGCCCCCGCTGCTTCCGCCGCCGCTGCGTGCCTGGCTTCGTCGGCTTTCATTGTCTGCAGAATTGCGCGGCTCCGGGTGTCGGCCACGGGCAGCGATTGCAGGTGCTCATCGATGTGGGCCTCGACCTGGTGCTCGGTTTCGACCACAAACCCCAGGTTCCAGCCATCCCCGTGCAACCCGGCCAGCGCACCAATCGCGTAGCTCCCGGCGTACCACAGGGGATTGAGCAAGCTGGGCCGGCTGTCGAGCTCGCGCAGTCGATCGGCGCACCAAGCGAGGTGGTCGGTCTCCTCCTGGGCCGCCTCTAGCAGGTGCGCGCGGGTCGCGTCGTCGCGCGCGACCGCGGCCTGGCCGCAATACAACGCCTGCGCGCAAACCTCGCCCACATGGTTGATCCGCATCAAGCCCGCGGCGTGTTGGCGCTCGACCTCGTCGAGCACGAAGTCGGCTTTGGATCCCGCCGGATTCGCGCGCGTCGCCGCCGGCGCGCCCAGCACGGTCTCCAGCGCCCGTTGTGCGTCGTCGAGCAGTCGATCGAGCGGGGAAAAGGTTCGTGGGGTCATGGGACGGATTCTAAGGTGTGGGCCGAAGCCCGCGCAGCTGCGTCATTCACCACATTGCTGCATGCAGGCGATCCGGCCATCCGGCCATCCGGGCCGGGTAATGGGTGATTGGCGGTTCAGGCGATTCAGGCGACAGGCGGGGACCGCTCGAGGCGCAGCAGCCTGGAGCGGCCCGGAATCTAGGGGAGGGGCTTACTTGCGGGCCCCTGGCAAGCCCGCTATCATTCCGCCTCTTTCGTTCCGCAAACACAACGCGCGGCGAAATTCCGATCAAATGTCCCCGCTTGGGGATGTCGGAATTAGCCCGACCACGCACCCTATAGAAGATCTGTCATGAAGACTTTCACCGCCAAGAACGAGACCGTCCAGCGCGACTGGTACATCGTCGACGCGACCGGCAAGACGCTCGGCCGCCTGTCCACCGAACTCGCCCGCCGCCTGCGCGGCAAGCACAAGCCGGTGTACACCCCGCACGTCGATACCGGCGACTACTTGGTGGTGATCAACGCCGAGAAGATTCACGTCACCGGCAAGAAGCTCACCGACAAGCTGTACCACCGGTTCACCGGCTACATCGGCAACCTCAAGACCGAGACCCTGGGTCAGGCGCTTGAGCGTCACCCGGAGCGCGTCATCGAGACCGCCGTGAAGGGCATGCTGCCGAAGAATCCGCTCGGTCGCGCCATGTACCGCAAGCTCAAGGTCTATGCAGGCTCCGAGCATCCGCATTCCGCCCAGCAGCCGCAAGTCTTGGACATCTGATCATGGCAATCCAGCAAAACTACGGCACCGGCCGCCGCAAGTCGTCCACCGCACGCGTGTTCCTGCGCAAGGGTGACGGCAAGATCGTTATCAACCAGCGTTCGATCGAAGAATTCTTCGGCCGCGAGACCGCGCGCATGATCGTGCGTCAGCCGCTTGAGCTGACCCAGTCGACCGACAAGTTCGACGTCAAGGTCACGGTCGCCGGCGGCGGCACCACCGGCCAGGCCGGCGCGATCCGCCTCGGCATCGCCCGCGCGCTGGTGGAGTACGACGAGTCGCTGAAGTCCGAGCTGCGCAAGGCCGGTTTCATGACCCGCGACGCCCGCGAAGTCGAGCGCAAGAAGGTCGGCCTGCACAAGGCGCGCCGCGCCACGCAGTTCTCCAAGCGTTGATTTTTCGGCAGGCTTGGTCCCGGTTTCGGGATCTCGCCTTCCACCAGCTGTCGGGTTAAAATCTGGCGCCACCCGTTTTATTGGGGAATCGTCTAACGGTAGGACGACGGTCTCTGACACCGTCAATCTAGGTTCGAACCCTAGTTCCCCAGCCACACCGGAAAAGGCCTCGCGAAAGCGGGGCTTTTTTCTTTGCGCCTAAGAAAGCGCGTTGTGCACGGTGCTGGGCCTAACCAACTTCGACGAGACGTGCTCCGGGACTCGCTGGCGGCGACTACAATTGCCCCCTCGCGCTGCAGCGCCCGTCATCGGAAACCTGTCGAATGAAGCTCGGATCACTCAAGGAAGGCGGCCGTGACGGCACGCTGATCGTGGTGTCGCGCGACCTAGCCCGCGGCGTGCGCGCGACCGGTATCGCCGAAACGCTGCAGCGCGCGCTCGAAGACTGGTCCAACACCGCGCCGCGCCTGAATGCATTGTCCGACGCGCTCAACGCTGGCACCAGCGACGGCGCCTTCGACCTCGAGATGACCGCACTGGCCGCGCCGTTGCCACGCGCCTACGAGTTCGTCGATGGCAGCGCCTACCTGCCGCATGTTGTGCGGGTGCGGCGCGCGCGCGGGGCTGAGGTGCCGGAAAGCTTCTACACCGATCCGTTGATGTACCAGGCCGTCAGCGCAGGCTTTTATGGGCCGCGCGACGCGGTGCGGGTGCCCAGCGAGGACCACGGCATCGATTTGGAAGCCGAAGTCGTGATCATCACCGACGACGTGCCGATGGCGGTGACGCCGGCGCAGGCCGCCGGTCACATCCAGCTGATCGGACTGGTCAACGACGTGTCCTTGCGCAATTTGATCCCGGGCGAGCTGGCCAAGGGCTTCGGCTTTCTGCAGTCCAAGCCGCGTTCGGCGCTGAGTCCGGTGTTCGTGACCCCGGACGAGCTCGGCGACGCTTGGCGGGACAGCAAGGTCCACCGCCCGCTGCTGACCCATATCAACGGTGAGTGGTTTGGCGCACCCGAGGCGGGCGTTGACATGCAGTTCTCTTTTGCCCAGCTGGTCGCACATGTGGCCAAGACCCGGCCCCTATCGGCCGGCACGATCGTCGGCTCGGGCACCGTCGCCAACGAGGACACGAGCCTGGGCGCATCGTGCTTCGCCGAGAAGCGCACGGTGGAGACGCTGGAGTTGGGCAAACCCGTTACCCCGTTCATGCGCTTCGGTGACGTGGTTCGGATCGAGATGCTTGCTGCCGATGGCACCAGCCTGTTCGGCGCGATCGAGCAGCGCATCGAGCGCCAAGAGGGCTGACGGCAGGATAGACCGACGGGGCGCTACGGCCGGCAGAAGGTCGTGCGCATTGGGCGGCGTCGGGCTATGGTGCATGCTCGAGGGAGAGCCATGGCACAGGATCGACATCACATGACCGACCAACTGCGGCTGTACTCGTACTGGCGCTCCAGCGCGGCCTACCGCGTGCGGATCGGGTTGAATCTGAAAGGGCTGGCCTACGAAACCGTGCCCGTGCATCTACTCCGCGATGGCGGCGAGCAAAACAGCGTGGCGTTTCGCGAAACGAACCCGCAGGGACTGGTGCCGGTGCTCGAGCACGGCAGCCGGCTGTTGCGACAGTCCGTCGCGATCCTCGAATACCTCGACGAAACCTGGCCTGACCCCGCCTTGCTGCCAAGTAGCAGCCGCGACCGCCAACGCGTGCGCGCGATCGCGCAGGTTGTGGCCTGCGATATCCATCCGCTCAACAACCTGCGGGTGCAGCAGTACTTCGAACACACCTGGAATGTGCCGCAGACCGAGCGCGATGGCTGGGTGCGGCACTGGATCAGCGAAGGCTTGGTCGCGATCGAGGCCATGATCAACGACCATCCCGCAACTGGCCGGTACTGTGAAGGCGACCTGCCGTCGTTGGCCGATTGCTGCCTGATCCCGCAGGTGTACAACGCGCGCCGTTTCGGTGTGGACATGACGGCGTTTCCCACCATCGTCCGGATTGAAGAGGCGTGCCTGGCGCTGCCGCAATTCGATGCGGCCCGGCCCGAGCGCCAGCCGGACTGCCCCACGCCGTAATCGCGGTTGCGCTAACCGCGTTGCGCTACGCGCTCAGTGCGCGGCCTGATCGAACACATCGGCGTACGGATCGTGTTCGCCGCTGCTGCCTTCGGCCAAGCGGAACTTGAGGGCCAGCCCGTCGCGCGAGTCGGCCGCGCGCAGTGCTTCCTCCTGCTCAATCCGGCCTTCCTTGACCAGACGGAACAGGCACTGGTCGAACGACTCCATGCCTTCTTCCAGCGAGGCTTCCATTGCCTGCTTGATCTCGTGCACCTGACCGCGACGCATGAGATCGCGCACGTGCGGGGTGTTGATCAGGATCTCGGCCGCGGGCATGCGGCGGCCGTCGACACCCACCACAAGACGCTGCGACACCACTGCCTTCAAGTTCAAAGCCAAGTTCATCAGCACGTTCTTGTGCGCCGACTCGTTGAAGAAGTTGAGGATGCGCTCGAGCGTCTGATCGGCGTTGTTGGAGTGCAGCGTCGCCAGGCACAGATGGCCCGTTTCGGCGAACGCAATCGCGGCTTCCATCGTGGTCGCATCTAGGATCTCGCCGATCAGGATCACGTCCGGCGCCTCGCGCATGGCATTTTTTAGGGCGTTCTGGAATGCGTGCGTGTCAACGCCGACCTCACGTTGGTTGACGATGGATTTCTTGTGCCGATGCAGGTATTCGATCGGGTCCTCGATGGTGAGGATATGCCCAGACGTATTGGTGTTGCGGTGGTCGATCATCGACGCCAGCGTGGTCGACTTGCCCGAACCGGTCGAGCCCACAATCAGCACCAGCCCGCGCGGGGCCATGATGATGTCTTTGAGCACCTGCGGCAGCTGCAGTTCCTCGATGGTCGGGATCACGCTGCGGATCGCGCGGATCACCATGCCGAGCTCGCCGCGCTGCTTGAACACGTTGACGCGGAAGCGGCCGGTGTCGGCCAGCGCCAACGCCATGTTCAGTTCAAGGTCGCGTTCGAACGAGGCCACCTGGCCTTCTTCCATGAGCGAATACGCGATCTTCTTGACCATGCCGGTCGGCAGGCCGGTGTTGCCGAGCGGGTACAGCTTGCCTTCGATCTTGATGTAGATCGGCGCGCCGGTCGTCAGGAACATGTCCGACGCGTTTTTTTCCGTCATCAGCTTGAGGAAGTAGCCAATGTCCATAAACGAATCCCCGGTTCAGCAACGGCCATTGCATGCGCGTCGCGGCCTACACACAATGAACGCGTCGTCCTCAACGCTGCGGTCATCCATGTCCTCAAGCTTCGCACAAATCCGCGGCGGGCTGCTTGCCGCGGTTCTCAGTTGCGGCCTCGCGGCGTGCGCCACCCTGCCGCCACCCACCGCTGAATTGTCCGCGGCGCAGCAGGCGGTGTCCCGGGCCGACCAGGCCGATGCCGATCAATACGCGGCCGAAGAACTTTCCGCCGCACGCGCGGAGCTGGCCC
>JAYSZI010000114.1:0-2544 GCA_043738095.1 Lysobacter sp.
CCCCCCGCGACGAGGCCTCAATGCGTGTGTTTGTCGTACAACTGGATCAATCGATCCTTCGCGGCCAGCTTTTCGCGTTTCATCTGATGCAGCCTCACGTCATCGATCGGCAGTACGCCCAACTCGGCGTCCATCACCTTCTTGTCCAGATCCCGGTGGCGCTGATACAGCTGCTTGAACTCCGGGTTGGCCTTGATTAACGCGTCGATTTCCAGCTGCGGTTGTTCTTCGAACATGAAAGCCTCCTTCAGCACGAAAGCAAACGCCCCGGCCGGATGACCAGGGCGTTGCGGGGGTTTGAAACGGCGACCGAACGAGCAAGGATGTCCGCCTCCAACAGGCGATCCGCCCACGTTATTGCGGCGGCGGAATCCTTTGGCGACTGGCCCTTGCGGGGCGCTTGCTTCATCGATCTGGCCTATGCCAAGCGGTAGAAGATCGCCTGGGTATTTGACCCTACTCCTGCACTCTATCGGGGGCAAGGTAGTCGCGCGGAACTCGCCCCCGCGAGCCGACAGGCGGCAACGATGCAAGCCCGCCGTGACACGCTCCAACCCACTTTCACAAATACAACGTTTTGATAAATAACATTATTTTGACGAAACGACGATCTCGACGCGGCGGTTCTTGGCCCGTCCCGCGGAGGTGGCGTTGTCCGCGACCGCCTGCAACTGACCACGCCCCGCCGCCTGGACCCTGGCCCGCGGCACACCGGCCGCGACCAGCGCTTCGCGTACTGCGTCGGCTCGCCGTTGCGACAGGGCCAAGTTGGCCGCTGGGTTGCCCTGGTTGTCGGTATGGCCTTCGATCTTGACCCCCACCGATGGCCCGGCCTGCAGGTACGCCGCCAGGGTCGTGAGGCTCGCGGCCGCGCTCGGAGTCAGCGCTGCCTTCCCCGAAGCAAACGCGTCGCCCGCCAGGCTGAACACTTCCCCGCGCGCGTCCCGCCGCGAGGGCGGCAGCTTGCCGCCGGCAATCAATTCGGCTTCCTGGCGCGCCAGCGCGGCTTCTTTTTCGCGCGCCGCGCTGAGCTTGGCGCTCTGCGCGCCGGCTACGCCTTCGAGGGTCGCTTCCACGTCCTGGATTGCTCTGGCGTCCGCTTCGGCTTGTTGCCGCAGGCGCTCAGCCTCTTCAGCCTGGATCTGCGCCTGCACGCGCAAGCGTTCGCTCTCCGCGCGCGCGCGCGCTGCATCGCGGCGACTGGCTTCAACCAGCAGTTCGCTGCGTTCGCGCTCCAACCGGTCGACCTCGCGCTGCGCAGCCTCGCTACGCGAGGCGATTTCGGCGATCTCCACCCGCCGCTGGGCGATGTACAACGCGCCATCGCGGTCGCGGCCGCGCGCGTTGGCCAGCACGTCGAGCGCCTGCCGTGCCTGCAATCGCTCATACGCAGCGAGGCTGCCGTACTCCGGATTGGCTTCGACCGCGGTCAGACGTTGCGCCAGATCCACGCCGGGCGGCGATTGGGCCTGGGCACCCATGGCGCCGCCCAGCAGCGCGATAGTCAGCGCGACATGTGCCTTCATGGTCCGTTCTCCGTCTGCAGGCGTTGGCGCAACTCGGCGATCTCGCTGCGGCGCCGGTTTAGCTCCGCCAGGGCCAGGGCCTCGCGGCTCCTGGCGTGGGCGAGGTCGGCATCTGCTGCCGCGGCCAGCGCGAGGCGGCGAGCCTCGTCTTCACGGCCGCGTGCCATCTCCGACTGTGCCTGCGCCAGCGCTGCACGCGCCCGATTGATGTCGGCGGAAGCGTACTGATCGGCATCTGCGCCGTCGGCCCGCGTCACCGCTTGTTGCGCAGCGGCGAGCTCGTTCGTTGGGGGTGGCAGGCTCGCGCACGCACTCAGCAGCCCCCATACGGCTGCCAGCAGCAGGAAACGGAATTGTGCGAAGCTTGGGATCATTGGAATGGCCGTAGTGATGGGGGACCTGCATGCGGGTACCGTCACGGCCATTGTCGGAAGCCGGCGGCGCTCTTGCAACGGTACGACGTCGTCATAGAGAGGTGTGTGCATGGACATCGGCTATTTCCTGAAGCTGATGACGGAAAAGAACGCGTCGGACATGTTTTTGACCACCGGCGCGCCCGTCTACATCAAGGTGGAAGGCAAGCTGCACGCGCTTGGCAACACGGGCCTACCACCGGCCATGGTCAAGAAGATCGCCTACTCGCTGATGGACGAAGGCCAAGTGCCGCAGTTCGAGCGCGAGCTGGAACTGAACATGGCCATCGCACTGCAGGACGCCGGCCGTTTCCGCATCAACGTGTTCAAGCAGCGCGGCGAGATCGGCATGGTGATTCGCGCGATCAAGAGCGAGATCCCGAGCATCGAACAACTCAAGCTGCCGAACATCCTGAAAGAAATCATCATGGAACCGCGCGGGCTGGTGCTCGTGGTGGGTTCGACCGGTTCGGGCAAGTCGACCTCGCTGGCTGCGATGATCGATCACCGCAACACGCATACCTCGGGCCACATCCTCACCATCGAGGACCCGATCGAATTCCTGCACCGTCACAAGAAATCCATCGTCAACCAGCGCGAAGTCG
>JAYSZI010000115.1:0-44630 GCA_043738095.1 Lysobacter sp.
TGTGAAATCAATCGCGAATATTCAATTGCAATTGCTCACTAAGCGCCTACATGCAATGGAAATTGATGTGGCGATTAGCGATGCAGCGTTGGCAGAAATAGCCAGTGCGGGCTTTGATCCTGTTTTCGGCGCGAGGCCGCTTAAACGCGCGATTCAGAGCGAAATTGAAAACCCGTTGGCACGCGAAATTTTAGCTGGGAATTTTGTAGCGAAAGATACGGTCTTAATAGATTGTATGGCTGGCAAAATGACGTTCAATAAGGCGTAAGTGAAAAAATATAAGTGAAAAAAACGTGAGGCACTGGTTTGTAGCTTTAAGTTTGTTTTTTGCAAGCCAGCCTTCTCACGCCTATACGCAAACCGAATTGGAAACCTTTGACAACGAGCCGCCGGTTGTAAAAGATTTGCTGAAGCGCGCCAGCTTATTGGTGAGTGATGAGAAAAATGCCCAAAATAACAATGAGTCTGCATGGCAAGCTGCTAATTTGTATTGTGAAGCCTCGCGCTATGGCAGCGCAGAAGGCGTCCGCCGTCGGCGGCCTCGAACTTGCCCTCCCGCGCGCGGTTGGCGCCGGTGTACGCGCCGGCATCGGCGCCAAACAACTCAGCCTCGATTAGTTCGCTCGGCAGCGCGCCGCAATTGAGCGCGACGAAGGGGCCCGTGCGCACCGCCGAGTTGGCGTGGATGATCTCGGCGTACTTCTCCTTGCCGACACCGTTCGCGCCGGTGACCAGCACCGGCAATTCCGAGCGCGCAACCTGGCACGCGAGCGCGAGCACGGTTTCGCTGGCGGGGTCGGCGTACACCAGGCCGCACAGGTCGTACTCGCGCGACAGCGCATCGCGGCGGCGGCGCTCGCCATTGCGACGGCGGGCCAACTCGCGCCGCGCTGTGGACAGTTCCAGCAGGTTGTTGACCGTCGCCAGCAGCTTGCGGTCGTCCCACGGTTTGGCGAGGTAATCGGCGGCGCCGGCCTTGACCAGGTCGACCGCCGATTCCAGATGCGTCCATGCCGTTAGCAGGATCACCGGCAGGTCGGGGTATTGCGCGCGGATTGCCGCGAACAGCGCCACGCCTTCTTCACCCGACGTGGTGTCGGCGCGGAAGTTCATGTCCTGCATCACCAGATCGAACGACTCCCCCGCGAGCAGCGCAAGCCCATCCTCCGGCGACGTGGCTGCGCGTGAATCCACGTCGTGGAGGGAGAGCAGCGTCTCCAATGCGGTGGCGACCGCGGGGTTGTCATCGATGATCAGGACGGTGGGCATCAGGGGGGGTGCTTGTTTCCGGGTGAGGGCATGGTCGGCGTCATCTCGAACGAAATGTCATCCCGAACGCAGAGGGATCTGCTGTGCGGTGACAGAACCACAACAGGTCCCCCACTGCGTAGGTTACGACGCCTTCGGCATTCAAACGCTCCGTGTCGCGACCGCTGGAGGCACCGATGCGGCGCGCCGCGCCGGCCCGAACACCGCGATCTGCCCCAGCAGCCACAGCAGGATTGCGCCAACCGGAAGGTACATCGCCGGCAGACGGGGCAGTTCGTAGCGTTCCATCAGCAACAGGTTGATGCCGTAGGCCAGCATCATGCCGAGCGCGATGCCGAGCGTGGCCAGCAGGAAGTTCTCTGTCTGGAAGTAGCGCAGGATTTGGCCGCGGGTGGCGCCCAGCGCACGGCGCACACCGATCTGTTTTGTGCGTTGCTGCACCCAGAAACTCGCCAGTCCAACGATGCCGAGCGCCGTGACCACCAGCAGCGCGATGCAGACGGACACCAGCAGCCACACCATCGAGCGATCCTGGCGATAGTAGTCCTGGCGCAACGCTTCCATGGTCTTGGTGTTGTCCTCAAGCACGATGCGGTTGGGGCCGTTGCGCTTCAATGCGGCGACGGCGGCTTTCAGCACTTCTTCGCGGCGCCCGGGTTCGGTGCGCAGCAGGTAGTTGCCGCCCATCGAGTACGGAACATTGATCGGGAAGATCAAGGAGAACTCGTGTTCGGCTGGCCCGCCGGCCTCACTCGGACGCACCAGGTGGTCGACGACACCGACGACGCGCGTTGGCGTGTCGCCCCAGGCGTAGAACGACTTCCCCACGGCGCTCTCGCCGGGAAACAGTCGGGTCGCCAGGCTCTGGGTGATGATCGACGCCGGGATCGACACCTCCGCGCCGGGCGCGTCGAGCACGGCCGCGTCGATGAACTCGTCGGTGTTAAAGGCGCGGCCCGCTACGATCTTGGGTCCCAACGTATCGAGGAACTGGGCCTCGGCCATGTACACCGTCGCGCCCAGCGTCGGCTGCTTCTGGTCCTTCTCCATGGTGACCGACGTATTCCAGGAGGAGCTGACGAAGGGCACCTGATTGGTGACCGTCGCCGCTTTCACGCCGGGCAGGCTGCGCAGCATTGCCAAGTCGCTCCTGGTCAGCGCGGCAGCGTTATCGTCTTCACCGATGCCCGTGAGCTGCACGCGGACGACTTCATTTTCGGCGACGCCGCTGATCAGGTTGATCCGTTCGATGCGGTTGCCGATCAAAAACACCGCGTTGCAGATGATGGCGCAGCTCAGAGCGATCTCGAGCACGACCAAGGCCGCCGCGGTCTTGTGGCGTAGCAGGGTGGACAAAATGGGACGCAGTTCCATGGGAGTTCTCCGTAAACGTGCAGACGCTGGACAAGCCGTCGTTCAGTGCGACTTGAGCTGCATGGCAGGCGTGATCTGCATGGCCTGCCACGCCGGCAACAGCCCGGCCAACAGGCTGGCGGCAACGGCGAGGACGAACGTCGTCAGCAGCATCGCGGGATCGAGGTGAGCAAGGTCGGCATAGTCGTGCGGCTGTTGCCGCACCGCCCATAGTCCAAGCCAGGCCAACGCGAGGCCGAGAATGCCCCCGGCCAGTCCGACGGTTCCCGCTTCCACCAGGCACTGCACGAAGATCTCCCGGCGCGAGGCGCCGAGCGCGCGGCGCACGCCAATCTCCCCGCTGCGGCGCAGGAATTTCGCGAGCAGCAAGCCGACCGTATTGAGCAGGCAGACCAGAAGGAAGCCGAACGCCAGCCAGACCTGCAGGCGCACGTCACCCGGCACCACCTTGTTGTGGTCCAGCCACTCCATCACGTTGCGCAGGCGGACATTGGTCGGACGCACGTAGCGACCACCGGCGCGCTGCTGGTCCGAATAGTTCACCAGGTACTGGCGATAGGCCGCGACCTTGTCGGCGCTATCGAGCTGCACCCAGTACTGGATCCAGACGCAGCTCGCGTTGAGGCCGGTGTTGCCCTCCGGGTCGGCGTTGTCTTCCTTAGCCTCCCAACAATCCATGCTGCCACTGCGCGACATCTTCAGATCGCGCGATGTGGTGAACGGCACGAATACCTGTTCGATCGCACCGTAGCCGCTGCTGGCGTTCATGTCGTAGAACTTCGGTGTGGGGCGCCAGTGGTCGAGGACGCCGGTGATGCGGAAATCGGTCTTCTCGATGCGGATGGTCTTGCCAACGCTGTTGCCGCCGGCAAACAGTTTGTCGTTCAGGTCCTTGGCGATCACCGCGACGCGCGCGTGCTTTTCATCTTCGCTGCCGCTCCATCCGCCGCCGTGCAGGAACTTCAGCCCGAACATCGGAAAGATGTCAGCGCTGCTGTAACGCGAGTCGACGTAGAACGGCGACAGGCCACTTTGCGTGGGTTCGATCGCAACACTGCCACCCGTCATCATCGCCTGGCGATCGCCGCGCTTCTCGCGCAACAGCGCCTCGGCGTCGAAGCGGGTCAACTGCATGGCCGGCTCCATGTCTGCCATGTAGCCATCCATGCCGGCGGGGTCCAGTAGCGGATAGAACAACACGCTGCTCTTTTCCGGGATGGGATCGCCGGAAAGGATGTGGAACACCGTCAGCGTGGTCATGCTGGCGCCGATGCCGAGCGCGATCGCCAGCACCATCAGCGCAGTGAGCACCTTGTTGCGCCGGAAGCTGCGCAGGGCGAGGTCAAAGTAATAGGCGAACATCAGAGGCTCCAATTTTCCGGTGGTGTCCCCTTCTCCCGTCGGGAGAAGGTGCCCCAGATCTAATAAAAGCTGGGGCGGATGTGGGTTCGGCGAAGCTGCGATAACAAAAAATGATTGCCAAGTCGGTGCTGAGTTCACGTTGCGGCTTTTGAGGTCGTCACTTCGCCGGACCCTCACCCCAATCCCTCTCCCGACGGGAGAGGGGCTCAAAAGCGCCTTACGCCGCGGCGGTCGCGATGTCCTCGTCACCCGGCATGCGGATCAGGCTCGGCTCGACCGTCAGGTCGGTGACCATGCCGTCGACGATGTGCACATTGCGCTGCGCGCGCGCGGCGAGTTCGGGGTCGTGCGTAACCATCACTACCGTGGTGCCTTGGCCGTTGATCTCCTCGATCAGTTCCAGGACGCTGCGCGCCATCTGCGAGTCGAGGTTGCCCGTCGGCTCGTCGGCGAGCAGCAGGCGCGGGCTCCCGGCCAGTGCACGCGCGATGGCGGCGCGTTGCTGCTGTCCGCCGGACAGTTCGGCCGGAAAGTGCTTCATGCGCGATGCCAGGCCGACGCGACCCAGCGCGTCCTCGATACGTTGTTTGCGTTCGGCTGCCGCCATGCCGCGGTAGCGCAAGGGCACGTCAACGTTGTCGAACAGGTTGAGGTCCGGGATGAGATTGAAGCCCTGGAAGATGAAACCGATCTTGCGGTTGCGCAGACGCGAGCGCGCGTCGTCCGATAGGCCGCTCACGTCCTCGCCATCGAGCAGGTACTTGCCGCCGGTATAGGTCTCGAGCAGGCCCGCGATGTTGAGGAACGTGGTCTTGCCCGAGCCCGACGGCCCGGTGACGGCGACGAACTCGCCCTCGCGCACGTGCAGGTCGAGCGAGCGCAACGCATGGGTTTCGACCAGTTCGGTGCGGTAGACCTTGGTGACGGCTTGCATGTGCAGCATGGGTAAATTCCTTAGCTCTGGTTGTCGTGGAGCGGAGCGTTGCGCCGCTCGTATGTGGGCAGCGGAGCAGCGCTCCGCTCTACAGAATTTGCGAATCGCCCCCGCTCAGCGGATGCGAACGAGTTCGGGCAGCGTGGGTTGCGGCCAATAGCCATGACGCCATGCCCGCGGCCGCGGCGCGTGGTTGGCACTGCGCGCGAGGTTGCTGCCGTCGGCGCCGGCATCGAACGCGAGCAGCTCGAACAGGCGTAGCGGCACCGCGTCGACTAACTCCTGCGAGGTCCAGCGCGGGACGAACGAAAACGGGGATGACGTGCTCATGCTTACTCTCCTGTGAGTCGGATGCGTGGGGCATCGGCGAACTGATCGCTGCCGGAGACCACGACGCGGTCGCCGGGTTGCAGGCCGTCGAGGATCTCGACCGCGTTGAGGCTGCTGACGCCGGTGCGGATGGCGCGCTTTTCCGCCGCGCCATCGGTAGTGACGACATACGCGCTGCGGCCGCCACCCTGTTCCACAAACGGGCCGCGCTCGACCATCAGCACATTGCGACGCGTGTCGAGCACGATGCGCGCGCTCAGGCGCTGGTTCTGGCGCAGGCCCGGTGGCTGTTTGCCGTCAAACCGCAGGCGCCCATTGACTTCACCATTCACCACTTCCGGCGACACCGCGGAAACCTTGCCGGGGTACGGCGCGCCATTGCTGGTCAGTTGCGCCGGCATGCCTATCGCGAGGTCGCGCGCGAAGCTCTCGGGCACCTTGATCTCGACTTCAAACACGCTCAGGTCAACCACGCTCAGCAGCGGCGCGTTGATCGCGACGTTGGCACGCTGCGCGACCTGCACCTGGCCGACCTGGCCATCGAACGGTGCACGCAGCGTGAGTGCATCCACCTGACGCTGCAGTTCGGCGACGACGGCGCGTTGGCGGTCGGCGAGCAGGCGCTTGTTGCGGGTATCGAAGCCGGCGCCCTGATCGCGCAGGCCGGCTTCGCCGCGGGCGTGGGCCAGGCCGAGGTCTGCCTTTTTGAGGTTGTCCTGGGCCTTGGCCACGTCGATCTGCGCGACCGCACCGCCGGCATAGGCGCGAGTGTTGCGCTCGAGGTCGCGCATCGCGGCCTGACGGTCGATCGCGGCCTGGTCCAGGGCCTTGCGCGCTCCGGCCTGGGTGATGCGCGCATCGAGCGCGGCGCGGCCGGCCTCGGCCTCGAAGCTGGCGAGCGTGGCGCGTTCCTGCGCGAGCTGGCTGCGCAGTTCCGGGCTGTCGATCTCTGCCAGCGCCTGGCCCTGCTTGACCACGTCGCCGGCGACGACCTGGAGCGTGACCGTGCCGGCGGCGATCGCGTACAGCGTCGGGCTGTTGGCGGCGATCACGCGGCCTTCGGCAGAGATGTCGCGGACCAGATCGCCGCGCGTGACCTCCGCGATGCGCACGCGCGCGCTGGCGAACGAGCGGCTGCCGGCGCTCCACCCCGAGAGCAACCAGGCCGCGGCCAGCAGCAGGGCCAACGCCGCAGCGCCAGCGAGCAGCCAGTGCTTGCGGCGTTGGGCCTGGGGCGGGCCGGCGGCCATGGACCGGTCCTGGCCGGAGGTGTCGCGGATGCTCATTTGGGAAGCGCTCGAAGAAGTGCGGTGCTAGCCATGTCTAAGCACAACCCGTGCCAACCTTCATGTCGTTGATTTGTATGGCGTTGTTGCCGATGCCCCGGCGTCCGCGCGCGCTGCGGACGCGTCCGGCGGACGTTCAGGGCAGCGCCGACCGTTAGACTAGGCGCGACCTTTAGAGGAGCGGTGCCCATGTGTGGAATCGTCGGCGCGATCGCGGATCGCGATGTGGTGCCCGTGTTGATCGAAGGCCTGAAACGGCTCGAATACCGCGGCTACGATTCCGCCGGGATTGCCGTGCTCGACGGCGACGGTGGCGCAGGGGATATCCGCCGCGTGCGCCGCACGGGTCGCGTCGCCGAGATGGAAGCCGCGGCGCAGGCCGAGCAATTCCACGCCCACGTCGGCATCGGCCACACGCGCTGGGCCACCCACGGCGGCGTCACCGAGGCCAACGCGCATCCGCACGTGAGCTTTGGCGAACTGGCGGTGGTGCACAACGGCATCATCGAAAACCACGAACAGCAACGCGAGCGCTTGCGCGCGGCCGGCTACATCTTCGAATCGCAGACCGATACCGAGGTCATCGCGCATCTGATCCACTACCACCAGACGCAGGGTGCGGACCTGCTCGTTGCCGTGCAAACAGCTGTGCGCGAGCTGGTCGGTGCGTACGCGATCGCCGTGGTCAGCAAGCGCGAACCCGAACGCCTGGTCGCCGCGCGCATGGGCTGCCCGTTGCTGGTCGGACTGGGCGAGGGCGAGAACTTCGTCGCCAGCGATGTCTCAGCGATTCTGCAGGCGACGCGAAAGGTGATCTTCCTCGAGGAAGGCGACACCGCCGACGTCACCCGCGACTACGTGCAGGTGTTCGACGACAGCAACGCCCGCATCGAGCGCGACGTGCACCTGTCCGACGTATCGCTGGCCTCGCTGGAGCTGGGCCCGTACCGCCACTTCATGCAGAAGGAAATCCACGAGCAGCCGCGCGCGATCGCCGACACGATCGAGGCGGTGATCGACATGCAGGGTTTCGCGCCGTCGCTGTTCGGCGCCAATGCCGGGACCGTGCTCGGCGACGTCGAAGGCGTGCAGATCCTCGCCTGCGGCACCAGCTATTACGCCGGCATGGTCGCGCGCTACTGGATCGAAGCGATCGCCGGCTTGCCGTGCACGGTCGAGATCGCCAGCGAGTACCGCTATCGCGCCGCGGTTGCCAACCCGAAGCATCTGATCGTCACCCTGTCGCAGTCGGGCGAAACGCTCGACACCATGGAGGCACTCAAGTACGCCAAGTCACTCGGCCACACTAAGACGCTATCGATCTGCAACGTGCCCGAGAGCGCCATCCCACGCGCCAGCGGCTTGGTCTACTACACCCGCGCAGGCGCCGAGATCGGCGTGGCGTCGACCAAGGCATTCACCACCCAGCTGGTCGCGTTGTTCACCCTGACCGCGACGCTGGCCAAGCTGCGCGGCCAGCTCGATGCCGCGCAGGAGGCCGTGTTCCTCGACGCGCTGCGGCACCTGCCGGGTAGCGTCCAACACGCGCTCAACCTGGAACCGCAGATCGCGTTGTGGGCCGCGCATTTCGCCCCGAAGGAACATGCGCTGTTCCTCGGTCGCGGCGTGCATTACCCGATCGCGCTGGAAGGCGCTCTGAAGCTCAAAGAGATTTCCTACATCCACGCCGAGGCCTATCCGGCCGGCGAACTCAAGCATGGTCCGCTGGCGCTGGTCGACGCGGCGATGCCGGTGGTGGTGATCGCGCCGAATGACACGCTGTTGGAAAAAGTGAAGTCGAACATGCAGGAAGTGCGCGCGCGCGGCGGCGAATTGTTCGTGTTCACCGACGAGGACAGCCAGTTCGGCCCGTCCGAAGGCGTGCACGTGATCCGCGCCCCGCGCCACGTCGGCATGCTGTCGCCGGTGGTGCACACCATTGCCGTGCAACTGCTCGCATACCACGTCGCCCTCGCGCGCGGCACCGATGTCGACAAGCCGCGTAACTTGGCCAAGTCGGTGACCGTGGAATAATTGGTTCAAGTGCGTGGAATTGATTGTCGCGGGAAGCGTTTCCTCATTTTTTTTCGACGAAGACGTACTCGCGCTGCTCATCGCGCAGAACCAGCGCACGCTTGTTTTCCTTGTCGGCGACCACAAACTCGAAGCCGCTCGCGCTCGGGGCTATCGTCACTAACACGGCCGTACCATCGTCGTCGCGGCGCGTAGCGACTTCGCTTTTCCAGCCGCCGAAGTCGAGCCACGTCGACGCGCCCTTGCGCGATACGGTGATGTCACCGAGTTCCTTGCTTTGATAGCGAGTGGCCAACTTGCCCACCACTACCGCATCGGCCGGCACGGTCAGGCGGTTGCGTTTCGCGGCGGCGCCCGCTTGCATGCTCTTGGCCTCCACCGACATATTCGCGACAGCCTCCGGGTTGCCATCGAACAGAATTTCCAGCCAGCGCCGCCGGAACAGGTAACGAATTGCCGAACCACCGGCATCTGCATTGGTCAGGACCACTGCACCGACGTTGTGTTCCGGCAACCACATCATGTTGGAGATAAAGCCGGGCGTGACGCCGCCGTGCTGCACCAGCGGGGTGCCCATGCTGCGGTCGATCTTCAGGCCCATGCCATAGCCCGTGTCGTTCCCCGTCGCGACCTGCTGCACGCGACGCGCCAGCAATGGCGCTTTGGCGATGAAGCGTGTGCCGTCGGGCAGTAGGCCCTCGTCGAGTTCCATCTGCACGTAGCGCAACATGTCGTTGACATTGCTCCACGCACCGCCATCGGGACGGGTCGGGATGGCGGAGTGGTTGAGGTCCATGCTGGCTCCTACGGTTTTGCCGTCGACATTCTGTCCGTGCGGCACGGCGTGGTTGCCGCGCTGCGCGTGGGCGAAGTCAAAGGTGGTCGACGTCATCCCCAGCGGATCGAACACCAGCATCTGCATGGCCGCGTCATACGCAGCGCCCAGTTCCATTTGCGGATGCAGTGCATGGCCACCGGCGAATCCGGCGGCGTCGGCCATGAGGTTGGAGTACTGGTACAACTCTCCGAATTGGCTGGTCGGTTGAATCGTAGCCAACATCGCCACCACCGATTCCGGGGTTAAGCGCTCGCCTTCAAAGACGATCTCCATGTCTTGACGCGGCAGGCCTGTGCAGGCGCAGACCAAGTGCTTCATCAGCACCCGTCGGGTAGCTTCGGGGCTGCCGAGCTTGAAGGTCGGCAGCACCTGGGTGACAGGCGTCTCCCAGGCGAATTTGCCCGCGTCGACTAGCTTGGCCAGCATCAGGGTGGTCAGGGCCTTGTTGTTGGAGGCAATCATGAAAAGCGTATCGGCGTCCACTTGCTCCGGCTTGCCCAATGCGCGCACGCCGAAGCCTTCTGCGAACACCACCTTGCCGTCCTGCACAATGCCGATGGCCACACCCGGCACGTCGAATTGCTGGCGCGCGTTTTCAACGAACTGTTTCAGCGCCTCGATGCGCGTCGCATCGAGTTTGCGCGCGGTCCTGCCGGCGAATGTTTCGCGGCTGTAGCCCTTGGGCAACAGGCGGCCGTAGATCAGTTCGATCTGCGCGTCGCGCTTGCCGCCGACGGCATCGGTCATATCGTAGATCAGCACTGTCCAGCGCTCGCCGTGCCGCCGCGCCTGCGCCGACACGCCGCGCAGGTCGTTGGCGGAGGTGTCGTACTGGTAACTGCGTATCTGCTCCCAGCCATCGCGCACCGGCCGGTCGACGGCCAGCTTGAGCGGCCACTCGGCCTTGGGGTCGTAGGCCGCCCATGCCGCCGTCACCGCGGCATCGGCGTCCTTGACCATCCCGACATCGAACAGGGCGATGTGGGAGCCGCCTTCGGGCGCGGTCAGGATGACCGCCGGACCGGCCGTCCTGATCGACCACCCGGCCGGCACGACGAAACCATTGCCGTCGACCGTCGTGCGCGGCGTGTCGGCGGCTAAGGTCTCGACGGCAGTCGACGGGCCTGGCGACGTGTCTGCAAGCGCGGGTAGCAGGGGCGCGGAGACCACGAGTAGGGCGCAGACGAATGACAGGAAAGATTTCATCAAGAATCCCTGCGGTAGGAGTGACAAGAGTGGTGTCAGAACAGCTGCAGTCATTTCAGCTGTTCCGTAGTCGAACGCTGGAGTAAGCCGGCCAGCGAAGCGGGTTCGGCCTAAATGGTTAGGCTGCTAGCTGCCATCTATCAGGCGGTCACTTGCTCCGCTCCGATTGGTCGCAGTGTCCCAACTGCCAGCGCGTCCTTGTCGTCGGCGTCGTTCCAGCCGGCCAGCGGCATCAGCACCGTGTAGTCGCGCAATCCGCTGGTGTGATGCAAAAGATGCGCGACGGTGATCGTTTTGCCGTAACCCGGGATCTCAGGCAGGAACCTGCGGATGTCGTCGCTGAGCGCGAGCTTGCCCTCCTGGATCAGCAGCAACACGCTCGCAGCCGTGAATTGCTTGGATACCGAGCCGAGATCAAACACCATTCGGCGCGGATCGATCGTGACGTCATGCTCGAGGCTGGCCAACCCATAACCTTTGTCATGGATCACGCGACCGCCTTGGAAGACGCCGAGCGCGCAGCCAGGGCTGTCGGGCTTGCCGTACTCGGCAAAAACGGCATCTACACGGGTTTCGAATGCCGTGTTCTTGCCGAAGACTTCTGCGGGGACAACAGCCGACACTAGAGACAGAAGCAAAATTTGAATTGGATTCTTCATAGCATTCCTTGCAATTTCAGACGGGGGAATCCTTCCGTGCGCGTGCAGACACGACGGAGCGGCAACGAGCGTTTACTGCGCCGGGACGCGCGCCGGTGCGGGTTTCGCGAGATTGTTGGCCAGCGCTTCGCTGATCAGCTTTCGCCATTCGCGCTCGGCCTCGTCGAAGGCCTTCTCCTGCTGACGGCCCAGAGCCTCCATTCGTTTGCTCAACGCGTCCATCGGCTTGCTGGCCAGCTCCATTTCGCGGGAAAGCGCTTCCATAGGAAGCTGCTTTGCTTCTAGGCGCTTGGCTTCAGTCTCCATCACGGCGGCCTGCCGCCCGTGCAGGCGCGCCAGTTCCTCCTGCTTCGCCGCCAACGCTTGCATCTGATGATCGAAGCGTTGTTGCTTTGCGGGCTCGTCCCGTGCCGCATCGAGCTGTCGTGTCGCGAGCTCATGCTGCTGGTTCGCAAGAGACTCCTGCCGCTGCGCCAGATCCTCGATTGCGCGCTCAGCCGCGCGTGCCTCGCGCGAAGGTTCGTGCCCTTCCGACAATTTTTCCATGCGCCCGCTGAGCGCCTGCATCTTGTTGCTGTGGATTTGCATCTGATCGCTCAACACCTGCATCTGCTGGCTCAGCGCTTCGGTTTCGCCCCAAGCCTGACGAGCACGGGCGAGCAGCGACGGATCGGTAACGACATAGCCCTTGCCGGCGCGATAGACCCAGAGGAAGTCGCCGTCCATGCCGCGCTTCGCGGCCTTGATCGCCGCCATGTCGTCGTTCGGGCCCCATATCGAAATGTCGTCGCTGTCCTTGCGCACCAAAGCGATGGTCTCGCGCGCCGAAGTGCCGAGTGTGTGGTCCACCTGCATCGCATGAAGGCCGGGCCCCGTCGCATCCGGGGCAGGTGTGCGGATCTGCGCGTAGGTGTAGGAAGCAATGAAGGCAGCCGCCAGACCCAACAAGGGGAAGACGATGCGGGCACTGGGATGGGTGCGACGAGTGGGACGGATGAGTTGTTGGATGCGGGACATGAGCTGGCCTCCACGTGCAGCTTGTGCGAGGTGGAGTGCGGGTCGGGTGCGATGAAGTTCGGCCAGTTCCGACAGCGCGAGGGCGAGGCAGCGCGGCGCGCAGGCTACTTCGGCCGCGAGCTGGTCGGCGATCTGTTCGCGTTCGATGCGGATGCGATGCGATAGCCACCAAGTGACCGGGTGGTAGAACAGCAGGGCTTCGACCGCGTTCTGCAGCAGGTTGACGAGGTAATCGTGGCGGCGGATGTGCGCGAGTTCGTGGGCGAGCAAGGCTTCGATCAAGTCCGTCGGCATGCGGGTGAGCAGCGCCGCTGGCAGCAGCACGACCGGATGCCACCAACCCGCGGAGACGGGTGAGTCGAGAGTGTCAACGAGGCGCAACGCGACACGGCGACGCAGGCCGAAGTGCATGACCAAGATGTCGAGGCGTATCTGCCACGCCGCTTGCGCTGGACCCTGTGGCGCGTGGCGCAGGCTGCGTATCCACGCCAAGCCCAACGCCATGCGCAAGGACATGACGCAGGTGCCGGCAGCCCACAGTGCAACTACCCAAGGCAGGACGGCATCGAATTGGGCCGCCGGCGGGACGAAGCCGAACAGCACGTCTGGCCTGTGCGGGCTGGCGACGCCTGGAAGGTGCACGGGCGTCCCGCCATGCATCGGCGCGAACGATGTCGCGAGCTGCGCGATCACGCTGACGAGCGGCGCCAGTACGCAGGCCAGCAGCGCGAGGCAGGCGACGGCATAGCGTGCCTGCGGCCGCGCGTGCCGCAACGTGTGCAGTGCGAGCGCCGCGAGCAGGCCGATCAGCGCACCCTGCCATAGGAAATGCAGCAGCGCGTGGCCGAGCGCGGGAACAAAGGTCCCCAGGAACTCAGCCATCGGGCTTCTCCTTGAGGAAGCGCTTGATCTCGTCGCGCTCCTTGTCTGTGATGTGGCTACTCAGCGCGGCCAGCACCAGGTCCTTGCCGGAGCCGGCGAAGACCTTGTGGATCAGGTCTCGGAGCAGGTTGGTCTGCAGCGCGCCCTGCGCGTGCGCGGCGGCGTACACGTGCGAACGCTGGCTCTCGTCGCGGGCCAGCAGGCCCTTGCTGTGCATCACCTGCAGCTGGCGCAGCACGGTGGCGTAGGTGAGATCGGGGCGCTCGCGCAGATGCCCAGCGAGCACGTCCTTCACCGTGGACGGCCCGAGGCGCCAGATCACCCGCAGCAGGTCGAGTTCAGCGGCGGTGGGCTTCGGTGGCTTTGCGGATTTCTTTGGCATTGGGTGCGTCGGCTTTCAGACTGGGCGCCAACGTAAACAAACTAGAACGGTTTGTCTAGATTATTTGGTCTATGTCTGGACTCAGGAGTGGGACGGGCCGATGCAGGCAGCGACCGGGTCGGAGCAGACAGAACCAGCCTTGTCTGCGACGGTAATTAGCAAGCCTTACGGCCACCTTGCTATTTTTAGCAGGCTCTTGCTAATCGATTGAGATCAAGTAGTTGGCCGCAACGCAGGCTACGCCACGGGCATGATGGCTGCCCGAGGTAAGGCGGGTCGCGCTTGCCGCTACATTTGCCGGAACAGCGACAAGCAACTACGGCTCACCGGCACGGTACCGGTCCCGCGCAGATGAACGGTTCCGGTTTCGTTTTCGTGTCGGACCACGTGGGTGACCGCGGCCAGATTCACTGCGTACGAGCGGTGCACTTGGACAAACATCGCGGGGTCGAGCAGCGAGACCAGCTCACGCAATGGGATTCGGACCACGGCCTCGCATTCCGAGCCCACGTCCAATTGCCAAACTACGATGGTGTACTTCTCGTCCGAGCGCAGATACACGACTTTCTGAACATCGATCAGTTGGACGGTTGAACCCACGGAAGCGCGGATCCAGCGCAATGGTTGCGAAGATGGCCGGTTGTCCAACCGGGCAGCCAACTCTTCTATGCGGCTCATTACATCTTGCGGCGTGCCGGCGCCCAGCCGTTGCTTCAATCGCTCGATCGTGTCGCGCATCCTGGCGGGGTCGACGGGCTTTACCAGGTAGTCCAAAGCGCCCGCGTCGAACGCCTGGACCGCGTAATCGGTGAACGCTGTTACGAAAACAACATGGCTACGGCGCGCCATCGCTCGTGCGGCGTCCACTCCGCTCATGCCCGGCATCTGCACGTCAAGAAAGCAGATGTCCGGCTGATGCCGCTCGAACATCGCAACCGCCTCGCGGCCGTTGCGGGCCTCGCCTACCAGCGTGAGCTCAGGCCACGCGTCCTTTAGCTGGCGCGCGAGGCTTTGGCGAAGCAAGGGCTCGTCGTCTGCGAGCAGCGCCGTTGGATTGGCGGCGCTCATGGCGAGGACCAAGCGGGCACGCGAAGCCGCGCGCGAGTACCCACTGGAAAGTTCGGCCGCATATCAACACCTGCGGAAGGACCGTAGCCGAGCTTCAGACGCTCCTGAAGATTCTCCAGTCCGGTGCCAAGCCCGGCCGTGGCGCCACCCAGGCCTACGCCCGTGTCGACAACCTCCACGACGCAGTGATCCCCATCAACACGCACATCAACCAGGATCGAGCCTCCCAACTCCGAGGGATCGATCCCATGTCGCACGGCGTTCTCCACTAGAACGATTATCGATCCCGGGGGGCACTTAACGTCCGACGCGCCGGGCTCACTCTGGATCGTGGTCTTCAGTCGGTCCGGCATCCGCATGTGCATGATCTGGAGGTATGAAGTCACGAGCTCCAGCTCCTGTTGAATGGTGGAACTCACTTCATGAAGGCGTGGGACTGCAGCACGCAGGTACCCGATCAGGCTCTCAAGCATCTCAGGCGCGTGGGGCGAGCCCTGCTGGACGAGCTCACGGATGTTGGCTAACGTGTTGAACAGGAAATGCGGCTCCACTTGGGCTTGCAGGAGGCTCATGCGAGCCTGGAGCGTCTGCTGCGCAAACTGGGAGCGCTCGAGGTCGAACTCCAACGCCTGCCGCGCGGCGCGCCCGCTTATATCGCGGTAGACGGCGATCATCGCAATCCACGGTGCAATCAGCACCGTCAGGCCGGCAATGATGCCGAAGCCTTTCATCCGATCCTTCTCATGAACCCATGGGGTCGGATCGCCAATTGTCGTCAGCGAATAGGCTATAGCGGTCGCAAACGGTGCGGCGATCGCCACGATCAGTATTTGCACCGCCCAGCGGGCGAGCCAATTGGGCAGCCTTCGAGGCCACTGTTCGACAAGAGCAAAGAGGGCGAGCAACGCGCCGCCGACGAGGACAAACCTTAGGTATAGATCAACCAGCGAGCCGGTCCATCCGAAGGACACCAGCGTGCCGAGCGCCGCAGCTGAAATGATCAGGATGCGCAGTCGCTGCGGTGCGAACACGCGCTTCAAGAAGCCAGGGTGGTGCTGCGGTTCGCTCAATCGACCATGTCCCTGTAGCGGTTGCCCGTGATACCTACCGGCCCGCTCTACTTACTGAGCCCGGGATGGAACCAGCGTACCGCGCTTCGCCCGGCGCCCGATCAGGGCCTGCCGAGCCAGCCAGTACATGAGGGTCAGTGCCACTGCCGCCACGGGCAGACCGAGCAGCCCGGTCTGCCTTATGGCCTCCGGAAATTTGTCTGCCTGCCCAAAGAAGAACGACGCGGTCGCGATCCAAAGCGCGAACCCCATGCGCCAAATGTGGCGGGTGAGGCGAGCTGCGGGCGCCGTCTGCGTCCAGAACAAGACTCTGAAGTCTGCGGCGCTTGCCAGCGCGACAAGGGACGCGAAGACGACCATCGCGACGGCGGGGATGCCACCGATCGAGTTGCGGGGGGTATCGAATGCCATGGTGGCGAGCCCAGCGCCATAGAGCGCTGTCGCGACCCCAAAGACTGCCAAAGCAACACTGCGACGCTTCGCCTGGTGGATGCCCGGACGGACCGCAAGCCATCCGGTGCTGACCAGGTAAAACGTCGTCGCGGCCGCCAAGACGTTCCCGGGATTAGGTCGCAACAAGGCCGCGATTATCGCGCTGCTAACGGTCATGGTGAACATCGCGTACGCGAATACCCGCCCTGCTGACCGGTGCGTGGTCCCTCCCTTCTTGCTGTAGAGCGCGACGTATCCGGCAAGCAGTGCCACCAGCCCTCCGGCGATGTGGATCCACAGCATGGTCATTCCCCCGTTCGAGTTCGGGGCGAGTGTTGCGGCCGAAACCGGCCTCCGGAAGGGCCGTGCGACGAACTGCGATATGCGCGCACGAAGGGCGCAACCGCGCCACCAGCGGGGCTGGTGAGTACCCGTCGCCGCGGCTGGTGCGGTGTATCCACCGCTCGTTCCTCATTACTGCAATTTGTCGCGTGGCGATTGCGGCGTTCGGTTCGCGGGACGAGCGTGTCTGCATCCACGCTGAGGTGCCCCATGTCTGTCGCCACTGTTTTGCCGCCTGCATTGCGTCCCCGCTGGGCACACTTTGACCCGCTGCAGCTTTCCGCAGGCTTCTGGCTCGGGGTCATGCTCGTGGCCCAATGGGCGTTCTTCTATTACATCGCTGCCTTCTACGGCAGCTCGATCGCTACCGGAGACTTGGAGTCGTGGAACCGACTGGCGGCGTTCGGCCGAAAGCCGTATGTGCCCGGAGACACTGTTGGGAATGCAGCGTTCGCCAGCCATGCGCTCGGGGCCGGTGTCATCGCGCTGGCAGGCGGTCTGCAGCTCGTCCCATGGATCCGCCGACGGTTCCCCACCTTCCATCGGTGGAATGGGCGCATTTTCGTGTTGCTTGTAACGGCGCTGAGCTTGTCAGGCTTCTATCTGGTCTGGGTGCGCGGGACGAGCCCATCGAAGATCGACTCGCTTGCCACTTCGTTGAACGGCCTCTTGATACTCGGGTTTGCCGCAGCCACGTACGTAACCGCGCGGCGTCGGGAGCTCGCAAGTCATCGCGAATGGGCGATGCGGTTGTATCTGGTTTCGAACGGCCAGTGGTTTCTGCGCGTCGGAATCTTTGCCTATTTCGGTGCGATGAAGGCCGCCGGCCAGTCGCCGAGCTTCAGCGACCCGTTCTTTCTCTACTGGAAAATCGGGTGTTTCCTCGTGCCGCTGATGGTGCTCCAGCTGTACTTGGTGGCGTCGCGCGGGCGAGGCGGCGGCTTCCGGAGCCTCGTCGCCGGCACGCTAGCGGCTGGCACGCTAGCGATGGCGCTTGGCGCCTTCATATTTGGCGTGCTTTGCCAGAAGATCATCAACGGCGAACCGCTAGCGCTTTAGAGAGGCAAGGCCGAGTGGCCCAATGCCAGCTTCGAGTCGAAGCGCCCGCGTACAGGCGGCGCCTCGTTGCGCCCGCACGCCTGCCGTGCGGGCCGGGTTGGCGACAGCTACCGGCGGCCGGCCAGCCAGCAGCACCCGCCGGATCGCACGCAACGCCCATTCGCTGCCGGGCGGCCGCCGTTGGCTGCACCGTCGCCGCCCCTGCCTTCGTTGTTGCGGCAAACTGGGGCCGATGACTACTCGTCGATTCATGCTATTTGCTGCCGCGTTCTGGCTGCTGTTCGGTCTGGTGGCCGGGATCCAGGTGTGGATCAGCATGATTGCGCACGGCCACTACATTCCGCTGTTGCTCGGCTACCACATTGCCGTCTGGCTGGTCTGGGTCGCGCCGACAGCGCTGGTCATCTTGCTGGCGCGGCGGTTTCCGGTGGTGCCACCGCGGCCATTGGGGGTGGTGGTCCATCTGCTGGCAGCCACCACGATCGGGCTGCTGCATACGCTGTATTCGTTGGGCCTGCTGTTGTGGCTGCGTCCGTACGACCGGATGACAGCGTCGGCGTCGGACGTGCAGATCGGCAGCGCGCTGCAGGCGCAGATTCTGCTGGAGTGGATCTTCTATCTGCTGGTGCTCGGCGCTGTGCTGGCCATGGAATACAGCCGACGCTATCGCGAACACGCTATCGAGGCGGCGGAGTTGCGGCGCTCGCTCAACGATGCGCGACTGCATGCGCTGGAGCTGCAGATCCAGCCGCACTTCCTGTTCAATACGCTCAATGCGATCTCGGGACTGGTGCGGGTCAGCCGCAAGGACGAGGCGGTCCGCATGATTGCGGGGCTGGCGGATCTGCTGCGCTATTCGCTGGACCACGCCGGTCGCCAGCGCGTGACCCTCGGCGAGGAGGTCGAGGTGCTCACACGCTATCTGGAAATACAGCAGACGCGTTTTCCAGATCGCATGTCGTTCACGGTGAGCATGGATGAGTCGCTGCGGCAGGCGGCGGTGCCGATCTTAATTCTGCAACCGCTGGCGGAGAACGCCGTGCGCCACGGCATCGCCCGGGCGGGTTCGGCCAGTCGTGTCGAGGTGCGCGCGCAGCGCACCGATGACCGGCTGGAGTTGCAGGTTCGAAACAAGGGCAGCATTGCCACTCCCGTGGTCGAGGGCATCGGCTTGGCGAACACGCGAGAGCGCCTGCGCACCCTGTACGGTGACGAGGCCCGCTTTTCACTGACACAATCCGGCGACCACGTGCTGGCGCAGCTGGATCTGCCATTGGATTGGCTGCCATGAGCGCGTCCGGCCAGACGCCAATGAAAGTGCTGGTGGTCGACGACGAGCCTTTGGCGCGCGAGAACGTGCGCGTGCTGCTGGCAGCCGATCCTCACGTCGAGGTCGTCGGCGAATGCACTGGCCTCGACGCAGTGGCTGTGATCGCCCGCCAGCGCCCGGACATCATGTTTCTCGACATCCAGATGCCGGATCTCGACGGATTCGCACTGCTGGACCTGGTCGGTCCAAAAGCGGTTCCGGCGGTCGTGTTCGTCACTGCATTCGATCAGTACGCGCTGCATGCGTTCGAAGTGCATGCGTTGGACTATCTGCTCAAGCCCTTCACCGACGCTCGATTCGAGGCCGCCCTGGCTCGCGCGAAAGCCCAGGTCTACAGCCATCGTCAAGGTGGGCTGGATGCCCGCATCAGCGCGTTGCTTCAAGCCCGGCAGGCGCCGCGCAGCCGTTTCCTGATTCCCGGGCGGGACAAGAGCATCGTGGTCGATGCGGCCCAGATCGACTGGATTGGTGCGGCCGACTACTACGTCAGCCTGCATTGCGGCGGTGTCAGCCATCTGCTGCGCGAAAGCATGGAAGAGATGGAACGCCAACTGGATCCGGACCAGTTCGTGCGCGTTCACCGCGGGACGATCGTGAACCTCGCGCGGGTGCGGGAAGTCCACCCGCTGTTCCGCGGCGGCTGCGAACTCAAGCTGACCGACGGCACGGTGCTGAAGCTGAGCCGCAATCGACGCGCCGAGTTCGAAGCGCGTTTCGCCGTGCTCGGCGTGCGCCGCTGACGGTCGTCCACCGCTCGCGCGGCTGGTCCAGTGAACTGGCGGCTAGGCTTTCCACCGCCAGCCATGACCGCTTCACTGCCGCGTGCCGCCGGTTCGCTGCCAACTCGTAGGCGGGCCGCCCGCGCTCGTGCAGGCTTGGAGTTGTGCTCCTGCTTCTTTGTCCTGTGCGCAAGCGTCTAGCAGGCGCGGCAGCTCCTTTGGCAGAAGGTGCAAGGCGCTTTGGTTGAGCTGAATCAGTCCGCCCCCCGAGGTTCGTCGCGATGGCGCACTTGGTGTCTGTTCGAAAACGCAAGGCGTGTCCTGGGGAGCGCATACGCAAGTGCGCCTGACAATTCGTCCAAGCCGACGCTTCTTCGCGGCACGACTTAGCTCAAGCGCTAGCCCCTACATCAGCACTCGTACTACTCGGAGATCATATTGAAACATTTCCTCATCCGGCAGTCGCTATTCCTTCCCCTGGCGGCAATGCTCGTCCCGGCGCTTCTGGCGCTTGGCGTCCCTCATTACTCGTCCATGTCGCAACACGTTAGTGAGTTGCAGCTTCTGAATCATCCGATTGCCACTGCTATGCGGATCGCTCCGATCATCTGTGGGGTGTCGATACTCCTGTTCGGTATTGGCGCCTACCTCATCGCGCCATCGCGCTTCGCATTTACCGCACTGGCTTCTGCAGCCGTAGCGGCCAACTTTATTTCATCCGGCATATTCGCTTCCGGCAATCCATTGCATGGGCTGTACGGCGTCGGATTCTTCATACCACTCGTACCAGCCTGCTTCGCTGCCGAGTCAGGTCTGGGTCGTAAAGTTTTGCAGGTCTCGTTGGGTATCGCAGTAGTAAGCACGGCCTACTTGTGGCTAAACATTTCCGGTCTCGATCCCGTTCGCGGGCTGACGCAACGTGTTGCAATCCTGGTGATCCTGGGTTGGTACTCGTTCGCCAGCTATCACCTGTTACGAGCGATTGGCTCCTCTGAGGGCGCGGCATCAGATCATGGTGGGAGTCGTGACATTGCTCCCTCGAGGGTTCACATGCTTCAGAGCGCTGAGTGATGTCCAACAATTCATTCAAGACCAACACGCTTCGTTGCTTCGTTGAGCGCGCCTCACCGACTGGTACGTTGCCGGTCGGCTTAATTCAGGCGTTAGCCCCCTTTAAGGCATCACACATGACTCGCTTTTTGTTGCTCATACTTCTTGCCGCGTCTTCAACAGCTAGTGCCATCGTCATTCGAGATGACGTTGGTGACGCGAAGTATCGGATTCCGGCGTCTGAGTTTCCTGCTCTCGTTGACATGCCCGGTGAGGGGCACGGCGTATTGATTGCTCCGCAGTGGGTGATTACTGCCGCCCATGTGCTCCCGTGGCACTCTGAAACCATGCAAGTGGCTATCGACGGGATACCCAGGGACGTCGAGCGCGTCGTAATACATCCCGGGTACAGAACGCCGCCGCAAGAGCTAATCGATCAAGCAATGGCTACTGGAGAAGCAGTACTGATATTGGTGCTGCTTTCCTCGTCTGACGACATTGCACTGGTCAAGCTGACAAAACCCGTGACGGATGTCGCCCCTGTCGCAATCTACAAAGACCGTGACGAGCCAAACCAGATCGTCAAGATCGTGGGAAGAGGCGCTACAGGCACGGGAGTCACTGGCCACGACCCCAAAGGCCCCAATCGCACGGAGCTTCGCAGCGCGTTCAACAAAATCACCAGTGCACATGAGCGTTGGTTTTGCTATGTGTTCGACGCGCCACCGTTGGCCCTGTCCCTTGAGGGCATAGGCGGAAACGGAGACAGCGGCGGTCCTGCACTCATCCGAGTCGATGACCAATGGGTGTTAGCAGGGGTGTCCGCCTGGAAATTCCTCCAAGGCGATGTCAGGACTGCCCGACCCGGACGCTATGGTCAAACCAGTTGCAATGTCCGCCTGAGCCATTACAGCGAATGGATTGAAAGCGTGATCTCTGAGTAGTCGCAGGCGGAGGCTAAACAATTCATTCAAGCCGAACCCGCTTCGCGGGCCGGCTTGGTTCGAGTGCTAGACCTTCATAGATTGCGCGTTCAAGGAACTAATGAACTAGGCCACAGGAAGCTCAAAAGCACCGTCCGGGACCTAGGAATCGAAGTTGACAATGCTTTAGGGTGATCGGAGCAAGCCGAAGCGTGAGGGTCGACTCTCGGCCACAAGCGGACATTACCCCTTTACTGCTGAACTCCTTGCGCTGCAACGCGCACCGCCTCCATCGCTCGCAGGTAGGAACCGGGGCCATGGCTGATACGGGCCACACGCGCGCGGGCGAGTTCGCGTGCATCCGGCAGGCCCGGCATCACCATCACGTTCAGGGGCAGATCGATCTTTTCGCACAGCGTTGCGATTACAGCCAGGTCGACCAAGCCAGGCACAAAGAACCCGGAGGCACCGGCCTCGGTGTATGCCTCGGCGCGCTCGATGGCTTCCGCGATCCCCTCCGTCGGCGCGATGCCCGACCCCAGGTACAGGTCGGTCCGCGCGTTGATGAACAATGGGATGCCGCGCGCTTCGGCCAGGCGACGAATAGCCCGGATGCGTTCGCTCTGCGTCTTGATGTCGTGCAATCCGGTGCCGGAGACGATGCGGTCCTCGAAGTTAATGCCGGCCACGCCGAGGTCGACCAGTCGCGCGATGTTGTGCGCGCAAGCTTGCGGTTCGTTGCTGTATCCGCCTTCGACATCCACGGTCACTGGAACGTCGACTGCTCCGACGATACGGGCGACGATCTGCTCTGCCAGTGATAACGGAATGGACTCTCCATCCTCGTAGCCATGCGCCGCGGCGACTGCCCAACTGCTGGTCGCAATCACCGGCGAACCGACGCTCGCGATTGCCCTGGCGCTGCCGGCGTCCCACGCGTTGTAGAGCACCAGGGGATTGCCCTTGACGTGGAGGGAAGCAAGACGCTGTGCGCGTTCTTTCTGTTGCACTGGACGATTTCCTTGTGTGGTCAGGCGGGGTCGAATTTCATCGCGAGATGGGGCGATAAGGCTTGCAGGAAGTCCCCGGAATCGAATGCCTGGCCCAATGCCAGGGCACCGTGACGTTGGAAAGTAGAATGGAGGATGCGCGCCGCTGCTTCCGCCACGATCGGCGCCGTCACGGCATAAATGTCCTGTCCGTGCGCTGTTGCACGACGTGTTCCGTGTGCGCCGACAGCAACGACCTCCATCGCAAATCGCTGCGCGGACCGGCCGTGCGCGTCGACGGCGGTCGGAGGTGGCGTACCGGCGTCGCGAACGTCGCAGAGCGCTGCCGCATTGAGATAGCTGTGGATGCTTTCCACATCCAAGTGCCGCGAGATCGTGATGATCTCGGAGAAGGGCAATTCCTCGACCGGCTGGACCCCGAACGGGGCATCGAAAGACCATTCCAGGCGCTTTGCCGGCACCAGCACCGGTGCGAATTGCCCGTTCGCGACGACGACACGAGGAAAGGTATTGCGCTCTCCGGTCTTGCGCGTCCCTTCGGTCGGCCACCAGTGATCAAGCGCGACGACGATCGTGATCGCGTCGGCATGCCCGTCGCCTACCAGCGCACTAGCGAGCAGATCGGCGAGCCCGCCGTAAAACCCGGCGGCGGGAATGACGGTGACGCCCGCGTCGCGCGCAGGCCGATCAAAGGCTTCGAACGTCGACTTCGCGCTTTCTTGCTCTGCGGTGACATCCAGATAGGAACACCCTGCGTGCAGAGCGGCCTCCACGATGGGGGCAGCCGTGTCGAGAAACGGGCCTGCGCAATTGATGACCAGGCCGCAATCGGCGAATGCACGCTCCAGCGCGGCGGGATCGTCGATCGCTGCGGCGCGCCCGGGCACTCCGACGGGGAGCCTGGAGGGGTCGCGAGCCACCGCGACGACCGGGATGTGCCGGCGTAGAAGCTCGGCGACGACGAATTTACCGGTGTGTCCGGTCGCCCCATAGACGGCGACGGGGACGACTTTTTTCTGCTGGTTCATGGGAGTCTTGATTAGGTAGATACAGACCTGTCTGTTTATAACGTACAGAATGGCCTGTACCCTGTCAATCAGTCACCTCGCCTGTTGTTGCCATGCCCGCCGATCTGTCTACCGAAATCCGCAGCAAGCGCGATGTCCGCGAACACATCCTCGCGATTGCGTCGGACCTGTTCTACAAGCGCGGAGTACGCGCCGTGGGCATCGACCTGGTGATTGCGGAGGCTGGTGTCGCCAAGACAAGCCTGTATCGATATTTCCCCGCCAAGGACGACCTGATCGTTGCGTTCCTTGAACGGGAGGACGTGGATTTCTGGTCAGTGTGGGATGCAGTGGCGCAGCAGCACGCTGACAACGCGATGGATGAGCTCGAAGCGCACATGCGGTGGATCGGCGAACGGCTATCGCGTTCCAACTACCGCGGCTGTCCGCAGATCAACGTCGCCGCGGAGTTTGCAGAGCCTAACCACCCTGCGCGCTTGGTGTCCCGTGCCCACATGCACGCACTTCGCGCACGTCTCGCGTCCATTGCGAGCCGACTGGACGTGCCGCGGCCGGAGGAACTCGCTGCTCAACTTGCCTTGCTGGTCAACGGTGCATTCGTCAGCTCCGGTTTGCTCACGCCCACCGAAGCTACGCGCACGTTATTGGCCGCCACTCGCGCCCTATGCCAGGCGGCACGGGGAACTCCTCGCTGAAATTGGGCGCAACGAACGCGTGCTCGCGCATCTGCCCAAAGGAATTCGTCCGCTTTGGGTGGCGGTTTCAACCGGTCAACGCAAATGCTGCGCTCGACGAGTGTCGCGATCTGGCTGTTGCCGCTGCGGCACAGCAGGTCACCTTCCCAGTGCCCCGGAACGGCCCGATCCCACGCTGGCGGCACGGGTGGCGGACACGCTGCAACAACAGTGGTCGCCACATACGAGGTCGTTGTTCGAAATAGCCGCTTCCGACCTTAGTACCTCATGGAATGGTGCTTGCCCCACCACATGAGGTGGTAAAGCGGCCATCGCGGTCGCTGGGCCACCAGCCGCTGACGTCATCGACACCTTCGCGTAATGTCTAGCCGTGCTCACACAGGGGAACCTGGATGCGTCTGATAGCCGTCTTGCTGTTCGTGGGCCTGACTGGATGTGGCGATCACGAACGGCAACCCATCCCCAGCGCGCCCGCCGTCTCGTCCGGAGCCCCTGCGACCATCCCAACTCCCGCGCCACTTGAGGCGCCTCCGCCCAAGGTGGTGATGGATGTGATGCAGGTGGTTGGTCAAACAGAAGCGGAGGTCGCAGCGCTGCTGGGCCAACCGGCTTCCTGCGAGGACATCCATCGCGCTCGCTTGTGCGAGTACCCACCGGACGAACACGAGGTCATGTTCGTGGCGGGCAAGGCCGACATGATCACCGTGCGGGGGATGGGCGCCGTTGGCTTCAACGAAGCTGCTCTGGTCGCCTTGGGCCTCACGGCAACTAGACCCGATCATTCGGACAAACACGCCATTGGGTGGGAGTCGATTCCGGACTTGGAAGCGGTAACGGTCTTCCCAGGACAAGGCAATGTCGTCGACTACGCCTACGTCAAAGCGCGCAAGCCCTGACGGTGTGCATACTCAGCGTCATCATCTAAACCGGAACTTCGGGCCTGGGCGATCAAGCGATCGGTGCCGGCCCATATCGCTGTTTCAAGCACCCGACTCCGACCGAGCCGCGCCGAGCCAGTGCGCCGCCGCCTGCGGCCGCCCGAACAAATACCCTTGTGCATAAATGCACCCCATCGCGACCAGGGCCTGCCGCTGGGCTTCGGTCTCCACGCCTTCAGCGATGACTTCTACGCCCAGCGACTGCGCGAGCGCGAGGATGGCGCCGACGATGGCCGAGCTGCGCCGCGAATGCGCGCTGCCGAGTGGATCGACAAAGGAGCGATCGATTTTGATCATCTTCAGCGGGAAGCGGTGCACATGGCTCAGTGACGAATAGCCGGTGCCGAAATCGTCCAGCGCCGCCTCCACGCAGGCATCGCGCAAACGCCCAAGGATTTTCGCGACTGCGTCGGGATCACCGAGCAACGTGCCTTCGGTGATCTCGATGCGCAGTTTTGCCGGATCGAATCCGGTGTCGGCCGCGAGTTCCAGCAGGCGGGTGTCGAAGTTATCGTTCTGGAAATGCCGTGGCGAGATGTTGAGGGTCAGGTAGCCTCCGTCGCGCACCAGCTCCGCGCCGGCGATGCAGGCGAGCCGATACATTTGCCAATCGATCGCCTCGATCAGGCCACTGTCCTCGGCCACGCTAAGGAAGTCGCCGGGTGCGAGCAGGCCGCGGCTGGGGTGCTGCCAGCGGATAAGGGCTTCGTACCCCACAGCGACGCCATCGGTGAGTCGCACGAGCGGCTGGAAATACGGCACGAACTCGTTGCCGCGCAGCGCCGCACGCAGCTGGTGCTCCAGGTCGAGAACGTCCATCGCCGTGCGTTGCAGCGAGTCGTCGAACAGCACGAAGCGCTGGCGGCCCGCACTCTTGGCGCGGTACAGCGCGACATCGGCGTCGTGCAGCAGCTCGTCGGTGGTCTGGTGACGTTCGGCGCTGATGGCGATGCCGATGCTGGCGGAGGCTTGCAGTTCGTGACCATCGATCAGCATCGGCGCGAGCAGGCTGACCATGATGCGCTCGGCGATTTTGCACGCGGTCTGTGGCAGCGGTGCATCGTGCAAAAAGATCGCGAACTCGTCGCCCGACAGCCGCGCCACCACGTCGGGTTCGCGCACGCATTGATTCAGGCGCGTGGCGACCTCGCGCAGCACCGCATCGCCGGCCTGGTGGCCGAGGCTGTCGTTGAACAACTTGAAACGATCGATGTCCAGATACAGCAGCGCGAAGCGCTGGTCGCCGTGGCGGCGCATGGTGGCCATCGCGCGCTCGAGGCGATCGCGTAGATACACCCGGTTGGGCAGGCCCGTCAGCGGGTCGTGCATGACCTGGTGCTTAAGCTGCTCCTCGACCCGCTCGCGCACGACGATCTGCTCGCTCAGTTCCCGGGTGCGCGCCTGCACGCGCAGCTCCAGCTCGGCGTTCAAGCGCTGCAATGCCTGCGCATGCTTGCGCCGCTGAAGGCTGTTGGCAATCTGGTAGGCGACGAACGTCAACAACTCCGCATCATCGCTGTTGTAGTTCAGCGTCGTCCTATAGCTCTGCACGGCCATGAGCCCGATCACGGCCTCGCCACTCAACAGCGGCACCCCGAGCCAGCACTGCGCCGGCGTCCCGCGCAACGGCATCAACTCCCCAGTCCTGACCAAGCGCGAAACCACCGCCGCGTCGGCCAACAACGGCTTGCCGTGGCGGATCACGTACTCACTCAAGCCCCGACCCATAGGCCGCGAGGCACGCAATGGGTCCAGCGCATCGACGCTGTAGGGGAACTCCAGCGTTTGCCCGTCATCGGACACCAGGGCAATGTAGAAATTCTCCGCGTTGATCAGCTCGCCGACCGCGTTGTGCACATGCCGATAGAAGCGCTCGGTGCTGTCCTCATGGCTGGTCAGCGCCGCGATCCGGTATAGCGTCGCCTGCAGGTGCTCGGCGCGCTCGCGTTCGATCACTTGCCGCTGCAGGACTTCGTTGGCGTGCGCCAGTTCCCTGGTTCGCTCCGCCACGCGCCGCTCGAGTTCCTCCTGCCCCTGCTTGCGTTCGACCGCGTTGAGCACATGCTCGGCGACGTACGCGAGCACGGCGCGGTCGGCATCGGTGTAGCGCGCTCGCTCGACGTAGCACTGCACCACCAGCGCGCCGACGGCCTCGCCTTCGCGCATCATCGGTACGCCGAGCCAGTCCAGGCTGTCCGCGCCGCGAACATGCAGCGGTCCGGAGACCTGCTCGCGCAGGCGATCGGTCGGGCCCATCAGCGGCTTGCGGTCGTGGATCAGGTACCAGGTCAGTCCGCGCTCCAGCCGCGCGATCGGGATCACCTCACCGGCCACGGCCGCGTCCGCATCGACCGTGTCGGCGAAGTAGAGGAACTGCAATGTTTCGCGCGCGGCATCGTAGCGCGCGATGTAGAAGTTTTCCGCATACATCAGCCGGCCGATGATCTGGTGCAGACCGCGCAGCAGGGTGGACATGTCCTGGGCGGAGCCGGCGATGTCGGCGATTGCGAATAGCGCGTGCTGCAGTTGCCCTGCGTGTGCGAGGTCGGCGACCGACGCCTGCAGGCGTTGCGATGCGAGGAACTCGCGCATGCGGCGCTCGCCCTGCGCTAGCAGCCGCTCTTGCGCCGGGGTGAAGGCCACGAAGCCGGGTTGGTCTTCCGCCGCAATCAGGGCCACGGTCGCGTCGGCGGCGTCGTTGCACAGCACATGCACGCCCGGCGTTGCGGGCGCCCCCTTGGCATGCAGCGCGATGGCGATTTCGACCTCGGATTCCGATCGATCCGTGCGCGCCGCCGCGGGATGGAAGATCAGTCCGTCCGGGCAGGAATAGGCGACAGCCGCGACCGCGACCCCGGCCCGCTGTAACGCCGCCAGAAGCGCCACGGCGGCGTCGCGGATCGAGTCTGCTTCGAGGATGGTGGTATCGGAGATGACGTCGGCCGACGGAACCGTTGCCTGCATGGAAGCTGCGGGCGCCCCGTCCACTGCGTACTTGGTTTCAGAATCTGCTGGCCGACCGCTCATCCGATCCCCCCCCCGGATCTTGAATATGCCGCATTTTTCAATGGCAACATACTGAATAGGCGACATGAGTGGCTTACACCCTGCCATCCAACGCGGCAACGCGACCGGCGTCGCAGTTGGGTCGTACCGCCTCCTACGGCGCGTAGACGCCGGATTGAACCACTGAGGCTTTGCCGGCACGAGGCCACGGGCAACCACTGGTGCCGATGTGTGTACCATCGAACGGTCCGCAACCAACGCGCAGTGACACCGTGAATAGCCATGAAAGCGGCCGCATAGCCACGACGTTGTCGCATCGCGTCGACGCGGGCGCTGATACCGTTCAGATCGCCGACGCGATTGTCGCTATCTGGAAGGAAATCGACATTGCGCTCGCGCCGATCATCGGCCACGGCAGTGTCGCCGTGCTGTACATGCGCAGCCTCTGCCTGATGGTCCGGCCCCACCCCTGGTTGGCCAGCGTCTGCGAAGGCGCGCACATCGACATGGACATGGACGCGCTGAAATCCGCTTTCGCCCAGCAGAGCAGCGCCGACGCCGCTACCGCCGGCGGCGAGGTGTTCCAGACGTTTTACGAGTTACTCGCCAGCCTGGTCGGCCCCTCGCTCACCCAGCAATTGCTTCGTTCCGTTTGGACAAGCCCTACAAGCGCCATCGCCGCGCAGGACACCCCACCATGACCACCAGTGTGACCATCAACCGACTGGCCACGGGCGTGCCCGGATTGGACGAAGTGCTGGGCGGTGGACTGCCCGAGCTCTCGTTCAACCTCATCGCCGGGCCGCCGGGCTGCGGCAAGACCACGCTTGCGCACCAACTGATGTTCACCCTGGCCACACCCGAGCGCCCCGCGTTGTTCGTGACCGTGCTCGGCGAGCCGACGTTGAAAATGCTGCGCTACCAGCAGCAATTCGATTTTTTTGATCACGCGGCGATCAACGACTCGGTGCACTTCGTCAACCTGTCGGAGGAAGCGCTCGCCGGCGATCTCGACGTGGTGCTGCGTCGCATCGTCGCCGAGGTCAAGCTGCGCGGGCCGGCCTACCTGTTTGTCGACTCGTTCCGCTCGGTCGCGCGCGCGATGAGCATGCAGGGCAATCCCGACAATATCCTGCAGCAGTTCGTGCAGCAGCTGGGCATGCTGATGACCAGCTGGCAGGCCACCACGTTCCTGATTGGTGAGTATTTCAACGAGACAGACGCCAATCCGGTGTTCACCGTCGCCGATGGGTTGATCTGGCTGCAGCAGAGCGTGCATCGCAATTCCATGGTCCGCAAGATGGAGGTCAAGAAGATGCGCGGCCAGCCGGTTCTGGCCGGACTGCACACGTTCCGTATCAGCAAGGCTGGCATCCGCGTGTTTGCGCCGGCCGGAAGGACGATCCCGAAGGATGCTGACACCGCGCCGATCCCGTCACGCGCAGCGATGGGCGTGCCGCAACTGGACCAGATGCTCGGCGGCGGCTTGCCGCGCGGCTACTCGTTGCTGGTGGCGGGGCCGTCCGGGTCGGGCAAGAGCATTCTGGCGTCGGCGTTCCTGGCCGAGGGCGCGCGCAACGGCGAGACCGGGGTGGTGGCGTCGTTCGAGCAGCAACCGCACAAGTCGCGCAACCGCGTGTTGGCCAACCTGATCGACAGCGATCAGGTGGGCCTGGTCGACACCCAGGCACCGGACCTGTCGATCGACGAAATCCTGCTGCTGCTGATGGACGAGATCCGCCGGCTCAAGGCGACCCGCGTCGTGATCGATTCGCTGTCGGGGTTCGAACTGGCGTTGGCGCCGACGTTCCGCCCGGACTTCCGCGAGAACCTGTCGCGCATGGTCACCGCGCTGGCCGGCATAGGCGTCACTGTATTTATGACCTCGGAACTCGAGGACCGCTATTCCGATCTACGCTTCAGCCCGTATGGCACGGCGTTCATGACCGACGCGATCATCGTCCAGCGCTACATCGAGGTCGACAGCCGTCTGCTACGCATGATGGCGGTGGTCAAGGTGCGCGCAAGCGATCATTCCAACGAGTTACGTGAATACACCATCGATGCCGATGGCCTCCACGTCGGCGACCGCCTCACCGGGCTGGAAGGCCTGCTCGGTGGCAGACCCACCCGAGCGCACGACGGTGCCGACGATGATTGAGTCCATGGGGTCGGGCCGGCCGTCATGAACGGAACCCGCGACAGGGACGACGCGGCGCAGGCGGCGCGCGACCTTGCCCAGTTGCACGCGCAAGCCGCGGCGGCGCGAGCGGTGTTGACCCGCCTGCAACATAAGGTGGCAGCGGCCGAAGACCTCCTGGAGGGCAACCAGGCGGCGCAGATGATCGAGGCCAACGAGCACCTGGTGTTGGGGATCCTGCGCGCCCAGACCGCAGCCGACGATGCTGAGCGCGGCCTCGACGAAGTGGCGAGTTACGCCCAGCACGATGCCCTGACCGGGCTGCCCAACCGGTTGCTGTTGCTCGACCGGTTCGCCCACGCGATCGTCAGCGCGAGGCGCCGTGGCGGCCGCGTGGCCTTGCTGTTCCTGGACCTCGACAACTTCAAGCAGATCAACGACACCCTCGGCCACGCCGCCGGCGATGAAGCGCTCAAGCACACCGCGCACTGCCTCACGTCGTGTGTGCGCGAAGTCGACACGGTCAGCCGTCATGGCGGCGATGAGTTCCTGATTTTGCTCACCGACGTATCGCAGGCCTCCGACGCCGCCGTGATCGCCGAGAAACTCGTCGCGGCGTTGGCCACGCCCGCTTGCGCCGGCGATCTGGCGCCGCTGGCGGCAAGCATCGGCATCAGCATCTACCCCGAAGACGGCGAGGATGCCGACACCCTGATCAGTCGCGCCGACGCGGCGATGTACCACGCCAAACGGCACGGGCTGGGCAGTTTCCTTTTCCATAACGAGCAGCCGCCGGGCGAACAGTGCCTGGAGCCATTCGCCATCGCATCGCTGCAGCGCCCGCTGACCCACTACGAGCTGGCGCTGAGCGATCACGAGCGCCGCCACGTGCAGATGCGCGAGGCCAACCAGCAGCTGTTATTGGCTGCGCTCGACGCTCGCGACCTGCAAACGGCTGCCGAGCAGGCACAGCAGCAACAATCCCGATTCCTGGCGATGCTCGCGCATGAACTGCGCAACCCGCTGACCCCGATCCGTGCGGCGGCAGCGTTGTTGAACCGGGTCGGCCATGAAGAGCTCCCGCGCATGCAGTCGATCATCGAGCGGCAGGTCACGCACATGACGCGTCTGGTCGGCGACCTGCTCGACCTGTCGCGCGTGCACACCGGCAAGTTGCGGCTCGAGCGCGAGCGGGTCGACCTGGCCGATGTCATTGCCGAGGCGATCGATGCCTGCCAGCCGGCGATGGACGCGCGCAAGCAGCACTTTGACGTCCAGGTGCCGTCAGGCCCGCTGGTGGTGGACGGCGACCACGTCCGCCTTGCCCAGGTACTGAGCAACCTGCTCGACAACGCCTCCAAGTACACGCCCAACGGCGGCGACATTGGGCTGCGCGTTGAGGTGCTCGACGATGCGGTGGTGCTTCGCGTCACCGACAGCGGCATCGGCATCACGGCCGAAGCCTTGCCGGACGTATTCGACCCGTTCGTGCAGGACCCACACGCGACCGGGTTCAATGGCGTGGGCCTCGGGATCGGCCTCACGGTCGTGCGCGAGTTGGTTGAGGCGCATGGCGGCAGCGTGGTCGCGAGCAGTGCCGGGCCGGGATTGGGCAGTGCGTTCGTCGTGACGGTGCCGTTAGCCCGTCACGAGGATTGAGTCAGGCCTCGCACACAAGGCAAAGCGAATGATCCGAAAATTTCTCCTGCTATGCGTTGCCGTTGCACTGGCAGTTCCACAGACCTCTTTGGCCGGCCCCTATAGCGACGACCTGAGCAAGTCTCTGGTTGGATCATCCAGCGCGGAGGAAAAGCAGAACCTGGTGCAGTGGATGTTCTTTGCTATTGCGCTCAATCCCAATGTCGCTCCGTTCGCGCGCATATCGGCAGAACAGCGCGATGGATCGGACTAAAAGATGGCGCGGTTGTTCGAGCGAATGCTGGCCGAGGCCTGCCTCACCGAGGCCAAACTCGCGGTGAAATACGAGGGTGATGGTGCCCTGGGTCAGTCCTTCAAGCTTCTTGGTGAAGTGGCCGCGGCAGAAATTTTCGCCAACCCAGCGGTGAGTGCGGGCGTTGAAACCTTCACCAAGCACCTCGACGGCGCGCGGATCAGCAAGGCACTCGGCACGGGCGAGAAGGGCAAGTGAGGCCGGGACAATTCATTGAAGCCATGCCTCGCTTGGCGGGCAGCGAATTCAGGCGCTAGACCGCAGACAATCTGTCGATCATTTTTGGAGAAGGGCATGAAACGTGTCACCGGGATTGGCGGGATCTTCTTCAAATCGGCAGACCCTAAGGCGCTCAGCGCTTGGTATCGCGACCATCTTGGTTTGGATGTAACGGACTGGGGCGGAGTGGTGTTCCCGTGGGGAGGCGCTGACAGCTTGCCAGGCATGACCATCTGGAGCCCTTTCACCCAGGACACGAGCTACATGGAGCCCAGTTCGGCGTCTTTCATGATCAATTTCCGCGTGGCCGACCTGGACAGTCTGCTGGGTGCGCTGCGTGCGGAAGGTTGCAACGTTGTCGATAAGACCCAGACTTCTGAACAGGGAAAATTCGGCTGGGTGATTGACCCCGAAGGGAACAAGGTCGAGCTCTGGCAACCGCCCGTTGGCCAATGAGCAGGCAGCCCGCATCGCGGGTTAACCGGCAGCGGCTTGGCCGCCCGGCTGATTTCACGCGCGCACTGTGATAATCCTGGCTCAGACGTGCCTTTGGGCCATTGGGCGGCACGCGGTTCACCTCACGGACGCCATGCGCAATGAATAACCCGTTTACCGAGGCGCAGACGCGCGAGCAGCTGACCGCGCTGGCGGCGCATCTGCTGGAGCAGCGTGATGCGATCCTGCAGCGTTGGCGCGCGATCACCGAGAGCGTCGCCGAACAGACCACCTCGTCCTCACTGACCAGGTTGCAGTTCAACGACCATATCCCCGGGGTGCTGGATGCGCTGGATTGCAGGTTGCGCGCGTGGCCCGACCAGGAGTGCGCGCAGGACCAGCGCGCGGAAAAAGAGCAGGTGATGGGCCACGGGTTGCAGCGTTGGCAGCAGGGCTACCAATTGCCCGAATTGACCCGGGAATGGGGCCATCTGCAGATGTGCCTGATGGAGGCGCTGGAAGCCTACGCGGCTGCGCATGCGGACCTGCAGCCCATGGTCATGACCACGGCGCGGCGCGCGCTGTCGGCCGTGTGCTGGGAGGGCATCAGCGATAGCACCGGGCAGTATTGGCGCCTCCATCAGGCCGAGGCAGCCGGGCACGCGCGCGATCTTGAGCGCGCGCTGAGCACCTTGAACGAGCTCGACCGCGCGCGCGCCGAGGCCTGGCGTGAGGCCGCGCACGATCTGCGCGGCAGCGTGAGCGTGGTCAAGGGCGCGACCAACTTGCTGGACCGCGATGACGTGCCCGAACCCATGCGGCTCAAATTCTTCGACATGCTGCAACGCAGCGTGTCGTCGCTGCACGAGATGCTCAACGACCTGATGAGCCTGGCGCGGCTGGAAGCCGGTCAGGAGCAGCGCAGCGTCGCCCCGTTTGATGTGGCCGTGCTGCTCGCGGATTTCTGTACGACGTCGCTGCCGCTGGCCGATGCGCGCGGCCTGTTCCTGAAGATGCAGGGGCCCGAATCGATGCTGGTCGAGGGCGACCGCAACAAGATCCGCCGGATCCTGCAGAACCTGCTGCTCAATGCACTGAAATACACCGAGCGTGGCGGCGTGACGGTGCTTTGGGGTGACCACGATGCCTTGAACTGGAGTTTTTGCGTGCAGGACACCGGCCCCGGCCTCGATCCCGGCCCGGGTGCTCCGCTCGCGCGCCAGCTGTATGACGCCACCCAGAGCGCGCACGAGGTGGATGAAAGTAATGAGCAGTCGGCAGGGGCCGCCGCCGACGCCAGTGCCGGTGCCGGTGCCCTCGCGCCGACGGTGCCCGCGCAATCGCTGACGAAGTCGGGGAATCAAGTGCCCGGAGAGGGTGTCGGCCTTTCCATCGTCAAGCGATTGTGCGAATTGCTGGATGCGAGCCTGGAGTTGGAGACCAGTCCGGGAGAAGGTTCGACGTTCCGGGTGGTGGTGCCGCGTCGATACGAGGATGGCGCGAGCTAGGCAGGGTGGTGGTCGTTTTTTGGTCGATATCGAGGAGGCGGATCGGCATGCATTCGCTACGCTCAGGACGACAGCAGCGTGGTCGTTAGTAGGCACAACCATGGAGAGTGACGTCGTGGATGGTATCCAACACCTGAAAGCCCTCAAAAGTATGTATGCAGCTGCGCCTGTAAATCAGCTCTATCAGCCGACCATTGAAGTCTCTGAAGGTCACGCCATCATCGAGATTGAGCTGACGTCTCAGTTTCATCATTCGGCAGGCGCGGTTCATGGTTCGGTTTACTTCAAGCTTCTAGATGACGCAGCTTTTTTCGCTGCGCAGTCATTTGAGAACGAGTTTTTTGTGTTGACCACGTCGTTCACGACGTATCTCACGCGCCCGGTCTCTTTGGGCAAGCTCAAGGCTATTGGCAAGGTCGTAAACAGAAACAAGACCCAATTTATTGCAGAGGCGGTTGTCTACGACGGTCAGGATAATGAAGTGGGGCGTGGCAATGGAATTATTGTCCGTGGCAAATTTCCACTCGCTCAGGCAAGTGGCTATTGCGCCTGACAAGTCGAGCCGGCCGAACGGGCGTTGATTCGATTCATGGTTCGACAAGCTCACCACGAACGGAATCAACTTACTCAATTACTGCTCAGACCTTCTTGAGCCGAACAAAAAAAGCCCGGCATGCCGGGCTTTCTCTTGCCGCCGCTGCGATCAGTGCGTCGGCGCGTAACGCACGCTCAGGAACCACTCGCGCCCGGGCTGGTTGTAGAACGACACGGTCTGGTAGTTCTGGTCGAGCACATTCGCCACCCGCGCCTGCAACCGCCATGCCGGCGTGAACGCCCACTCGCCGCGCAGGTCGAGCGTGGCACGCCCGCCAACCCGACGGCTATTGGCGAAGTCGTCGTAGCGCGCGCCTTCGCCCACGCCGGTGAAGCCGATGCGCAACGCACCAAATGCGCGGTCCAGATCGATACGCGCGCTGTGGCGCGCACGCCGCGGCAGATCATTGCCGGCGTTTGAGCCGACCAGGCTTTCGCTGTCGACGACGCTAGCACTGGCGCTTAGCGTCCACTCCAGCAGCGTGGTGTCGACCGTCAGTTCGGCGCCCTGCAGACGCGCGCGTTCGATGTTGTTGGCCATGAACTGCGCGGCGTCGTAGCTGATCAGGTCGTCAACGTCGGTGCGGAAGCCGTCGAGGCGGGCGTTGAAGCGCTCGCCGCGATAAGCCAGGCCGAGTTCCCAGGTATCCGAGGTCTCGGGCCGCAACGCCTCGTTGCCGTAGTACGGGAAATACAACTCGTTGAACGTCGGCGCCTTGAACGCGGTGCCGTAGCTCGCCGTTGCGCGCCACGCATCGGCAAAGCCGATCCCCCACGCTGCGCTGCCGGTGGTGTGGCCGCCGAACTGGTCGTTGTCGTCCCGCCGCACGCTGGCCTGCAGCGACTGCACGCCGAACGTGCCCTGGTATTGCATGAACGCGGCGCGGTTGCCTCGCTGTTTTTCGAACTGGGAATACGCGTCGTGGTAACCGGCGCTATCGCGCAGCCAGTCCAGGCCGAGCGTGAGCAGTTGATTAGCGCCGAGGCCAAAATCGCCCTGTAGGGTGGCGCTGTCGCGGTCGGTGTCGAAGGCGCTGACCGGACGGAATCCGGGGGGAGCCGGTGGCCCGAACGGATTGGGCACGTCGGAATAGTTGTCGGACACATCGGTATTGCGCCCTGCGGTCAGTTGCAAGTTGATGGACTCAGAAGGACGCCATGCGACCTTGCCGCCCACGACCTGCTGCACGATCTTCGACAGGTTGCCATAGTCGCCGTCGTAGGCGTTGCGGCCTTCGGCGTGCAGCGCGTGCGCATCGAACTTCAAGGCATCGCTGGCGTCGAAACCGCCGCGCAGCGACAACGAGCGATTGCGATATCCGTCGCGGTCGGGTTGCGCGTCGCTAATGAAACAGCCGCCCGAGAACGCGGTAGGCGTGGCCACGTTGCAGGCGTTGATCCCTTCGTCGTTTTGGTAGGCCGCATCGATTCCGAACCAGGCCCGGCCCGCGGTGGCGCTTACGCCCGCGCTGCCCTCGGCGAAACCGTGGCTGCCGACGGTCGCGCTCGCGCGTGGGGTGATGCCGTCGCCTTTTGGCCCACGACGGGTGAACACCTGGATCACGCCACCGATCGCGTCGGCGCCGTACAGGCTCGAACGCGGGCCGCGCACGATCTCGACGCGCTCGATCAGTTCAAGCGGCAAGTCCTGGAACGATGCCAAGCCCGACGTCGCCGAGCCGATGCGCACGCCGTCCACCAGCACCAGCACGTGGTCGGACTCGCTGCCGCGCAGGAACAGCGACGTGAGCTTGCCCGCGCCACCCTGGTTGGTCATCGAGATGCCGGCGCGGCCACGCAGCAGATCGGGCAGCGAGCGCGCCTGGCTGCGCTCGATCGCAGCGCGGTCGATCACCTCGACGGGCGCGAGGGCCGCGTCGGTGGTGATCGCGGTGCGGGTGGCGGTGACGATGACTTCATCGAGCTCAGTCGCGTGCGCTGTGGCAGGCGTCTGGGCATGGACGAGGGCCGGCAGCGCGAGCGCGCAGGCGACGGTCAGGACAAGGGGGCGCAGCAACATCGCGGGTTTCTCCAGCGCGCACGGACAGGCGTCCATGCAAAGACACAAGGAAGTCGCGTGGCGAAGGAGAAACAAACGGCTGCGAATGCGGGCGCACGGCCAACGTCGCCGCCGCGATGCCCTCCGCATCACAACCAGTCATGCGCCAAGGCCGGTCTCCGGGCTGGCGAGTGGGAGCATGGGCTCCACCCGCGGCGCCTTCCCAAGCTGCCTCCCATTGCGGGGACGCTGGCTCAGTGGCGGATGCCGCGGTCGACTCGCTTACCGTTGCGGGGGCAGCGCCGGTTAGTTCCCGAAGGAGACCCGGCTTCCCGTTTCAACCCGTGGGCAGGACGCCGGCGGGTCACCTTGAAGCGCGCGCAGTCTACGCGATGCGGCGCCCCCGTGCGATGCGAGCGCGATCAGTCTTGCGACGAGGGCCGACTCCAGCTGCGGAAGGGCGGCGCGTTCTCGTCGGGGCGGGCGGCGACCGTGTCCTCGGCCAGCACCGTGGTACGGACCGGGCCGGCGGGTGGGCGATGGCGCGGCGGCGGCAGCAGTGCGATCGCGGCGTCGGCGGCCTGGACCAGTTCGCTGCGGCGCTCGTCGGGCACCTCTTGCCAATGGCAATCGCGCAGTGCGCCTTCGATCGAATACAGCAGGTTCAAGGTGGGTTTGAAGCCGGCGCGCTTGACCCGCATGAACGCTTCAACCGCGCCGATCGCCTCGAGATCCTCGCGCGTGCGCAGGCCCACCTGGCGCAGCCATGCTGAGGATTTCGGACCAATGTTGCGCAGTTTTTCTTTGTCGGCGGCTTTGTCGGTGTGCTTGCCGGTGGTTATGCCGGTGTTGTTGTCAGTGCTCATGCGCAACCCTCCGTGGTGCGGTGAAGACCGTGCGGCGTCGCGATGCGGTACTGGCGCGGCACGTTGTCTGCGATGGGCTTCACTTCAACGACTCCACAAATGCCCGGGCGAGTGCCTCGAGTCCGCGCTGGTCGTCTTCGTCGAAGCGCGCCTGCTCGGGGCTGTCGATGTCGAATACACCGAGCAGATGACCGTCGTTCGCGATCAGCGGAACGACAACTTCCGAATTTGAAGCGGAGTCGCACGCGATGTGCCCGGGGAACTCGTGCACGTCGGCGACACGTTGGGTCTGCCGGGTCGACGCCGCCGCGCCGCACACGCCTTTGTCCAGCGGGATGCGCACGCACGCGGGCAAGCCCTGGAACGGGCCGACCACGAGTTCGGTGCCGTCGAAGAAGTAGAAGCCCACCCAGTTCAACGTCGGCAACGAGTGGTACACCAGTGCGGCGAGATTGGCGGCGTTGGCCGTGCGGTCGCGTTCGCCGGACAGCAGCGCACGGGCCTGCGCGAGCAGCTGCGCGTATTGGTCCGGCTTGCTGCCGGTCAGGGTGGCGGAGGCGAACATGCGGCGAGTGTAGCGCGGCGCGCACGCATGCTGGTGCGACGCGCGCGCGTAGTGCACGTTGGCCGGTTGCATGCGTGCATGCCGTTTTGTGCAGCTTGTTTCCCTTCCGCGGCCGAGATCAAAGCGGCTCCGATCACAGGCCCTCAGTGCCGACGCTTGAGGGCAAAGCGTCGCGGCTGAAGCCGGACCTTCTGCGTCGCGACGCCAAGCCCTACGATGCGCGCCATGAACCTTCGCAGCGTCTACGTCACCGGCACCGACACCGGCATCGGCAAATCCGTCGCCAGCGCCAGCCTGCTGCACGCGTTGCGCGCGCGCGGCCTGCGCGCGGTCGGCATGAAGCCCGTCGCCAGCGGCTGCACGCACACCCCGGCCGGCTGGCATAACGATGACGCGTTGCTGTTGCAGGCCGCCAGTGAACCCCGCCCGGACTACGCCGACGTCAACCCGTACGCGTTGCCGAACCCCCTCGCCCCCGAACTGGCCGCGGCCGACGCCGGGGTCACGCTCTCCCTCGCGCCGATCCTGGCCGCGCACGCGCGCCTCGCCGCGCAGGCCGATGCGGTGGTGGTCGAAGGCGTCGGGGGCTGGTCCGCGCCGCTGTCGGCCACGCTGGACCAGGTCGATCTGGTGCGCGCGCTCGACCTGCCGGTGGTGCTGGTCGTGGGTCTGCGCCTGGGCTGCATCAACCACGCCCGCCTCAGCGCACGCGCGATCGCCGCCGACGGCGCGCGCCTGATTGGCTGGATCGGCAACGACATCGATCCGGCGATGGACCGCTGCGACGACACCTTCGCGCTATTACAGTCGCGCCTGCGGGTGCCGTGCTGGGGCCGGCTGCCGTTCGTCGCGGCGCTCAACCCGTGCGCATTGGCCGCGCATCTGGTGGTGCCCGTGACGGGGCTATCGGTTCGGGGGACAACTGCGGGCGGGTCCTGACAGACGGCGATGGCAGAGCGACGGTCACGCTGGACTTTTGGCACGGTGCTGGTTGCTCGCGCCAAGCTAAACTGTTCGGTACAAGAATTGATGACGAGGCTGCTCATGCGCCGTAACTTGCTGTTTACCGGGCTGTTGATCGCCGGCGTGCTCGGCTTGGGCGCGTGCGGCAAGGACGACGCCGGGGCTTCCCCCGCGGCCGGCGGCGCGGCCGACAGCGGCGGCCCCCCGGGCGGCGGCATGCCGCCGTTGCCGGTCGAGACCTTCACCTTGAAACCGCAGCCACTCGCCGCGGGCTTGCAGACGGTTGGCAGCTTGCGCGCCGACGAGTCGGTGGTGGTGCGGCCCGAGGTCGCCGGCCGCATCAACCGCATCCACTTCGCCGAAGGCGGCCGTGTCGCCGCGGGGCAACCGCTGTTCACACTCGACGGCAGCCTCGCCCAGGCCAGCCTCAACGAGGCCACCGCCAATCTCGAGAACAGCCGCCGTGCGTCCGCGCGCGCGGGCCAGCTGAGCAAGGACAAGCTGATCGCGCAGGCCGACTTCGACAAGGCGCGCGCCGCGTTCGGCGTCGACCAGGCGCGCGTCGCCTCGGCCCGCACCGCGCTGTCGAAGATGACATTGCGCGCGCCGTTCTCGGGCCAGATCGGCCTGCGCGAGGTCAGCGTCGGCGAGTTCGTCAACGTCGGCCAGGACCTGGTCACGCTGGTGCGGCTGGATCCGATCGAAGTCGATTTCAGCGTGCCGGAAAGCACGCTCGCGCAGCTGCGCAACGGCCAGAACGTCAGCATCACCGTCGATGCGTTTCCCAATGACCATTTCGGTGGGGTCGTCACCGCGATCGATCCGGTGATCGACCCCAGCAGCCGCAGCGCGAAACTGCGCGCGCAGATCGCCAATCCCGACGGTCGCCTGCGCCCGGGGCAGTTCGCCCAGTTGCAACTCGACACCGGCGGCAACCGCGCCGACGCGCTGCTGGTGCCCGAACAGGCGCTGATGCAGGACGGCGACCAGCGCTTCGTCTGGACCGTGGTCGATGGCAAGGCCAAGAAAGCCGTGATCAAGACCGGCGTGCGCGTGCCCGGCGCGTTCCAGGTCACCGAAGGTCTCAAGTCCGGTGATGTGGTGATCACCGCCGGGCAAACCAAGCCGATGATGCACGACGGTCTGGCGGTGCAGCCGCTGCCGCCGGGTGGCGCGCCAAGCGGTGCGCCGGGGTCGCCGCCAGGATCGGGCGAGGCCAAGGCGCCGGCGCAAAAGACGCAGCACTGAGCAAGGCTGTAGTGACTCTTGAGGCGGCGATAAAGGCAGGATTGCGCGAGCAGGTGCAGTTTTTTCTCCCTCTCCCTCTGGGAGAGGGCTGGGGTGAGGGTTCGGCGAAGCGACGCCGCTGCCTGCCTGCGTAGGTCCAGACGTGTGCCGCGATTTGAACATCACCGCTCCCCCGTACACCCATCCGCCCCGCTTTGATCAGAGCCCGGGCACCTTCTCCCAGAGGGGAGAAGGGAAGTCAAAAAAGCGAGATCCGCCATGGTGCTTTCCGACATCTCCATCCGCCGCGCGGTGTTCGCCACGGTCATCAACCTGGTGGTGTTGCTGGTCGGGTTGATCGCCTACGACCGCCTCGCGGTGCGGCTGATCCCGAACGTCGACGTGCCGGTGATCAACGTCAGCACGAGCTACCCCGGGGCCAGCGCGCAGGTGATCGAGTCGCAGGTCACCCAGCCGATCGAGGACGCGCTGTCGGGAGTCGAAGGCATCGAGTTCATGCAGTCGACCAGCCGCGAGCAGTCGAGCCAGATCACCATCCGTTTTCGCCTCAACCGCGATGCCGACGGCGCCGCCAGCGATGTGCGCGACCGTGTGGCGCAGGCGCGGCAATTCCTGCCCGAGGAAGTCAACGAGCCGATCATCCAAAAACAGGAAGCCGATCAGCAGCCGATCATCTATCTGGCGTTCTCGTCCGACCGCCATTCGCAGGTCGAGATCGCCGACTACGCCGAAACGCTGGTCAAGGACCGGGTGCAGACCATCCCGGGCGTGGCCCAGGCGCAGGTGTTTTCCAGCACGTACGCGATGCGCATCTGGCTGCAGCCGCAACGGCTGGCCGGCTTCGGCCTAACGCCAGCCGACGTCGAGGACGCGTTGCGCAAACAGAACGTCGAGATCCCCGCCGGCCGCGTCGAGGGTAGCCAGCGCGAATTCACCGTGCTGTCGGAAACCGACCTCAAAACGCCCGAGCAATTCGGCAACGTGATTGTCAGCGCGGAAAACGGCACCCTGGTCCGCCTGCGCGACATCGCCAAGGTCGAACTGGGCTCGGAGGACGAGCGCTTTCGCGCGCGCTTCAACGGCAAAAACGCGGTGCCGCTGGGCATTGTCAAACAGGCTGTGGCCAATCCGCTGGACATATCCTCAGCGCTGGAAGTGATGCTGCCGCAGATCACCGCGTCGTTGCCGCAAGGCATGAAGGTGGAGATCGCCTACGACTCGACGATCTTCATCAAGAAGTCGATTGAGGAGGTTTACGTCACGGTCGGCATCGCGATCCTGCTCGTGATCGTCGTGATCTTTGCGTTCCTGCGCAGCTGGCGCGCGACATTGATCCCGCTGGTGACGATCCCGGTATCGCTGGTCGGCGCATTCGCGCTGATGTACGCGTTTGGTTTCACCATCAACACGCTCACGCTGCTGGCGATGGTGCTCGCGATCGGCCTGGTGGTCGACGACGCGATCGTGATGCTGGAAAACATCGTCCGTCATGTCGAGGAGGGCATGCCGCCATTCGAGGCAGCGCTCAAAGGCAGCAAGGAAATTGGTTTCGCGATCATTGCGATGACGCTGACGCTGGCCGCGGTGTACGTGCCGTTGGCGTTTTCCACCGGCCGCACCGGCAAGCTGTTTGTCGAATTCGCGTTGACCCTCGCCGGCGCGGTGCTGGTGTCGGGCTTCACCGCACTGACGCTGTCGCCGATGATGGCGTCCAAGCTGTTACGCAACGACAGCGGCAAAGGCCGCTTCTACCAGGCCGGCGAGCGCGTGCTACGCGGGATCGATCGCCGTTATCGCGCAGTATTGCAGCGGATGCTGGCGTGGCGCGCGGCTGTCGTCGTGGCCGCGTTGCTGATCTTCGTTGCCGCCGGCGCGCTGTGGTCGGCGCTGCCCAAAGAGCTCGCGCCCGCCGAGGACCAGGGCTTCATCATGGCCATTGGCATCGCGCCGCAAGGCTCGACGGTGGAGTACACCGACAAGTACGCGAAGCAGATGGAAGGCATGCTGATGGGGCTGCCGGATCAAACCCGCGTGTTCCAGATCGTCGGCTTCCCGGATGTCACCCAGGCGATCGGCTTCACCATGCTCAAGGACTGGGAGCACCGCGAGCAATCCGCACAGGAGATCGCCGGCAGTCCGTTCCCGCCCAGCGGACTGGCCGCGCAGATGTTCTTCGCGATCCCCGGCCTGATGGCGTTCACCATGACCCCACCGCCGCTGGGCGGCGACGATTTCCTCGGCCAGGACGTCGCGTTTGTGGTGCAGGGCACGGGCACGTGGGAGGAACTCGGCGCCACGGTGCAGAAGCTGATGGCGAAGATGCAGCAGAACCCGAAGCTGACCAACCCGGACAGCGACCTCAAGCTCGACAAGCCGCAGCTCAAGCTCGAGGTCGACCGCGACAAGGTGGCGGCCGTGGGCAGCGATGTCGCCACCGTCGGACGCACGATGGAAACGCTGCTCGGCGGTCGCAACGTGACCCGCTTCAAGAAAGGTGCGGAGCAGTACGACGTGGTCGTGCAGGTGGAGGATGTCGACCGCCGCACGCCGGGCGATCTGTCCAACATCTTCGTCAAGAACCGCGACGGCCAGATGGTGCAGTTGTCGAACCTGGTTAGCGCCCGCGAGACGGTGGCGGCCAAGGAACTCAACCACTTCAACAAGCTGCGCTCGGCCACGGTCAGCGCCGGTCTGGCCCCGGGTTACTCGATCGGTGAGGCGCTGACCTGGATGGAGGGCGCGCTCAAAGAGGTCGCGCCGCAGGCGCAGTACGACCTGTCCGGACGCAGCCGCGAGTTCCGCGAATCCTCCAGTGACTTCGCCATGATCCTGCTGCTCGCGCTGGTCTTCATCTTCCTGGTGCTCGCCGCGCAATTCGAGAGCTGGGTCGATCCGCTGGTGATCCTGCTGGCCGTGCCACTGGCGATGTTCGGCGCGTTCTTACTACTAAAACTGACCGGCGGCAGCTGGAACATCTACACCCAGATCGGGATCGTCACCCTGGTCGGCCTGATCGCGAAGCACGGCATTCTGATCGTCGAGTTCGCCAACCAATTACAGGAACGCGGCCAGCCGAAGCTCGACGCCGTGATCGACGCCGCGGCATTGCGCCTGCGCCCGATTCTGATGACGACGGGCGCGATGGTGCTCGGGTCGCTGCCGCTGGCGATCGCGACGGGCGCGGGCGCGGAAGCGCGCAACCAGATCGGCTGGGTGATCGTCGGCGGCATGGCGATCGGCACGTTCTTTACGTTGTTCGTGGTGCCGGTGATGTACCTGCTGATCGGCCGCGACCATCAGAAGGTGGCGGCTAGGCAGCAGGCCAAGCTTGTGGCGAGCCCGGCGCACTGATGCAACACCGGTAGCAGCAAGCAGTTTCGTCGCGGGGATCAGCGGCCCTAGTTGTTGGGCGGCTGGGCGAAAGAGCCTTCGTCCCGCGTCTGCCGCTGCGTGGAGTCTCCGCACGCAAATATCCACACCATCGGCGCTGTCATTGCGGACCAAAGGGAGGAGCTGCTTTTCCGCCTCCGAAGCTCTCCGAGCAAGTTGATTCCGTTCCTAGGTTGCTTCCGTTCGTAAGATTGATTCCGTTCGTAAGATTGATTCCGTTCGTAAGGTTGACTCCGTTCGTAAGGTTGATTCCGTTCGTAGGTTTGATTCCGTTCGTGGTGAGCTTGTCGAACCATGAGCGGAATCAACGCGCCCTCCGTTGCGACGCGTATCGGGCTTGGCTTTCTAACGCTTCCCGGCCCAAAGCATCGGTAATCGGGCGGACCGACTCTCGGTCGAGCTCTCCCTAGAATCCAAAGCCCCGGCTTTGGTTAGGAGAGATGAGATGACCTACTACACAGGCTTGGATGTCTCGCTGCGCTCTGTGTCGATCTGCATCATCGACGACA
>JAYSZI010000116.1:0-43372 GCA_043738095.1 Lysobacter sp.
CACGCCTCGCGCCACCCGCGGACGCGCGGATCTGGGTCGGCAGCGTGCTCGGGGCGATGGGGCCCAAGCAGCAGGTCGGCGACTTCGCCCAGAACAACTTTCTGCGCCTGAGCTCGCGCCTGCGCAACTTCGCCGACCTGTTCAACCCGAGCCGCGCCGGCATTTCCGAAGCCGTAGTCCCGGCGACGTCGAAGTTCATCGGCAAGACCGGCAGCGATCTGCAGCTGCGCAAACAGTTTGGCCTGAGTCTGCTGGCGGTGAATCGCGACAAGACCGTGCACCGCGGCAACGTCCGGGACGTGGCGTTGCGAGCCGGCGACATGTTGGTCTTCCACAGCATCTGGACCGACCTGGCCGAAGCCGCCGCAAGCAAGGATCTGGTCGTGGTCACCGACTACCCCAAGGGCGAGCAGCGCCCGCACAAGCTCAAACTCGCCCTGGTGATCTTCGCGGTGTCGATGCTGCTGGCGCTGTCGTCGCGGTTGCCAGTGTCGATCGCGCTGATGACCGGCGTTGCCGGCATGCTGGTCGCTGGCGTACTCAACATCGACGAGGCTTACGACGCGATCAACTGGAAGACGGTATTCCTGATGGCCTGCCTGATTCCGCTGGGCTGGGCGATGGATTCCAGCGGCGCGGCGGCGTGGGTCGCCGGGCACACCATCGAACGGCTGCCGACCGGCACGCCGTTGTGGTTGTTGGAGGTGTTGCTCGGCCTGTTGACCACCGCGTTTTCGCTGGTGATCAGCCACGTTGGGGCGACGATCGTGGTGGTGCCGCTGGCGATCAACCTCGCGCTCGCCGCGGGTGGTGACCCGACCGCGTTTGCGCTGATCGTGGCGCTGTCGGCGTCGAACAATTTCATGACCGCGTCCAACCCGGTGATCTCGATGATCACCGGCCCCGCGGGCTACACCAACACCGAGCTGTGGCGGATCGGCGGGCCGCTGTCGCTGGTGTATACGCTGCTCACGGTGGCGATGGTGAACCTGTTGTTTTGACGGGTTCGGCCGCTGCCTACCCACGTTGGCCGACAGCGCTCAAACGCACGGCTTGAGGTTGTCTTCAACACCCGGATGGACTTCCTTCGGTTGAAATCAGGGCAAGCGCGACGCGCATCGCCTCGCAGAAACGAATCGCAGCGCGCGTAATGATCTGTCTATGTCCTTGTCAATGTGCCCTGACCACATTGCGATAGCGGATCAAGTCGCGCTGTGGCGCCCAGCGTAGGGGCGCACGCCCACTCCGGTTCACGCCTCGCTGTCGAGCCACACCGCGCCATCGCGCACGACCACGGCTACCGCGCGCAACGCATCGCCGCGGCAGGGACCAGCGATACACTGCCCGCCGGAGAGCTCGAAACTCGCGCCGTGCGCGGCGCAGACCAGCAGCCCGTCTTTGCTCATCAGGAATTGGCCCGGCGCCCAGTCCAGCCGACGCCCCGCATGCGGGCAGATGTTGAGCCACGCACGCACCGCATCACCGGCGCGATACAGCAGCAACGATTCGGCATCACCGGCGATCGTGACTTCTACCTCAGCAAAGCCGCCATCTGCGAGCCGATCCAAGCTCAGCAGCGATGCGGCTGCGCCGACAGGATTTTCGTTTAACGAAGTTCTCACAACTCGACCATCCCTCGAGCCGATACTCGCGTGTCCGGCCCCCGCCACATTCTCCCACGACCCATCGCATGTTCGCCCAGACCCGTTTCTTCGATTTTTCCCGCCTCGGTACCCACGATTTCAACGCGCGCGTGCGCGCCGCATTCGAACCGCGCAAGCCGCGCCACCGGCTGCTGCGCTTTGCGCTGGGTCTGGTCGGGCTGGCGTTGGTGGTGGTGCTGGTGATGTTCGGCGTCGTGGTGGGCGGGATCATGCTGGTTGTGGGACTTGCCTACAAATTATTCATGCGCCGCGGCAAACCCATCGCGCGCGATCCACGCATCGTCGACGCCGAGTATCGCGTCGTCCGCACGCCGCTGCTGCGGCGCTGAGGCATGGCTGACGTCATCGCGGCCGCGCCGCACCACCGCATCCCTGTCCGCCGTCAAGGCGCTGGGTCTAGCGACGCGGTCACTTATTCCTCGGTTGCCCCCGACACGGCGGCCGATACCTTTCCGGTGCGCCGCATCTACTGCGTCGGCCGCAACTTCGCCGAGCACGCGCGCGAGATGGGCGCAGTGGTACCGACCTCTGCCGCCGATCGCGGCAACCCGGTGTTCTTCTGCAAACCGGCTGACGCCGTAGTGCTCGACGGCCGCGTGCCGTATCCGCGTGGCACCAACGACCTGCACCACGAGGTCGAACTGGTCGTCGCGCTTGGCGCGGACGCGCCCGACGGCCTACTTGATCCGGTTGCAGCCGATGCGCTGGTGTTCGGCTACGCGGTCGGCCTGGACTTGACCCGCCGCGACCTGCAGGCCACCGCCAAGGCCAAGGGCCTGCCCTGGGATACCGGCAAGGCGTTCGACCACTCTGCACCGATCAGCGCGCTGGTGCCGGCCCACGAGGTTGGCGATCTGTCGATGCACTCGTTGACGCTGCGGGTCAACGGCGAGGTCCGGCAGCACGGCGCGCTTGGCGACCTGGTCTGGAATGTGCCGGAGATCCTGCACGAGCTGTCCAAGTTGTTCGCGCTACGTGCGGGCGATCTGGTGTTTATGGGCACGCCCGCCGGAGTAGGCCCACTGCAGCCGGGCGACCGGTTCGAGGCCACGCTCGATGGTGTGGTCGGGCTTCACGGCGAAGTAGTGCAATCGGCATAGTCATCGCGTGCAAAGCGGATGTAACCGCGCGCGTCTTGCCTGTCGGTTCTCTGGTTAGGCAGAAACCCACGCTGGATTCCCAGCCTCCAGTCACCGGGCCGCCACTTTTCCGGGGATGACGACAACAAAAGCGCCCCCCTTCGCTCCTGCGAAAGCAAGACCCCAGCGCCTTGGGTCTCTAAACTCGGGTGACTGGGTGCAACTTTCAAAGCGATGCCAGCGATAAGCCGAGCCGCCGTATTAGATTAAGCCCGCCCTCGTTTTGTTAGCCGGCGCGCAGGACCCGCCACCACATATCCCCCTGCCTAGGAGTCCACTATGCGCATGATCGGCGAGTTCAAGGAATTCATTGCCCGCGGCAACGTCATCGATCTGGCCGTGGCCGTGGTCATTGGCGCCGCGTTCGGCAAGGTCATCACTGCTCTGGTCGAGGGCATCGTGATGCCGCTCATTGCCACCATGACCGGAGGCGTCAGCGTCGCGGACTGGAAGGTGGTGGTCACCCCGGCGCAGGTGGGCGTCGATGGCAAGGAAGTCGCGGCCGAGCTCGCGATCAAGTACGGCACGTTCCTGCAATCGATGCTCGATTTTGTGTTGGTCGCGCTGGTGATCTTCCTCGTGCTCAAGGCCTACAACCGCATGCGTACGCCGGCCGAAGTGGTGATCGCGGCCCCGGCCGAGGAAGTGCTGCTGTTGCGGGAGATTCGCGATTCCCTCAATCGCTGAGCGCCGTTGGCCTAGGCTTGGTCGGCGGCGGCACACCTCGCGTGACTTGAGGCACCTCAACGCGAACGGACAACTTGCTACGCTCGCGGCTTCGTCTTTCAGGGGAAGTTGCATGCGCGCATCCGTGTTGGCCATGGCCGTTGGTCTGGCCGCGCTATCGACCACCGGCAGCATCGTGGCCGCCGCGCGCGTAACCCACATCCCCGAAGCGGCTATCGCCAACGCCGCTCAACTGCGCGAGACCGCATTGGCCAGCGACTTGGGCTATCGCATCACGCAGTCGCTGACGACCGAGGTCGGCCCCCGTCTGGCCGGCAGCGAGGCCGATGCGCGCGCGGTGGCGTGGGCGCAGGCGAAATTCCACGAACTGGGCTTCGACAAGGTGTGGCTCGAACCGGTGACGTTTCCGAAATGGGAACGGCGCAGCGAACATGCCCGCGTGGTCGGCGCGCAGGGGCAGCCGCTGGTAGTAACCGCACTCGGCGGCAGCCCCGGCGGCACGGTCGAAGGCCTAATCGTGCGCTTTGCCGACCTGGCCGCGCTGGAGGCGGCCGCACCCGGTTCGCTCGCCGGCAAGATTGCCTTTATCGACGTCAAGATGGAGCGCGCGCGCGATGGCAGCGGTTACGGTCCGGCGTCGCGCGTGCGCAGCCGAGGGCCGTCGGCGGCGATCCGCGCTGGTGCGGCGGCCTACCTGATGCGGTCGGCCGGCACCGACTCGCACCGCAATCCGCACACGGGCATTACCCGTTTCGACGACGGCCTGACGCCGATCCCGTCGGCGGCGCTGGCGGTACCCGATGCCGAACAACTCAGCCGCTTGCTCGCACTCGGCCCGCAGCGCGTGCGCGTGGCGCTGGATTGCGGCTGGGAAGGCACGGCGACCTCGCACAACGTGATTGGCGAAATTACCGGTTCGAAAGCTACTGGTTCAAAAGGTGGCGGCTCCGGCGGACGCAAGTTATCGAATGAAGTCGTACTGATCGGCGGTCATCTGGATTCGTGGGACCTGGGCACCGGCGCGATCGATGATGGTGCCGGCGTCGGCCTGACCATGGCCGCGGGCGCGCTGATCGGACAAATGCCCACCCCACCCGTACGCACGATCCGCGTGGTCGCATTCGCCAACGAAGAACAAGGCCTGTACGGCGGCAAGGCGTACGCACTGAAGTACGCAAAAGACGTGGTGCGCCATCAAATCGCGGCCGAAAGCGACTTCGGCGCCGGCCGCATTTACGCGTATTCGAGTTCCGCCCCCGCGCATGCCCAGGCCGCAGACCGCCAGATCGCCGCCGCGCTCGCGCCGCTTGGCATCGCCCACACGCCTGGCCAGGGTGGCCCGGGGCCCGACATCAGCACGTTCGCCGCGCAAGGCTTAGCGTGGGCCACGTTGCGCCAGGACGGAACCGATTATTTCGATCTGCACCACACGCCAGACGACACCTTCGACAAGATCGATCCGCAGGCACTGGCGCAGAACGTCGCGGCGTATGCGGTGTTCGCCTACCTGGCCGCGTCAGCAGAAGGCGATTTCGGTAGCGCGGCCAAAGTGGTTGTGCCGCCGGTGGAATGAGGCATTCGGGCACGGGCGGCGCTCTAGGCCATCTACGGCACATCCCCGCGTTCGCGGGGATGACGGGCACGGGGCACGCTCACCAAGCTCGCGATGCCTGCGTACGCAAACCCGTCATTCCTGCGCACGCAGGAATCTAGGGACGTTGCTTTCTCGGGCCGCAAGGCACTGGATCCCCGCGTTCGCGGGGATGACGGGCACGGGGGCACGGGGGCACGGGGGGCACGCTCTCGCCACGCTCACCAAGCTGGCGATGCCTGCGTACGCAAACCCGTCATTCCTGCGCACGCAGGAATCCAGCGGCGTTGCTTCTCTCGGGGCGCAAGGCACTGGATCCCCGCGTTCGCGGGGATGACGGGCACGGGGCACGGGGCACGGGGGCACGGGGGGCACGCTCGCCACGCTCACCAAGCTCGCGATGCCTGCGTACGCAAACCCGTCATTCCTGCGCACGCAGGAATCCAGCGACGTTGCTGTTCTCGGGCGCAAGGCACTGGATCCCCGCGTTCGCGGGGATGATGGGCACGGGGGCACGGGCACGCTCACCAAGCTGGCGATGCCGCGCACGCAAACCCGTCACTCCTGCGCACGCAGAAATCCAGCGACGTTGCTGTTCTCCGGGCGCAAGGCACTGGATCCGCGCGTCCCCGGGATGACGGGGCAATGAGCTTGGGGCGTCAGGTCCTACCCGGGCGTTCGATCAGCGGCGCGACTTCCACGCCGCCAGCATCACCGCGGTCGCCGCAGCGACGTTGAGGCTCTCGACCGCGCCGCTGCCGGGGATCGACAGCTGCAGGTCGCAGGCGGCGATGAGCTCACGATCCATGCCTTCGCTTTCCGCGCCAAGCACATAGACCACGCGCTCGGGCAGTGGCGTCGCGAACAGATCGCGTCCGCCCTGGACCAGCGTCGCGGCGAGCGTGAAGCCGCTGCTGCGCAGCTGTGCCAGGGAATTGTCGCTACGGCCCAGCCGCACCATCGGTACCACCTCCGCGCCGCCTTCGGCCACGCGCGCCGCGGCGCCGGACAACGCCAGCGGCGAATGTTTCGGCAGCAGCACCGCGGCGACGCCGAAATGTGCGGCCGAGCGCAGGATCGCGCCGAGGTTGTGCGGGTTGCCAACGCCATCGAGCCAGATCGCGCATTGCGGGCCCGCCGGCAGCTCCCGTAGCCATTCCGAAAGCGAAGCCTGCTCCGGCCGCAGCACGTCCGCGACCACGCCTTCGTGGTGGGCGCTCGCGGCAAGCTTCTGCAGGTCGGCTTCGTCGACCACGCGGTAGCCGACACGGTTGGCGACGCACCATTTCAGCAGCGGCTGCAGCGCCGGTATGCGCGCCTCGCTCAGGTAGACCTTGCGGATCGCCTGCGGGCGCCGGGCGAATACCGCGTGCAGGGCGTTGAGCCCGTACAGGCGCAACTCGGCATTGCGACGCTCGCGCGAGGGCGACAGCGCGGCCTCCATCTCGGCATGCAATGCAGCGTCGTCGGAACTGGGCTCGAGAGGCTGCGCGTGCGGCCGGGGTGCACGCGGCGGCGGATAGACGCGCGGCGCGCGCTCGCCGGGCGACCGCGACGAAGTCGTGCCTGAGGAAGAAGACGCATCGCGCGGTGCGCGCGGCGGACCCTGCCGGTATGGCACGGCCGCGGGGTGCGGCACGTTCGACCCAGCTTGTCGGTACGGCGAGGGCGCCCGTTCGGGTTTCCCGGGCGCACCCTCGCGCGGCCGCTCGTGACCTTCCCCACCCTCACGCGGTTCACGCGGTTGTCCCCACGGATTGGCGGTGGAGGATGGCGGACGCGGCGGGCGGGAACGATGGTCGGGCATGGGATCGGGTGGTTGCTCAGGTGGAGCCGCCGGCAAGCGGCGTGGTGGATTCAAGGCGGTCGAGCTCGTGCTTCACCGCATCGGGCGAGCGCGTGTAGCGCGCGAGCAGCACGTAGAACGTCGGCACGATAAACAATGAGAGCAGCGTTGAGAACGATACGCCGAATATCACCACCACACCGATCGTGGCGCGGCTGGCCGAGCCCGGGCCGCCGGCCAGTACCAGCGGCAAGGCGCCGGCCACGGTCGCGATCGACGTCATCAGGATCGGGCGCAGGCGCACGCTTGCGGCCTCGACGATCGCCTGGTGGATGCTGCGGCCGGCATCGCGCAGCTGGTTGGCGAACTCGACGATCAGGATGCCGTTCTTCGCCGCCAGCCCGACCAGCATCACGATGCCGATCTGACTGAACAGGTTGAGCGTGCCACCGGTCAGGGCCAGCCCGATCAGCGCGCCGAGCACGCCCAGCGGCACCGTCAGCATGATTACGAACGGATGGATGAAGCTCTCGAACTGCGCCGCGAGTACCAGGAACACGATCAGCAGCGCGAGCGTGAATGTCAGCAGCACCGCGCCGCCGGCGGCCTGGTATTCGCGCGACTCGCCCTTCCAGTCGACCTGGGCGTGATCGGGCAATTCCTCGGCAATAACCTGGTTGGCCCACGCAATCGCGTCGCCCATGCGGTACCCCGGCGCGAGGCCGGCGCTGATCGTGATCGCGCGCAGGCGGTTGAAGCGGTTGAGGCTGCCCGGTTCGGCCAGCTCATTGAGCGTGACCAGGTTCGACAAGGGCACCAGGCCGCCGTCGCGCGCGCGCACCTGGATCGCTGCGAGGTCGGCCGGCGACGCGCGTCCGGCTTTGTCGGACTGCACGACCACGTCGTACTCCTCGCCGTCCTGCACGAACGTGGTGACGCGGCGGCTGCCCATCATCGTCTCAAGCGCATGGCCGATGTCGGCCACGCTCACGCCGAGGTCGGCCGCCCGTTGGCGATCGATCTGCACGCGCATCTGCGGCCGGGTTTCCTTGTAGTCCGAATCGGCGGAGAACAGCTGCGGGTTCTGCTCCATCCGCGCGAGCAGTTTGTCGCGCCATTGCGCGAGTTCGGCGTAGTCCGGGCCTCCCAGCACGATCTGCAAGGGCTGGCCGCGGCTGCGCACCAGGCCGGTACGCACCTGCGGGTTCGCGCGCACACCGGGCAATTGGGCCAGCTCGCCGCGCAGGCTGTCGACCACGTCGTTGGTGCTGGCGTCGCGCTTGTCCCAGTCCTGCAGAAACACGATCACCTGGCCGGTGTGCATCTCCTCGCTCGCGCCGAAGCCGCCGGGCACGCGGGTGTTGGCGCGCTGGATGGGCTTTCCGGATTTCTCGTCGCCGACATGTTGGGCGAGCACCTTTTCGACCTGCTGGATCTGCTTCACGGTGTAGTCGTAGCCTGCGCCCTCGGGGCCGACCACCGACACGAAGAACGCGCCACGATCCTCCGGCGGCGCTAGCTCCGACGGCACCAGTTTGAACAAGCCGAAACTCAGCGCGATCGCCACCAGCATCAGTCCGCCGAACAGCCACGGCCGCTCGACGCTGCGATCGATGAAGCGTTGGTAGCGCACGCTCAGCCCGCTCAAACGCGCATTGACCCAGCGGTGTACGCGGTTGGACTTCTGCTCATCGTGCGGCCGCACCAGCTTCGACGACATCATCGGCGTGAGCGTCAACGCGACGAATGCCGAGATCGCGACAGCACCAGCCAACGCCACAGACAACTCGCGGAACAACCGCCCGGTGTTGCCTTCCATGAAGCCGATCGGCAGGAACACCGCGACCAGCACGGCGGTGGTCGCGATCACCGCGAACGCGACCTGCTTGGTGCCGCGCGCGGCGGCGACCAGCCGGGGTTCGCCCAGGTCCGCGCGGCGCTGGATGTTCTCCAGCACCACGATCGCGTCGTCGACCACCAGGCCGATGCACAGCACCAGTGCCAACAAGGTCATCAGGTTGATCGAGAAGCCAAACGCGTACAGCGGGATGAACGCCGCGACCAGGCACACCGGCACCGTCAGCGCCGGAATCAACGCCGCGCGCAGGCTGCCCAGGAACAACCAGATCACGATCAACACCAGCACGATCGCCTCGAACAGCGTGTGGTACACGCGCCGGACGGCCGACTCGATGAAGACGGTGGTATCGAACGCGACGAAGATCTTGCTCCCGGCCGGCAGCGTTGGCTGGATCCGGACGGCCTCAGCACGCGCGGCCAGGGCAACATCCAGGCTGTTCGCGGTCGAGGTCTTGACGATGCCCAGGCCGATGTTCGGTTCGCCGTTGCTGCGGTAATAAGCGCGGCGTTCGGCCGACGCCAGTTCGACCTTGGCGACATCGCTCAGCCGCACCACGTAGCCGTCAGCGCCTTTGGTCAGGGGGATCTGGGCGAAGTCCTCGGGCTTCTGATAGCCGCGGGCGACGCGCAGGGTGAAGTCGCGCGTGTCGGATTCGATCCGGCCGGCCGGCAGTTCGACATTTTCGGCGCGCAATGCCGCCTCGATCTCGTTGACGGTGATGCCGCGCGCGGCGAGCGCATCGCGATCCAGCCAGATCCGCATCGCGTAACGTTGCTGGCCACCGATACGAACCTGGGCGACGCCGTCGATGCTCGACAGCCGGTCGACGACGTAGCGATCGGCGTAGTCGGTGAGCTGCAGCGTGTCCATCTGGGTCGAGCTCATGTTGAGCCACAGCACCACTTCGGAATCGCTTTCGACTTTCTCCACCTGCGGCGGATCGGCTTCGTCCGGCAGGCGGTTGGACACCCGGCTGACCGCATCGCGCACGTCGTTCGCGGCGGCCTCGATCTCGCGCGCGAGGGTGAACTCGATGCTGATCGAGGCGCGACCGTTCACGCTGCGCGACTCGATCGTCTCTATGCCTTCGATGCCGGACAAGGCGTCTTCCAGCACTTGGGTGATGCGGGTCTCGACCACCCCCGCCGATGCCCCCGGGTAGCCGACATCGACCGACACCACCGGCGGATCGATCGCCGGAAGTTCGCGCAGCGTCAGGCGCGAGAACGCCATCACCCCGAGCACGATCAACAGCAGGCTCATCACTGTCGCGAACACCGGACGACGGATCGACAGGTCGGAGATACTCATGGCAGTCAGTCCCTTTTGGCAGCAGATTTGCCACTGCCGGCGGGCCTGGCGCCGCCTTCGACGATCTTGCTGCCCGGGCGCAGCTTGCCGGTGCCATCAACGACGACCTTGTCGCCGGCCTTGAGGCCTTCCAGCATTTCGGCCAGGCCATCGCGGCGCGCGCCGATCTTGACGTCGGCGCGCTCGGCGCTGCCGTCGGGCTTGACCCGGTATACGAACGAGCTGTTGCCGACCTGCACCACCGCGATCTCGGGCAGCAGCAACGCTTGCCGTTCCGGACGCGACAACGTGACCTGCAGCAGCATGCCCGGGCGCAGCGCGCGGTCGATGTTGGCGAAATCGCCGCGCACGGTCAGCGCGCGCGTGGCTTGATCGACGCGCGCGTCGATGATGCTGACGATGCCATCGAACTTACGCCCCGGATAAGCCGCGCTGGTCGCCTCGAGGCGCTGGCCGGCGGCCACGTTCGCGAGCATCGCTTCAGGCACCGGGAAATCGACGAACACGCGCGCGGTGTCATCGAGCGTCACGATCGCCGTACCCGGCGTGACCAGTGATCCCGGGCTGATCTGGCGCAGCCCGAGCACGCCGGCAAACGGCGCGCGGATCGTGCGGTCGCCGATCTCGGCGCGCATCTGGGCGACGCGCGCACGTGCGGCATCGCGGGTCGCGCCCTGGCTGTCGAGCGCGGCGCGCGCGATCAGCTGCTGCGTGGCCAGTTCGCTCTGGCGGCGGTACATGCGCTCGGCCTCGTTGGCGGCAGCCTGCGCCTCGGCGAGCGCGGCCTGCTGCGACTGCCCGCTCAGCGTCACCAACGGCGCGCCTGCGGCGACCACATCGCCGCTGTCGAAATGTACGCGTTGCACGGTCTCGCTGACCTTGGCAGTGACCGTCACCGATTCGCGCGCCTTGACGTTGCCCAGCGCCTGCACAGTGTCGCTCCAAGGCTGCAGTCGCAGCTGGGTGGTGGTCACCGGCACCGGACGCTCACCGCCGCCACGCTTCTGCGGGGCCGCATCCCGGCCGCAGCCCGCAAGGACCAGCAACAGCGCGCCGGCAGCAACGAGGGCACGCGCGGTGCCGGATCGGGGTTGGGTCCGCATGCTTCTCTCAGTTAGGGAGTCGAATCGGGTGATGCAGTCTAGCCGCCGGGTGGTAACGCCCGCGCGGGGCAACGGTTGACGCGACTAGCGGTAATGCGGCGGTGCGGCTCGACAGGCTGGGGCGCGGCAGTGCACCCTGATCATGGTCGTGTCCTAGACCGCGCGCACAGTTTGCGCACCGCGCATGGACGGCGCGCACACTTCCGGTACTGAGCCGTCCCTTCCCCCACCCGCTCAGGAGTTGCGCATGATCCACGACAGCATCCTCGACACCATCGGCCGCACGCCTGTGGTGCGTCTGCACCGCCTTGCCCCGCCGCACGTCACGCTGTACGCCAAGGTCGAATCGTTCAACCCAGGCGGCTCGGTCAAGGACCGCCTGGCATTGGCGATCATTCTCGAGGCCGAGGTCCGCGGCGAGCTCAATCCCGGCGACACCGTGATCGAGGCTACGTCGGGCAATACCGGCGTTGCGCTGGCGATGGTATGCGCCGCGCGCGGCTATAAATTCGTCGCGGTCATGTCGGAGACGTTTTCGGTCGAACGCCGCAAGCTGATGCGCGCGTACGGCGCCAAGGTGATCCTGACACCGGCCGCCGCGCGCGGCAGCGGCATGGTGCGACGTGCGGAGGAACTGGCGGCCCAGCACGGCTGGTTTCTCGCCCGCCAGTTCGCCAACCCGGCCAACCCGGCCTATCACCGCCAGACCACCGCGGCTGAGATCCTGCGGGATTTCGCCGGCCGCCGGCTCGATCATTTCGTCACCGGCTGGGGCACCGGCGGCACCCTGACCGGTGTCGGCGAAGTGCTCAAAGTTGCCCGGCCCGAGGTGCGCATCACCACCTGCGAACCCGCTGGCGCCTCGCTGCTCGGCGGCAAGGAGTGGCAACCCCACAAGATCCAGGGCTGGACCCCGGACTTCGTGCCCGAAGTGCTCAACCCCGATGTCGCCCACGCGATCCTGCCGATCGATGACGTGCTCGCGCGTGACACCGCGCGCCGCTTGGCGCAGGAAGAAGGGATATTCGTCGGCATTTCCGCCGGCGCTACCACTGCCGCGGCGTTGGAAGTCGCGCGCACCGCGGTTGAAGGCACGGTGATCCTGGCGATGCTGCCCGACACCGGCGAACGCTACCTCAGCACGTTCCTGTTCGAAGGCGTCAACGAGGCCTCGGACGACGACTGGCTGGAATCGCTGAGTTGAGGAGCCCACGGGTGTGATCGGCATCAACGTCATTCAAAGCGACATCACGTCCCTCGCGGTCGATGCCGTCGTCAACGCCGCCAACGAGTCCCTGCTTGGCGGTGCGGGGGTCGACGGCGCGATCCATCGGGCCGCCGGGCCGGGGTTGCTGGCCGAATGCATCGCCCTGCCCGAAGTCACTCCTAACGTACGTTGCCCGACCGGCGAGGCCCGCCGCACGGGGGGCCATCGCTTGCATGCACGCCATGTAATCCACACGGTCGGCCCGAGGTGGCAAGGCGGCGACGCCGGCGAGGCGGAATTACTCGCGAACTGTTATCGCGCCTGCATGCAGCTGGCCATGGGCCATCAGATCAAGTCGATCGCGTTCCCGGCAATCAGTTGCGGGCTCTACGGCTACCCGCCGGAACTAGCCGTACCGATTGCGGTGCACGAGGTGCGGGCGTGGCAGGTTGAACACGCGCAGCCGCAGCAGGTGACATTCGCGTGTTTCGATGCCGCGATGGCGCTGCTGTATCGGCAGGTGCTCGCGGCCTGATCGGTCGCGAGCGGGTGGGCGCGCCGCCGCTAGTTCGCTCGCGTCATTGGACAAAAAAACGCCGGCACGTGGCCGGCGTTTTTGAGGGCGTCTTCCTGCCCGTCATCCCCTCGGACGCGGGGCTCCAGTGACTTCGCCTACGCCGCCGACTTCCACTGCCCCAGCGCCGCCAAGCCATTGTCGCGCGCACGCGCAAACACCGTCTGCTGCGCGGAAGCGATGTTGTTGACGATGTCTTGCGACCACAGCTTCAGCGCCGCCGACTGCATCGCGCGACCGTAGGAGAACGACAACGGCCACGGGTTCGGGCCCATCTGGTTCATCGCGTTGAGGTGCGCGGTTGCGGCCTCGTCAGACTGCCCGCCCGACAGAAACACGATGCCCGGCAGCGTCGCCGGCACGGTTGACTTCAGCACCTGCAGCGTGGCGGCAGCGACCTCCTCGACACTGGCCTTGTCGCTGCTGGTCGTACCGGGCAGCACCATCGACGCCTTCAAGATCGTGCCCTCGAGCATCACGCTGTTTTCGTACAACGAACCGAACAGCGAACGCAGCGTGACCTCGGTAACCTCGAAGCAGGTCTCGATGTCGTGATTGCCGTCCATTATCACTTCCGGCTCGACCATTGGCACCAGGCCCTGCTCCTGGCACAAGGCCGCGTAGCGCGCGAGCGCGTGGCAGTTGGCCTCGATGCAGGTGCCCGACGGGATGTCGTCGCTGATGTTGATTACCGCGCGCCACTTGGCGAAGCGCGCACCGAGCCGGTAGTACTCCTCCAGGCGCGCGCGCAGACCGTCGAGGCCTTCGGTAACCACTTCACCCGGGAAGCCCGCGAGCGCTACCGGTCCCTTGTCGACCTTGATCCCCGGGATGATGCCGTTGTCGGCCATGAGCTTGGCGAACGGCACGCCACCCTTGGTGGACTGGCGCAGTGTCTCGTCGAACAGGATCGCGCCGGAGATGTACTGGCTCAGGTTCGGCGTGCCCAACAGCAGCTCGCGATACGCGCGGCGGTTCTCTTCGGTGCACTCGATACCGACGCCGTCAAAACGCTTTTTGATGGTGGCGTTGGACTCGTCGATCGCGATGATGCCCTTGCCCGCGGCAACCATGGCCTGGGCGGTTTCGGCAAGCTGTTCGATGCTCATGGGAGTCCTGGGGGGTGAGGGGGGCGGCGATTATAGCCGTGCGCCTCGATGCCTGCTATGCCGCTGCCACAGCCCAATCAAATTCAGTGTCTGATTGTCCTTAAATCCAACCGGTAGCTCTATCCAAAGTCCACCGCCGCGCGGCTCATCCACTCCACGAACCCTCAACATGTCGATGGAGATTCTCCACGGATAAGTTTGCCCAGCAGAAGGAGCCATCTCCGAGGCCTGAACAGGCCGGGATGCAGCAGTACGCAGGAGCGACCCCGTGCTCGACTGCGCACCCATCATTGGCAGCTGCCAAACGTGGAACAACGGCGTTTTTTTCGCGGGCGGGGGGGCACAGGGGCAGCCCCCCTCGCGATCGGCTTGGAGCCGCTATCCAACGCCGGTATCAGCGCCATGCCGCAAGGGGAACCGGAGCGACGCGGCACCGGCTGCGAAGCCGCACGAGTTGCGCTCAAAAAGGTGCCACGCAAGTCGGGCGCGGGTTACTACCTAGGGCACGACGGGGAACGTTCGAGGGGGTTCGTCAGACCGTCCGCAAGCGCTGCCAGTCGGCCATTCGCCCAATGAACCAAATGAACGGCTCGGCCTGGCCGTTCAATACGCATGCGCCCTTGATAACGGTATCGAGCAACGCCTGCACATCAGACGAGCACAAGGCAGAGATCGACTGCTTATCCGTGAGAAGAAGTGAGCAGAACGGCGTAAGCGTTGTCTCCTGATCTCCGATCGTGATGTCCCGCTCGTTAACCAAAATCGTGATGCGTTTTCCGTCGTCTAGAAGACCTATGGACACAACGAGCTTCGGAGTCGGACCAGCCACCTTCGCCAGCGCCCCCTTTAGATAGACGCAAAAGGCGTTAGCCCACTCCTCCACGCCGGGTCGTCCTGTAGGAGCGTCGCTCGAACCCTCGCCGGTTGGATGGCTCGGGACACCATAAAACCCACTACTTCCGACCGATGGGTTCGCTTGCACTCCGCTGTCGTCGGACACCTGATCTTTCAAAGTCTGTCGATTCCCCTCAACTTCGCGTTCCGCGTCGATTAGGGCCTCGAGGGTTCTGTCCACGTCATCTCGTGTGTGCGAAGCCGAGCAGATGAACCTGAGACGACCACGTCCGCGTTCCACGATGGGATACGTGACAGCGGCAGTGTGGATGCCGCGCGCATACAAGCCGCGAGCAATTCCGTAGAGCTTGTCGCTGTCAGAAAAATGCGGAGTGACGATGGGGCCGTCTCCGGTGCCAAGATCATAGCCAGCTTCGGAGAAGCGCTCCCTCATGTAGTTGGTGGTATCCCAGAGTCGCTCTCGCAGTGCGTCGTCCGTGCTCAGTCGACGCAAGGCGGCGAGCGCCGCCGCGATATCAGCCGGGGTCGATGTAGCCTGATAAATGTATGCCCGGGCGGACGACTTCAGGAGCGCGATGTGCTCCTCTCGTGCAGCGATGACGCCCCCAAGGCTCCCGAGCGCCTTGCTGAGTGTCGTCATGATGAAGTCGACTTCGTCGGTGACGCCCTGAGCGGCACAAAGGCCGGCTCCGCGAGGGCCATAGAAGCCGAATGAATGTGCCTCGTCTACGAGGACGAGCGCACCGTATCTTTTTGACGTGCGTACGATGTCGTGCACCGGGGCCGTGCCCTCCCCCATGCTGTAAACGCCTTCGAGGGCTACAAGGGTCGTGCGGTAGGGCGACGCTTCTGCCTTGAGAATCGATTCCAGGTCGGACGGATTGTTGTGTCGAAACGTTCTTATCGTCGCACCGCTCAGGCGAGCGCCGTCCACGATGGAAGCGTGACACAGCTGATCCATCACGATTACGTCTTTGTCGCCAAGAAGGCCCGCGACAACCCCGAGATTCGCGGTGAATCCGGTGGGAAACAAGCATGCGGCAGGCTTCCCCACCAGCTCGGCAAAGGCCTTTTCGAACTCCAGGTGACAATCGGTTACGCCCGATGCTGTCGCGGATGTGCCCATCCCGGTCCCGAAACGCTCCAGGGCGGACCTGGCATCCGCGATAACGTTCTGATCACGGTTGAGGCCCAGATAGAGATTGGTCGTCCATACGATGGCGTCGCGTTCTTCGCCGCTATGCGCGTCGACAACCGTACCTCTGTGCGCGCTGCCGGTACGTACGAACTTGCTGTAGGGATCCCGGCCTTGACGGCTCAGCAGGCGCTTGAGCTCCCGAACAAGCGTCCCCTTGTCGGTAGCGGACCAGTACGGCGCTTTCGCTGCCAGAAACGGCGGGTGGCCTGACTGAATTTCAGCCTGAAACCGACCCAGCGTGTCCAGGGCTGCGCCTCGCTCCTTTTCCGTGGATGCGCTCTCAGTGGCGCCGCTTCCCATCACGTCAAGGAGGTAAGCGGCAACGGCGGTGGGGGTTCGGTGCTCGTGAGTCAGGGAGACGGGCAGCTTTTGACCCACAACCGTGGCCAGCCGGTGGCTCAGCTCAACCGCGTCCAGCGAGTCGAGGCCGAGCGCGTCGAATGAGTGGTGCGGCGGTACTTGCTCGGGATCACGAAAACTGAGGATCCGGGCCGTTTCGCCCCTGATAAGCGCAAGCACGGCCGCATGCCGCTGGTCCGTCGAAAGGCCCGCCAGACGGTGCACCAAGCCCTCGGCGGCGCTGGACACCATGGTGCCGGACTGAGGAGGGCCGATGTGTTTGCACTTGTCCTGATCGGGGCTCACCTTCGGCCGCGGGAGCTGCGTGCGGTCGAGCTTGCCATTGGGTAACAGGGGGAGTTGCTCAAGATGCACCACGACCCGGGGCACCATGTACTTGGGCAGCCGCCCCGCGACATGCGCTCGCGCCGCCTCACTTGTCACCGCCTCGTCCCGGCTGACCACATATCCCACGAGCGTCTTTTTGCCCCCGCCCCCATCGACGACCGACGCCGCTGCGCCGTCCACGCCTTCCATCGACTCCAGCGTTGATTCGATCTCTTCCAACTCGATCCGAAAGCCCCGGATCTTTACCTGATGGTCGACCCGGCCTAGGAACACGATCTCGCCCTCTTCGCTCCAGCGGCACAGGTCTCCGGTTCGGTACAACCGCTCCTCCGGAATCGGCCCGCTCGGATCCACCCCGACAAAACGCTGCCTCGTACGCTCCTCGTCGTACAGGTATCCCCGCGCAAGTTGGTCGCCCGCGAGGTACAGCTCTCCGGGCACCCCGACAGCAACCGGCTGCATAGCATCGTCCAGGATGTACGACCGCGAGTTCGACACCGGTTTGCCGATCGTGATCGTCTCCACACCCACCGCGACCGCGGTGGCTGTCGAAAAGACCGTGTCCTCGGTAGGCCCATACACGTTGACCACGCGCGGCCCTTGCTCCAACGCATGCAACTGATCCACCAGCGAGCGTTTAAGCACCTCGCCACCAAGCACGACGCAGCGGATTCCCTCCGGCCGCCATCCGGACGCGAGCAGCGCCTGCATCGCCGACGGCACCATGATGGCCGTCCTCACCCGGTCTGCCGACGTCATTTCGAGCAGCGCAAGTACGTTTTCCGCCAACACTACCGTCCCGCCAAGTGACAACGTCCCCAGAATTTCCATCACGGAGGGGTCGAAACAGACCGAGGTAGCCGCCAGCACACCCACGAGCTCCTGGTCATCCAGCAACTCGCGCATCGAATGGGTCATCGCCACAACGCTTCGATGCTCGACAGCGACCCCTTTCGGCTGCCCTGTCGACCCCGATGTATAGATGACATAGGCCAGGTCCGTCGCCGACGGCGCGGCGATGCTTCTCGATGGCCCTTCCCTCACTTCGCTGAGCCGTACGAGCTTGGGCACCCCTTCACAGAGCGCGGCCCTGTTCTCGCTATCGACGATGGCGATCGCTGCCCGAGCGTGCTCCAACATGTAGCGCACCCGCTCGCGTGGGTACTCAGGATCCAACGGCACGTACGCGCACCCCGCCCGCAATACGCCTACTAGAGTCGCCACGAGTTCCCACGTGCGGCTCATGCACACCCCGACAAGCGACCCGGGCTCCACTCCCCGCGTCACAAGTTCGCCCGCAATCGCGCGCGCGCGCGCCGTCAGGCGCTCGTAGTCGATCTCCGCGTCACCATCGATGACTGCAGTCTTTCCCGGATGCGCTTGCGCACGCTTCTCGATAAGCCCACAGACCGTCTCCGTCTGATCGTAAGCCTGCTATGTCCGGTTCCACTCGATGAGAATTCGGTGCGCCTCCGCCTTGTCCAGAAAGGAGACGCTTCCCGTGGGCACAATTGCATCCTGCATAACATCCTCCAGTACAACGTATCGCCCAAGAAGCTGTTTAGTCGCTCCGCGACCAGAAAATGGGCTTGGCGCCGCACTCTATCGTCCTGCGAAAATGAAATCCACGGGTTATCGCCCATTATTTGCAGTGGCCCACAAAATCGAGCTAAGCGGACAATGCCCATCGTTGCATCGAAGTAAGAACATTGAGCGACATGTTCGGGCGCTTGTGGTTGTGCCGACTAGCGGGTCGGCGATTCCTGCATCTGCTCGGCTGAGTTGAACAGGAGTTGGGCCAGTCGTAGCGCGCGGTGCGATTCCATGCAGGCGTTCTGCCGTAGGACAGACAACCAGAAATTCCAGGTCTGGCTGCAGCTATTTGCGGGGATTACCCGGATGATTCTCGACGCCCCTATGCTCGATCACTTGTTGCTAGAACGGCGATCGTGCGTTTTCAATCATCCGAGCAGCGGGCGCTCAACCTGGCGCAATCCGCTGCGTGGAGCGTAGTGGTCTGGGGTCACCACGGGTGCATGAGGGGTTGGGGATCGACAGGGCTAATGGGTGTTGGTAGCCAGGGAGGAATGGGGCTTGATGATCGATACATCCACGGCGGCAAGGCCGCTTCCGACCGGCATCGACGTTCGCCCCTATTCACGTAGCGCGATCTAGATAAAGCGGTCGCCCCTGCGTTAGCAGGTCGTTGTAAAACACAGCCTCCGCTGGCGCTCATTTTCAGGTCACATTTTTCTGTCCAAGCAGGCCATCACAGTGGGCATGCCCCTAAGGTCTGCCTGCATGGGAAGTACCACCGCCTTGTTTGTCCCTCGCATGCCTGTGCCCACCGTAACTTCGCGCCCTACGTAAACTCGCAAGCGGCGAGCGCTACTCATTCTCGCCATGGATCGCCGTCCCGCGACTGCCGTCGGGTTTGATCCAGCCGCGGAACATGCTGCCGCTGTTGAATGGCATGGCGATATTGCCGTCGCGATCCAAAGCAATCGCGCCGCCGTCGCCGCCATGCGCGGGCACGATCTGGTTAACGACCTCGTCGGCGGCCTGCGCGAGCGTATCGCCGCGATACGCCACGCGCGCGCAGATGTCATGCGCGACCGCATTGCGGATGTAGTACTCGCCCCATCCCGTACCAGAGACTCCGCATCCGTCGTCGGCCCAAGTGCCGGCGCCGATCAACGGCGAATCCCCAATGCGACCCCATTTCTTGTTGGTCATGCCGCCGGTGCTGGTCGCCGCGGCGATGTGGCCGTGCCGGTCCAGCGCGACCGCGCCAACGGTGCCGAAATAGGGCGGCTCGTCGTCGTAGGCGTAACCGCTAGCCTGTTTGCCACTGACCTCGTCCCGCTGCGCCTTCTCCAGCGCACGTCGGCGGGGATCGGTGTCGAACCAAGTGTTCGCGACGCGTTCGATCTCGGGTCGGGTATCTGCGAATGCTTCCGCTCCGCCCGCAGCAAGCATTACGTGTGCGCTGTGCTCCATCACCGTGCGCGCCAGCTTTATCGGATTGCGCACCGTGGTGACGCCGGCGACTGCGCCGGCACGGCGGGTATGGCCTTCCATGATCGAGGCGTCGAGTTCATGCCCGCCAGCGGCGTTGAACACCGCACCCTTGCCGGCGTTGAACCGTGGTGATTCTTCGAGAATCACGACAACGGCCTGCACCGCATCGACGGCGCTGCCGCCGCTGGCAAGGATCGTGTTGCCGGCGTCGAGCGCGCGGTTGAGGTCGGCGTGGTAGCCCCGAACATCCGCGGGACTAAGCGCATCTTTCGGCACGAAACCGGCGCCGCCGTGAATCACGAGTGCGGTTTTGGTTTCGGCAAGTGCAGGAGTCGACATCAGGGCGAGGATCACAAGGGCGACGAAGCGCATCGGAGCACCAGCATAAGTCAGCGGACTAGCAGCATAGCTGTCCACGCGTGCCCCTAGCTGGCGCGTATTCCGTCGCAAATCTGATGTGCAACGCAACAATCGTGCCATGCGCCCGATGCGCGGGACAACGGCTCACTTTTCGCAGGTCATTGTATGACAAGGATTTTTTTCAATCCGTACGCTCATGTAGGGATTTGCTGGGCCGGCGACTGCGCCGAAATTCTTGACATCGTGGCTGCAGCATTCCGAGTCTCGTCTTGGCTGCGCACTGCACCCGGTGACATCGGGGGTGTGAAGGGCGTAGCGATACCGTTATTGACGGTACCCATTCACCCATCACTTTCCGGAAAAGCTACCCATGATGATCAGACGCACCCTTGCACTGGCCGTATCCCTGGCTCTTAGCTCCTCCGTCGTGGCCGCGGAACTCCGCCGGGTCGACAATCCCATTCCCGGCCAGTACATCGTGGTTTTGAAAGATGACGCCGTCGGCGCTGCCGGCGGGGCACCTGGCATGGCCAAGGCGGTCGAGCACGCCGCCGTCGACTTGGCCGCGCGCTTTGACCTCAACGTCGACCGTGTTTACGGCCACGCCCTCAACGGCTTCGCGACCAAGGCGTCCGCGCAATCCGTGAGCCGCCTGCTGCGCGATCCGCGTGTGGCTTATGTCGAGGAAGACGGCATGTCCTTCGTCGATGGAACCCAGAGCGGCGCCACGTGGGGTCTGGACCGGTCCGACCAACGCGACCGGCCGCTCAACGGTACCTACGTCTACGACTATGTGGGCTCGGCCGTGCGCGCGTACGTGATCGACAGCGGCATCCTGGCGGGCCACAGCGACTTCGGCGGACGCGTGAGCGGCGGCTACAGCGCCATCGCCGACGGCCGGGGCACCAGCGATTGCAACGGACATGGCACCCACGTCGCCGGCACCATCGGCGGCGCCACCTGGGGCATCGCAAAAGGGGTGCGGTTGGTCCCGGTGCGGGTGTTCGGTTGCACCGGCGGCAGTGCCAACTCCACGATCATTGCCGGTATCGACTGGGTGCGTAACAACCGCGTGTTGCCGGCGGTGGCGAACATGAGCCTGGGCGGCGGCGCCTCGTCGGCCACCGACACCGCGGTCAACAACCTGATCAACAGCGGCGTAACGGTCGTGGTCGCGGCCGGCAATGACAACGCCAACGCCTGCAACTACTCGCCGGCTCGCGTGACCAATGCGATCACTGTGGCCTCGACCACATCCACCGATGCGCGTTCGTCGTTCTCCAACTACGGCAGCTGCGTGAAAATCTTTGGGCCGGGCAGCTCGATCAAGTCGGCGTGGTACACCAGCACCACCGCGACCAACACCATCAGCGGCACGTCGATGGCCTCGCCACACGTGGCTGGCGCTGCGGTCCTGGTCCTTGCGGCGGACAATGCCGCCACACCCGCAACGGTACGCAGCCGGATCTACAACAAGGCCAGCCTCAACAAGGTCAGCGACCCCGCCGGTTCTCCGAACCGCCTGCTGTATACCCGCTGATAGTTCTCAAGTATAAAAAACGGCCCGAGTTTTCGGGCCGTTTTTTTGTCCCGCCATCCGTCTCACCCCGAACGGGCGCATGGCTGGGTGGCATCCAGCAAGGGATGCGCGTCGGGTGTCTGCCGAATCAAGCCGAGATCGACAAACCCGCTGCCTTCGCGATCCCCTGCACGCTCAACCCGACCGGTAGCGCGCCGACGCCCGCCATCGCGACCGATGGCGCCGCGGAATGCGGAGACATTGACCCGTCAGCGCAATGCCCGCGTGCGCGCGCCGCAGGATGATCACTCGTAGACGTGCCGACCTGCCTTACGGTCGTCACTCCGTCCGTCCATCCACGCACGACCACCTGACATGACCTCTTCGGGCCTCGCCTGGCACGGCGCCTCATACATTGAATCGGATCACAGCAAGGGTGCCCTGCCCGGGCGTGCTGCTCAGGCTGACCGGCCAGCCGAAGCGCTCGCCGAGTCGCCGCACGATCGACAAGCCCATGCCCTTGCCGTCCGGACGGGTGATGTCGGCGCGATAGAACGGCTCGAACGCCTTGGCAATGGTTTCCGGCGACATCCCAATACCGCTGTCGCGGATCTCGATACGGTCGGGTGTCAGACGCAATTCGATCTGGCCGCGCTCGGTGAACTGCACCGCGTTGTTGAGCAGGTTGCAGAGCATCACCTTGAGCACGTGCGGGGGCGCCAACAGCCGCGGCGCGCCTTCGTCGACGACCGACAATTCAATGGGTTTGTCGGTCAGCAGCGGGCGGATGCGGTCCACTTCCTCGTGGACGACGTCGCGGACTTCGAAGGGCTCGCGCTGCGGCGCTGCTTCGCTCTCGCGGGCGAGGATCAGGAAGGCATCGATCACCGCTTCCATGTCGCGTCCCGCACGCTGGATGCGCGCCAGTGAGCGGTGCGCGCGCGGCGTGGTGTCGGGATCTCCCAACATCAGATCGGTGGCGACCCGGACCACGGTCAGCGGCGTGCGCAGCTCGTGACTCGCATCGCGGGTGAAGTCGCGCTCGCGCTGCACGAACTCACGCAGGCGTTGACGCAGGCCCTGGAACGCCATCGTCAGGCGTTTGACTTCGATCCCCGCTCGGGCGTGATCGGTCAATGGTTCCGGTAGCGCGATCGGCTCTTCTGACTTGGTCGGGTCCCAACGCGCAACTTCGCGCGACAGCCAGTTGATCGGTTCCACCAAGCGCGCGGTGATTCGGTACGTGAGCCAACTGAGCAAGCCCATCGCGAGCAGCGCGAGCAGCAACGGCACCAAGCTTAGCCAGAGCATGACGGGTAGCAGCTCGGACTCGCGTACTGCCAGATAGAGCCGGCCCTGACGCTGGTCGTCCACCAGCACCATGTCGTCTGCGTCGGCACGGATGTGAAACCCCGGCGCCAGGGTCTGCATGGACGCCGGCACACCAGAGGTCCGACCCGTCGCGAGGAAGTACCCCTGGATCTGCCGGGTGTTGGGCGGCGCCATGGTTCCGCCCTGCTGGCGCTGCCAAAAGTACTGGGCCTCATCGCGTAGCCAGGCTTCAGCCAAATACTGTCGGCTAGCGGCGAGCAGTACCGCGAAGCCCAGCACAATCGCCAGGCACGCAACTGCGAACTGCCATACGAACGCAGCCCGCAGTTTCCGCGGCAATCCGTGCGACATCGCTTAGTCCGGCGGCTGCGAGATGTCCGCCACGCGATAACCCGCACTTTGCACGGTATGCAGCAGCTGCTTGTCGAACGGTTTGTCGATGGTTTTGCGCAGGTTGTACAGATGGCTGCGCAGGGTGTCCGAATCGGGCAGGCCGTTGCCCCAGATCTCGCGCTCGATCTCCTGGCGGCTAACCACGCGTGGCGATTCCCGCATCAGGATGGTCAACAACCGTAGGCCGATCGGCGAAAGCTGCAATTCACTGCCGCCGCGGGTGACGCGCAACGACGCCGGGTCGAGCACCAGGTCGGCCACTTTCAGGACCTCGCCGCCTACCTGACGACGCTCGCGACGGATCAACGCGCGCAAGCGGGCCTCAAGTTCCTGGATCGCGAATGGCTTGGTCAGGTAGTCGTCGGCACCGGCGCTGAGCCCAGTGAGCTTCTCATCCAGCGTGTCGCGCGAGGTCAACATCAACACCGGTGTCGACTTGCGCGCTTCTTCGCGCAGGCGCTTGCATACCTCGATGCCGTCCAGACGCGGCAGCATGAGGTCCAGGACCACCACGTCGTAGCTGTTTTCCGCCGCCAAACGGTAGCCGTCCAAGCCATCGGAGGCGTAGTCCACCTCGAACCCGCGGCTTTCAAGATATTCGCCGACCATCTCGGAAATATTCCGATTGTCCTCGACGATCAGCACCAAGCCCCCATCCTTCGTGCTCTGCATTGCTTAGTCTCCGTGTCTTCAGTTTTGTGAAGGGTGCCGGGGACCGGGTAGAGGCGCCGTGAAGGCGGTGCGATGGGCTTCCGGGCGGCTGGTTGGTCGTGCGCACCGCTTACCTTCGCCCCTCCACCACAGCATGAATCAGCCCCCTCGCTTTCTCGCTGCTACGGACACGGCCGATGCGCGCTCGGTACACGCCCCTGCGCCGGACTACAGGCCTGATTGTCTGCCCGCTAAAACTTGATCCGACCGCGCAGGATATCGGCAAACATCAGCCAGTCACCGAGGAAGGAATACAGCGGGTGCTTGAACGTCGCCGGGCGATTCTTCTCGAAAAATAAATGTCCAACCCAGGCAAAGCCATACCCACACAACAACGCCGCAAGCAACCAGCGCGGATCGAGCGTGGCCAACGCCACGCCCACCAACGCGAGCACGCCGCAGCTGCCGATGAAATGCAAACGGCGGCTGGTGCGATGAGCATGCTCGCCCAGATAGAACGGGTAAAACTCGCGGAAGCTGGCGAAACGTTTCATCCGGGTTCCCCATCCTTCACGCGCTGCCAATACCTTTCCTGAGCATCGAGCGACAGGGCCGCCAGCGCGGTGCCATCGCCCGTGGCAGCCAGCTCCATCGCCCGGAAGCGACGCTCGAACTTGAGATTAGCGCGGCGCAGCGCGCTACCGACATCCACCCGCGCGTGCCGCGCAAGGTTCACGCATACGAACAACACGTCGCCTATTTCGTCCTCCAGCCGATGGCGCGCAGCGGCGTCACCGGGATCGACTTCCAGCGCGGCGAACTCGGCCCGCACTTCCTCGATCTCTTCGTGCAGCTTGGCGATCACCGGGGTGACGTCGGGCCAGTCGAATCCGACCGTCGCCGCGCGCTTTTGCAGCTTCAGCGCGCGCTGCCACTCCGGTAATCCGCGCGTGATGCCGGCTAGCGCGGACGTGTCGGTGTCGCCATCGGCGTGGCGCTCCTGGCGTTTGTGTTGTTCCCAGGCCACGGTCTGCGCCGCGGCGTCGACGACGGTGTCCGCGCCGAACACGTGCGGGTGCCGCCGGACCATCTTGTCGCTGATCGCAGCGACCACGTCGTCGAATGCGAACGCGCCCTGCTCCTGCGCCATGCGCGCGTGAAACACCACTTGCAGCAGCAGGTCGCCGAGCTCGTCCTTTAGGGCCGGCAAGTCGTTCCGGTCGATCGCGTCGGCGACCTCATACGCTTCCTCGACGGTGTACGGTGCGATGCTGGCAAAGGTTTGCTGCACGTCCCACGGGCAACCGCCATCGGGGTCTCGCAGCTTGGCCATGATCGCCAGCAGGCCAGCCATGTGGCCGCGCGAGTCGCTGCTCATGGTCGCGTCGTAGCGGCGGGTGCCAGGCGCGTCACAGGTTTTGATCCGCTGGTCACAGAGTACCGGCCGAACGCTTGGCCCTGACGGGGCAGGACGTGCCAAGTCAGGCAGCTGCGAGTGGAAACCCACCCTATGGACTCTGTGTTCATGCTTGCAACCAGGCCGCCCACGGCAACGCCAGGTCGCCCAATGCGACGAAGTCGCCATTGAGCACGGTATCGCGCCGGTTGTAGCGCAGCGGTCGGCCTTTCGGATCCAGCACGCCGCCGCCGGCGCCTTCGAGCACGCATTGGCCAGCCGCCGTGTCCCACTCGCTGGTCGGGCCGAAGCGCGGGTACACGTCCATCCCGCCTTCGGCGAGGCGACAGAACTTCAGCGACGACCCCAAACCCAGCGGCTCGACCTCGCCCATGCTGCGCGACATCCGGGCGATAAATGCGTCGCTGCGCGGGTCGCGGTGCGAGCGGCTTGCGGCGACCCGTAACGGCGGCAGCGCTGGTGCGCGCGCGCGCAAAGCCACGTCGATGTCGCCCTCGCGCCGGAACGCGCCTAACCCGGCGCCGCCATGCCAGACATCGCCGGTCACGGGCGCTTGGACCACGCCGAACACGGCGACGCCATCTTCAACGAGCGCGATGTTGACGGTGAATTCGCCGTTGCGTTTGACGAATTCGCGCGTGCCATCGAGCGGGTCCACCACCCACAGCCGCGGCCACTGCCGGCGTTGCGCGGCGGGGACCTCGTGCGCGGATTCTTCCGACAACACCGGTATGTCGGGCGTGAGGCGGGCTAGGCCATCGACGATGCAATGGTGCGCGGCCATGTCCGCCGCCGTCAGCGGGGAATTGTCGTCCTTGCGCTGCACGGCGAACTCGCTGTCGTAGACGCGCAGGATCGCCGCAGCGGCGTCACGCGCGATCGCGATCGTGCCTTCGCGAATGTCGTTGGAAATGCCCAAGGGCGACGGGGTCATCGTAGTGTCCTCAGCCATTCGCGCACGATAAATAACGCGGCGATGCTGCGGCCTTCGGAAAAGTCCTCGCGCAGGATCAGTTCGTGCAGCGCGTCCAGTTTCCACGGCACGGGTTCCAGCTCCTCGGGTTCGTCACCGGGCAGGCGCTCGGGGTACAGGTCGCGCGCGACCACGAGGTGCGCGGCGTGGCTCATGTAGGTCGGCGCGAGGGTTAGTTCGCGCAGTACGGTGAGCGAGCGGGCGCCATAGCCGGCCTCTTCCTTGAGTTCGCGATCGGCCGCCTGCAGCGGCGTCTCGCCCGCATCCATGCGGCCTTTCACCAGGCCGAGTTCGTAGCGGTGCACCCCGGCGGCGTACTCGCGCACGAGCAGCACGGTGTCGTCGTCGAGCATCGGCACCACCACGACCGCACCGTGGCCGCGCCCGTGCATACGCTGGAACTGACGGCGTTCGCCGTTGCTGAATTCGAGATCGAGCCGCTCGAGGCGATAGGGCCCGGAGTCGTCTTCGACGATGCGGTGGATCGTAGGCAGGCGTCTGCTCATAGTCAGGTTTCTAGAAGGCTTGCACCCGGCAGGCGCGAAGTGGCCACGGCAGGCACGATAATGGCGGAATGCAAAAGATCACTAACGATCCCGGGATGCTAGCAGAGGGTCCCCTTGCCGACGCCGCGGCCTGGCGCGCGCGCGACCTCGCGGTGCTGTGGCACCCGTGCACGCAGATGCGCGAACACCCCGACGTCCTGCCGCTATTGCCGATCGCGCACGGCGACGGACCCTGGCTGATCGGGCGCGATGGCCGGCGCTACCTCGATGCGATTTCGAGCTGGTGGACCAACCTGTTCGGCCATGCCGAGCCACGTATCGCCGCGGCGATCGCGCAGCAGGCGCACACGCTGGAGCACGTGATCCTCGCCGGCTGCTCGCACGCGCCCGCGGTCGAACTGGCCGAGACACTGCTCGCACTCGCGCCGCGCCAGGCCGGGCGGGCGCCCCTGGCCAAGGTCTTCTACGCCGACAACGGCTCGGCCGGGGTAGAGGTCGCTCTGAAAATGGCGTTCCACTGGTTCGTCAATCGCGGCGAGCCACGGCGCAGCAAGTTCATCGCGCTCGAGGGCGGCTATCACGGCGAGACGCTGGGCGCGCTCGCGGTCGGCGATATCCCGCTGTACCGCCGGGTGTACGCGCCGTTGCTGGCGCAGGCGTTGTTCGCGCCCTCGCCCGATGCGTATCTGGCCCAACCGGGGCAGAGCGCGGCCAGCCACGCCGAGGACGCCGCCGACGCGCTCGCGCGCCTGCTCGACCACCACGCGGGCGAGATCTGCGCGCTGATCCTGGAGCCGCGCGTGCAATGCGCCGGCGGCATGCGCATGCACGACCCGGTGTACCTCAAGCGCGCGCGCGAGCTGTGCGACGTGCACGGGGTGTTCTTGATCGCTGATGAGATCGCGGTCGGCTTCGGCCGCACCGGCACGCTGTTCGCGTGCGAACAAAGCGAGGTGATGCCGGACCTGCTGTGCCTGTCGAAAGGACTGACGGGCGGCTTCCTGCCGCTGGCGGCGGTGCTGGCGACGCAGGAGCTGTACGACGGGTTTCTCGATGATTCGCGCGAGCGCGCGTTCCTCCATTCGCACAGCTACACCGGTAATCCGCTCGCGTGCGCGGCTGCGCTGGCGTCGCTGGGGATCTTCGCCTCCGACGATGTGCTCGCGCGCAACCGGGTCACCGCAGCGCGCATGGCTGAACTGGCGGCGCCATTGGCCGAGCATCCGCACGTCGCCGACGTACGTCAGGCCGGCATGATCGTCGCGTTCGAACTGACCCGCGGCGGCGACAAACGCACGCCATTCGCCGCCGCCGAGCGCGTCGGTTTGCGCGCCTACCGCGCCGCGCTCGATTGCGGCGTGCTGCTGCGGCCGCTCGGGGACGTGCTGTATTGGATACCGCCGTATTGCATCGACGACGACGCCTTGCGGCTCCTCGCTGACACCACCCGCGCCGCGATCGATGTGGCCACGGGCGAGGCTGCGGCATGCGTCTGACCCGCGTCCACGTCGCCGCGGCATTGACCCCCGGTAGCGAGCTTGCCTTGCCCGAAAGCGCGGCCACGCACCTGTCACGCGTGCTGCGCTTGGGGGTGGGAGACGCCTGCGTGTTGTTCAATGGCGACGGCCGCGATTTCGCCGCGCGCATTGTTACCGTGAGCAAACGCGAACTGCGCGTCGCGATCGAATCAGTGGTCGCGATCGAGCGCGAGTCGCCGCTGCGTCTGGTGCTGTTGCAGGGCATCGCGCGCGGCGAAAAGATGGACCTGATCCTGCAAAAGGCCACCGAGCTTGGCATCACCGAAGTTCATCCGCTGTCGTCGCAACGCAGCGAGGTCAAGCTCGATCAAGCGCGCGCGGACAAACGCCTCGCTCACTGGCAGGCCGTGGTCATTGCCGCGTGCGAGCAGTGTGGACGCGCGGTGGTACCCCGGGTCGGCGTACCGGGGTCATTGGCGGCGGTGCTCACGGCGTTGCCAGCCGGCGGCTTGCGTCTGATCCTCGACCCAAATGGGGACTTGTCGCTACCAACGCTGGCCTTGGCGGCTACAACCCCGGTGCTGCTAGCCGTCGGCCCGGAAGGCGGCTGGTCGCCGCTGGATCGCGAGCAGCTCGAAGCGGCGGATTTCCAGGGGTTGCGGCTGGGTCCGCGCATCCTGCGCACGGAAACCGCGGGGCTGGCAGCGATTGCGGCCCTGCAGGCGCGGTTTGGGGACTTGGCTTAACTAGCAGGCAGAGACGGTTCGAGCGACCGGCGATGGATCTGCGGCTCTTGTGGCGTCGACTGCAGTTTTGCGCTGCCCCGAGATGCTACGGCGATGGCAGCTCTAGTAAGTGTAGTTCCGGCGTAGAACCGACCAGCGCGGGCCGGGACGGCGTACGGGCCCTGAACCTCGGCACTCGGCCTACGCAGGCGACTTCCGGCCCGATTAGTCGGGAACTCGGCTTCCGGATATCTCGATCGACAGAGTCGCAAGTTCGATGTGGCCGCTCCGATACCGAGGCCTTTCACCGACTACCTCTTTGCTCCAGCCGGGCATAGAAAGGCGGCCCGCGACTCATGCCTCCGGTGCTTCAGGCCGCCTGCGCCAACGCGTCGTTGATCATGCCCTCAACCGCGACCAGGTCGGGCACAAACGCGGTGTCCTCATTCATGATCACGCACGCCAGCACGCCTGGCGGCAATTGGGCGCTATCGGCATCGGGCAGGCTTTCCTTTGACACTGTCACCAAGCGTGGGAAGCCCTGGGTCAGGATCGCGAAATACGGCGCCTTCGGGTTACCGCCAAGGGCTTTGAGCACCACTACCTTGCTACCCAGGCCTGCTGGCTCCTTTCCCAGACCCGCCAACTCGGCAAATGCCACCAACGGCAACTGCCAACCACGCCAGCGCATCTTGCCCAGCAGCCATTCCGGCGCGGTATCGACCGGCTCCGGCGGGGCATAGGACAGCACCTCGGCGATATTGGCGTTAGGCAGCAACAGGCGCGCGCCGGCCAATTGAATCAGCACGCCGCGGATGTCGGCTTGAAGCTGATCGCCGCGGTGAGCGGTCGACTCAATAGGGACGGGCGGCTGCTCTGTCGGCATCTGCCCCTGCTCGGCTGCGTGCTTGGCCCGCTTGTTGTTTCGTTTGCCGGGCTCGGGTGCTAGCTCGCGGGACTGCGCGTCTTGCGCTTGAGCTTCTTGGGCTAAGTCGTCTTGGGACTGGGCGTCCTGGACTAGACCGTCCTCGGCTCGGTCGCTCCGGGCTTGCTCGTCCTGGGCTTGCTCGTCCTGGGCTCGCTCGTCCTGGGCTCGCTCACCTTGGATCGGCTCATCATGGAGTTGCCCATTTCGGGCTTGATCGTCGGTACGACCTTCGCCCAGCTCATGTTGAGCCCGGGCGGAGACCTCATCAATGCTATCGCCCAGTTGTTCGATCCCCTGCCCATCGGTCAGCTCCTGGGGAGCGGGATCTTGCAACTGCTCGTTGATCTGAGCGTCCGACCCTTGTACCGGCACCTGAGCCTTCGCAGCGGGCTGTGCGGTCGCGGTTGCCGATTTTGCACGGTGCTGGCGGGATTTCTTCGACATTGCGGATTCCTTAGGTATGCCAGCGTTCGGCCAGCCGCCGTGCCAATTCAGCCGGCTGCCCGGCGTCGCCGCCCCGTGCAACCAAAGCGCTCGGCGCGGTTGCGTCGTAACAGCCTTCAGGAGCCTGGCCGATCACCAGCGCGCCGGCCCAGGAATGATTCATTACCGCATCGATCAGCGTCGGGTCACTGCCGCTGAGCAACAGCACCGCGCTATCGGCCGGCGGCAACGCCGCAAGCACGCTGTCGTCACCCGTGTTGAACTGGATGCCTGCATCAGCGCACTGGATACCCACCCCGGCGGGCAGGATATAGATCGCTCCGCTGGTCGCTGTCAGGCCCGGTTCGGCCAACTTGACTGGCAGCGTGGTGGCGCGTTGCATCTGCGCCACTAGCTTGTCGTAACGGCCACCGTCGAGGCGTTGCTGAACGAGTATCGGGCGCGGAAAATCTCCGGGCAGCGCGCCCAGCAGTTGGCGCACGGCGTCCGGCCCGCCGATGCCAGCCATCACCAGCACAGCGCCATGCGCCTGCGCGGGACCTGGGGTGATGCGATCGTCCACCAGTTCCATGCCAGCGATGCGCGATTCCAGGCTGGCCAAGTCGTGCTTGAAGCGGGAGTTGGCCGCGGGGCCTTCGCCACTGGGCTCGGCGTAACCGCGCAACGCCGGCGGCATGTCGTCGTCCGTGCCCACCAGTTCGAGCGTCGGGCTGATAGTGGCGGGCGACGACTCCGACATCGGGGCGACCTCGGGGTCAAGCCTTGCGGGCCTGCCTAAACTCCCCTCTGAACCAGCGGCGGCGGCGAAATCACCGTCGAACATCTGGTTGAAACTGCCTTCCTGAGACGTACGCGGCTCGTCCCGTGGCTGCGCCAACCCGTCTACTGCGGAATCGGCTTGTTGGAAGTCGAAGGGATCGAGTCCGGCGGCGCCGGATGTTTGAACCGGTCCCGTCGCCGCCACGGGGTCAAAGCTACCGTCGAAGGAAAAATCCAAAGCGGTATCGAACGTTGGAGACGCACTGTCCGCGGTCGGTCGGGATTCGCCGTCTGGCGCCAATGCTGGCTCGTCGAATGAGAACTCCGCCAATAGCGGATCGAACGGGTTGGACGCTTGGACGGGCGCCTGCGCGAGCGAAGGCGGGGTTTGAGGTTGGGCTTCAAACGTGAAGTCCGTCATCGATTCGCTGGTCGGTTCCAGCAGGGACGAGGGCTCGTTGCCCGACTCCGCTGCCGACGCCGTCGCGGACTGCGCCCCGGGGGGCAGCACATCGCCGTGGCGGTGCAGCTTCGCGGCAAGATGCCGCACCCAACGCGCGGCCTCCCAGCCCTCGCGCTTGGCGGCGAGTTCAGCCTCTTCAAAGATGACCTCGATGCCCGGGGCCTGCAGCGCCACCTCGAAGCGCTCCAGCGCCTCCTCGGTCTGGGTATCCAGCGCCACCATCACCACCTGCGCGTGGGCGGCGTCGAGCGCGGCGGGGTCCAAGGTAAGCGGGTCCGCCTCCAGCACCACTTGCGCACCCGCGTCGGCCAAGGCGACGCGCAAGCGATCGCAGGCCAAACCGGGGCGGGCCAGCAACGCGACGCGCCTGCCCATCTCATTCATGCCGCGTCACTCATGGTCGCGCTCGATCCCGAGCAGCTCGTAAACGTTGCGCAGCAGTTCCGGCTCTTGGTACGGCTTGCCCATGTAGCGGTCGACACCGATGTCGAACGCGCGCTGGCGGTGCTTGTCGCCGGTACGCGAGGTGATCATCGTGATCGGTACGTTGCGCAGGCGCGGGTCGGCCTTCATCGCCGTGGCCAACTCGTAACCGTCCATGCGCGGCATCTCGATGTCGAGCAGCATCAGGTCGGGCACCACGTCGACCATGCGCTCCAAGGCGTCCAGACCGTCCTTCGCCGTGAGCACTTCGAAGTTGTGGCGTTCCAGCACGCGGCCGGTGACCTTGCGCATGGTGATGGAGTCGTCGACCACCATCACCAATGGCACCCGGCGCTGTTCCGGCGCTGCAACGACGACCGGCACGTAGTCGCGCGGCAAGGCGGCCTGACGGCGTACCAGTGGGGCGACGTCGAGGATCACCACGACGCGGCCGTCGCCCATGATCGTGGCGCCGAAAATGCCAGGTACCGAAGCGACTTGCGGACCGACCGGCTTGACGACGATTTCGCGGTTGCCGACCACCTGGTCCACCGTGACCGCCGCGCGCAGTTCGCCCGAGCGGATCAACAGCACCGGCATCTGCAGGGAGCCTTCGGCCTTGGCGGGGGCGTGACCGAGCAATGTGCCCAGGTCATGCACCGCATAGTCCTCGCCGCCGTACCGGTAGACCGGATCGGCGCCGTCGACGCCTTGGAGTTGGTCGCGGGCAATGCGGCCCACACCGCGGACCGACGCGATCGGCACTGCGAACGAGGTCTCGCCGATACGCACGAACACTGCCTGGGTGACTGCGAGCGTCTGCGGCAGGCGCAGGATGAACGTCACGCCCTTGCCCGGGGTGGAGTGGATGTCGAGGGTGCCGCCGAGTTGGCGCACCTCGCTTGCTACCACGTCCATGCCGACGCCACGACCGGCTAAACGGCTGACTTCGTCCGCCGTCGAGAAGCCCGGCTCGAGGATCAGCATGTCGAGGTCGGCATCGCTGAGCACCGCATCGCTGCGGACCAGCCCACGCTCTTCGCCGCGGCGACGGATCGCGACGCGGTCGAGGCCGGCACCGTCATCGCCGACTTCCAGCACCACTTCCGACCCTTCGCGGCGTACCGCGAGGCGGATCGTGCCTTCTTCCGACTTGCCCGCCTGCTTGCGCTGGGCCGGCAGCTCCAAACCATGCGCCACGGAGTTGCGTAGCAGGTGCTCCAGCGGCGCTGTCATGCGCTCGAGCACGTTACGATCGAGCTCGCCCTGGGTACCTTCAAGCTTCAGCTGAACATGCTTGCCGAGTTCGCCCGATGCCTGGCGCACAACGCGGCGCAGGCGCGGCAGCAGCCCGTCAAACGGCACCATGCGCGTACGCATGAGGCCTTCCTGCAGATCCGAGCTGACGCGCGACTGCTGCAGCAGCAGGGTTTCGTACTGGCGCGTCAGGTCGTCGAGCGTGCCTTGCAAGCTGACCTGGTCGGCAGCCGACTCCGACAATGCGCGCGAGAGCTGCTGCAGAGTCGAGAAGCGGTCAAGTTCGAGCGGATCGAATGTTGCATTGCTGTCTTCGTGCTCGCGCTGGTAGCGCGCGATGATCTGCGCCTCGGTTTCGATCTCGAGGCGGCGCAGCTGGTCGCGCACGCGGATATTGGTCGCCGCCATTTCCGCGATCGCGATGCGGAACGCACCAAGCTGCTGCTCGAGGCGGGCACGGTAGATCGCGACTTCACCGGCGTAGTTGACCAGCCGATCGAGCAGATCGGCGCGAATGCGCACCTGCTCTTGCGGGGCGCGCACGCCGATCTCTTCCTCGTCCCCAGCCGGCGTGGCCCCGATCGGGGCAGACAACGGCTTGAGGTCAACCTTGGCGGCCTCTTCGGCTTGTTCGATCGCGGTAGCGCCGAGCCGCAGATAGCTTTCGCCGCGGGAACGGGCATCGAACTCGCGGATCAGTTCTTCCGGCATCGCAATCGCGCGCCCGGAACCGACCCGGGTAATCATCGCGTGCAGACGGTCGAAGCCGCGCTCGAGCAACGGCACGCCATCGCGTCCGAGCTCGCGGCGGTTCTCGACCACGGCCTCCAACAGAGATTCCATGACGTGGCCGAGTTCGCCCACGGCCATGATGCCGGCCATGCGCGCCCCGCCCTTGAGCGTGTGCAGGTCGCGCTGCAGCCCAACCAGCGGCTCGCGCTCGCTGGGTGCTTGACGCAAGCGCGCCAGCAAACCATCGGAATGGTCGAGCAGGTCGCCGCCCTCTTCGACGAAGATGTCGACGAGCTCCGGGTCGAGCCCGGTCAGGTCCAACGCCTCGTCGGGGTCCTCGACGGGTGGCAGCAGGCTGTCCAGCAGCGCCGCCATGGCGGGCTCGGCAACGTCGAATGGCTCGGCGTCGAGATCGGCAATGGCTTCGGACGTCGGCGTAGTTGCCGCCTCAGTAATCGCACGCAGCGCTTGGGCCTCCTCGGCTTCGATGCGCGCGTACTCAAGAAGCTCCTCTTCCTCGAGACGTTCGGCTTCAGCCCGTTCGGCTGCGACCCGTTCGGCCTCGATGCGTTCGGCCTCGATGCGTTCGGCTGCAGCGAGTTCGGCTTCGAGACGTTGCGCTTCGAGCCGTTCGGTTTCGGCGCGTTCTGCTTCAGCCCGTTCGGTTGCAACGCGTTCGGCTTCGATGCGGTCAGCTTCAACGCGTTCGGCTTCAAACCTCTCGGCCTCAACGCGTTCGGCTTCGATGCGCTCAGCTTCAACGCGTTCGGCTTCAACGCGCTCCGTTTCAGCACGTTCGTCTTCAAGAACTTCGACGTCGAGGGGGGCGGCTTCGACGGGGGCGTCCTCCACGTACCCAGCTCGCTCGGCCTCGAGCCGCTCAGCTTCGAGCCGCTCAGCTTCGACCCGACCGGCTTCCGCGTGCTCACTTTCGAGGCGTTCGGCCTCAGCGCGATCCGCTTCGCGGAGTTCGGCTTCAGTGCGTTCGGCTTCGAGACGTTCGGCCTCCTCGCGCTCGAATTCGACCCGCTCCGCTTCGATTCGCTCCGCTTCGATTCGCTCGGCTTCGATTCGCTCGACTTCGATCCGTTCGGCTTCGATCCGTTCGGCTTCGATCTGCTCCGCTTCGATCCGCTCCGCTTCGATCCGCTCAGCTTCGATCCGCTCAGCTTCAAGGCGCTCAGCTTCGATCCGGTCAACTTCGATCCGCTCGGCCTCGATACGCTCAGCTTCGACGCGCTCGACTTCGAGACGTTCGCCCTCGGCGCGTTCCGCCTCGACGCGTTCGGCTTCTGCAGCCACTGCTAGGTCGGCATACGCGCTGAGGTCGTGCGGGATCAGCGTTGCGCCTTCATCGCCAGTGAACTCGGTACCGGCCAGCTCGTCGAGCGTCAGCGTTGAACGCGCCGCCGGCAGACTGTCGCGCAACGCGATCATGCGTGCGGCCAACCCTTCGAACACCGGTACGCGTGGCTGCGCAGATTCCAGCGTAGCCAGCGTGCGGCGGATTGCCACCGCGACCGCTGCCATAGCAGCCAGACCGTCATCGGTCGGCGCAACGCCGGCGGAAAGCAGGCGCTTGACGTAGGTTTCCGTCGGTGCGGTCACGTCGGTGATGATCGGGACCTCCGTCATCGCAAACGCGCCGTTGAGCGTGTGGACTGCGCGCTGCATCCGATCGTCGGCGGGACGGGGCATCGACTGGGCGTCGGCGAGCCACTCCTCGATCGTGGCGAGATGGCCGTTGACCTCGGTGCTGAGGATTTCCAGCAACACCGGATCGATCGATGCCGGAACAGTAGGCTCCTCGATCTCGGCCACGGGCTCGGCGACGTCGACGGGGACCCCGGGCTCGAGTGGGATTGACCCCGCGATCGGCTCGTCGATAAGCAGCGCGTGCTCGATCACCGGATCGACGTCTACGGGCGCGGTGGGCTTTGGTGCGGCAATCGGCCCCGGCACGTACATCACTTCCTCGCCCGCGGCGAGGCGCTCGGCGACGTCTTCCATGCCCTGCAGATCGGCGCTAATGCGGCCGCTACCCTGCAAGGCGGCGTGGAACTGCGGCAGGGTGGCGTGAACCTGCGCCACTAGCGCCATCACCGCGGGGCTCGCCGGACGGGTACCGTCGAGCACGCGGTTGAGCATGTTCTCGACCTTCCAGCTGTACTCGCCCAAGGTCTTCGCACCGACCAGGCGACCGCTGCCCTTGAGGGTGTGGAAGACACGGCGGATGGGCCGCAAGCGTTCGCCATCGTCCGGGGCTAGGCGCCACAACGGCAACAAGTCGCCGAGGTTGTTGATCTCTTCCTCGAGCTCTTCCAGGAAGATCTCCCGGATCTCGTCGTCGATATCGTCGCGGTGCTCGAAGGCGCCAACATCATCCGTGGCCGTCGCCTCCGTTACGGGCTCAGGTTCGGCAGCCGCAAACCTTTCCGATTCAACCAACTCCGGCGCGGTGACTTCCACCACCGGCGCGACGACGGGCTCGGGCTGCGTAGCGTCAACAGTCTCTGGCACTTCCACGGGTTCTGGTACGTCGACCGGTGCGTGGCTAACGCTGTCCGCAGCGAGCGGGCTCCAGTCAGGCAACGGCCAATAGTTCAACCGCTCCAGGCTCTGGCGGGCGATATCGAGGATGTCCTCGCGGTTGGGGCGTTGGTCACGCAACGCCTCCAGGTAGTACTCCAGACTCGCCAACGCATCAGCCAAGGTGTCTAGCTGCTGGCCATTCGGCACGCGGCCACGCTCGATCAGTTCGACCTGGGAATACCGCTTTATCGCAACCAGGTAGCTGGCGGGCAGCGGCAATTCGAGAATGCGCAACGCACCGGCAACTTCATCGAGCAGGCGCGGCACTTCGGCCAATTCGCCGTGGTCCCAGTTGGTTTCGACAAAGGCAACAAAGGACTGACGGGCATCACCGAAGTTGGCGATGGCCTCACGCACGACGATGTCGAGCACTTTGCGGGATTCGATCGCCACCGCGTCGTTATCGGCCTTGCCTTCGGGCAGGCCCAGGCGCGATACCTGGTCGTCCAACGACGCATCCACGTAGAGCAGTGCGCCGGCAATATCGAGCAATGCGGTTTCGTCGGCCGGGCGACGGCCTGAAACGATCTCCTGCATGGAATCGCGCTGTTGCAGCACGACGCCACGCGCAACGCCCAGATCCATCATGCCCAGCGTATCGCTCACGCGGGTGAGCGCCTCGACCTGCGAATGCAATTGCGCGACATCGGTCTGGCCGGTGCGCAGGTACAGGTCCAGCGAATCCTTGACCCGCAACAGGTCTTCCTTGATCGCCGCCGAAACGGTATCGAGCAACGCGCGATTGCGTCCGCTCAAGCTGCCGCGGGCATGGGCGAGTTCGGATTCACTCGGCAATTCGGCGTCGAGCTGAAAGGTCTGACGCAAGTCGTCGAGCGCCTGATGGCGGCCGTCGCTATGGGCGACGTGATAAAGCAATTCGCGGGTGGGCTCGGTGGATCCGGGCAAAACTGCAGCGGAAACGCCGCCCTCCAGCAGGAGGCGGGCCTCGCGTTCTACACCGTTGAACGCCTGGCGCAACGCCGGAGTCGGCGGCAAGGCACCGTCGCGCAAGGCGCCCGCCACCGAGGAGGCGACCCACAGCATGCGTCGCAGCGGCTCTAGCACGGTATCGGCCAATAAGCTGTCGATCGCGTTGGCGAGCTGGGCCGGGTTGGCTGGGGCGCCGTCTTCGGGCCACGTGGCCAACGCCGCATGCAGCGATGCCAGTTGCGGCGCGACTGACGCACTACTGGCTTGCGGCGAGGACGCCACAGGCGATGGCAGATGCTTGGGCAGCGGCCGGTCAAGGTCGGGCGAAAACAGCACGCTTTCGCTGAGGCCGGGTTGACCGCGGGTGGCGCGCAATTCGTTGAGCAGCGGCAACAGCACGATCGGAATATCCCGATGACCGCCTTGCAGGCGCTCCAGATAGTCGGGCAGCTGGACCACGCCGCGCATCAACGCGCCGCAGGCCTCGTCGCGATCGATCACGCCGTCTTGTTGCTGCAACGCCACCGCAAGCCGCTCCATCTCCTCGGCCACCATCGCCGGCGCAGACAGCTCGATCATGCGCAAGGTGCCCAGCACCTGGTGCAAGTGCGCGGCGCAGGCCCGCATGCTGCTGGGGTCGTCAGGATTTTCGGCGAACGTCTCGATTTCCAGACGCGCCTGACGCAGGGTTTCGTCAAGCTCCGGCTTGATCCAACCCAGCGTGGTCGTGTCGATCGCCTCGCGCATTACAGTCATTGCGTACCCCGCCTGTCAGCGGGGCCGAGGCGTGCGCGGCGGCCGGGTGCGAACGTGTTCATGCTTCGATCCAATGCTTGTTCGTCAGGCCGGCAGCTTGAAGTCGGCCACCGAGCGGCGCAGGTCGGCGGCGAGTTGGGCGAGATTGCCGATCGACTCGGCCGTCTGGTTCGCGCCCTGCGTGGTCTGCGAGGTGATTTGTTGAATCGTGTGCATCGTCTGGGTGATGTTCGCGGCGGCGCCGGACTGCTGCTGAGACGCGGCGGAGATGCCTTGAATCAACCCCGACAAGTCGGACGACACCTTCTCGATCTCGCCCAGCGCTGTACCCGCGTCCTCCGCTAGGCGCGCACCGGCGACCACTTCCGAGGTGGTCTGCTCCATCGAGGTGACGGCTTCGTTGGTGTCGGACTGAATGGTCTGCACCAGGGTCTCGATGCGCTTGGTGGCGTTGGAAGCGCGTTCTGCGAGTCGTTGCACTTCGTCGGCCACCACCGCGAACCCGCGGCCTGCTTCACCAGCCGAGGCCGCTTGAATTGCGGCGTTAAGTGCCAGGATGTTGGTCTGTTCCGAGATGTCGTTGATCAGTTCAACGATCGAGCCGATTTCCTGCGAGCTTTCGCCCAGGCGCTTGATGCGCTTGGACGTTTCCTGGATCTGGTCACGGATGTTGTCCATGCCCTGAATCGTCTGCCGCACCACCCCTGCACCCTTGGTCGCAATCTGCACCGAACGCTGCGCCACTTCGGCGGACTCGGCGGAGTTCTTCGACACTTGGTCGATGCTGGCAGCGATTTCGCTGATGCGGTCGGACGCCGAGGAAATCTCCTGCGCCTGGTGCTCTGCGGCTTCGGCCAGGTGCATCGCGGTGGACTGCGTCTCCTGCGCACTGGAGGCGACCTGCACCGAGGTATCGGTAATCGTCTGCACCAAGCTGCGCAGCTGCTCGACGGCGAAGTTGATGGAGTCAGCGATCGCGCCGGTCATGTCTTCCGTGACCGTTGCCTTGACCGTGAGGTCGCCTTCTGCGAGCGAGCCCATCTCGTCCAGCAGGCGCATGATCGCCTCCTGGTTACGGTCGTTGAGTTCCTTGGTGCCGAGGTAGCGGCGTTTCTGCGCGTTGTTCAGCGAGTACAGCAAGCCGGCGATGGCCAGCAGCGCCGCCAGACCTGCGAGGAGCGACAACCACAGGTTGCCCAGGATGCTGGTGTCTTTCAGCGAACCGAACGAGGTGAAAGCGCTGAACAGCTTCTTGCTGTCGCTGAGCAGCTTGTCCGAGCCGGCGGTGATCGCCGCAGCCGCGGCCTGGGCGCGGAACAGGTTCTGCGAGCTGGCGGTGATCGCGTCCAGGTCCTTCTTCATTTCCAGCCACAGCGACTCGGCTTGACCGAGCGCGGCGAGCGCGCCGCCGTTTGACAACGGGGTCACGCCGAACGCGGTGTCACCCTTGCGCAGGCCGGTGAGGACGTTGCCGAACACCGCGGCATTGCGGCCGAGCTGCTCGCCGGCTAGCGACGCGCCGCTGCCGCCGGCGCGGATCTGGGTGATGTTGCCCGCCATGCCACCGGACAGCACCACTTGGCGCAAGGCGATATAGACCTGCGAGGACGGCGAACCGCTGGCCGACATCGCGCGCACCAGCTCGTCAAGCCGCGCCTGCAGCTGCGGCACGCGGGCGGTGAAGCTCTCGGCATTGCCGGCCAGGGCCAGCACGGCCTTTTCGCTGGCGATCACCTGGTCAGCGTTCTTGCCCAGCGGTACCCAAGTCGCGGCGACGGTCTGGATCTCGCCGGAAACCCCGGCGGTGTTGCCGAAGTTGTCCTGGAGCTCACTGATGTTCTCGTCGATCGCCGACTTGGTGGCTTTGAATGTCTGGAAAGACTTGGCGTCGCCGCCGACCGCCTCCTGCCCCTGCACCGCCAGCTGCTGCGACAGCACCTGCAGATCCGAGGCCGACGTCCCCGCGCCGCCGAGACGGCCGCCCTTCCAGGTCGCGTAACCGAAGTTCAGAGCGAAGATCAGCACCGAGACACCCAGCACGACCAACCAAGTATTGACGCCGATGTTGCGGGTCTTGTCGGCGACGGTGTTCATCTCACTGCTCATGATTCGACCTCAAGTGTGTAGCGATGTTTTGCGGCAGGCGGAAGGAAAACCCTAGACCGCGGCTTGTCGGAATTCGGGTGTGCGCGCCAGCCGTTCCAGGCTGAAGACCACCCAAGGTTGTTCGCCCAGGCGATAGGCCCGGTCGATAAAATGCGCATAGCGGCCTTCGGCCAGTTGTTCGGTAGCGATCTGCTCGGGCTCCAGCTGCTGCTGGGTGGTGAAACTGCGCTGGCCGAATAGCTCGTCGATCAGCACCGCGACATCGCCGCCTGGCTGACGCACTAGCAGGACGCGCTGGCTCTCATGCAGGACCGTGCGCTCGCCTTCTAGGAATTGCTTCAGGTCGACAATAGGCAGCAGATTGCCGCGAACATTGGCCACGCCGAGCATCCACGGCTGCGCGCCGGGCACCGGACTGACCGGCGGCAACGGCAGGATCTCGAGGACCTCATCGAACCCAGAGGCCAGGCGGTGGCTGCCGATGCGATAACCGACGCCGCGCCACAGGCCCGGGGCCTCCAGCTGCTCGGGTAAGCCAACCACGTGCGCCAGGCTGCGGCGTTCGTAATCGGCCAACACCTCGAACGGCGTCGCGTTTGTCGGCTGCGTACGCATTTCAGTGAACCAGCAGTGCGTTGATACGGGCGATTAACTCTTCTTCGCGCGGCGGCTTGACGATGTAGTCCTTCGCGCCTTGGCGAAGACCCCATGCCTTGTCCGTGTCCATGCCCTTGGTGCTGACGATCAGGACCGGTATGGACTTGGTGTCGGCATCGCGCGAGAGCGCCCGGGTAGCCTGAAAACCGTTCATGCCCGGCAGGATGATGTCCATCAGGACCAAGTCGGGTTTCTCGCGTTTGCACACCTGAATCCCGTCCTCGGCGCTGCCCGAAGCCAGAACCTCATGGCCGTTGCGCTCCAACAGCTGGGTCAGAACCGCCGTGTCGGTGGGCGAGTCCTCAATCAACAAAATTCGTGCCATGTGTGCCTTACCCCCCGGTCAGGCGTGGACGTGCGTGCGGATGGCGTTGAGCAGCTCTTCGCGCGTGAATGGTTTGGTCAGATATTGCTCGGAGCCGACGATCCGGCCCCGGGCTTTGTCGAAAAGGCCGTCCTTGGACGACAACATGATGACCGGCGTGCTCTTGAACAGCTGGTTGTTCTTGATCAATGCACAGGTCTGATAGCCGTCCAGCCGCGGCATCATGATGTCGACGAAGATGATCTGCGGCTGCTGGTCGGCGATCTTGGCCAGCGCTTCGAAGCCATCGGTGGCGGTCACCACGTCACAACCCTCGCGCTTGAGCAATGTCTCGGCGGTTCGACGGATGGTCTTGGAATCGTCGATCACCATGACCTTCAATCCATCGAGGCTACCCTTGCGACCCTCATCCAGCATGCTTTAGTCCCCTTGGCGAACGCCCGTTTGCCTGAACGTGTCGCGTACATACCCTTTATTCCAAGCTGCGCGCGCACTGTCAAGCTGCATTTTTTGTCACAAACTAACTGAACGCGGCCGCATTGCGTCAGTCCAGCAATTTCCGCCCTGCTACCATCGCCTTCACCATCCGATTTGCAGCCACTCATGCCGCTAGACATCGTCGTCGTGATGGACCCGATCGGGTCAATCAAGATCGCTAAGGACTCCACGTTCGCGATGTTGCTGGAGGCGCAGCGGCGGGGTCACCGTCTGTTCTACGTGATTCCGGGCGGCCTGTCTGTAAGCGACGGCATTGCCCAGGCGCGGCTCGCGCCGCTGCAGGTACGTGACAATGCGCAGGACTGGTACAGCCTAGGGCCGGCGTCGCAGACCGCGCTCGGCGCCGGCCACGTCGTGCTGATGCGCAAAGATCCGCCGGTCGACAACGAGTTTATCCACGACACCCAGATCCTGAGCCTGGCGCAGCAGGCCGGGGCGCTCGTGGTGAACGATCCGCAGGGCCTGCGCGACTACAACGAGAAGCTGGCGGCGCTGCTGTTCCCGCAGTGCTGCCCGCCGACGCTGGTCAGCCGCGAGTTGGCCGCGCTCAAGGCGTTCGTAGGCGAACACGGCGAGGCGGTGCTCAAGCCGCTGGACGGCATGGGCGGGCGCTCGATCTTCCGAGCGCGCGCGGGGGAGCCCAACCTCAACGTGATTCTGGAAACCCTGATCGCGGGTGGCCACAGCCTGGCGATGGCGCAACGGTTCATCCCCGAGATCAGCAGCGGCGACAAACGCATCCTGTTGGTCGATGGCGAACCGATTCCGTATTGTCTGGCGCGCATCCCGCAGGGCGACGAGTTCCGCGGCAATCTGGCGGCCGGCGGTCGAGGCGAAGGCCGCGCCCTGAGCGACCGGGACCGCTGGATCGCCGCACAGGTCGGCCCCGAAATGAAGCGCCGCGGCATGCTGTTCGTCGGCCTCGACGTGATCGGCGATTACCTGACCGAAGTCAACGTCACCAGCCCCACCTGCATCCGCGAACTCGACACGCAATACGGCCTGAACATCGCCGGCACGCTACTGGACGCGGTCGAAGCGCGGATGCCCGCGGCGCGGGTGACGCGCAGCGCATGAGCGCTGGGGCCACTTCGGTCCGCGCTCCCGGCATGGGCGAGCCCGGCATCGGCGAAAACCAGCGCCTGGGCGCGACGATGACGCTGTCGCTGTTGGTGCATGGCCTGCTGATTCTGGGCTTCGGTTTTGCGCTAGAAAGCGCCGCGCCGGTGACGCCCACACTGGACGTGATCCTGACCGAAACCTCGACGGCGCTGTCGCCGAAACAAGCGGATTTTCTTGCCCAGGCCAGCAATCAGGGCGGCGGCGAGCATGAGAAAAGTTCGCGTCCGCGCGAC
>JAYSZI010000117.1:0-43194 GCA_043738095.1 Lysobacter sp.
GCCGCGGCGTAGGTCTTGCTCGGGTTGGTCGCCGTCGACGTGGTGCTGTCGCCGAAGTTCCAGCTGCGCGACGCAATGGTGCCGTCGCTGTCGGTGGAACTGTCGGTGAACGCCACCGTCAGGCCGCTGACGCTGCTGCTGAAGTTTGCTACCGGCGGTGTGTTGCCACCGGTCGGGCAGGTCACGCCGACGACGGAGAACGCAGCGTCAACGTCGGCGACTGCGAAGCCCAGGTCGGCCGCTGCCGTCCGCACACCGCAGGCCGCCTGGTTGTAGTTGCTGCTGGCGGTCCAATACAGATCATTGGCGCGGGCGAACGCCTGGAACGCCTCCTTGGTGTCCCAACCTGGTTTGGTCGCCAGCAGGTGGAACGCCTTGTTATAGACGCCGGATGAGTGATGCACGTCCATGCCGCTGGTGAAGTTCGAGGCGTGATCGATCGAGCGGCCGTCCTGCGTCGGATTGGCCATATACCGCAGGGCACCGGTGCCCTTGTATATCTGCGCGCCCACCAGGAAGTCGTTGCTGCCGTGCATGAAGAACTCGGCTGCTTCACCGGCGATGTCGGAATAGGCCTCGTTGATGCCGCCTGACTGACCCGAGTAGGTGAGGTTGGAGTTCTGCTCGGTGAAGCCGTGAGAGACCTCGTGAGCGGACACGTCCAGGCTCACCAGCGGATAGAACGTGGTGGCGCCATCGCCGAACGTCATCGCCGAACCATTCCAGAACGCGTTCTCGTAACTGTTGCTGTAATGCACGCGCATCTGCAGCTGGAACGTCAGTGGCGGGATGCCGAGGTAGGCGTTGTACATGTTGAACACGACGCCGCCGAAGTAATGCGCGTCATTGAGCGGCGAAAACGCCCCGTTGATCACCTTCACCGTGTTGCGCGGGCAGGTGTACGCGAACGCCGTGCTGCCGCTGGTGCCGTGATTGAGGTTGACCGTTTTAACGTTGGCGTTGGTCATGGTGCAGGTGCTGCCGCTCTGCGCCACATCGTTGAAGCCGAAGTTGGTGCCGTACTCGTACTGGCCGGTCTTGTTGTTGCCACCGGGCCCGGTGCCCACGAGCGCGTGCGCCAGGGCATCCCACTGCTTGAGGATGCGTCCGCTGTTGGCATCGACGATCACGACCGGACGCGTGGGCGAACCGCCGCCGGCGACATCGGCGAAGAACGACACCACGTACGTCATGTGCGCGCGTTGGTTGTCGTCGACAAAGATCATCTGCCGATTGCTTTCGTTTGACGCAATGCGATTGCCGAGCGTTGCACGCTTGGCGATGCTCATTGCTTGCGACTTGGCAAGCGTCGGCGCGGTGGCCGGCAACTCGGCGGCCAGGTCGGTCACCATGCGGCCGAACAGCGTGCGCACGGTGCCGTCGGCGTTCTCGCTGACCACCACCTGCTCGCCGAAAATTGGCACCCCGCGAAAGGTCTGTTGGTAGCGGGTATGTCGCGTGCCATTGCGGTCCCGCGCGGCCTGCAGCACGGTCAGTTGCGACTGGGGCTCCATTGCCAGCATTTCGGCATGGCGGTCGCTCGGCTGGGCCGTTGCGCCCATCCGGGCCGCGACGGCTTTGTACTGCTGATTGACTTGGGCGATGTTGCGTCCATGCAGATCAACGCGATCTGCGGCTGAGACTTCTCCGGCAAGCATTGCCAGTGCGGCTGCGGCGGCGAGCGCCGTTATGCGTAAAGTTCTCACTCGAGATACTCCCAAACTGAAGTTGAAGAGAAGCCGTCACAAGCGGCTTGTTTCACTACGTTGGTGCATCCGCCCCTGCCACTCGCGTCCTTGCGTGGGTCTTTTGGCGCTTCGAGTTGAGTGTCTTTCGGATTGCCGCTCGAGCCTGCCTTGGCTCGTCGACTCGGCGACGTTGCCGTGGTACGGCGCAATCCGTCAACTGTTTATGCAAATTTTTGCATCGGTTCTGCGCATGACCGGACATGCCGAGTGCAAAAGCGCGTCACTACAACGTTTCTGCGCGCTGCACGAATAAGGCCGCTGCCTTTTGCGCGGCGTCGATGACCGATTGTATTGCGATGCAGCACAGGCTAGCGCCGCCGCTAGTCGTAATCAGCACTCGGCACAGTGCACGCCACGCTTCTGGCAAACGCCCTGTTTGCTCGATATCTGACGCAATGCATTCCCAATAAGCGTGCAGCTTCACCTCCCTCACGCTTGCGAGAAGCCATTTCAACACTGCGTTTTTACTGGGCCGACAAAAAAGAGCGTCCAAAGAAAACCCCGGCCGAGGCCGGGGTCTGAGGCAACAACTGGATCGGGTCCAGTTGGATCAGAACGTGATGCTCCAACTGTCGATCTTGCCGACATCGCCTGCGGCGTTGTCATTGACGCGCAACTTCCAGGTGCCGTTGATAGCTTCGGTCGACAGGTTCCTGGTAAACGTGCCGATCACGTTGTCGGTGCTGCTGCCGGTGCGGTTGTGGATGTTGTAAAGCGAGCCATCCGGCGCCACCAGGTCGACTTTCAGATCGCCCTTGTAAGTGTGCAGGATCGTGACCGCGACCGCGGTATCGCTCGGTGCAGTACCGCTACGGCCCGACACGGTGATCGGGCTGTCGACGGTGACGTTGTCACTGATCGTGAAGTCCGTGCCATTGCTGTACGTCGTGCGCGGCGGCGGCGTGGTGCCGCGGTACGCCGCCATGGTCGCCTTGGTGTTCACCAGCACGCGCTGGTTGTGGCTCTGCGTCGCGGTGCCCATTGGCACGCCGCTGTAGGTCACGTCGGGGTTGGACCAGTAGTTCAGACGCGGGCAGCCGGCGGTGCAGTTGTACGCCATGATCGTGCGCCAGGTGTTGCTCGGCGAACGGTAGCCGTGGCCGTACGTGTACGGGCTGGTGCTCGGATCGGCCGCTGGATCGTGACGCGCGGACAGCAGATGACCGATCTCGTGGGCGAAGCTGTAGTAGCCCGTCGCGCAATCCCAATGCACCGTCGCGAACGCGGTGGTGGCAGTGGAGCCGATCCCGGATGCCAGACCGCAGTTGCCGCCATCGTTGATGACTAACACGTTGACGTCGGCAGCATTGGCGTCACGGCTGGCATGGATGCCGTCCATATACCCGTCAGTGGTGCCGCGGAAGCGCGTGAGATCGGTGCCGTGTCCGTCGCCGGCAGATGTGTAGGCCACGGTGGTGTAGTTCGCCAGCTGCATGTTGATGCCGACGTTGGAATTGACGTAGCCCTGATTGCTCTCGGCCACGGCCAGCTCGACCAGTGCCTGCATGTCGCCGCCATAGGCCGTTACGGCCTGGTTGGTGGCCACGACCTGCACGCGGATAGTCGCCGTCGCGCCCGGGTCGATCGCCATTGCCGAAACGCCACCGGTGCTCGACGTCGTCATGCGGTCCATGCGGAACTGCGGCAAGTCGTTGTCGTTGTAACCGGCCGGGTGATCGGGCGGCATCTGATTCTCGTTGACCTCGATCACCGCGTGGCTGCCGTCTGGCAGCGGGCGGATGCGATACAGCTGGCCGTCGACGCGCACGTTGCCGGTGACGCCATTGCCGCGGCGCACGAGGATCGCGCTGTTGCGCTCGTCATTGCGCGTCTCACGGGCCGTCATCGGACGTGCCTTGGACGTTTCCAGCACATGGCCCGACCACACCAGGCTGCCGGTGACGGTGTCGTTGGCTTGATCCTGCACGAGATTGACGCGGCGCATGCCGAGGTCGAGCTCGATCTCGCGGTTGGCCTTGCTGACCACATTGGGGTTGGCGCGCATCACACGCATGCCGAACGTGGTGGGCTTGCTCGCCAGCGTGGCCGCGGTGGCCTGGGCGGCGCGCGAGGGCGCGGTGGCTTGACCGAGGAACAACGGCTGGCCCGCCAGGGCGCCGCCCGAAAGCACGAGCGCGCCGGTGGCGATGAGATAACGAACGACAGGAGCCTTGCGTGTCATGGTTTGTACTCGTTGAGTAGACGTGACCGCCATCGGCGGGATGGGTGTGTCGGTGAGCCTGTCCAGGTAGCCCGTAGGCATGGCTGGATCTGGACCGATGTGGCCGGCTCCCCGACCTTGCATCCACATCGGATCGCTCCCCGGCGTGGGCCGGGGTCTACAAGTTCAGTACGGAAACCCGGTAATCGCAGCCATCGCCAACGCAGATGCACGTTGTTGCGGGACCGCCGCCACATCAGCCGCGCGGAGGGCGCAGCGGTCCGTTCCCCGCACAGGACCTAAGGACGACGCGTGACACCGGTGGCGACTACTGCGAGATGGCTTGAACATCGACTAACCCCACGTTGGGTTGCGCCGCGACGCGGCAGGACCTTCAGGCTTCCTTGCCCGCTGGCTCGAAGGCCAAGGGGATAGTGCGATCGACCGTGCGCGAAAAGGCGGTCCCGCAAAGTCAATGCGCGACGCTAATCGACCTTCGGCCTCGGCGCACGCTGCACCCGCAGCATTTTGTGGATGGAGTTCGCCAACGCATCGCGACGCCGTGGTCGTCCGGTAAGCGAAGGTCAGATACCCGACCGACTCTGGTGCGTAACGATCCCATCGATCTCGATATATTCGACGTCCGGATCGCTGGCAAACGCCTGCATCAATTGCTGGGTTTCAGCGCGATCTAGTGCACGTTCGGCCTTGAGTACGTCAGCGCCAACACCCAAACGGCGTTGCCATATCAACTTCAAGGGTTGCTGAGTAGAACCAGTCAGCCCGCTGTTAGCGGCTGCTGCATTCGCGCGTGCCTGAACCCCCGCCTGGTTTCCGAACGTTGGCGAATTTTCGCGGTATTTGACGATGAACTGGATAAACGGCCCCTGCCCTGAAATTTCTCCGACTTGTGCCGTTGCGGCGCTGAGTGGGCGTGCCTCTTCCTGTGCAGTCGGCGACGGTGGGCCGTCATTCGTGGTCTCGGGCGCAGCCATGCAAGCGGTCACCGCCACCAGCAGGAGCACGACAAGCAACCGGCGATGGAATACAGAGTGCTCATACATTGGTGTCTCCTAATTGCGGCCGTGCGCGGATCACCCGCACGCAAACCGGCGTCAGTGCAACAGGACGCAGTGCAGTGCACTCCACCGCACTGGGACGAAACGAAACGAAACGCTACACAACACACTGAACCACACCACTGTCTTGCCCCGCTCGAGCGAGAGCGCGACCAGAATATTCGGGCAGAAATGATCAAGAGATTGAGAACGCGACCCCTAAGTCATGCCATCAGCAGTGGCGATATAGGCGAAGGAAAAAACAACCCCGGCCGAAGCCGGGGTTGCGAGTACTACAGATCGATATCCTTCCGATCAGAACGTGACGCTCCAACTATTGATGTAGCCGACATCGCCGGCGGCGTTGTCGTTGACGCGCAACTTCCAGGTGCCGTTGAGCACTTCGGTCGACAGGTTCAGCGTCACCGTCTTGTTGATGTTGTCGGTGCTGCTGCCGGTGCGGTTGTGGATGTTGTAGAGCGAACCATCGGGCGCGACCAGATCGACCTTGAGGTCACCCTGGTAGGTATGCACGATCGCGACCGTGACCGACGACGTGCTCGATGCATTGCCGCTACGGCCCGATACCGTGATCGGGCTGTCGACGGTGACGTTATCGTTGATCGTGTAGTCGCTGGTGTTGCTGTACGTCTGCGCGCCACCGCCGCCACCGGCGGTGTAGTTGCCGACCAGGCTAACGCCGGAGAACGCGGCGTACGCCTTCAGGTTGACGTAGTACGTGCCCGCACTCGGTGCAGCGATCGTGCAGGTTTCAGCATTGCCGCTGAGATACGGCCGGCAGGTGTAGACGGAATCGGTCGGCTCGCTGCCGAAGCGCACATACATGTCCGCATCGCCGGTGCCGCCTGACGTGGTGAACGTGAGGTTGGTCGAACCCGACGGCACCACCATCGTGTACTTCAGGTAGGCGCCGGTCGCCGCGGACAGGCCGGTCACGGCCACACCCTTGGTCAGGACGCCGCCGGTCGGCGGCGGCGGCGTGCCACCGTTGACGGCGTCGACCGCAGCCTTGGCATTGGCGATGCCCGAACCGTTGAGCTGCGTTTGCGCAACCGGGAACGCGCGCGCCGTGCTCTTGAGCAGCGACTCGACCTCGGCCGGGGTCTTGGGCGTCGTCGCGACGGACTGCATCAGTGCCACGATGCCAGCGACATGCGGGGTCGCCATCGACGTGCCGCTGTAGGATGCGTAGGACTCGGCGCCCGGCGTGGTCGTGCCGGCATTGAGCGTCGACATGATGCTCGAGCCCGGAGCGGCAACATCGATGCCGGCACCGTAGTTCGAGAAGCTCGAACGTGCACCGGTGCTGGTGGTCGAACCCACGGCGACCACGTTGGCGCAGTTGGCCGGCGACGCGTTCGACACGTTGACGTTGTCATTGCCCGCGGCGATCACGAGCGTGGTGCCTCGCGACACGGCGCTGTTGATCGCGGACTGGCTGGTCGCGCCACACGCACCGGAACCGCCGAGGCTGAGGTTGATCACTTCGGCCGGGTTGGCATTGGCGGGCACGCCGCTGACGGTGCCGCCCGAGGCCCAGATGATGGCGTCGGCGATGTCGGAGTCGTAGCCACCGCAGGTGCCGAGGACGCGCACCGGCACTATCTTGGAATTGAACGCCATGCCCGCGACGCCCTTGGCGTTGTTGGTCACTGCGGCCACGGTTCCGGCGACGTGGGTGCCGTGCCAGCTGGAGTTCTGCGCGGCGTGAGTGCCACCGCACTGATTGGCGGTCACCCAGTCGCCCGGATCGCTCGCGTCGCTGTCGCGGCCGTTGCCATCATTGGACACAGCGGTATCGACGATGAAGTCGTAACCGGGCAGGACGTTGGCGCCGAGGTCGCTATGCGTGGTGATGCCGGTGTCGAGCACCGCCACGACCGAACCGGCGCCGCTGGTGATGTCCCACGCCTGCGTGGCGTAGGTGCCGCCGGCGCCGGTGCCAAATCCGAACTGCTGGCTGAAGTTGGTGTCGTTCGGGGTCAGGAACGCCTTATTGAGCTTGTCGATCTCGACGTACTCGACGTTCGGGTCGGCTGCGATCTGGCGCATCAGCGACTCGGCTTCGACGCGATCGAGCTTGCGGCTTGCACGCACGACATCGGCGCCGGTCGCGGTGCGACGCACCTTGCTCAGGCCCAGCGCGTTGCCCGCACCAACGGCGGTAGCTGCGCTGCTCAGCGCGCGCTGCTGCGCAGCGACGTCGACGCTGTCACGGCGGTACTTGACGATGAAGCGGTCGTGGCTAGGGGCGGATTGCAAGCCACCGGTGTGGACCTGACCGGCGGCGAACACCGGCGCAGCGAACAGGGAAGCGGAAAGGACGGCCGCGGTAGCAGCGGCGAGCGCGTGGGTACGAAAGCCACGCAAGGAACGGTCAGACATCTGGTAGAACCCCCGACAGGTATGCGCCGCTGAGCGGCGAAGGTCGTCTGATTCCCCTACGCGAGGCTGCCGATGGCAGTCCAATGGCATGGGGCTGACGAAACAAGCGGGCGACGTTGCTGTCGCGTCCGCCTCTGGAACCTAGGGGTGTTTCATTCCCGAAACAAACCCAAGGCCCCGAAGGCGTCGCCGCGAGTCTGTGTTGAATCGATCCGAAACGTGACTAAAGTCATGTATTTCGGCGTTTGGCCCCAATTCAGGCATGTCTCGATAGCGCGCTCGGCGCCGAGAAAATTTGCTGCGGTGCAGTAAGGAAATCCGCGAATCCGTGACCGGAATGGGCGCTCGTCGACGTTTAAGCGTCAGCTGCGGACGCCCTACCGAGCGGGAGGTGACCGGACGGGCCCGAACGCGATGACGACAACCGATGTGAGCTGCCGCCGGGAGCAGCCGCACCACGTCCACCGCTTCGTCCGATTGGTGAGACAACCCGCGCGGCCTACCGCGATGGACACCGCAGGGTGCAACCCATCGACGTGCGCATGCCGATATGTTGCGCGCGCGTCCCCGCACAAAAAACAACCCCGGCCGAGGCCGGGGTTGCGGGTCGCACAGGATCGAGTGGCGTTGGCTCAGAACGTGACGCTCCAGCTGTTGATGTAGCCAACATCGCCGGCGCCGTTGTCATTCACGCGCAGCTTCCAGGTGCCGTTCAGCGCTTCGGTCGACAGGTTCAACGTCACCGTCTTGTTGATGTTGTCGGTACTGGTGCCGGTGCGGTTGTGGATGTTGTAGAGCGAACCGTCCGGTGCCACCAGATCGACTTTCAGGTCACCGATGTAGGTATGCACGATCGCAACCGTGACCGACGCGGTGCTCGGCGCGTAGCCGCTGCGGCCAGACACCGTGATCGGGCTGTCGACCGTGACGTTGTCGCTGATCGTGTAGTCGCTGGTGTTGCTGTAAGTCTGTGCGCCGCCGCCGGTGGCGTAGTCACCGACCAGGCTGACGCCGGAAAACGCGGCGTAGGCTTTTAGGTTGATGTAGTACGTGCCCGCACTGGGCGCAGCAATCGTGCAGGTCTCTGCGTTGCCGCTGAGGTACGGGCGGCAAGTGTAGGTGGTGTCGGTGGGTTCGCTGCCGAAGCGCACATACATGTCCGCATCGCCGGTGCCGCCTGACATCGTGAAAGTGAGATTGGTGGCGCCGCTTGGCACCGCCATCGAGTACTTCACGTAGGCGCCGGTGGGGGCGGACAGGCCGGAAACGGTTACCCCCTTGGTAAGCACTCCACCCGTTGGCACTATCGCGTCCAGCGCTGCTTTGGCGTTGAGGAGGCCCGGGCCGATCGGCTGGTCCGGGGTGGATGGGAACGCAGTGACGTTGCCCTTGATCAGCGATTCGACTTGCGCCGGGGTCTTCGGCGTGGTTGCGTACGACTGGATCAGCGCGACGACGCCAGCGACGTGCGGGCTCGCCATCGAGGTGCCGTTGTACGAAGCGTAGCTCTCGGCGCCGGGGGTGGTGGTGCCGGCATTGAGCGTCGACATGATGTTCGAACCCGGCGCGGCGATGTCGATCGTGGTGCCGTAGTTGGAGAAGCTGGAACGCGCGCCGGTGCTGGTAGTCGAGGCCACCGTGATGACGTTGTTGCAGCTGGCCGGGCGGAAATTGATGGCATCGGCATTGGAGTTACCGGCCGCCACCACCACGGTGGTGCCGCGGCCGACCGCGCCGTCGATCGCTGCCTGGTAGGTCGTGCCGCAGGTACCACTGCCGCCCAGGCTCATGTTGATGACTTCAGCTGGGTTGGCATTGGCCGGCACGCCGCTGACCGAGCCACCCGAAGACCAGATGATCGCGTCGGCGATGTCGGACAGCGAGCCGCCGCACTTGCCGAGTACGCGCGCGTGCACGATCCGGGCATTGTGCGCAGTACCGGCGACGCCCTGGGAGTTATTGGTCAGCGCCGCCACGGTGCCGGCCACGTGGGTGCCGTGCCAGGAACTGTTGCGGTCGGACGAAGGCGCCGGGTTGCCGTTCTCGTCGGTGCCGCACTCACCCGTTTTGGTCCAGTCTCCCGCATCACTGGCATTGGAATCACGGCCGCCACCGTCGTTGGCGACAGTGGTGTCGCTGATGAAGTCGTAGCCGGCGAGGGTATTGGTGTTGAGGTCGCTGTGACTGGTGCTGCCGGTGTCGATCACCGCCACCACCACACCGGTGCCGCTGTTGATGTCCCACGCCGACTCGGCCTTGATGCCGTAGGCGCCGTTGAAGCCCCACTGCTGGCTGTAACTGGTGTCGTTCGGGGTCATCATCCGGTGCATGCGGGCGTCGACTTCCACGTACTCGACGTTCGGATCGGCCGCGATCTGGCGCATCAGCGCCTCGGCCTCGACGCGATCGAGCTTCCGATCGGCCTTGACCACATCGGCGCCAATCCCCATGCGGCGCAGGTGACCGAGGCCCAAGGCCTTGCCCCCGACCGTGGCGGCGGCGCGGTTGAGCGCGCCCTTGGCCTTGGTGACGTCGGCGCGTTCGGCCGAACCGGTCCGATAGCGGACGATGAACTGGATGTGGCTGTCGGCCGACTGCAGGCCGGCAAGCTCCACCCTGCCCGCGAAGGCAGGCGCGGCGATGACACAGGAGAGCGCGGCCACGGTGGCAGCGGCCAGCGCGTGCTTGCGCACGCCACTCAGCGAACGGTCGTACTTCATTGGATCTCCCCCCGAAGATTGCTGTGACGCCGATCGGCCCCGCAGTCATCCAGTTCCACCCATGTCCTTGCGCCTCACGGCGCTTGCGGTGCAGCCAAACGATGCAATGAACGCTAATCACGTTTCGGCTGTGACGCAAACACACGCGCACGAGCGCCTCCATCGAACCGAAACTCGGCTACATCGGCAATCGAATGAAGGGCTTACCGGCAAAAACCCCTACCGCCGGAGCGGGTGCAAGTTTGTGTGAATCCGCGTCAACGCCGACCAGCGGTGCGCTGCGTTGACGAACGGGAAACCACCCACGATCGAAATGTGACGGCGGTCCAGAAAAATTGTGGGTGCATGTTGCGATGCAACGTGATTCGCAGCGCACTACCGCGGGACAGACATCCGCGGCGGTCACAGCATGCCGGTTTCCAGCCGCGCGACTTCAGACATCATGGTGCGGTTCCACGGCGGATCGAACACGAGCTCGACGTCGGCCTCGACCACAGTCGGAATCATTTCGAGCTTGTTGCGCACGTCGTCGACCAGGATGTCGCCCATGCCGCACGCGGGCGCGGTCAGGGTCATCTTGACCTCGACGATGCGCTGTCCGGCGTGCAACTCGTGCGGCTTGACCACGGCTTCGTACACCAGGCCAAGGTCGACCACGTTAATCGGGATTTCGGGGTCGAAGCAGGTGCGCAGTTGCTTCCACACCAGTTGTTCGACCGCGTCGTCGTCGGCGCCCGGCGCCAGTTGCAGCGGCTCGGGCGGCTCCTTGCCGATCGCGTCGCCGTCCTGGCCGGCGATGCGGAACAGGTTGCCTTCGACGAACACGGTGTAGCTGCCGCCCAGCGCCTGGGTGATATAGCCCACGCTGCCCGCCGGCAGGTTGACGTGCTCGCCTTGCGGCACGAGAACGGCCGCGCAATCGCGCTCGAAACGGACGGGTTCGCTGGTGCGGGAATACATGAGGAAAAAAAGCCCCGGGGGACCACACAACATTGGGGTGCCGGCAGGCGGCACAAGACCAAGCATTCTACCGGACGGGCCGCATCGGCCGCGGCCGGCTATGCTGTGCGGCTTGCCTGCCTGCCGTCAAAGCACCCCGCCCGATGACTCCCGAACCGATAGCCTCGTCGCGAACCACCTGGCTGTCGTGGGCATTGCTGCTGCTCGGCGCGTGCGGCTTCGCCGCGGTCTGGGTGATCCTGGGGCTCTACAACAATGCCCAGAACAGCTGGATGGCGGTGCTCGGCGCGCTCGACATCGCCTGGATGCTGCGCCTGGGCCATTGGTCCCCCGGTCCGCGTCGGGCCCTGCTCGGCGTGGCGGCGACGGTGGCGATGATGCTGCTGGCCAACTGGGGCATCACGTCCGGCCAACTCGGCGCGGCGCTCGGGCTGCAGGCATGGGACTCGGCCCTGCGGCTGGGACTGCACCACGCCTGGACGCTCGCGCAGCTGGCCAACGGCGTCACCGATGCGCTGTGGCTGGGACTGGCGCTGGTGGTGGCCGCGCTGGCGTCACGCTGAGTCGTGCGGTTCACGCTTCGCGCAGGCAGCGTCCGAACAAAGCGGTGCCCGCCTGGATCTCGGCCACCGACAACCCGCCAAAGCCCATCAGCAAGCCTGCACGATCCGGCGGCTGCAAGTAGTACGGGGCGATCGAATACAACCCCAGGCCGAGCGTCGCGGCGTGCGCGATCAAGGCCTCACCCTGGGCCGCGCTGCGATCGCGCAGCCACACCACCAGGTGCATGCCGGCATGCGAGTCGGCGATCTGAATGTGCTCGCCGGCGTGCTCCCGCAGGCCCTCGAGCAAGACTGCGCGGCGCTGTTTGAGGGTCTTGGCGGTGCGACGCAGGTGGCGCTCGAAACTGCCGTCGGCGATGAAATGCGCGAGCGCGGACTGCTCGATCGCCGGGGAACCGAAATCCTCGACCCACTTGGCGGCGATGAAGTCGTCGCGCAGGGTCGGCGGCACCACCAAATAACCCATCCGCAGCGCCGGGAACAGCACTTTCGAGAAGCTGCCGACATAGATAACGCGGCGGTCCGCATCCAGCGAGCGCAGCGCTGCGTGTGGATTGCTGTCGTAGCGAAACTCGCCGTCGTAGTCGTCCTCGAAGACCCAGCAATCGTGGCGATTCGCGTATTCCAGCAACGCCAGCCGGCGCGGCAAGGACATCAGCGCACCCGTGGGGAATTGGTGTGACGGCGTCACGCAGATCAACCGCGGCGGTTCCGACGGCAGCGCTTCGCAGCGCAGGCCCGCGTCGTCTACCGGCACCGGCAGCAGCTGCGCGCCTTGCACGCGCAACACCTCGCTGATGGCGAAATATTGCGGGTCTTCGATCGCGACCGCATCGCCGGGATCCAACAACACCCGCGCCGTTAGCGCGATCGCCTGCTGCGTGCCGAGCACGATCACCACATCCTCTGGTGCTGCGAGCACGCCGCGGCGCTGGGCGAGGTAATCGCACACCGCCTGGCGTAACTCGGGCACGCCTTGGGTCGTGGGATAGCCCGGAAACGTGTACGCCGCCGCGTGCGCCAGCGCGCGCGCCCACGAGGAAGCCAGCAACGGATTGGTGTACGGAAAACCGTACTGAAAGCTGTAGCGCATGCCCGGGATCGTGCGGCCGGGGATTCGCGCGTGATCATGGAACTGACGCAACCGGCGCGCGTAATCCGACGGCGGTGCGATGCGATCGGTCGATTGCGAGGCCGTCGCCGTGCGCGTCGACGGCGCTCGCGCGACCGGCATGGCGACGTAGCTGCCGGAACCCACCTGCCCCTGCAGAAACCCTTCCGCGCGCAGCTGCTCGTAGGCCGCCAGTACAGTGTTGCGAGATACCCCGAGTTCCTGCGCCAGCAGCCGGGTTGGCGGGAAACGGGTACCACTGGCGAGCCGCCCCCCGAGCACCGCGTCCTTCAAGGCGCGCACCAGTTGCGTGTACAGCGAACCGCATCCATCGAGCGGGAAATGCATCCTGCGGCTCCAGCGTGCGTTCGGGTTGGACGACCCGCGGCCAATCTAACGAATCAACGCTGCCGCGCAACGACACGGCAAGGCGATTGGCCCTATCGGACTCCGCCGAATTGGTTCTCCAAGCCGCGCAAGACCGTGGCTACGGTGAATGCACGGTCCGCCACTCAAGGCCCGCCCTGCAACACCACCCACGGAGAAAAAACGCCATGAAATCCGTCTTAATCGCCACCGCAATGCTGGCCGTCGCATTCGCCCCGCTCGCGCACGCCGGCGTGTGCAAACCGTTCCACGTGGTTGTGGTCGACGTTCCTGCACCCGTCGGGTGCCCGACGTTTTTTTGCACCCACGGCACGATCGACGGCAACCACGGCCTGCGCGGCACCATCGACGCGAGCTTCGACAGCTACGCCAAAGGCCCGGCCACCGCGCCCGAGCCAGGCCGCACCAATTCGTTCAGTTCGCTATCGGTGATCACCACCCCCGAGGGGACGCTTACCGCGCGCGAAACCCTGATCGCCAGCACCCAGGCGCTGGAGCCGTCGCGGCGATTCTTTGCCGGCTTTGCTGAATTTGTCGCCGGCACCGGCGCCTACGTCGGCGCAACGGGCTACATGCAGTTCGCCGGCCGCCAGCACGACGGCGTCAACGTCACCGACACGATGATCGGCGAACTCTGCCTGCCGTAACCACGTGCAGCGCAGACTCTGTCGCTACGTCGCCTTCCGGAGCGCGCCATGGCCACCATTCACAAGGAACTACTGATCGACGCCAGCCCCGCGCACGTCTGGGCGGCAGTGCGAGACGTCGGTGCCGCGCACACGCGTCTCGTGCCCGGGATCCTGGTCGACACGCGACTACAAGGCAGCGCCCGGGTGGTTACGTTCGCGCAGGGGCTGGTCGCCCGTGAGTTGATTGTCAGCATCGACGACGACACCCGACGGCTGGCCTACGCCTGGGTCGGTGGCAAGGCCAGCCACCACAACGCATCGATGCAGGTGTTCGCCGACGGCGACGCGGGTACACGCCTGGTCTGGATCACCGACCTATTGCCTGACGAACTGGCCCCGTCGATCAGAGGCTTGATTGACCAAAGCTCGGCGGCCATGCAGCAGACGCTGGGTCGGGCTGCCTGAGCGGTACGGCGACGAACTGCAGCGCCGCAAGTCACGGCGCCTTACGTCAGAGAGACGTTTGCTAGTGGCGGGTCTCAGTGCCCGCCGTCCAACGCCTTGAGTTCGCTGATCAACGCACCGACCATCTCGGCGCCATCGCCGTACAACATCCGGGTGTTGTCGGTATAGAACAGCGCGTTCTCAATCCCCGCAAAGCCCGTGCCCTTGCCGCGCTTGATCACGACCGCGTTCTTGGCATTGACCACGTCGAGGATCGGCATGCCGAAGATCGGGCTGGCCGGGTCGGTCTTGGCGACCGGGTTGACCACGTCGTTGGCGCCGATCACGAGCGCCACGTCGGTGTTCGGGAACTCGGGGTTGATGTCGTCCATGTCGGCGATCAGGTCGTACGGCACCCCCGCCTCGGCCAGCAGCACATTCATGTGGCCCGGCATGCGGCCAGCGACCGGGTGGATCGCGAACTTCACCTTGACCCCGCGCTCGATCAGTTTCTGGGTGAGTTCCCACACCTTGTGCTGTGCCTGGGCCACGGCCAGGCCGTAGCCGGGCACGATCACCACGCGTTCGGCATAGGCCATCATCGCGGCGACATCGCCGGCCTCGATGGGTTTTTGCGCGCCGCTGATTTCCTGGACCTCGCCGCCACCTCCGCCAAAACTCGAAAACAGCACGCCGTGGATCGGGCGGTTCATCGCCTTGGCCATCAGGCGCGTGAGCAGCATGCCGGCAGCGCCGACCATGGTGCCGGCGATGATCAGGGCTTCGTTGCCCAGCACGTAACCCTCGAATGCCACCGCCAGGCCGGTGAGGGCGTTGAACAGCGAGATCACCACCGGCATGTCGGCGCCACCGATCGGCAGCGTGATCAGCACGCCCAGCGCCAGCGCGAGCACGAAGAACGCGATGATCGCCGGCACGCTGAGCGTGGCGATCACGTAGCCACCGAGCACCACCATGGCCACGAACACGGCGAGGTTGAACAGCTGCTGGCCGGGGAACACCACGCGCCGGTCGAGGCGGCCGTCGAGCTTGGCCCACGCGATCACCGAGCCGGACAGCGACACCGCGCCGATCGCGGCGCCCACCACCGCCAGCACCAGTGTTAGCGTCGGAGGTCGCTGGTCGATGACGTTGGTTTGCAACATGTCCGACTGAAGCTGCGCGATCATCGGATCGCCCGGTATCAGCGCCGCGTACTTGAGCAGCTCAACCGCACCGATCGCCGCCGCCGAACCGCCGCCCATACCGTTGTACAGCGCGACCATCTGCGGCATGTCGGTGATCGCGACGCGCTTGCCCGACACCCAGGCCAACACCGTGCCGATCACCAGCGCGGTGATGATCAGGCCGATGTTGTGCAAATCCGGCAACAGGAAGGTTGCTCCGGTCGCGATCAGCATCCCCATGCCGGCCCAACGGATGCCACTGCGCGCAGTCACCGGCGAGGCCATGCGCTGCAGACCGAGCAGGAACAACGTGGCCGCGACGAAGTAGCTCGCCGCGGCAATCAGCGACGACACACTCATCGAGGTAAAGCTCATGCCTTGTCCCCCGGCTTGTCTACCGCCGGCAGTCCGGGCTTGCGGCTGGACTTGAACATCTCAAGCATGCGCTCGGTGACCACGTAACCGCCGGCGGCGTTGCCCGCGCCGAGCAGCACAGCGACAAAGCCAATCGCTTTTTCCAGCGTGGTGTCGGCGTGACCCAGCACCACCATGCCACCGATCAACACGATCCCGTGGATGAAGTTGGAACCCGACATCAGCGGCGTGTGCAGGATCACCGGCACCCGCGAAATGATCACGTGGCCGGCGATCGCCGCCAGCATGAAGATGTACAGCGCAGCCATCCCGTCACCCATCGTTGCGTCCCCATGCGAAGCCCTGCCGCATCATAACCGGGCGTCAATAGCCGGTGACGATGGCGGGCGCTGTCAACCCAGGCGCATTCCAGGCGTTGTCCTGCGTGCAGGGCAAGAAAACCACTCTTTCCACCACTGTCGAGGAAGCACCCATGCGCGCCGCATCGACGAAACCGCTCGTCAACGCCGTCCTGAGCCTGGGCTTTTTGCTGTTGTCACCGTCGCCAGCGCCGCTTTCGCTGGCGGTTTCGGCGACCGGGTAGAGCGCCGGATGGAACGCCGCGAGGAGCGCCACGAGGAACGCATCGAGGCCTGCGTGGACCGTCATGGCGCTCGTAGCGAGGCGCGCAATGAGTGCCGCGCCGATAGCAGCAGCGACTCGATAATGACCATCGCGGCAAGTGCATTGCCGGCCGCCAGCAACACTACGACGGACGCATCAACCACCTCTGGGCCCGCCGGCATCAAGCCGACGGCGGACGTATGCTCGATCACGTGAGCCATGATCCCGACGATGATCGGCCCGCCGCGCCAGCGGGCGTGGTCTGCCGCGACGCTGCCTCTTCGGACGCGGTTGCCGTGGAGTGGGCGTCGATTGAGCATTTCCTTGCGGGCCTGGGCACCCGCGCGTTTCGTTTCGCCGAACTTGGCCTACGCCAGCGCGACGACGCGCTCGACGTGGTGCAGGACGCAATGATGAAGATGCTGACCTACCGCGATCGACCCGCAGGCGAATGGACGCCGCTGTTCTGGAGCATCCTGCGCCGCCGCATCATCGACACCCAACGCCGCCGCGCGTTTCGGCTGCGCTGGATCAAGCCGTCCGTCGACCGGTCCACGGGCAATGACCACGAATCCGACGTCGCGACGATCGACTGGGCCGATGACAGCCCCGATCCGTCGCGCACGCACGACGGCCGCGAGGCGTACGCGCGCTTGGCCGATGCGTTGCGGACACTCCCGCGCCGTCAGCACGAGGCGTTTACGCTGCGCATCCTGGAAGAGCTCGACGTCGCCACGACCGCGCGGGTGATGGGCTGCAGCGAAGGGGCGGTAAAGACTCACCTGTCACGCGCGCGCGCAGCGCTGCAACGGCAACTGGAGGCATGGCGATGAACATCCGATACGACGGCAGCCGACGTGAAGGCCAGCACTCGGGGGCCGAAGAATGTTTCGACCGCACGATGCGCGAACTGCATGGACAGGCACTCACCCAGGTGTCGCCACAGGTCCGCGCTCGGCTGCGCGCTGCCCGCACGGCGGCCGCGACCGAACGCGCGCCGATGCACGGCTGGCGCTGGGTGCTCGCGAGCGGCTGCGCGGCGGTGTTTGCTCTGGCTATCGGCCTGCAATGGCAGGAGCAGTCCCCCGCGTCCTTGCCAACGCAGACCGCGGGCAACGAGGTTGCCGATGACGACACCGACGACGACGTCATCGCCCTGGCCACCCTCGATGAAAGCCCCGACCTTTACCTTTGGCTGGCGTCTAACGACGACACCCTGCCCGTCGCCTGGGAGCGATGAACATGCGCACTGCCCGATTCGGTACGTTCCCTTGTCTTCGGGGGGCGACGTTGGCGCTGCTGGCCGCGTTCTTGAGCGCGCCGACGCTTGCATCCGATCCCCCACCGGTAACCCTGCCCGCCTGGGAGCAACTCACCCCCGCGCAGCGCGAGCAGCTGATCGCGCCGGTGCGCGAGCGCTGGAATGCGGAGCCTGCGCAACGCGCGCGCCTGATGAATCACGCGCAGCGATGGCGGCAGATGACACCGCAGCAGCGACGCGGCGCGCACCGCGGTATGCGCCACTGGGAGCACCTGAGCACTGAGCAGCGCGAACAGCTTCGGGTGCTGTTCGAGCACACGCGTGGCTTGCCACCGCAGCAGCGCGAGGCGATCAAGAAGCGCTGGCGGCAGATGACCCCCGAGCAACGCAAGACCTGGGCGCAAGAGCAGGCAAAGCAGCCCTGACAGCCCTCAGCAGGTGCGGCTAGGCGCGCAGATCGAAGCCGGGATTCTCGTCCAGGGTCCCGTCCGGCTTGAGCAGCGCATAGCGCTTGCGGTCGCCGTCGAACACCACCGGCAACGGTTCCTGGAACAGCGGGCGGCGGACGAACTTTAGCTCCCATCCAAAGCGTTCTAGACCACTGAGCATCTCGATCTGCACGGCATTGAGCTGCGCACGTTGCGCGGCAAGCGTCGCCATTGCCTCACCTCGACGTTCACGATCTGCCACGGAGGCCTCCTTGTTTCGGGTCAATGCGCTCTCGACCCGATCGTACACGCGCTAACCGCGCTCCGGCCACACGGTCTTGGCCAGCAACTCATCGTCCCAGTCGCAGACCATTGCCCCGTCCTTGACGAACAGGCTGACGAAGTTCAGCACGTTACGCGCGTACATCTCGCTGGCGTGCACCGCGCCCATGCTGGCGAGGTTGAGCGGGCCGGCGACCGTGACGCCGTCGATGTCGAGGGTTTCACCTGGCCGGGTCAGTTCGCAGTTGCCGCCGCTCTCGGCGGCGAGATCCACCAGCACGCTGCCCGGCTTCATGCCCGCCACCATCGCTGCCGTGACGATCTTTGGCGCGGGGCGCCCGGGTACCGCGGCGGTGCAGACGATGACGTCGATGTTCTTGAGGTGCTCGCCGAGACGGCGTTGCTGTTCGGCGCGTTCTTCATCGGTGAGTTGACGCGCGTACCCGCCTTCGCCCGTCGCGCTGACTCCGAGGTCGAGAAACTTGCCGCCGAGCGATTCGATCTGTTCGCGCGTTTCCGGGCGCACGTCGAAGCCTTCGACCTGCGCGCCCAGGCGCTTGGCCGTCGCCACGGCCTGCAGGCCCGCAACGCCGGCACCGACGATCAGCACCTTGGACGGCCGGATCGTGCCCGCGGCGGTAGTCAGCATCGGAAAGAAACGCGGTGCCAGCTGCGCGGCGATCAGTACTGCCTTGTAGCCGGCCATCCCAGCCTGCGAACTGAGCACGTCCATGGCCTGGGCGCGCGAAGTGCGCGGCAGACGCTCAAGCGGAAACGCAACAATGCCCCGCGCCTGCAAGGCTTCGCCGCGGGCGGCATCGCCCTGCGGCGCGAGCAGCCCAACCAGGGTCGCGCCCTGGCGTAGCTGCGAGATGACGGCAGGTTCGGGCGGCTGCACGCATAACACCAAGTCGGCATCGAGGAGCGCGGCGGCGGCGTCCTCACTCAGATGCGCCCCAGCTTGGGCATAGGCGTCATCGACGAAGCCCGCACTGCGGCCGGCGCCACGTTGCACGTGCACCTGCGCGCCAAGCGCAATCAGCTTCTTGCAGGTTTCCGGGGTGGCGGCCACGCGCCGCTCACCGGGCGCAGTCTCACGCGCGACTGCCACTTTTACCGCGCCCACTGCTGCCGCCGAAGTCGTACCTGCCGTCATGCCTCTAGCTCCACCGTCGTTGATCTGCAAAGTAATGAGTCCAATGCTCGATCATTACACGACGATGGGGCGGCGCCTGCCTTTGCGTGGAGGCGACGACTCAGCGTTGGCCGACCGCGTGGTCCAGTCGTTCCCGCAGTTGCTGCATGGACTCATCGAACGGCGTCTTGTCGGCAGCGATCGCGAGCCGGCCGGCGGCGACCAGTCCGGCCAGTTCCTCGGCCGATCCCACTAGCACGCGCATGCCGCGGCGGTTGACCAGGAGCAAACGCGACGTCAGTGGACTCACCCATGCCACCTTGACCGCCGTCGCTTCACCCTGCGCCCCAATCATGCGCAGCCATTCGCCCGGCTTGACGCGCCGAATGAGGTCAACCACACCGGCGTCGTGCTTTACCGTGTCCGTGCCGCCAGCCAGCCACAGGCGCGCGCCATCGTCGCCGCCCTCATCGTCACTGCGAGCGGGCAGCACGTGCTGCTGGCGCGCGACATCCGGGTCGGCCAGAGCACTGACCAGCCAGGCCACGCCCTGGCGCGCAGCCGTGTCGTCCAGCCCCGAGGTCGCCTGGCAATGGACGATCGCCGGCTCCAGCGCGAGCAGGAAGTCGGCGAGGTCATGACCCCGGGCCGCGGCGGCCAGTGCGTCGGCTTGAACCAGGGCATCGCCGAGTTGAGCGGCGTCGACGTGACGCGCACTGTCGACGCCATCGCGTAGCAGGGTCTGCACCAAGTGATGGCGCCAAGGGTTCATCAGGAACTCGGCGACTGCCTGGGTCAACGGCGACGCGGCTAGTCGGCGTTGCACCAGCCGGTCCGCATGCGCGCGCGCCTCGGCCAGGCGCTCGCGGCCATGCGTGGCCTTGGCCGCACGGTCTTCCTGCAATTCGACCCGGCGGCGTTGCTGCTGCAACAGCTGCTCGAGTTCGGCGTGGGCCAGCTCGAACACCGCGAGGTCTTCGTTGAATTCAGCCATGACGCGCTGCGAGACCGCGGCGGCGCGTTCCAGCAATTCGCGGTCCTGGGGAGTGCCCGCCTCATTGCCCTCGCACGCCTCGGTGATCGAGTCGAACAGTCGGCGCGCGGGGTGCCCGGCATGCACGAACATCGCATCGTCGCGCAGCGCGACCTTGACGTAGGGCAGCACCAGTCGCGCGTACAGGCGGCGCGCGCGCTCCTGTAGCGAATGAGTACGAAAAACCGCTTCAAACAGCATCGCGACCATGTCGATCGCATCCTGCTCGTCGACGCCCAGACGCGTCTGGTCCGGGGTCAGGCCCAGCCGGCGAGCGCCTTGGGAGATTTGCTCGCGAATGGCCTCGGCCAGCCTGCCCGACGTTGCCAACGCGCGCGCATAGACATCCGGCGATTCGCCCTGCAGCAGCGACGCGATCGTGGTCACTTCCTGCAACTGCAGGTCGCGCCGCGGCGCCCCGCGTTGTTGCGACTTGGCTGACGGGTGCCGCTCTTCGATCGGATCAGGCAGCGCGTCGCTGCGCCAGGCATGCAATTGCGCGCGCAAGCCAGCGAGTTCCTCGGAGGTCCGCGGCACCGATCTTGGCTGCAGGGCGTGACCTATTGCGGCTGCTTTCGGCGCCGGCGCTGCCACCGGTGGCGTGGGCGACGGGGGCAAGGCGAACCGCGGCGCAGCCAGGTCGGTGTCCCGGAAGACTTCACTGCCACCTTGCATGGGCACGGCGCGTCGTTCTGCCTGACTCTTCGGTTCAACCCCGACGTAGCCGCCGGCCGCCAACAGCGCATTGATGCGCGGGTACAGGTCTTCCAGCACCCGCACGAGCTCCTGCTGGTACTGAAGGATCAACAAGCCGGCAAGCGCCTGGGGCAAATCGGCATCGCCGATCGCCTCAATGAAAGCGGCGGCCAGCCGGGACGGTGCGACCGGGTTGAGTCCCAGCGGCAGGTACATCGCCCCGGCCAATGCGCCCAGGCGCCCCTTCATTTCCTCCAACGGCTGCTGATAGCGCTCGTCGAGGGTCTCGCCCAGCCGCTCGCCAGCGATATGGAAGTCCAGCAGGCGCTCGTCGACCAACCCCATATCGGCTTTGCGCGAGTGAGCGCGCGCGCCGCGGAAGTCGTCGAAGCCCTGCGCGATCTGCTGACGGAACCGCATCACGTGGCTCGCGTTATGCTGACGCAGCACCAGCAACGCCGCTTGGTCGCGCAACGATGCGACGCCCGACTCGGGGGCCAGCAAGATCTGTTCGATGGGTCGATACAGGCCCGCCGGCAGCCCACCCAGTTGCTCGACGGCCAGGCGTTTGATGTCGTCAAACACGCGCGCCGGGTCGGTGCGGGTGGCCTTGGTACCGCCTAGCGGAAGAGTTGGCACAACGAGTTCCCCAAGTCGTGACGCGGAATAGTGACGCTGCGGTGCACTTAGCGACCGCCACTGCAGGATAGTGGCAACCCGCGTCACGTCACGCCCCCCTCACTTCGATCTGTGATTCATGTCGCAAAAAAATTTCACACTGCCCGCCCACCCCACCTCCGGCTCGGCAGACGCGGCTTTGACCGTCCTCGATTCCCGCCGGTCGGTGCCGCCCAAGCAACTCGGTGAGCCCGGCCCGGACGAAGCCACCCTGCTGCGCATGCTTCAGTCGGCCGTGCGCGTGCCCGATCACGGCAAGCGCGTGCCATTCCGTTTTCTGCGCTTCAGCGGCGATGCACGCCACGTGTTCGGGGAGCGCCTGGCCGCGCGCCGCCGCGCGCTCGACCCAAACGCGAGCGAGGCGGTGATCGACAAGGACCGCCTGCGGTTTTCTTACGCGCCGTTGGTGGTGGCCGTGATCGCCAACCTCGGTCCGGACGAGACAATCCCCGAATCCGAACGCTTCTCCTCGGCCTCATGTGTGTGCTTCGCGCTGTTGCAGGCGGCGCAGGCCATGGGTTTCGCCGCGATCTGGCTGACGGGCTGGTTGGCGTACGACCCGGAAGTGAGACGGTGGCTCGGGCTGGGCGCGCTTGAACGCGTGGTCGGCTTCATCCACATCGGCACGGCCAAACTAGAGGTACCCGAACGCGAGCGTCCCGACCCGCGCGACCTGATCAGCACCTGGACCCCGGCATGAACCCTGTCGACGATGCGCGGGTGCAGCGACGCGTGCCGCTGTACCTGGTTGACGCCAGCCTGTACGTGTTCCGCGCCTGGCATTCGATGCCCAACGAGTTCCATGATGCCGACGGCTGGCCGACCAACGCGGTGCACGGTTTCGCCAGATTTCTACTCGAATTGATCGAACGCGAGCGACCAGAACACATCGTCATCGCGTTCGACGAGGCCCACGATTCCTGCTTCCGCAACGCGCTGTATCCGGCCTACAAAGCCAACCGCGAGCCGGCGCCGGAAGAACTGCGGCGCCAATTCGCACACTGCAAGGCGCTGTGCGTAGCGCTCGGCCTGGCCGTGCTCGCCCATCACGAATACGAGGCGGACGACATGATCGGCAGCGCCGCGCACGCCGCGCGCGCGCATGGCTTCCGCGCCGTGATCGTTTCGGCCGACAAGGACTTGTCGCAATTGCTCGGCGACGAGGACGAGCAATGGGATTACGCCCGCAACCAGCGCTGGTGCGCGGCCGGCGTGCCCGCGCGCCACGGAGTGCACGCGCGGCAGATGGCCGACTATCTGGCGCTGTGCGGCGATGCTGTCGACAACATCCCCGGCGTGCCCGGCATTGGCGCAAAGACCGCGGTGGCATTGCTCGCGCATTTCGACACGCTGGATGGTCTGCTGGCTCGGGTCGAGGAAGTGCCGTACCTGCGCCTGCGTGGTGCCGTCAGCGCGGCGGCCAAGCTGCGTCAGTACCGCGAGCAGGCCTTGCTGTGCCGGCAGCTGGCGACGATCGTGCTGGATGCGCCCCTGGAAGGCGCCTCATCGCATTACATTCGCGGTAGCGTCGATGCCGCGATCTTGCTGGCTCTTTGCGAAGCGTTGCGGTTCGGTCCGCTAACGCGGCGGCGCCTGCACCAGGCCGCAGGCATTGCCTTCTCCCCGGCACCAGCGGCGGCTTAGCATTGAATCGCGAACTCATGCAGGATCACGCGATGGACGACCCGGTCGAGACAATCTACGAAGGCCAATGGCTGCGGATGGTGCGGCGCGGCCGCTGGGAATACGCCGAGCGCACCCACGGCAAAGGCATGGCGGTGATCATTATCGCGTTGACCCCGGCCGACAATTTGCTATTCGTCGAGCAGTTCAGGACGCCGTTGAACAACCGCACCATCGAGATGCCCGCAGGCCTGGTCGGCGACGACCACGCCCACGACACGCTGATTGATGCCGCGCGCCGCGAGCTGATAGAGGAAACCGGCTGGGAACCCGCACGGCTCGAAGTACTGCTGACCGGTCCGACGTCGTCGGGTATGAGCAGCGAACGCATCGCGTTTGTCCGCGCGCGCGACCTGCGCAAGGTCGGTGACGGCGGCGGCGTAGAAGGCGAGAACATCATCGTCCACGAAGTCCCACGCGCGCAGGCGCCGTTGTGGTTGATGCAGAAACAGGGCGAGGGCTTTGAGTTGGATCTCAAACTGTGGGCCGGGCTATGGATGATCGAACGTAATCCGGATGGCTCGCCCGCCGATTGACACCGACACCCCAAGGCTCCCTATTTGTCGAGGCACTTTTTGTGAGGCGCCTAATCGCCGGGGGACCGCGTCCAAGCGCTGGCGCCAGTGGCGGCCGCTATCGGCGGACCCGGACAAAAACAAGTTGCCGCACGCTGTGGCGACAGCTCACGGTGCGGCACCGTCTAACGGCCGCAGTGGTTAATCCGCCCAGGCCGCAGCGCGTTACGACGCTCTGGGATCGGGCATCGACCGGACGCAGCGTCATTGACGTGCGACCTGTCTGGGCTCACGCCCCTCAAATGCTTTAAGCCGACAACCGAGATCGGGCACGTGAGCAGTGTCCGATCCGCCGATCTCGGCCGCCTGTCAATGGCGTGGCGGCACAGTTGTATCCGGCAACGTCGCCATTGTCGTTCCCCAGCTGCTTGGGGGGCGGCGGTCGGCGCGTGGTTGTCACCGTCCCGCCCTCTGCCACGCCAGACCGATCAGCCTGGAACCGTGGAGTAGGTGATGACCGCCGCGCATCGAAGGGATTACGAGGTGCGTGGGCAAGGGTCGCCCTACGCAAACCGGTCCGTCGCTTGCACCAATGCATCGACGTTCTCGGGTTCGAACCCCGAATGCCCCGCCGCCGGCGAGATCATCAGCTCGGACTTCGGCCACGCTTTGTGCAGGTCCCAGGCATTGGCCACCGGACACACCACGTCATAACGGCCATGCACGATGACGCCGGGGATATGCGCGATCTTGTGCACATCGCGCAGCAGTTGGTCATCGACCTCGAAGAAGCCGGCATTGACGAAATAGTGATTTTCGATCCGCGCAAACGCCAGCGCGAACCGCGGATCCTCGTGGCTGGCAGCGAACTGCGGGTCGACATGCAGGAAGCTGGTCGCGCCCTCCCACACACTCCACGCGCGCGCGGCTTCGAGGCGCGTGGCCTCATCGTCCGAGGTCAGGCGGCGGTGGAACGCGCTGATCATGTCGTCGCGTTCGGCCACCGGGATCGCGCGCAGATAGTGCTCCCAGGCATCGGGGAACAGGCGCGAGGCGCCTTCCTGGTAGAACCACTCCAGTTCCCAGCGCCGCAGCATGAAAATCCCGCGCAGCACCAACTCGGTCACGCGCTGCGGATGGGTTTGGGCGTACGCCAGTGCGAGCGTCGAGCCCCACGAACCACCGAACACCTGCCAAGCGTCGATGCCAAGCGTGGTGCGCAGGTGCTCGATATCCGCCACGAGGTGCCAAGTGCTGTTGTCGATCAGATCGGCGTGAGGCGTGGAGCGACCACTGCCGCGCTGATCGAACAGCACGATCCGGTACTTCGCCGGGTCGTGGAAACGGCGCATCTTGGGGTTGCAGCCGGCGCCGGGGCCGCCGTGTAGCAGCACCACCGGCTTGCCTTCGGGATTGCCGCATTGCTCGTAATACAGCGTGTGGCGGTCGTCTACCGGCAGGGTGCCGCTGTCGAAAGGTTCGATGTCGGGATAGAGCGTACGCATGGGGGCTTCGCTGGTGACCAGAGCGGAGTTTAGCTCGGCGAGTGCGCAGCGCCGGGCGCGCGGCCCATCGTGACGCGGTCCCGATCTTCGAGATCGCGAGACGTCGTGACATCCTGCAATCCGCCCGAGCGCAGCAACGCGCGTGCTGCCGCGCCCTGCTCCCAACCGTGTTCGACCAGCAGCCAGCCGCCGGGGTGCAGATGCTCCGTGGCACCGGCGACGATGGTGCGGAGCGCGTCGAGGCCTTCAGGGCCGGATGCCAGTGCCGACAGCGGCTCATGCCGCAGGTCGCCTTGGCGGAGGTGTTCGTCATCCGCGGCGATGTAAGGCGGATTGCTAACGATGAGATCGAAGCGCTCCGCCGCAATCGAATCGAACCAGCTGCCCTCGCGGAACTCGACGCGGTCCAGCCCCAACGCCTCGGCATTCGCGCGTGCCACGGCCAGCGCGTCGGCACTGATATCGGTGGCCAACACGCGCGCGTTCGGTCGCTCAAGGGCAAGAGCCAATGCAATGGCGCCACTGCCCGTACCGAGGTCGACTACGCGCAGCGGGCGATCGCGCGGCATGCGTTCGAGCGCTTGCTCCACCAGCAACTCAGTGTCGGCGCGCGGGATCAGGGTTGCCGGCGTGACTTGCAGGTCGAACTGCCAGAAGCCGCGACGGCCGATGAGATAAGCCACCGGCTCGCCGGCTGCACGGCGCGCAAGCAGGCTATCGAAGCGGCGGGCTGTCGCCGCATCCAGAACCTCATCGCCATGCGAATACAGCCAGCTGCGCGACTTGCCGAGCACGTGCGACAGCAGCCATTCCGCTTCACCGGGCTCGATCTGCTCCCGCGCGGCACGCAACAGTGTTTCTATCCGGGTCATTCCCAGCGGTACGTCAGGCAAGACCGCGCATCGTACGCGGTGGCGCCACGCGCAGCCAAGACCAGGAAGTGTCCCGGGGCAGCCTCCGGTGAGCACGCGTATGGTTCCGTCAGTGGCATTCGCGGCGACTTCAGTGCCCGCTTGGCCTAAGCAGGCATTCGCGCTCGCCAATGTGAATGCTGCAGTCACTCACTCGCGCGCAACACTGCATCCACCCAGACCGCCTCGGCGTATCCCTGTAGCACTGTCACTGCGACATCGCTTGCGGCAGCGACGGCGCGCTCCTCCCAAACCGGATCTTGAACCATGCGAAACCTGCGCGTTGCCCTCGCTGCGACCGTGATGGCGCTGACCACGCTGCTCACGGCGGGCTGCGAACGAGCGATTTTCGGTTTTGCCAATCGTGGGCTGCCACCGCCGGAAGCGACAGTCGCTTTCGCACCGGATCTGGGCCTCTCTCTCGACATCTACCGCCCCCACGGGACGAGCGCAAAGGCGGTGCCGACGGTGTTGTTTTTCTATGGCGGTGGCTGGCAGCGCGGACAGCGCGCGCAGTATCGATTCGTGGCGCGCCGGCTGGCGCAGCAGGGCGTGCTCGCGATCGTGGCGGACTACCGCACGTTCCCGCGCGCCATGTTTCCGGATTTCATCGACGACGCCGCACGCGCCGTGGCCTGGACCCGGCAGAACGCGGCCGATTACAACGGCGATCCCCGCCAGCTGTACCTTGCCGGGCATTCCGCGGGCGCGCAGATCGCGGCGCTGATGGCGACAGACGCGCGCTACTTGGCCCGCCACAACCTCAAGCCGCGCGACCTGTCGGGGGTGATTGGGCTGGCAGGCCCCTACGATTTCGACATCAACGGTCAGTACGTCAAGGTGTTCGGCCCAGCCGAGCAATGGCCGCGGGCCCAGGCCATCAATTTTGTCGATGGCGACGAACCGCCGTTCCTGCTGATCCACGGCGACCGAGACCGCGTGGTCGAAGTGCGCGACAGCGTGGACATGGCCGCCAAACTTCGCGCGCAACGGGTAAAGGCGCAGCTGGTGATCCTATCGGGCGGGGGGCACGATGCGCCTTTGCTCGGGCTCTACGACCCCGTCCGCGAGCCGCGGGTGCTGCCGGCGATCCTGGCATTCGTCAACGGTCAGCACGGATCCCCTGCCAGCGAATTTTGATCCCCAGAGACGCTCCCGCATGGGCCTGCCGCTTTGCGCTGACCTTTGGGTCATGCAAGGCGTCCTAAAAGCGGTTTTTGCGTGCCGATCTGGGCGCTTTTCGGCAGCGGGGCCAAGGCTCCACAGACTTCAATGACAGCGCCAGATCCCGCTAGGCATTCCGGCGTGAGAGCGACCTCATTCCCGCCTCAGGCCGCGGCCTGATTCTGCTCGAGCGTCACTGCTACGGCATGCACCACCGCGCCAATCTTAAGCGCGCTCTGCACACCTTGCGCGCTGACCTCATGCTGACGGATCACGCGCTCGTGCGAGTCCAGGCACGCGCCGCAGCCGTTGATCGCCGACACCGCGAGCGAGGCGAGCTCGAACGTGATCTTGTCGACCCCCGGGTTGGCCATCACGTTCATGCGCAGGCCGGTGCGCAGCTGGCCGTACTCGTCGTTGTGGATCAGGTGGGTGGCGCGGTAGTAGACGTTATTCATGGCCATGATCGCAGCCGCGGCCTTGGCGCCGTTGATTTCTTCAGGCGAGAGCTGCTCCGCCGCGAACGCTTCGATCTCCGCGACCAGCGGCGCGAAGCGACCGGCGATGGCCGAGGCCAGCGCGATCACGCGGATCTGCTTGCTGTCGAGCCCGGGCGAACCGGATTCACCCAACACGCTGTCGAGATTGAGCTTGAGATCCTTGGCGTAGTCCGGGATCTGATTGCGGAGATCGGCGAGGCTCATGGGGAATGCTCCTGTGCGGGTAACGCGGATTTCGGACGTGCCATGCGGCGCGCAGTCGGCCGCAGGACGCGGACGGCGCGGGGCAAGTAGCGTGTAAATGAGATTCAAAAAAACAGCCGGGGCGAACCCCGGCTGCAGCACCCCGCACGAGGGGGAGGGAACGCCGGAGGGGAGCCGGCGACGTGCGGAATGCGGGACGGAAACCGACGCGATCGCCAGGTCCGGTCAAGCCAATAGTGCCGGTCAGGCGACCTTGAGCACGTTTTCGCCTTGGTGCCAGTTGCACGGGCACAACTCGTCGGTCTGCAGCGCGTCCAGCACGCGCAGTACTTCCTGCGGATTGCGGCCGACCGATCCGTCGGTGACATAGACGAAACGGATAATGCCGTCAGGATCGACCAGGAACGTCGCGCGCTGCGCCACGCCGTCTTCGGTCAGGATGCCCAGCGCGCTGGTCAGGTCCTTCTTGATATCGGCCAGCATCGGGAACGGCAGATCGCGCAGGTCCTTGTGGTCCTTGCGCCAAGCCATGTGCACGAACTCGCTGTCGGTGCTCGCGGCCAGCACCTGGCAGTCGCGGTCGAGGAACTGCTGGTTGAGGTCGCCGAAACCCTTGATCTCCGTGGGGCAGACGAAGGTGAAGTCCTTCGGATAGAAGAACACCAGCGTCCACTTGCCCTTGTAGGTGTCGTTGTCGATGTCGGCAAACGCGCTGTCGAGGCTGTCGATACCGACGGTGGCCTTGACCTTGAACTTCGGAAACTTGTCGCCGATGGAAAGCATGGTGGATTCCTGTCGAGGGGGATGGATTGGAGACGCTGGCGAGCGGGCCGCGGAGTGTGCGTGCCGACTCGTTATCGGTTTGCGATGGGGCGCATCTTGGCCGAGGGAAATTGATTGTGGAAATGAATTGTTTCTATGATGGCGATAGTCATAATCTATGATTAGAATTATTCCCGCCAAAACTCCTTAGCGCAGCGAGACCTGCTGCTGGCCGGTCCTGCCCAGCGTTCAGCACCACGGTGTCACGTTAGAAAAAGCGTCTGGAGGCGCCATGAACCTGAGAGACCTTCGCTATCTGGTCGCGCTATCCGATCACAAGCATTTCGGCCGCGCGGCGACCGCCAGCTTCGTGAGCCAGCCCACGCTGTCGACCCAGATCAAGAAGCTTGAAGACGAACTGGGGGTGTCGCTGGTCGAGCGCGCGCCGCGCCGGGTGATGCTGACGCCGATCGGGCGCGACATCGCCGAGCGCGCGCGCAAGGTCATCGCCGATGTCGCACAGATGGTCGAAATCGCCCGGCGCAGCCAGGACCCGGAGGCCGGTACCGTGCGGCTGGGGCTGTTCCCCACGCTCGCCCCGTATTTGTTGCCGCACGTGCTGCCGAATCTGCGCGAACGCTTCCCGCGGCTGGAGCTGCTGCTGGTCGAGGAAAAGACCGACCATATCCTCGCGCGCCTGCGCGACGGCCGCCTCGATGCCGGCCTGCTCGCGTTGCCGATCCACGACGACCAGTTGCAGGTCGAGCCGCTGTTCGACGAGCCATTTCTGCTCGCCGTGCCGCAACGCCATGCCCTCGCCGGTCGTGGCGCGCTGGATCTGCACGACCTCGACAACCAGCACCTGCTGCTGCTTGAGGAAGGCCACTGTCTGCGCGACCAGGCGCTCGACGTCTGCCGTCTGGCCGGCGCCGACGAGCGCGATGGCTTCCGCGCCACCAGCCTGGAAACCTTGCGCCAGATGGTCGCGTCCGGCGTCGGCGTCACCTTGTTGCCAATGCTGGCGGTGCAGCCGCCGGTGCCGGTGTCGGCCGACATCGCCCTCTTGCCGTTCCGTGGCGATGCACCGCATCGGCGCATCGCGATGCTGTGGCGGCGTAGCTCGGCGATGGGGCCGTTCCTGCAGCTGCTTGCGACCGAATTCCGCAAGCTGCCGCCGGCGTTGCTGCAGCCGCCCGCAGAGTTCCGCGCACGCGCGCTCAAGACAAAATCGAAGGTGGCGCGATGAATATCCGCACTTGGCTGATTCTGCTGGTGCTGCTGGCCGGGGTCGGCTGGTGGTACTCGCCGGTGTCACCGCGGGTGCCTGCACCACCCCCACCACCTGTGCAGGCCGCCAGCGCGACGCCCGCGGCCTGCGCGCTGCCCCCGCGGGTGATTTCCGGCCAACCGCCACGGCAAAGCGAGCCTGGCGCGATGGCGCCGATCCGGCTGCAGGCCGCGACGTTGTCCCCACTGGCGGGATTCAGTGTCGAGGCACGCGTGCTGTCGCGGCACGACTACGGTTTTGGCAGAGAGGCCGAGCTGTCGCCGACCGACCTCGCACTCGGCTGGCAGCGTATGGCCGACGACGCCGTGCTGTCGCAACTGGAAATCAACCAGGGGGGCCGCTGGTACCACTACCGTTGGCGTGGCGACGCGCCGATCCCGCCGCCGGAAATGACCCTGTCCAGCGCGAACATGCATCTGATCCCCGCCAACGCAAACGTGGCCAAGGCGCTGCAGGCGGTAAAGCGCAACGACCGCATTCGCATCGATGGGTGGCTGGTAGAAGCGCGTGCGGTGGACGGCTGGCGCTGGCGCAGTTCAACCAAGCGCAACGACACCGGGCAAGGCGGCTGCGAGGTGGTCTACGTCTGCGCGATCACGTCTACGCGCTAGCGCCTGCACCCGCCACGGACGAGCTGAGCGCTACAAATCTGCCTGTACGTGGTGCCCGAGCAGCACGACAGCCGCATTACATTCGATCCGCAGATCGACTGAGAGCTGCGTGTTGTAGCAAGCCGGGTTGACGGCCGCACTGCCTTCAACGCGACAGCTTCGGGCTAAAGCGGCAGCGCGCAGCTAGATCGCACAACTCACGCCGGTGCCGCCCAGACCGCAATAGCCGCCGGGATTTTTCGCCAGATATTGCTGGTGTTCGGCTTCGGCGTAATAGAACGTCGGCGCGGGGTAGGCGATCTCGGTGGTGATCGCGCCGAAGCCAGCTTCGCTCAACCGCCGCTGAAACGCGTCGCGGCTGGCGAGCGCAGCTTGGTACTGATGTTCGTCCTCGCAGTAGATCGCCGAGCGGTATTGCGAGCCAGCGTCGTTGCCTTGGCGCATGCCTTGGGTGGGGTCGTGACTTTCCCAGAACATCTGGAGCAGGGCGTCGAACGACACGACCGAATCAACTCCCGAGGGGGCTACCTTCGCCACGTCCACCAAAGAGGCTTGGTTCGGGGCGGCCCCCAAGGGGACTTCCATTGGGGCGTACACCACCAGCACGGCCTCGGTATGGCCGGTCTCACCGCTGCAAACCTCGCGATAAGTCGGATGGGGCGTGTAGCCGCCCGAATACCCCACCGCTGTCGTGACCACCCCGGGCACCGACCAGAATTTGCGTTCCGCGCCCCAGAAGCAGCCCATGCCAAATTGAACCTTCGACAAGCCAGTGAACGCATCGCGCAATGGCCGACCGTGCACGTGATGAACGTTGTCGCCCAATGGCATTTCGGCCTCGCGACCGGGCAGCGCGTTCTCGGGGCGCGGCAGGCGTTGCTTGTTGGCACCGATTCCAAACATCGTGTTGCTCCGGGGGAGACGACTACTACGAGATGGGGAAGCCTCCGGGGGATGCAAGGCGGCGCAGCTAAAAACACACCCCGATGCGCTTCGCGCCTCAGTCATTGCTATGGAGGCCTTTCACCTCGGGGTTCGTCATCGCGCCTTAGAGCTGACGTCCCTCCCCCAAAAGGGATTTACCTACCCGTGTTGTCAGGCGAACCTAATACCCCAATCAGAAAACACTTTAAGTGAGCGCCATTAAATAAGCGCTCAAGCGCGGACGAACGCCTCGGTGGCCGCGATCCGTTCGGATTCTGATTCCGCCGCCGCCCGCCATTCGCGCATCGCCGGCAACGCGCACAGCGCCCCGACGTACTGCGATGCGACATCGTCCATTGCGACGCCGTAACCAACGAACCGCATCGCGACCGGCGCGAACATCGCATCGACGATCCCGAATTCCCCACACAGGAACTCACCACCGGCGCCGCGGCTACTGCGCAGCTGCGCCCACAGCGCCTGCACGCGCGCTATGTCGGCATCGGCTGCGGCGTCCCACCGGTAGCGGTCCGGACGCCGATGGCAATTCATCGGTAGCTGCTGGCGCAGCGCGCCGAAGCCTGCATGCATTTCCGCTGCGGCCGCGCGCGCCTGCGCCCGGGTCTGGAGCGACGCGGGCCAGCCGCGTCCGTCCAGCCAGCGCTCGTTGGCGTATTCGCAGATTGCCAGCGAGTCCCACACGACCAAGCCTTCATCGTGCAGCACCGGTACTCGCCGGGTCGGCGACCAGCGTCCGATCTCGTCGTCGAACTCAGGCGTGTCCAGAGGGATCAGACGCTCCTCGAACGCGACACCGAACTGGCGCAACAACAGCCACGGCCTTAGCGACCAGGATGAATAGTTTTTGTTGCCGATAACGAGCAGGGGCATGGCGATCTCCGTGGCAAGACCGACATGCTCGCGTCCACGGCCCGCACGAGCAAGGCCGCGGGCGATCTCGCGTGGATCTAGCGCTCGACCTGGCGACCGATCACGCCGGTTGCGGCAGCGCGCCCAGATCGTCCTCGCCTTCGGCCGCGGCCGCCACGGACGACATCGCAATCGGCAGCGACTCGACCAGCGTCCGCGCCTCTGGCCACGCGCTGTCGGGCACGCAGACCGCGACCACGCCGAACAGCGGCAACTCGCCCATCCCGCCCAGCAACGCCTCGCCACGCAGGAACACCGGCACCCCGGTTTCTTCCAACGCATGCCGGACCAGGTGCGCATCGATGATGTTGGCGGCTTCGTACACAACTTTCATCGGCGCGCTCCGGGCTGAAATCATGCGGTCACGTCCGAGCATACCCCCGGTAGCACAGCACACAACGGCGTCAATACGTGGCAGCGGCTAAACTGCCGGCTGTTTCCACGCCAGTGCCCGACCGAATGTCCGCTATGCCCGCTTCCGACGCCGCGTCCCCCGCCCCTGCCGAAACTAACGCTTCGGATGCCCCGGCGTCCGGGAAACAGGACTTCATCCGGCAGATCGTTCGCGAGGACGTCGCCAGCGGCAAGCACGCGGGCATCAAGACCCGTTTTCCACCCGAGCCCAACGGCTACCTGCACATCGGCCACGCCAAGGCGATCTGCCTGAATTTCGGCGTCGCCAGCGAGTTTGGCGGCAGCTGCAACCTGCGCTTCGACGACACCAATCCGGCCCGCGAAGATCCTGAGTATGTGACCGCGATCCAGGACGACGTGCGCTGGCTCGGCTTCGAGTGGCACGAGTTGCGCCATGCCTCCGATTACTTCGAGGTGTTCTATCTCGCTGCCGAGAAGTTGATCCGGCAGGGCGACGCGTTCGTCTGCGACCTAACAGCCGAGCAGGTGCGCGAGTACCGCGGCACGCTGATTTCGCCCGGTCGCAACTCGCCGTATCGCGAGCGCAGCGTCGACGAAAACCTCGACCTCTTCCGGCGCATGCGCGCGGGCGAGTTCGACGACGGCGCGCGCACGCTGCGCGCGAAGATCGACATGAGCTCGGGCAACATCAACCTGCGCGACCCTGCGCTGTACCGGATTAAGAAAGTCGAGCACCAGAACACGGGGGCCGCCTGGCCGATCTATCCGATGTACGACTACGCGCATTCGCTTAGCGACGCGGTCGAAGGCATCACCCATTCGTTGTGCACGCTCGAGTTCGAGGATCACCGCCCGCTGTACGACTGGTGCGTGGACCGGGTTGACCTTGCGCGCACCCCGGAACTGCTTGCGCCGCTGCTCGCCAAGGGCCTGCCGAATGAGGCCAGCAAGCCGCGCCAGATCGAGTTCTCGCGCGCCAATCTCAATTACACGGTGATGAGCAAGCGCAAGCTGATGGCGCTGGTGCAGGCCGGGCTCGTCGACGGCTGGGACGACCCGCGCATGCCGACGCTGCAGGGCATCCGTCGCCGTGGCTACACGCCGGGCGCGCTGCGGTTGTTCGCCGACCGCATCGGCATCAGCAAGCAGAACTCGCTGATCGATTTCTCGGTGCTCGAAGGCTGCCTGCGCGAAGACCTCGACACCGCGGCGCCGCGGCGCATGGCGGTGCTCGACCCGCTGAAACTGGTGATCACCAATCTGGCCGACGATCACAGTGAACAGCTAGGCTTTTCCAATCACCCGAAGGACGAGAGTTTCGGCACCCGCACCGTGCCGTTTTCTCGCGAGCTGTGGATCGAGCGCGAGGATTTCGAGGAAGTCGCGCCGAAGGGGTTCAAGCGCCTGCTCCCGGGTGGCGAGGTACGCCTGCGCGGCGCCGGCATCCTGCGCTGCGATGAGGTGATCAAGGACGACACCGGCCGCGTCACTGAGCTGCGTGGGACGTTGGATCCCGAATCGCGCCCGGGCATGGCGGGCGCCGACCGCAAGATCAAGGGTACGATCCATTGGGTCAGCGCCCGGCACGCGGTCGCGGCAGAAGTGCGGCTGTACGACCGCTTGTTTTCCGTGGCGGACCCGGACGACGACGCTGACGGCAAGACCTATCAGGATCACCTGAATCCCGAGTCACGTCGGACCGTCACCGGCTACCTTGAACCGGCCGCAGCCGAAGTTGCACCAGAGCAGACCCTGCAATTCGAGCGGCTCGGTTACTTTGTCGCCGACCGTCGAGACCACCGCGCCCAAGCCCCCGTGTTCAACCGCAGCGTCACGCTGCGCGACACCTGGGCCGGCAAAGCTTGAGGAGCACGATCATGCGCCGTCTATTCAAATTGCTGACGCTGGTGTCCGCCTTCACACTCGCGGCTTGCGCTGCGCCGACGCCAGGCACCGACCATGCGACTCCAGCGCAACCGACCGCAGCCGCGCCCGAGTCCGCGCAAACGGCGTCCGCGCCGGCGTTACCCGCTGTCCCAGGCGAATCCGTGGTCAGGGATACCCTGCCCGCAGAACCGCAGCCGCGTACCAAGCCGGCCCCGCCGATGAGCGACCCGCTGCCGCCCGAGCGCGTGCGCGATGCGCAACCCTCGCCGCGCTCGCCACCCGGTTCGGCCAGCGCCCGCGGGGCCGCGGGCAAGGTTGATTTGAGCTGCAAGTCCAACGCCGATTGCACGGTGAAGAATGTCGGCAACTGCTGCGGCGCTTATCCGGCCTGCGTCAACGTCAACAGCCGGACCGATCCCGAGGGGGTAAAGGCGCAATGCGCGGCATCCGGCATGGCATCGGTCTGCGGCTTCGCCGAGATCAACGGCTGCCAATGCGTACAGGGCCAATGCCAGGCCGATAGCGGCGCTGTCGCCCAGTGATGCTGTACGCCCAAGTCCACCTCACCCTGCCCGCGTGGGTTCACGATTCGGTTGACACCGCGCGCGACTATCCAGGCGACGAGGCGAAGGTGGGCCTTGCGGTGGAGCTGTCACGCCTCAACGTCGCGGGGCGATCGGGCGGGCCATTTGGTGCGGCGGTGTTTGGACCCGACGACCGCATCGTCTCAGTCGGCGTCAATCGCGTGCTGCCGCACTCGTGCTCGCTCGCGCATGCCGAAACGATGGCGTACATGCTCGCGCAGCAACGCACCCAGCGCGCACGTCTCAACGAACTGGAACCGGGTGTGCGGACTGGCCCGATCACGTTGGCGACCTCGGCCCAACCGTGCTGCCAATGCTATGGCGCGACGGTCTGGGCCGGCATCGACCGACTACTGATCGGCGCGCGCAGCGAGGACGTCGAGGCGCTGACCGAGTTCGACGAAGGCCCGCTGCCCGCAGACTGGGTTGGCGAGCTCGAGCGCCGCGGCATCGCGGTGGTGCGCGACCTGCACCGCGATGCCGCCTGCGCCGTGCTGCGCGATTACGGCCAGACCGGCGGCGCGCGCTATTGAGGTTCCTACGCTGACAACTCCGAGGAGGAGCGGCGCAGCCACGCTCGCTCTTCGCGGCTAAGGCCCTTTACCTGCGCTTCGCGGCTAACGCCGCTCCCACACCGAGTGTTGCAATGACCGATGCCCTGTTTTGCTGGTGCCGCGCCGGCTTCGAGCCCGAACTCGCTGCCGAACTGAGCGAGCGCGCCGCCGTCGCCGGCTACCCCGGCTATGCCCGCACCGAGCGCGGCAGCGGTTATGTCGAATTCTTCTGCGATGACGCCGCTGCACTGTCGCGCGCACTACCGCTGGCCAACCTGATCTTCGCCCGGCAAAAACTGCTGCGCCTAGCCGATTTGCCGAATCTGAATCCACGCGACCGCATCACGCCGCTGCTCGCCGCGCTCGACGCGTTGGCGGCCACAGGGCGGACCCCCGCCACGTTCGGCGAGCTATGGCTGGAGCACCCCGATTCCGATGCAGGCAAGCCGCTGGCCGGACTCGCGCGCAGTTTCGGCAACGCGCTGCGCCCGGCGCTGCGCAAGGGCAACTGGCTGACGCGCGTGGACGACCCAACGCGGCAACGGCTGCATGTCGTGTTTCTCGATGGCGACCACGCGGTGCTCGCCACCAGCCACCCGCGTGACAGTTCGCCGTGGCCGCTGGGCATCCCGCGCCTGCGCATGCACGCCGATGCGCCCAGTCGCTCCGCGCTCAAGCTCGAGGAGGCGTTCCTGACCCTGCTCGACGACGAGGAGCGCGACAAACTGGTGCGCGACAACATGCAGGCCGCCGACCTCGGCGCTGCGCCCGGGGGCTGGACCTGGGTGCTGGTGCGTAACGGCATGAAGGTAACGTCGGTGGACAACGGTCCGCTCGCGCAGAACCTGCTCGACAGTGGCCGCGTCGATCACCTGCGCGTGGACGGGTTCCAGTGGCAACCCAAGCGCACGCTCGACTGGATGGTTTGCGACATGGTCGAAAGCCCGCGCAAGGTGGCCGATCGCATGGCCACGTGGTTCCAACAGAACTGGTGCCGGCAGGCCATTTTCAACCTCAAGCTGCCGATGAAAAAACGCTGGGAAGAGACCCGCATCTGCCTGGAGGCTTTCGAGCATCAGGCCCATCGTCCGATGACGATCCGCGCGCGGCAGCTGTACCACGATCGCGAGGAGATTACGGTGTTCGCCACCGCGAGTAAGTCGTAAGCCCTGTTCAGCTGGCGTTTGGTGCATTTACATCCGATTGACCAAGCCGCAGTTAGGGTCGTCCGGTCCCCACCAACCCGCGAGGGTGAAACCGATGACTATCAATAAGACGCATGCTCTGACACTGGGCCTGCTGGCCGCGTTGGGTTTGAGCGGCACTGTTTCGGCGCAAGCTCAGTCCAAGGCGGAAGCTAAGCAGATCGCCACGGTCGAGGCCGAGGCCGCCGTCACGGAGGCTCAAGCCGCGCGCGACGAAGCCCAGACCGCACAGGCAGCTGCCAAAGCTGCGGCACAAACCCGTGATGCTGGCGCCACAACCGCCTCAGGTGCTGTTGCTGCTGAAGTAATGGCGAATGAGGCCGACGAAGCTTCTGTCAGCGCTCGGGCCGCTGCGAATGATGCCGTCAACGCGGCGCAAGCGGCCCAAGGTGCGCAAGCCGCAGCGCAAGGTGGAGTGAATCCGGTCGCCGCCGCCGCCGAGGCCAAGGCAGCAGCTAGTGTGGCTGAGCAGGCCAGCTCCGAAGCGACCGATGCCAGCACACGGGCACTGCAGGCGGCCGAAGCCACTGCAGATGCGACGACGATGGCGCCGGAGCCCGCCCCAGCACCGATGCCTTCGCCAGCGCCTATGGTTGATGCGCAGGCCCAGGTTACTTCCAGCCCGCCGAATTCGGTCGTGGGTGAATACAAGATCGATTTCGACGCGCTCGACAAGAACAGCGACGGCAATCTGACGAGGGCCGAAGTGAAGACCAACGCTACCCTGCACTGGGAATTCCGCGCGGTCGACACCGATCGCAACGGGAAGCTCAGCAAGACCGAGCTGAAAGGCTGGATGTAAATCCAACGACGTGATGTTGCCGGCACTGGTGACATCAGTTGATATCAGCTTCGCCAACGCCCCGCATTGCGGGGCGTTTTTTGTCCAGCGGAAGAGGGAAGCCCGCACCGGACCCGCCCCTCAACCTCAACCTGCGCACCCCAGGCTCAGGGACCAAGCTCTAACGCAAAAACTTGCTGTGTTGCAGCTGGGATTCCGACCGCTGTTGGCGCTTCGCCTACACCCCGGCCGCGCGTCGCCACAACGCATGGGTCAGCGGAGGGACTCGCGCGGCCAGGCCCAGCAGCGGCCCGCGCAGCAACGTCGGAATCATCTGATCGTTGGAGAACAGCCGATTGAGGCCGTCGAACGCATGGGCCGCAATGGCATTGTCGCTGCGGCGCTGGCGCGCCCATCGCGACAGTCGCGACAGTCGCGACGGCACCCCCGGATCCCCGTTGGCTGCACTCGCCGCGCGCAACAGCGCACGCAATGCAGTGACGTCGCGCAGGCCAAGGTTGACGCCCTGGCCGGCGAGCGGATGCACCACGTGCGCGGCATCACCGATGATCACGACGCGTCCGGCCACATACGATTGGGCCAGTTGCCGCCGTAACGGGAAAGCCACGCGTTTTGAAATGACGTTCAACGTCCCGAGCGTGTCGCCGAATGCGGCCCCGACTTCGGCACTAAAGCTGGTGTCGTCCAGCTGCAGCAGGCGATTCGCCTCGCCCTCGGGCACGGTCCACACGATGGAACTGCAATGGCCCTCGCGACCGCGCTGGTCCGGGCCGGCGAACGGCAGGAACGCGAGCGGCCCGCTCGGCAGGAACCGCTGCCAGCACGTCGCCCGATGCGGGTGCTCGCTGTCGAGAAATGCCACCACGCCGCGCTGGCTATAGTCGTACGCGGCGACCTCTATTCCGGCCAACTTGCGCAACTGCGACTCCGCACCGTCGGCGGCGACCACCAGACGTGCGCGCAGGTGCCGGCCGCTGTCGAGTTGCAACGTGGCGTCGCTGTGGGTCTGTTCCAATGCAACCACTTTCTCGGGGCAAAGCAATTGCACGCCCGCCGCCTGCAACGCGCTCCACAGGCGATCGACCAGCAGCGCATGCTCGACGATCCAGCCCAGCTCCCGGCGCCCGAACGCGTCGGCCTCGAACACCAGTTCGCCACCGCCGGCGGCATCCCATATCCGCATCGTCCGATACGGCTGCACCCGCGCGTTGCAGACGCCACGCCAGACACCGACGTCATCGAGTAGCTCGGCATTGTCGGGAGCGAACGCATACACGCGCAGATCGAGCTGCTGCGAATCTGGCGACGCGCTGCGCCAGGGCGCCGGCTCACAGGCCTCGATCAGCGCCACCTGCAAGCCGTCGCGCGCCAATGCGAGTGCCGCGGCAGCGCCGACTACGCCAGCGCCCACCACGATCACGTCGAGCAACTCGCGTCGGCTCATCGCGCGGCCTCGCTGGCGCGCGGCATGCGGCACAGTCCCGGCACGTCGCCGCGGTAACCCATTGCGCCGCCGACCAGCATCGACTGCACCGAGGACAGGCGATCGAACGCGAACAGGCCCAGGCTGCGCACCGGCCGCAGCAGGCCCGACGCATTTGTGGCTAGACGAACCAGCTGGTCGGAAAAGGCCACGGTCTTATCGCGGTCGTGGCGACGACGCCGCACATACGCCTGCAGCAACGTCGGGGCGCCGCAATCGGCGGCGGGATCGTGGATGCGCGCCTGCTCGATCAGTTCGGCCAAGGTCAGTGCATCGCGCAAACCGAGGTTGAAGCCCTGCGCGCCGATGGGATGGATCGTCTGGGCGGCATTACCGACCAGCACCGCACGCGCGGCGGTGAGATCCCGCGCCAGCACGCGGATTGCCGGGTACTGGCTGCGCACGCCGCAACCCAGAAAGCGACCGGCGCGCCACCCGAACGCGCCCTGTACGCGGGCAAGAAATGCGGGCTCATCGAGCGCGGCGACCGCCGCGACGTCGGCGCTGGCCACTGCGTGAATCAGCCCATATTGACGGTCGCCGCGCGGCAGCAGCGCGGTCGGACCATCGTCCCCGAGACGCTCGTAGGCGGTGCCATCGGGCGCGCGTTCGCTGCGCAGGCGCGCGACGAACAGGGTCTGGCCGTAGTCGTATTCGTCGCTGGCAACACCTAAAGCGTCGCGCACACCGCTGCGGGTGCCGTCGGCAGCGACCAGCAGGCGCGCGCGCAAGATGCGCTCGCCATCGGCGTCAGCAACGCGAATGGCGCGATCGGCACCCACGTCGGCACCGAGTCCAACAAACCGCAGCGGACGATAGCGTGTGAGCCGTGGCAGCTCTGCCAGCCGCGCCTCCAGCGCCTCGCCGAAGTCGCGCGCGACTACGACCCGGCCGAACTCGGCGCGATCGTGCTTGCGTGGATCCAGGACGATGCGGCCAAAATCGCCGCGCCGACTGATGTGGATACGCTCGATTGCGCCGGTTGGCGCGCGCAGTTTCTGCAGCACTCCGAGCGCGGTGAGCGCGTTGACGGTCGCCTCGGCGAAGCTCAGATTGCGCTCGTCAAACACCGCCGGCAATGCGCCCAACGGCGTGGCTTCCACCAGCCCGACGTCGAGGTCCAGATGAGAAAGCGCAATCGCGAGACTCGCCCCAACCAGACCGCCGCCCACGATCAGCACGTCGTGCACGGCGTCGCTGCCTGGTAACGAAGCGGCGGTGGGAGCGGGCGTGAGTGCAGGGGGAATATCGACCATTGCGCTATGCTACCGGCTCCTGCCGATCCGCAACCCGACCACAATGAATCGTCCTGTCTCCGCGCCGCCTGCTTCTACGCCTGCTTCGGGAGGGCCTGCTCTGGATGGGCCCGCTTTGGATGGACGTGGTCCGCGTGGCGCTCCAAATGGGCATCTGGCGCCCGGCCCGCTGCTGCTCACCGCGCTGATCGTGATCGCGGCGCTCACGCGCGTGCTGCCACATCCGCCGAATTTCTCCCCGGTCGAGGCCGTGGCGCTGTTCGGCGGTGCGTATTTCGCCTCGCGCCAATGGGCGTTGATCGTGCCTTTGGCCGGGATGCTGATTTCTGACCTGGTGTTGGCGTCGATCAACGGCGGATCGTATGCGAGCTGGTTCGGCACCGCTGGCATGGCCCTGGTCTACCTGTGCGTGGCGCTGGGCGTATTTCTCGGTTATGGGCTGCGCGGCAAGGTCACGGGCGCGCGCGTACTGGGCTACTCGCTGCTTAGCTCGGTGTTGTTCTTCGCGGTCACCAACTTCGGCGTGTGGGCGTTTGGCGCGATGTACGCCAAGACCCCGGCCGGTCTGGTCGCGGCGTATGTCGCCGGCATCCCGTTCTTCCAGTGGACCGTGCTCGGCACGTTGTTCTACTCGGCGGTGCTGTTCGGCGGGTTCGCGCGGCTGCGTAGCCGCGTGCCCGCTTTGCGCGCGCAGACGGTCTGAGTCCTTTCACCTGATGCCCGAGCGCCGGCGAAGCGTCTGCCGGCGTCTCCACTGCGGCATCGCCGCTTCGAGGTCGCGCTGCGATGGGTAACCGGCTCTCTAAGATCTACACCAAGACCGGCGACGACGGCAGCACCGGGCTCGGCGACGGCAGCCGCGTGGCGAAGGACTCGCTTCGCGTCGAAGCCTACGGCACCGTCGATGAAGCCAACTCGACCATCGGCCTGGTGCTCGCCAGCGACCTCCCCGCCGATGTTCACACCTTGCTTACTGCGGTCCAGCATCAGTTGTTCGACCTCGGCGGCGAGCTGTGCATTCCGGGCCACGCGGCAATTTTCGACGCCGACATCGACCGGCTCGAACACCATCTCGACGCCTACAACGATCCGCTGCCGCCGCTGAAGGATTTCATCCTTCCCGGCGGGGGCGAGGCCGCGGCCCGCTGCCACATCGCCCGCACCGTGGTCCGCCGCGCCGAGCGCGAGACCGTGGCGCTGTCGCGACAAGAAGCGGTACGCCCAGAGACAGTGCGCTACCTCAATCGCCTGTCCGACCTGCTGTTCGTGCTCGCGCGCGTGCTCGCGCGCGCCAGCGGCCACGGCGAAGTGCTGTGGAACCACGACCGCCGCAAGGCCTGAGCGTGCGCGTCTACACCCACACCGCCTGCATCGGGCATCAACCCGGCGCAGCGCACGCCGAACGGCCGCAACGTTTGCAAGCCGTTACTGAAGCCTTGCGCGCGGCGCTGCCAGACCTCGACTGGCACGAGGCGCCGCGTGCCACCCGCGGGCAGCTGCTGCGCGTGCACGACGAGGCGCTGTTGGCGCTGGTGCTCGACACCGAGGTCTTCGCCCCGATGGCACTCGACCCGGACACCGTGCTTGGTCCAGGCTCTGCCGAAGCCGCATTGCGCGCCGCCGGCGCTGGCGTCGCCGCGGTCGACGCGGTGCTGTCGGGGGCCACCCCGCGCGCGTTTTGCGCGGTGCGTCCGCCCGGACATCACGCCACGGGCGCAGTCGCGATGGGGTTCTGCCTGTTCAACTCGATCGCGGTCGCCGCCGCCCACGCCTGTGAGCAGCACGGTTTGGCGCGGGTCGCGGTGATCGACTTCGACGTCCACCACGGCAACGGCACCCAGGCGTGCTTCGACGACGACCCGACCGTTTACTACGTCAGCCTCCACCAGCACCCCCGCACTTGTTACCCCGGCACCGGCCACGAATGGGAACGCGGCACCGGGCGCGGCGAAGGCTTCACGCTCAACATTCCCTTCCGCCCCGGCTGCGGCGACGAGGAGTACCGCGAGGCGCTTGAGCAGCGCGTGTTGCCCGAGCTCGACAAATTTCGCCCGGAAATCCTGCTGATGTCCGCCGGCTTTGACGCGCATCGGGACGACCCGCTTGCGCAGATGGAGTTGAGCGAGGCGTTCTTCGGCGAGATGACGCGGACGCTGCTCGCCTGCGCCGACCGCCACTGCGGCGGG
>JAYSZI010000118.1:0-10684 GCA_043738095.1 Lysobacter sp.
ACCCGATCCCTTCCCGAACTCGGAAGTGAAACGCACATGCGCCGATGGTAGTGTGGCTTAAGCCATGCAAGAGTAGGTCATCGCCAGGGGCTTTACCCCCGAAACCCCAGCCCATAAGGCTGGGGTTTCTTTTTGCCTGGCGTTTGGACAGCGACAAGTTAATCCCGCAGGGCCAACCGTCGAAAACGGCTTTCACTTTGGCCGAAGGAACGGTGGCTGCAGAGTAATTCCGCGAGGTAATCCAAAATGCTCCCCTGGCCATTCTCGCGCCGGGGGATTGGCGTCTCGATTCCCGTCGAAAGGCCAGCGAGGCCCACCGACTATTGGGCGAACGGCGATGGGCGCTCTGTCGGAGGAATAACTTGCTGCCGAGGGGAATCGATGCGCTTTGCCCGACATCCGTAGCGCTGGGTTCCCTGGACCACCATGTGGCTGCCGAATCGGCAAGGGTCGAGATACGGAAGTTTCTGCGGTGCCAGGCAAGTCAATCGGATTTTCAATACAGGTTCTTTGCCACGTAGACCAGACCGGCATTCCGCCGCCCGATGGGACTTCGGTCGAAGCGAGGATTGAGCGCCTCAGGCCCCATGGATCTAGGGCACTTGATTCCGGCGTACGCAGGAATGACGAGCAAGGAGCGCCCCTAGGGGCAATGCGGATACCTATGCACGAATGACCAGGGTGCCATTGATGACGGCCGTTGGCAGCTCGCGCCTGAGAGCGATGCAACGGCATTCCCCTTTAGTCCTTCGCGTCCAGGCGAAAAGGGGGGCAAAGCACAAAATGCCAGCCCAGCCCCTCCGGCCGCCGGCTACAGCACTTGCGGAGGCTCGCCGCCGACGATGACGATGTCTGCCGGGCGCCGCGCGAACAGACCGACGCTCACCACGCCGGGAATCTGGTTTAGCGCCAGTTCCAGAGCCACCGGATCGGTAATGGTCAGGCCGTGGATGTCGAGTATCCAATTGCCGTTGTCGGTGGTGACGCTGTCACGCCAAACTGGCTGCGCACGGGTCAAGCGAACAATTTCCCGGGCGACCAGACTACGCGCCATCGGGATCACTTCAACCGGTAGCGGAAACTTGCCGAGCACGTCGACGCGCTTACCGGCGTCGATGATGCAGACAAACTTCGCGCTGGCCTCGGCGATGATCTTCTCGCGCGTGAGCGCAGCGCCACCGCCCTTGATCAGGCGCTTGTGCGGGTCGCACTCGTCGGCGCCATCGACATACAGCGGCAGCGGTCCGGCGACGTTGAGATCGAATACTTCGATTCCGTGGCTGCGCAGGCGTTGGGTGCTCTGCTCGGAACTCGACACGGCGCCCTGGAGGCGGTGCTTGATGCGGCCCAACGCGTCGATGAAGTAGGCGACCGTGGAACCGGTGCCGACGCCGACGATCATGCCGTCCTCGACGTAGTCGAGCGCTTTTTCTCCGGCGAGACGCTTGGCTTCGGACATGGGTCGAGATCACCTATTCGAGGGATAGAAGGGTTTTCCACTGCGCGGCCGATACCGGCAAGACTGACAGCCGATTGCCGCGGCGGATCAGCGCAAACTCTTCGCCGAGCTTGTCGGCGTGCTGCTTGATTTCGTCGAGCGCGATGGTGCGCTTGAGCTTGCGTTCGAAGGCGATGTCGACGAGGTGCCAGCGCGGGTCCTCGCGCGTGCTCTTCGAATCGAAGTAGTCGGACTTCGGGTTGAACTGGCTTTCGTCCGGGTAGGCCTTGCTGGCCACGGTAGCAGTCCCGACGATACCGGGCTCGGCGCAAGTGGAGTGATAGAACAGCACCCCGTCGCCGATCTGCATTCCGTCGCGCATGAAGTTGCGCGCCTGGTAGTTGCGCACGCCATTCCACGGCTCGACGCCGACGCGTTGCAGGTCGTCGATCGAGAAGGCATCGGGCTCGGACTTCATCAGCCAGTAGCGGCGGCGTGCGGTCATGTGGGGCTCGGGGTCCTGGAAGCGCGGCAGTCGTAGCTGGTCGATTCGGTACAGACAGCATCGAGCGCAACATCCCAAGTCGCGGCTTCAAGCGCATCGAGCCGTTGCGTGTCGAACGCGGCGCCAACCAACCACGGCGGCGCCGGCTGCTGCTGGCGGAAGTCGACGCTGCGATCGTACCAGCCGCCGCCCATGCCGAGCCGGTGACCGCGGGAGTCGAAACCAACTAACGGCACGACCACCAGGGCCAGTTGCGCCGCATCGAGCAGAGAGCTCGACGCGACGTCAGGCTCGGGAATGCCGAAGCGGTTGCTGACCAGCGCATCGCCCGGACGCCACGGCGCGAACTTCAAGCGCTGCTCATGCAAGACCGGGAGGCAGTAGATGCAATCGCGCGGCAAGTTGAGCTGCCAGACGTGCAACGCGATCTCACCATCCATCGCCCAGTAGCCCGCCACATACCCGGTGCTGGGTGCAAACGGCAACGCAAGCAGATGGGCGGCTAGGCGTTCGGCAGCGGCAATGCGCTCGCTGGCCACAAGGGCGCGGCGGCGGGTACGCAATTCACGGCGCAACGCCGCGCGGTCATCACTCATGCAGCGCGATCCAAGCTATCGGGTAGTAACGCGGAAGGGCGATGCTCGCACAATGCCCGCACGCATGCGGACCAGGCCACGCACTGCGCCAAAAAAAATATCCTCCGCCGTGGCGATGCGTGCGAAACGACCTTGAACCGTGGGTTCAAGTGGGGACGCTTGGAGGCCTTCGGGCTTCCCGCTACGAGGCGGACTTGCACGCCGGGCTACCGCTGCGGCCCCATGGTCGTAATTAAGGGACAAGGCGAATGTTTGCACACGCCGTCGCTCACAGCAGAGGACGGTGCGAAGTATAACGCGGGCTCCGCGAAGGCCATGGCCGCTCGTCGGCAGCGGTACGGTGGCGATTCAGTGGGGTGACGTCGTGCGCTGCATGTTACTGGGCGTCGACGACTTTTTTTGAAACTGTATAGCCTTCCCGAAGCTAGGAATATGCGAGCCCGGGTCATTGCACCGCCTCAGCATCGGCCAGATTTGCCACCGTTCGCTCGGATTGCTGGTTTCAATCCCTACCTAAGCAACCACGTAGTCGTTATTGCAACTTAAGCTGCGTTGACGGCCTTGGAGCAGCGAGCAAAATCTCGTCGACCCTGGCCTCGGCTTGCGACAACGTGGGCGCATCCCCCCAAGAACAAAGGGTACACGCGAATGGCCGATCGAGCTTTGCGCCGAAATGCATGTATGGGTGTGGATGCGCAGCCACCGCATGGCACCTCAGCATGACTATCGTCCAGGCGCCAACGCGGCCGCCCGGCAACCACTGCTACGGAAAAGCGCATAAGGGCTAGGCGTCGGCCGATCGGGCCGGTCGCTTAGGCCAATTCAACGTGCCGGCGTTTCAAACAGCCCATCCAATTTCCGATGCAGGTCGCCGAGGGTGCGCTCAAGTTCGCGATCGCGGCCTTCATGGTCGCTGCGCATCTGCTGCAGTTCATGGGCCAGGTTGAGGGCGGCCAGCACGGCGACGCGGTCGAGGGCTGCCATGCGGTTATTGCCTCGGATCTCGCGCATCTTGCTGTCGAGCAGTTTGGCTGCGCCCAGCAGGCTGTCACGCTCGTCGGGTCCGCAACCCACCGTGTACTCCCGGTCCAGAAGGCGAATGCTGACGGGCTCGTTGGCGCTCACGTGTGCTGCTCCAGGGACTTCAGCCGCGCGATCATTGCCTCGACCCGGGTGCGCGCTTGCTCGTTTTTGGTCAGCAGGGCCGCGCGTTCCCCCGCCAGCTGTTCCTGCTGCTGGCGCAAGCTCCGGTTCTCATCGGCTAGGCGACGGCTGCGTTCAGCGAGCTCGTCGACACGGGCGACCAGGGCTTGCAGTTGGGCGAGCAGTTCGGAGCGATCCATACGCTCACGATAGGCAGCGCCGCAAGGGCGGTCAAGGCGGGCGGTGGGCCAGAGGTCTGCGTTCTGGCATGGCGATTCAGATCGCGTCGACGATACTGACGGCAGGCTCGTAGGCGGCGATCATGCTGGGCGACCAGACGCGCAGGAAGGTTAGGCATTTTTCGGCATCCATGGGCGGGGACAGCAAATACCCCTGGATTTCATCGCAACGATGGTGATGCAAAAACTGCATCTGCCCCTCGGTCTCCACGCCCTCGGCCACCACGGTCAATCCCAGCGAGTGCGCCATAGCGATCACTGTACTGGTGATGGCCTCATCGTCTGCGTCATGGGTGAGGTCGCCAATGAATTCCTTATCGATTTTCAGCGTGGTGATCGGCAGCCGTTTGAGGTAGGCCAGCGACGAATAACCGGTACCGAAATCGTCGATCGCCAGACCCACGCCAAGCTCACGGAACGCCTGCAACGTGCTCGATGTGTGTTCGGCGTTGGTCATGATCACGGTTTCGGTGAGTTCCAGTTCCAGGCATTCGGCCGGGATGTCGGTTTCCTCCAGCACTCGCTCCAGCACCGCGGGCAGGTTTCCGCGCAACAACTGCAGTGCCGAGACGTTGACCGACATGACCAAATTAACCAGCCCCTGCTGGCGCCAGCCGCGCAACACCGAGCACGCCTCGCGCAGCGCCCACTCGCCGATTTCTAGGATTGTCCCGCTTTCTTCCGCCAGCGCGATGAACTGCGACGGCGGGATGCTGCCGTACTCGGGGCTGTCCCAACGCAGCAACGCCTCTACGCCGGTGATGCGTTGTTCGGGCAGCGACAGCCGCGGCTGAAACACCAACGACAGTTCCTTGCGGTCCATCACCTTGCGCAGGGCGGCGGAGAGCGTGGCGCGGCCGCGGATCTCGATGTCCATGGCATCGGTGTAGCGCATGAACGTGCGTCGGCCAGCCGCCTTGGCCTGGTACATCGCGGTGTCCGCGTGCTTGAGCAGGTCTGTGGGGACGTGGGCGTGGTCGGGGTAGAGGCAGATGCCGATCGATGGCGAGATCTTAATCTCATGGCGTTCGTCGAAATCCAGGGGTAGCTCGAACGCATCGATAATGTCGCGCGCCATCTGATCGGCCTGTTCCGCGACGTCGATGTTTTCCAGTACGACGGTGAACTCGTCGCCGCCCAGACGCGCGACGGTGTGTTCGTCGCCGACGGTTTCCTGCAGGCGCGCAGCGACGGCGCGCAGGATGCGGTCGCCCGCCGCGTGGCCGAGGGAGTCGTTGATCTCCTTGAACCGGTCGAGGTCAAGGAACAGCACCGCGATGCGTGAACCGTTGCGGCGCGCGCGCACGATCGCGCGCGAGAGGCGTTCGGCCAGCAATGTGCGGTTGGGCAGACTAGTCAATGTGTCGTAGTTGGCCAGATAACGCAGTTCCTGCTCGGCGCGCTTCTGGTCGGTGATGTCCGACAGCACAGCGACGTAGTGCCCCGGTTGACCGCCGGTCTCTCGCACGCTGCTGGCCTGCAGCCAGCACAGGAACTCGCTGCCGTCCTTGCGCTGCTGCCAGATTTCGCCTGACCACACGCCATTGCCCTCAAGTTCGGCGCGCATGCCCAGGTAGAACTCGGGGTCGTGTTGGTCACTGTCGAGCAGGCTGGTGGAGCTGCCGATCACTTCCAGGTCGCCGTAGCCGGTCATACGTGCGAACGCGGGGTTGATCGACAGGAACACGAAGTCGCGATCGAAGACCGCGACGGCCTCGGCCATGCTGCGCAGCACTTCGCTGGATACCAGGCGCTCGCGCTCGGCATTGCGGCTGACGGTGATGTCACGGGCGGTCCCGGCAACGCGCAGCGGGCGGCCCTGGGGGTCGCGATCGACCACGCGCCCGCGTGCGCGCATCCAGCGCCATTCGCCCTCGGCGTTGCGCATGCGGTGTTCGGACAGAAACAGCGGTGCATCGCCCTGCAGGTGCTGGCGCAGCGTCTGCCTCACGCGTGCCTGATCGTCGGTGTGGATCTGGTCTTTGGTGTCGTCCAGAGTCTGCGACTCCATGTCCGGCGTCGGATCGTTAGTGTCGGCGCCCATCCGGTGCAGCGTGCGTTCGCTCAGGTTGTAGTCCCAAAACTGGTCGCCCGACGCCCACAGCGCAAGCTTGAGGCGTTCTTCGCGCTCGCGGATCTGGGCGAAGTAGCCGCGCTCCCGGCGGCGACGTTGGCGCCAGCGCAAACCCCACGTCAGCAGCATCAGGATCGCGCCGATGCTTGCCAAGGCTATGGAGAGCGGATGCCGCCAAAGCGGTGGCTGCACGTGGACGGGAACACTCAACCCATTTTCGGACCACGCGCCATCCCGGCTGGCGACCTGAGCGCGGAAGGTGTACTTCCCGGGCGGGAGCTGGGTGTAGGTGATGTCCTGTTGGCTGCCATTGTCGATCCAGCCCTGGTCGAAACCGTCAAGGCGATAGCGATAGCGCAGATCAGCCGCGGGGGAATAGTCCAGCGCGCCGATCTGCAGGCGCAGCAGTGCGGCCTCGCCGGGCATCTCGAGCCGTGCGCGTGGCCATAGGATGCCGGCGTCGCCTCCTGCGTCGGCGCCGATGCGGGCCGAAAGCAGCCGCAGAGGCGGCACGAACGCGGAATCGCCCGTCCGAACCGGCGCGAACAGGTTCAACCCGCGCATACCGCCGAAGGCCAGACGGCCGTCGCCGAGGACGGCGACCGCACCGCCATTGAATTCCATGTCCTGCAGTCCGTCGGCCAGGCCGTAAGCACGGGCCTGCCCGCGGACGGGGTCGAAGCGCACCAATCCGACATCGGTGCCCAGCCATAGGCCAATACCCGCGCCCTGCGCGAGGGTGAACACCACCGGCGTCGCGGGGGCGCCCTGGCTGTTCACCAGCGGGTGGTCGAAGGTGACCGCACCGTTGCGGGCTTCAACCACGCGGCTCAGGCCGGCGTGGCCGCCGACCCAGATTGTGCCGGCGCGGTCTTGGTAGAGCGCTCGCACCAGATTCCCCGCGATGCTATCGGGGCGGTCGGTGGCGTGGCGGAAATGCCGCAAGCGGCCGCTGGCAGGCTCCAGCAGGTCCAAACCGTCGCCGGTACCGAACCAGATCCGGCCCCGGGTGTCTGCGAGCAGGGCATAGACCTTGGTCCCGCCGAGTCCCCCCCCCGCGCCGTTGTGGGCGCGGTAATGGACCACGTTGCGGCTGTCGAGGCGGTAATGCAGGGCGCCGTCGCCGTTGCTGCCCAGCCACAGATCGCCGCGGCGGTCGATTGCGAGACTGAGCAGTGGCAGGGCGCTGAACCGGCCGAGGTCCACCGGCTCGACGCGACGCGTCACGCTGTCCAATCTCAGCAGGCCGCGAGTTGTGGCCAGCCACAGTCGGGCGGCGCCTGCGTTGCCGATTGCCGTCACCCGGGGTCGGTGGCCGTCCATCACTGGCAGCACGGCCGTCGCGTCCTCGAAGCGATCAAGCGCCGGGTCGTAGCGCAGCAAACGCGCGCTGTCCGTGGCGATCCACAACGCACCGTCGTCGCTCTGGCGGATCGCCCGTACGCTGTAGTCGGCCGCGGTATGGCCTATGCCTGCGGCATCCTGAGTGTTGAGGACGTAACCGAAACGCGTCCCGCGCGGGTCGGCGACGGCGACGCCGCGGAACTGCCCCCCGGTCCACAACGTGCCCCCGCGGTCGACCATCAGCGCGTTGACGGCGTCGTCGGGCAAGCTGGCGTCGATCGCAGCGTTCTCTTCGACGCGGCTGCTGCGCCCGGTAAGCGGATCGTAACGGCGCAGACCGTGGTCATAGAGCGAAAGCCACAAGTGGCCATCGGGGGCCTGGGTGATGGCGCGCACCTCGCCGGTATCGCGCGCATCGGGGTCGGCGTTAGGCCAGACCTTGACGACGCTGAGGTCCGAAAGCACCCGGTACAGCCCATCGGTTCGGCCTACCCACAACTGGCCTTGGGGATCGCGCCACAGGCTGCGGGCTTCCGCGGTGGTGCCTATCCGCCGCGCGTCGAGGCGGCGATCGATCCGGTGCAACCCGGCCGCGCTGGCGTGCCATACAGTCCCATCGCGATCGCCGAGCAGCTGCTGCCACGGCGCACCTTGGAGCTGGCGTGGGTCCAGGGCCAGCACCCGCTGGCGATGGCCGGTTGCGGGGTCGAGCACCTCAACCCCCGCCATCGTGGCCACCCAGAGTTTGCCGGCGCGCGGCAGCAGCGCCATCACCCGACTGCGCGCGCGGTCGTCATCAGCGCCGATGGCAAAGCGCTGGATTCGGCCGGTGCCCAGATCGAGCCGGGAAACGTATTGCGAATTGGTGCCGATCCACAGCGCGCGGGCACCTTCCACTGCGAGCGCGGTGATGTAGCTTTCGGGCAGGCTGGCCGGATCGCGCGGGTCGTGGCGGTAGGCCACGAAGCGCCGGCCGTCGTAGCGGTGCAGGCCGCCCTGAGTGCCGACCCAAACGAAGCCTTCGGCATCCTGCGCCAGCGCAGTGACCGAGTTCTGGCTCAGCCCGCGCTCGCCACCAAGCTTGGCGAAATAGAATTCGCGCGTGGCCGCGTCGGCGCTCGGCGCTAGACCGAAGCCGAGCAGCAGTGCCACCGCGGTCAGGCCGGTGATGGCTGAGGCATGGAAGAAGCAACGACGCACGGTCAAACCGGCACTCCGGAAGGCGGACTTCAGTGTAAGGCAGCCACGTCCGCGATCGGCCCAAGTCGGTGCTTGGGCAGTTGCTACACTGCCCATCCCCGGTCACAGCGCGCTACGTCAGCTTCCAATGCCCGAAACCGACCTGTCCGATCTGCCTGAACTGGCCGCAGTAGAAGCCGACATCCGCCGTTTGGCGCTCGGGACCACGGCCTCGGAACTGCACGGGTCCCTGTGCGGCTGGCTCGCCGGCGGTGGCGCCTCCGGGGCGGGCTGGCTGGCACCTGTGCTGGTCGACGACACCCTGCCTGTGCCCGTCGCGGGCAGCGCCCTGGACCAGTTGCGCACCGCTAGCGCGGCGCAATTGGCCGACCGCAGCTTCACCTTTGCGTTGCTGCTGCCCGACAGCGACAGCTCGCTGACCGAGCGTAGCGGCGCGTTGTTCGACTGGTGTCGTGGCTTTCTCGGCGGATTTGGATTGGCCGCCGGCAGCAGTCCCCCCCTCTCGGCCGAAAGCACCGAGGCGTTGGGCGATCTGGCCAAGCTCGCCGGCGCGCAACCGCAGGACGACGGCGACGAGGAAGACGAGGATGCGTTGATCGAGATCGAGGAATTCGTGCGCGTCGCAGCGCTGCTGTTGCATGGCGATTGCGTGCTCGCGGCGGAGCACCGGCGGCAGTTGAACTGACGTGGCCAGCGCCACAGGCCTGCCGTTCGCAAACTACGTCCGCCGCCGCAAGCAACTGATGCGGATGGCCGGCGACGACGCCATCCTGGTGCTGCCGGCCGCGATCGAGCGCATCCGTAGCCGCGACACGTTGTACCCGTACCGGCAGGATTCCGACCTGTGGTACCTGACCGGCTTTCCCGAGCCCGAGGCGGTGCTGGTGCTGGTGCCCGGCCGCAAGCATGGCGAGACCTTGCTGTTCTGCCGCGATCGCGACCTCGAGCGCGAAGGCTGGGACGGCCCGCGCTTCGGACCGGACGGTGCGGTCGAAGCGTTCGGCCTGGATGACGCCTATCCGATCACCGACCTCGACGACATCCTGCCGGGGCTGCTGGAGGGTCGGTCGCGGGTTTATTACCACTTCGGCCGCGATGTCGACTTCGATCTCAAACTGATCGGCTGGCTCAATCGCGTGCGCGCTATGGTCCGGCAGGGCGCGCAACCGCCCCACGAGTTTCTTGAGTTGGGCCACCTGCTCGACGAGTTGCGCCTGTTCAAGGACCGCGACGAAATCAAGTTGATGCAGCGCGCCGCGGACATCAGCGTGCTCGCGCACGAGGCGACGATGCGGGCGGTGCGCCCGGGCAGCCGCGAGTACGAACTGCAGGCGGAGATCGAACGCGTATTCCGCATGCACGATGCCGTGCCCGCCTACGGCAGCATCGTCGGCGCCGGCAGCAATGCCTGCGTGCTGCATTACACCGCCAACAACGGCCAGGCAAAGGACGGCGACCTCGTACTGGTCGATGCCGGCGCCGAATTCCGTGGCTATGCCGCCGATATCACCCGCACGTTTCCGGTCAATGGTCGTTTCAGCAAAGAGCAGCGCGCACTACACGATCTGGTGGGCGCCGCCCAAGCCGCGGCACTCGCGCACGCACGCGCCGGCACCGCCTACGAGGCCGGCCACGATGCGGCGGTGACGACGCTCACAGAAGGCCTGCTCAAGCTTGGCCTGCTCAAGGGCAAGCTCGAAAAGAACATCACCGACGGTCACTACAAGCGCTTTTACCGGCACAAGACCGGGCACTGGATCGGCCTGGACGTGCACGACGTCGGCGAATACCGCTTCGACGGGCAGTCGCGCCTGCTCGAGCCCGGCATGGTGTTCACGATCGAACCCGGGCTGTACATCTCGCCCGACGACACCACGGTCGACGCGAAATGGCGCGGCATCGGCATCCGCATCGAGGACGATGTGCTGATCACCGCCAGCGGGCATCGGGTGTTGACCGATGCGCTGGAACGCAGTGCGGATGAAGTCGAAGGCTTGATGGCGCAGTAGTCCCGGATGCTCAGCCGGGCAGGCGGGGGCGTACTCGCCGCTCAGGCTCCGCGTCCGGCTACGATTCGCGGCCGCGCGCCATCCATGGCGCGCTCGATTACGCCCCCGCCCACCCGGCTGAGCTTTGCGGGTTCAG
>JAYSZI010000119.1:0-42398 GCA_043738095.1 Lysobacter sp.
CTCCGGAGTTTTTCCCTGACAACTCTGCATCGAACAATACGCAGGCGCCATTGTCCGGCGTGCTGACGATGGAACGGAAATGGGCGAACAATTCGCGACCGAAGCCGTGATGACTTGCGCTCCGATCGCACCGCGCGGGTTCGCGCGCGGCGAGTTCCGCGGCATCCACACGCACGCTGAGCTCACCGGTGCTGGCATCCAGGCGAATCACATCGCCATCGCGTACACGTGCAAGCGGACCGCCACGTTCTGCGCCTGGAGTGACATGGATTGCCGCCGGCACCTTGCCGGATGCGCCAGACATGCGGCCATCGGTGAGCAATGCGACCTTGAACCCTTTGTCCTGCAAGCTCGACAACGCGGGTGTTAGACGATGCAGCTCGGGCATTCCGTTGGCGCCCGGACCCTGAAAGCGCAGCACGGCGATCATGTCGTTGTGCAGTTCACCAGCCTTGAACGCTGCCGCAAAAGCATCCTGCGATTCAAACACACGCGCTGGTGCTTCGACAATCTGGTGTTCGGGCTTGACCGCGGAGACCTTGATGATGCCCTTGCCGAGATTGCCAGTAAGCAGGCGCAAGCCGCCGTCCGCAGTGAATGGCGCATCGATCGGACGCAACACATCAAGATCGCCGGATTGGGCCGGCGCGTCGCGCCATTGCAGACTGCCGTCGATCAGCAGCGGCTCGCGCGCATAGTCGGCGAGGCCATCACCCCACATGGTGCGTACATCGGCATGCACCAGTCCGCCTCTAAGCAATTCGCGCACCAGAAAACTCATGCCACCGGCGACGTGAAAATGGTTCACATCGGCCGATCCATTCGGATAAATGCGCGTCAGCAGCGGTGTCACCGCCGATATCCGTGCCATGTCTTCCCAAGTCATCACATAACCAACTGCGCGCGCCATCGCGACCAGATGCAGCGTGTGATTGGTTGAACCACCGGTCGCCATGAGGCCGACGACGGCATTGACCAACGCCCGTGCATCGATCACGTCGAGCATCGGTCGATAACCATCTCCGGCGAGCGCTGTGCTGGCCGCTGCGCGCACGACTGCGGCCTCGGTGAGCGCGTTGCGCAGCGGCGTATTGGGCTGCACGAACGCGCTTCCGGGCACGTGCAGACCCATGAGCTCCATCAACGTTTGATTGGAGTTGGCGGTGCCGTAGAACGTGCAGGTGCCGGGGCCGTGGTAGGACGCGGCCTCGGCTTCGAGCAGTTCCTCGCGGCTGGCCTTGCCCTCGGCGTAGCGTTGGCGCACCGCGGCTTTTTCCTTGTTCGGCAGCCCGGAAGTCATCGGCCCGGCGGGCACGAACACCACCGGCAAGTGACCGAAACTCAGCGCGCCGATCAACAGGCCGGGCACGATCTTGTCGCACACGCCCAACAGCAGCGCAGCGTCGAACATGTCGTGCGACAGCGCCACCGCGGTCGCCAGCGCGATGGTGTCGCGCGAGAACAGCGACAGCTCCATGCCGATGCGGCCCTGGGTTACGCCATCGCACATCGCCGGGACGCCACCGGCGACCTGCGCGCTGCCGCCGGCCGCGCGCGCGGCGGCGCGGATCAGGCTCGGGTACGGCTCGAACGGCTGGTGCGCCGACAGCATGTCGTTGTACGAAGTGACGATGCCGATGTTGCCGCTGTGGCCGCTGCGCAGCGTCGGCTTGTCGGTGCCGGCGGCGGCGAAACCGTGGGCGAGGTTGCCGCAACTCAACCGCGTCCGCGCCGGTGATGCAGCGCGCGCCTCGTCCATGCGCCGCAGGTAGTCAGCACGTGGACCGCGGCTGCGCTCGACGATGCGCTGGGTGACGCTGGCGATGGTGGGATGCAGGGCGGGCTGCGGATTCATTACGGGCTCCAGTGTAGATCGACGCGCGCGTGCGGCGCGTGCAGGAACGCCGCGACCGGATGCCATTGCGGATCAGCGGATGCGATCGCCCGTTGCAGCACGTCGCGTTTGTGCGCGCCGGTGATAACCAGATGCAACGCGTGCGTGCGCAGCAATCGGGCGGCGGTCAGGGTGATACGCGGATACGGCGCCTCGGCGGGCAACGGCTGCGGATCGATGCGGCAGGCAGCGAGCGTCGACGCGGGATCCAGCGCCACGTCGAGCTGTGGCGCGCCCGGGAACAGCGACGCGGTGTGCGCATCCAACCCCATGCCCAGCACCACGGCAGCGAAAGGTTCGGGATAACGCGCGAGCGCGGCACGGGCGATGGTTTGCGAACGCTGCGGATCGCCGTCGGGCGCCGTCAGTGGCTCCGAGCGCACGCCGCTCGCGGCGGCGAACGCCGCGGTGATCTCGCGCCAATTGCAGGCCGGGTGGTCGTGCGGGACGCAACGCTCGTCGGTCGCCAGCAGCGTCACTTGCGACCAGGGCAATGCGCAAGCTGCAAGTCGTTGGTACAGCGGCAGCGGCGTGCGCCCCCCGGCCAGCGCGAGCACCGCGCGACCGCGCGCCGCGATGGCCTCAATGCAGGCCGCATGCAGCTGCGTCGCCACCCTCGCGGCCAACGCGTCGATGTCGGGATGCTCGTGCCAGGTCCAAGCCATCATCGCGGTCCGGGGTTGGGTGCCGTGGCAACGGACAGCGAAGCCGCCGCCCTCCCCTTCAAACGCCTGAGGACTGACAGCTTGCGAGTCCTGGGCACGCTGTCGGGCAGAACGGCTGAGCGCGGCGAAGTCCATCGGGCCGGATGGGGATTGGTTGGTTTTTCGCGGAAAAACCCGACGCCGCGGCAGACACCCCATTTCCATTTCGGCCTTCCCCATGATGGAGAAGGAGACGAGTGCCGGCTAACGGAAAGTCGCCTCATTCGAGCCAGCCATGGCCATGGCGCTCGGTCAGCGTGACCGCGCTGCCGGGCCCCGCGGTGCCGGCGGGGTACGCCTTCGGCGCCATGCCCGCATGCCGCCAGCCGTCGTGGATCGCGTCGACCCACTGCCATGCAGCTTCGGTCTCGTCGCGGCGCACGAACAACGTGCCGTTGCCCTCGATCGCATCGAGGTACAGCCGTTCGTACGCAAGCCGGCGTCGATGCGCGGCGAACTCTTCCTGCATGTCCAGGTCAAGCGTCACCGGCGACAGTTGCAAGCCGGCGCGGTCGAGCCCCGGGGTCTTGCTCATCAACCGCAACTCGATGCGCTCGTCGGGCTGCAGGCGGATCACCAGCGCATTGGGCTCCAACCGCGCCCTGCCGTGATCGAAGATCGAATGCGGCACGCTGCGGAACTGCAGGTAGATCTCGGTGCAGCGGCGCGGCATGCGCTTGCCGGTGCGCAGGTAGAACGGCACGCCTTTCCAGCGCCAGTTGTCGATGTGCGCGCGCAGCGCGACGAACGTCTCGGTGTTGCTGCTGCGGCCGAGTTCGTCGCGGTACCCCGGCACCGCCACGCCGTCGATCGCGCCAGCGCTGTACTGACCGGCGACGGTTTCGCTGGCGACCTCGTTGCGGCCGATTGCGCGTAACGAGCGCAGCACCTTGATCTTCTCGTTGCGCACCGCGCTCGGGTCGAACTGCGACGGCGGTTCGATCGCGACCAGGCACAGCAACTGCAGCAAATGGTTCTGCACCATGTCGCGCATCGCGCCGGATTCGTCGTAGTAGTCACCGCGTCCCTCGACCCCAACCGTTTCGGCCACGGTGATCTGCACCTGCTCGATATGCCGCGCGTTCCACAATGGTTCGAACAAGGCGTTGCCGAAGCGCAAAGCGAGCAGGTTCTGCACGCCTTCCTTGCCCAGGTAATGGTCGACGCGGAACACCCGGTCCTCGTCGAACACCCGCGCAACGCCATCGTTGATCGCATTCGCACTGGCCAGGTCGTGGCCCAGCGGCTTTTCCAGCAACACGCGCGTGCCCGCACCGCCAAGACCCTGGGCCCCAAGCGCGTCGCAGATCGGCGCGTACCAGCGCGAAGCGGTGCTGAGGTGGTAAACCACGTCGCCGCCGCGCGCCGCCGCGATGGTTTCGCCCAGACGCTGCAGCGAGCCCGGGTCATCCAGTGACGCCGGCTGGTAGTCGATGCGCGCTAACAACGCCTGCAGGGTCGCTTCGTTGCGTTCGCCTTGCGGCACATGCCGGGCGATCGCCTGCGCAACCATCGCCCGAAAACTTTCGCCGTCCAGCTCGCTACGGGCGGTGCCGAGAATCCGCAACGCGCCCGGCAGCAAGCCTTCGCTTTCGAGGCTGTACAGCGAGGGCAGCAACATGCGCTGCGCCAGATCGCCCGAGGCGCCAAAGATCGTCAGCAACGAGGCAGAAGTGCCTTTCATGGGCAGGTCCAAAAGATACCTTCCAAGCTTAACGCTGCTGTTCGTCCGCATCCGGTGCATACGATTGCAAGCGGACTTGCTCAGTCGCGCATCATCCGTGCGATGCAAGCGTCTGCTCGCAGGCACACAAGCGGCTGGCAGTTGTGCACGGATTGCCTGGCACCGGGGATCAGTGGAACCCGGACGGGTGCGGTATCCGTTCCGTTCGGCGGGCATTGCGCCCTGCTCTGTTGGTCGGCATTCGCGAAGCGCGTAGTGCGCGCGTGGGCCGAAGTGTCGTCGGTGTAATGACAGGCGGAAAGCCTGCTAGAACGGATGCGGTGACCCGTGAGTCACCGCATCCCGATGCCGTCAGGCGGCAGCGTCTTTGAGCTTCTTCAGCGGGCGCACCTTGACCTTGATCGAGGCCGGCTTCGCAGCGAACCACTGCTCTTCCTTGGTGAACGGATTGATGCCCTTGCGCTTGGGCTTGGCATCGACTTTGGTGGCGCTGATCTTCAACAGGCCCGGCAGAGTGAAGGAGCCAGCGCCTTTCTTGTTGACCGACGCGGCAACGGCGCCTTCCAACGCCGACAGCACCGAGCGCACGTCGCGCGCTGCGACACCGCTGGTTTCGGCGAGATGCGCAACCAGCCCGGACTTGCTCAGGGCTTCCTTGATCGGCTTCTGCGGAGCTGCGGCGGCCTTCGGCGCTGCTGCCTTCTTGACCGCTTTCTTGCTTGACGTTTTGGTTGCTGCTTTCTTGGTCGCCATAAATTCCCTGCTATTCGTGGATGGACGGGTGCCTGGAGGTCCCTCGGCAATGTGGAATGTAGAGCAACCTTGCCGTTGCTCCAAGGCCGGAAGCGCATATATCGGCTTTTTTTCGCCTTTTGGACAGCAAAGTGGCTCCAGACGGCAGTGCTCGAACAGTTTCTGACCCACGGTTGCCGAGCGACCGAGCGATGTTTTCAGGCCAGTTACCCGGTTCCAAGCTGCTGGATGGGGCGGACAAATACGTGTGTAAGAGGCTGGCTGCTGCGATCGGCCAAGGACGCTGTTGCGGATCTAAGCGGTGCTAATCAGCTGCTTCGTACGCGAAAGAATGGAACGGTTCGCCTAAATCGCGAGCGAGTTCTCGAAGGAGACTGATAGAGGTGCGCAATCCACCTTTTGCGTTACGGGTGAAACGCTTCACGACCTTTTCCGATCGATAGTGGTCCCCGCGGCGCAAGAGCGGACTCGCGCCTCCCGGCGGCCTCTCCCTGCCGCCATTCCAAACGCCAAGCTTCTAGGCTTGCCGAGCAACCGCGAAGCAAGGTGCTTCTACGCACTGAACGACATCAGGAATGCGTTTGCCCATGGCATCCTTGAGAACGTCAAGTACGACTCAGAAGCGATTGCCCGCAAGGTGGCTGCGCTGAAAATGCCTCTTGATCTAGAGATAGGTTGGAACCCCGATGCTGCGCCCATCCGATTCCGATTCCGATTCCAGCTTGCAGCGTCTCTGCTCCCAATGGCAATGGTCGTTCGCACCGAGCATGCGCGACGTTTGACCAAAGCCATGACGTCGGCGGGAAGTTAACCTACCCTCGCCCAAGACCTTTTAGGGAAGCGGTCAGGCGAAGCCGGAAGAGCTGAGCAGTCCCCACACGCTCCCCAAAAAACAAATAGGGCCGCCTCTCGGCAGCCCTATTTGCTGGAATAAAAGTGGCGTCCCCACGGGGATTCGAACCCCGGTCGCTACCGTGAAAGGGTAATGTCCTAGGCCTCTAGACGATGGGGACGCAGTAAAACTTGGCCTTGTAACGCTTCAACCAGTGGTGGAGCCAGACGGGATCGAACCGTCGACCTCCTGCATGCCATGCAGGCGCTCTCCCATCTGAGCTATGGCCCCACGTGCTGGTGAGCCGCGAATTTTAGGGCCGGTACCCGGGCTCGTCAAGCCGTCTGCTGAATTTCGCGCAGGTTTTTTTCCTGCGGCTGCAGCGTGTCTGCACCGTGGCCGCGTTCGGCCAAGTACTCCAGCCACTTGCCGAGGAAGGTGTTGATCCGCAAGCGGTGACCTAGCAGTTCCGCCGGGGGTGGGTACAAGCCCATGACGTCCTGCCAGCGGCGCCCGATGTAACAGTGCGTGGCTTCTACCTGGCAGGTGTCGTGGTATAGGCGCAAGTACGCCGACGGGTCGGGTTGGCCAGTCAGCGGATCCTGCATCGCGTAGGTCAGCCGCAGCTCGGTGGTGTAACGGTGTTGCTCGATCACGTCCAGTTGCACATCCAGTCCATCGCCGACCTTCGACGAATAAATCCCCGGCGCCAACGTCATCGGGGTGAACAGGCGTGCAAAGCGCGTGTGGTTCTCCGAATACAGCGCCATCAGCCAGCCGAAGCGGCTGAGTTTGGGGAGGTGCGCGACGCGGGTGACCAGGGAGCTCATGGTCCGATCCTACACGTCACCTGTCGCCGTCGGCAGGCGTTGACGGCGATCGAATGACGGGACTAGGTTAACGGTTCATCGGCTGGTTTCGTGGGGCTGCCAGCGTTCAGAACATCTCGCGCTGGATGCCCAGGGTCGTCAACACCTTGCTCGCGATTTCCTCGATCGAGGTGTGCGTCGTGCTCAATGTCGGCACGCGCTCGGCACGGAACATCATCTCGGCCGCCGACACCTCGCGCTTGCAAGTTTCCAGCTGCGCGTAGCGCGAGTTCGGTCGGCGCTCCTGCCGGATCTGCTGCAAGCGCGCCGGCTCGATGGTCAGGCCGAACAACTTGTTGCGATGCGCCCGCAACCGTGGCGGCAACCGGTCGTGGCTGAGGTCTTCCTCGGTCAACGGGTAGTTGGCCGCGCGGATACCGTAATGCAGCGCCAGATAGACGCAGGTCGGCGTCTTGCCCGCTCGAGACACCGCGACCAGGATCAGGTCGGCATCGGCGTAGTCGAGGCTGGCACCGTCGTCGTGGGTCAGCGCGAAATTCATGGCGTTGATGCGGCGATGGTAGATATCGAAATCGACGATGCCGTGCGCCTGCCCCACCCGTCGTTGCCGGCTCTCGCCCAGTTCGATCTCCAGCGGCTCGATGAACGGCGCAAACACGTCGAGCATCAGCGCCCCGCTCTCGGCTAACGCGGCGCCGACATCGCTGTCCATGCACGAATTGATCACGATCGGGCGTACCCCGTGACGCTCGGCCGCGGCGCGGATCTTGGCCGCGGCTTCCTGCGCGCGCTCGACACTGTCGACGAACGAAAAACGGTCGCTGACGAAGCGGGTTTCGGTGAACTGCGTCAACAGGCTGTGGCCGATTGTCTCGGCGGTGATGCCGGTGCCGTCGGAAACGTAGAAAACCGGCCGTACAGCTGTCATCGAAAACTCCGACAAAATGCCCTGCCAATAGGAAAAACCCCGTCGAATCAAGCTTGTATGCACTCGACGCAGCGGCGATCATAGCCGCTTGGCCGCCATCAGACGTGCCAACCCCCACGGAGATTGCCCGCCTTGAACGAGAACATCCTCTGGCTGCACGCGCTGCGCCTGTCCGATCTGGCCCGCGTGGGCGGCAAGAACTCTTCGCTCGGCGAGATGATCGGCAACCTGGCCAACCTCGGCGTTTCCGTGCCGGGCGGGTTCGCGACGACCTCGGAAGCGTTCAAGGACTTCATCGCCCACAACCATCTGCACCAGCGCATCTTCGACCGTCTGGCGACGCTGGATGTCGAGGATGTGGAAGCGCTGACCGCTGCGGGCGGCGAAATCCGCGGCTGGGTGATCGACGCGCCGTTGCACGCCGAACTCGATGCCGACATCCGCACCGCCTATCGCCAACTGTGCGATGAGAACGGGGGTGGAGATGTCGCCGTCGCGGTGCGCTCCTCGGCCACGGCCGAGGACCTGCCTGATGCGTCGTTCGCCGGGCAGCAGGAGACCTTCCTCAACGTGACCGGCGTCGACGACGTCGTGCGCAAGGTCAAGGAGGTATTTGCCAGCCTCTACAACGACCGCGCGATCGCCTACCGCGTGCATCACGGTTTCAAGCACGAGGACGTGTTCCTGTCCGCCGGCGTGCAGCTGATGGTGCGCTCGGACGTGGGTTCGGCGGGCGTGCTGTTCACGCTCGACACCGAGTCCGGGTTCCGCGAAGTGGTGTTCATCACCGCCAGCTACGGCCTGGGCGAAATGGTGGTGCAGGGCGCCGTCAATCCCGACGAATTCTTCGTGTACAAGCCCACGCTGCTGCAAGGCAAGCCGGCGATCCTGCGGCGTTCTATTGGCGCCAAGCAGCTGCGCATGGTGTACTCGGACCAACCTGGCGAACGCGTGCGCACCGAGGACACACCGGCCGAGTTGCGCAACCGGTTCTCGCTCAGCGACGACGACGTACACGAGCTGGCGAAACAAGCGCTGGTGATCGAAAAACATTACGGCCGCCCGATGGACATCGAGTGGGCGAAGGACGGCGTTAGCGGCAAGCTGTTCATCGTGCAGGCGCGGCCGGAAACGGTGAAGTCGCGCGGCAAGGCCACCCAGATCGAGCGCTACCAGTTGCTCGAGCGCGGCCCGGTCGTCTGCGAGGGTCGTGCGATCGGCCAGCGCATCGGCAGCGGCACTGCGCGCGTGGTACGCAGCCTGGCTGACATGAGCCGCGTGCAGCCCGGCGACGTGCTCGTCGCCGACATGACCGACCCCGATTGGGAGCCGGTGATGAAGCGCTCGGCGGCGATCGTCACCAATCGCGGTGGACGTACCTGCCACGCCGCGATCATCGCGCGCGAACTTGGCGTGCCCGCGGTGGTCGGTACCGGCAGCGGCTTGGACACGATCGAAGACGGCCAGATCGTCACGATCAGCTGCGCCGAGGGCGACACCGGTTTCATCTACGACGGCGCCCTGCCCTTCGAGCGCCACACCGCCGATCTGGAGCACATGCCGCCGGCGCCGCTGAAAGTGATGATGAATGTCGCTAACCCGGAGCGCGCGTTCGACTTTGCGATGCTGCCCCACGCGGGCGTCGGTCTGGCCCGTCTGGAGATGATCATTGCCAGCCACATCGGCATCCATCCGAAGGCGTTGCTCGAATATGGCAAGCAGGACGCCGAGACCAAGCGCAAAATCGACGAACGTATTGCCGGGTACGGCGAGCCGGTGCAGTTCTACGTCGATCGCCTCGCCGAGGGCATTGCCACGATCACCGCTTCGTTCGCGCCGCACCCGGTGATCGTGCGGTTGTCAGATTTCAAGTCGAACGAGTACGCCAACCTGATCGGTGGCGCGGCCTACGAGCCGCACGAAGAGAACCCGATGATCGGCTTCCGCGGCGCCAGTCGTTACGTCGACCCGAGCTTCAGTGATGCTTTCGCGCTGGAATGCCAGGCCGTGCTGAAAGTACGCGAAGAAATGGGCCTGACCAATTGCTGGATCATGATCCCATTCGTGCGCACGCTCGACGAAGGCCGCAAGGTGATCGAGGTGCTCGAAGCCAACGGCCTCAAGCGCGGCGACCGCGCTGATGGCGCGCCGGGTCTCAAGATCATCATGATGTGCGAAGTGCCATCGAATGCATTGCTCGCCGATGAGTTCCTCGACATCTTCGACGGCTTCTCGATCGGCTCCAACGACCTGACCCAGCTCACGCTCGGCCTGGACCGTGACTCGGCGATCGTCGCCAAGCTGTTCGACGAACGCGATCCCGCGGTCAAGAAATTGCTGTCGATGGCGATCTCCGCTGCGCGCGCCAAGGGCAAGTACGTCGGGATCTGCGGCCAAGGCCCGAGTGACCATCCGGACTTGGCCGAATGGCTGATGGATCAAGGCATCGAGTCGGTGTCGTTGAACCCGGATACGGTCGTCGACACCTGGTTGCGCCTAGCGAAAGCCAAGGCCAAAGCGGGTTGAGCCTGATCGCGGCGAAGGTGAGTCCGGTCGCGGCAAAGGTGCCGACGTCCCTGGAGGAGGTCAAAGCGTTCGATCTTCTGGGCCTTGCCCAAACGGCGGCGTTGAAGCTGCTCGGGGCCTTGCTGATCCTGCTGATCGGACTGTGGCTGGCCAAGCTGCTGTCGCGCGCGCTGGATCGGGCGTTCACCCGCGCCAACATGGAAGTCACGCTGCGAGGGTTCCTGCGCAACATCGCCTACGCGGCGATGTTGGTAGTGGTGTCGACGACGGCTCTTTTTGCGATCGGTGTGTCGCCGGCCTCGGTGCTGGCGGTACTGGCCGCAGCAGGCCTAGGCATCGGGCTGGCACTGAAGGATTCGCTGTCGAATATCGCCTCGGGCGTGATGCTGATGGTCCAGCGGCCGTTCCGCGTTGGAGACTTTGTCCAGGCCGCCGGCATGGAAGGCACGGTCGATCAGATTCGTATCTTCCAGACCCGTATCCACACGATCGACAACCGTATCGTGGTGCTGCCAAACAGCCTGATCACCACAGCGCCGATCATTAACTTCACCGCGAACCCCAAGCGACGCATCGACCTACAGGTCGGCGTGGGTTACGACGACGATCTCAAGCTCGCGCGCGAGACGTTGCTCGAGGTCGCAGCGTCGCAGTCGAGGGTGTTGCGGGAGCCGACGCCGGAAGTGCTAGTCACCGCACTGGCCGAAAGCAGCGTCAACCTGGAACTGCGGGTCTGGGTGAAGACTGCAGACCTGGTGCGCGTCAAGAGCGAGTTGACCGAGGCCGTGCGCAACGCCGTCATCGGCCGCGGACTCAACATCCCCTATCCGCAGCGCGACCTGCACGTGTATCACCACGACGCCGATGGTCGTCCGCTGATGGAACTGCTCGCCAAGTCGATCGAACACGATGGCGACGGTGACTTCTCGCCGCGCAAACCTAAACCGGCCTGAGATCACGCAATTAAGCGCAGCCTGCCGGGACCGCTGTGACCACCGGGAGCAGCGTGGATACGGTTCGAGTTTTCCCAGTACTGAGCCCTCTCGCACAGGGCTAAATAATTACCCGAAAAGACCGCAGGCCGCAGCCTCGGGCCGTAGCGGAAATCCTTGGTTTCGCCGCGCTCGACCTCGGCTACGGGCCGAGAGTCCGTTTCAGAATGCCTTCTTGTCCGCTTGTCAGCTCGCCTGCCCGCCCAACCGCCCCATCGCAGCGCGATAGTGCCGCAGCTCCGCGATCGAATCGTGCACGTCGCTGAGCGCGGTGTGCTTGGATTCCTTGTGCATGCCTGCGACCACGTCCGGCGCCCAGCGTCGCGCGAGTTCCTTGACCGTGCTGACGTCGAGGTTGCGGTAGTGGAAGTACTGCTCCAGCCGCGACATCTCGCGATGCAGGAAGCGTCGGTCCTGGCAGATCGAATTGCCGCAGATCGGCGAGGTGTTTGCAGGCACCCACTGCGCGAGGAAATCGAGCGTGCGTTGCTCGGCCTCGGCGAGACTGACGCCCTGCTCCAGCACCCGCTGCCATAGGCCGGACTTGCGGTGCTGGTTGCGGTTCCAGTCGTCCATCGCCTCGAGTTTCGCCAGCGGATGCGCGATCGCGAGTTCCGGTCCTTCCGCAAGCACTTCGAGCTGCGCGTCGGTGATCACCGTGGCGATCTCAAGTATCGAATCGTTGTCGGTGTCGAGCCCGGTCATCTCCAGGTCGATCCAGATCAGTCGTTGGTCGTTCAGTGGATGGTTTGTCATGCGCTCGCGATGCTCGTCGGGACGGGGCATGATATCGCAGCCCCTCCAGGCCCCGGCGGCCCATGCCCGACACCGCAAACCTCGGCCACTACGCCATCCTGACGTCGATGCTCGCACCTGCGTTGTTGATGGCAGCGACGGCATCTTTGCTGGTTTCAGCTAATGCGCGCCTCGCGCGCGTGGTCGACCGCCTGCGCATGCTCGTCATCGCCTGGGAACACGACGCGCCGGACCGTGCCGAACGCGACGTGCAGATCCAGCGTCATCGCCGCCGCGCGCAACTGGTCTTACGCGCCTGCCAGTTGCTGTACGCCGCATTAGGCGGTTTTGTCGGCACCAGCCTCGCGCTAGCGGTCGACGCGTTCACTGGATTCCGCTTGGGCGTGCTGCCGACCGTGCTGGCAGTGATCGGGGTCAGCTTCCTGCTGCTGGCGAGCATGGCGTTGGGGCGTGAGGTCAACCTGGCGGTGCGTAGTTTCGATGAGGAACTAGATCAGGAACTCGCGCGGCGTCGCACCTGACGCCTCAACCAGAATCCGCTTGATCAGAGCGGCGATTTGCCGCGCTTGCCGCGGAAATAGTTGCTCAGGCGCACGCTGGCTTCTTCGGCCAGCACCCCGGACCGCACTTCGACCCGGTGGTTGTGGCGCGGGTCCGCTAGCAGATCGAACACGCTGCCGGCCGCGCCGGTCTTGGGGTCGCTAGCGCCGTAGACCACCCGCGCAACCCGCGCATGCACCAGCGCCATCGCGCACATCGCACACGGTTCCAGCGTCACGACCAAGGTGCAGCCGAGCAGCCGGTGGTTGCCAAGGCGCGCGCCGGCTTGGCGCATTGCGACGATCTCGGCGTGCGCGGTTGGATCGTGCTCGGTGATGTTGCGATTCCAGCCCTCGCCGAGCACGACGCCGTCGGAGGAGAGCAGCACCGCGCCGACGGGGATCTCGTTGTCTTCGTGTTCCGCACGGTCGGCCAACGCTAGCGCGCGGCGCATCCAGCGTTCGTCGTCAGCAATGGTCGAGTTGGGAGCAGGCACCGTTGGTGTGGGAGCAGGCACCGCTCGTGCGGGAGCAGGCACCGTTTGCGTGGGAGCAGGCACCGCTCGTGCGGGAGCAGGCACCGTTTGCGTGGGAGCGGGCACCGTTCGTGGTGAGCCTGTCGAACCATGATCGGTGCCTGCGGCGCTACGACCGCGAGCCAACTGCTGCAGCAGCGGCCAATCCTGCGCGGTCAGCGCTTCCTTCTTTGCCCGCGTCCAACCCTTGATCTGCTGCTCGGCAGCCAATGCCTCTTCCCGTGACGCCGTGTCTTGAGCGTAGGCCAACGTCAGCGGGCGTCGATTCAAGGTATAGCAACCCGGAATCTCGCCAGCGTGATGCTGGGCAACACGCAGTTCGAGGTTATCGGTATGACCCGTGTAGTACGAGCCGTCCGAGCATTTCAGCATGTAAACCCAAAAAGACATGGTTCGGTACCTGAGCGGAACGCCGTCCATGGTTCGACAAGCTCACTACGAACGGCTTTCGCAGCTACGCGACGACGTGCCGAAGTGCAAGATGACCGCGCGGCATCACTCCCACTCGATCGTCGCTGGTGGCTTGCCGCTGATGTCGTAAACCACGCGCGATACGCCGCGCAACTCGTTGATGATGCGGTTCGACACCGTGCCGAGAAAATCGTACGGCAGGTGCGCCCAGTGCGCGGTCATGAAGTCGATGGTCTCAACGGCGCGCAGCGCGATCACCCACTCGTAGGCGCGTGCATCGCCGACCACGCCGACCGATTTGACCGGCAGGAACACCGCGAACGCTTGGCTGGTCTTGTCGTATAGGCCGGCCTTGCGCAGCTCGTCGATGAAGATCTGGTCAGCCATCGCCAGCAGGCGCGCGTACTCGGGCTTCACTTCGCCGAGTATGCGCACCCCCAGCCCAGGTCCCGGGAACGGATGGCGATACACCATCTCGCGCGGGAGGCCGAGCTCAACACCGAGCCGGCGCACTTCGTCTTTGAACAATTCGCGCAACGGCTCGATCAAGCCAAGCTTCATGTTTGCCGGCAGGCCGCCAACATTGTGGTGGCTCTTGATGACGTGAGCCTTGCCGGTTTTGCTGCCCGCCGATTCGATCACGTCGGGGTAAATGGTTCCCTGCGCGAGCCATTTGACGTTCGCGAGCTTGCTCGATTCCTCATCGAATATCTCGATGAACAGATTGCCGATGATCTTGCGCTTGGCCTCCGGATCGCTGACGCCTTCGAGCGCCTTGAAGTAGCGGTCTGCGGCATTGACGCGCAGGACCTTGATGCCCATGCCGCCCTTTTCGGCCTCGCTGGCGAACATCGCCATGACCTGGTCGCCTTCCTTCCAACGCAGTAGGCCGGTATCCACGAACACGCAGGTCAGCTGGTCGCCGATCGCCTTGTGCAGCAACGCGGCAACCACCGAGGAATCCACGCCGCCCGACAAACCGAGGATCACTTCGTCGGTACCCACTTGTTCGCGTACGCGCGCGATTTGGTCGTCGATGATGTGGGCCGCGTCCCACAACGTCTCGCAGCCGCAGATCCGGGTGACGAAGCGGCGCAGGATGGCTTCGCCGGATTTGGTGTGGGTGACCTCGGGATGGAACTGCACGCCGTACCAGCGCTTTTCCTCGTTGGCCATCGCCGCGACGGGAATGCGGTCGGTGCGCGCGGTGACGACAAAGCCGGGCGGCGCGGTCGCGACGTGGTCGCCGTGGCTCATCCATACATCCAGACGCGGTGGCGAGCCGGGGTAGTCCTTGAGCCCGTCGAGCAGGGAGTCCTGCGCGACCAGCTCGACCTGGGCATGGCCGAATTCGCGTGCGTCGGCGGCTTCGGTGGCGCCGCCCAGCTGCGCGGCCAGCGTCTGCATGCCGTAGCAGATGCCCAGGATCGGCAGCCCGGCGTCGAACACTTCCTGCGAAGCCTTGGGCGCGTTTTCGATCGTGGTCGACTCCGGCCCGCCCGACAGGATGATGCCCTTGGCGCCGTACGCCGCGATCTCAGCCGGGTCGTGGTCCCAGGCCCAGATCTCGCAGTACACGCCGATTTCGCGGATACGGCGCGCGATCAGCTGCGTGTACTGCGCGCCGAAGTCTAGGATCAGGATCTTGTCGCTATGGATATCGGTCATGGTGTTCCGTGGCTATGCCGGAAATTCGGCAGACTGCATTGCACTGCCAAGCGTGAAAGACCGCCGCTTTCCTTGCGCCGGTCCGATCAACTGCCGCGATAATTCGGCGGCTCTTTGGTGATCTGCACATCATGCACATGGCTCTCGCGCGCACCGGCATTGGTCACGCGCACGAAGCTCGGTTTCGTGCGCATGTCCTCGATTGTTGGACAGCCGACGTAACCCATCGTCGCGCGCAGACCACCGGCAAGCTGGTGGACCACACCGGCGAGCGGGCCCCGGTACGGCACGCGGCCTTCGACGCCCTCGGGCACCAGTTTGTCGGCGTCGGACGCGTCCTGGAAATATCGGTCCTTGGAGCCCTGCTCCATCGCGCCAAGACTGCCCATGCCGCGGTAGCTCTTGTAGCTGCGGCCCTGGAACAATTCGGCCTCACCGGGGGCTTCCTCTGTGCCCGCGAACAGACCCCCGACCATTACGGTCGAGGCACCCGCGACGATCGCCTTGCCGATATCGCCCGAGTAGCGGATGCCACCGTCTGCGATCAGTGGGATACGGTCCTGAAGCGCCTCGGCGACCATCGCCACCGCAGTGATCTGCGGTACCCCAACGCCCGCCACGATCCGCGTTGTGCAGATCGAGCCCGGACCCACGCCAACCTTCACCGCGTCCGCGCCATGGTCCATCAGGGCCAGCGCCGCGTCGCCGGTGACGATATTGCCGCCGATGACCTGCAGCTGCGGGAAACGCTGCTTGACCCATTTCACGCGGTCCAGCACGCCTTGCGAATGGCCGTGCGCGGTATCGACGACGATGACGTCGACCCCGGCCGCAGCCAATGCCTCGACCCGCGCTTCGGTATCGCCGCCGACGCCAACTGCGGCACCCACGAGCAGACGCTCGGAACTGTCCTTGGCCGCGTTGGGGTTGTCTGATTTCTTCTGGATGTCCTTGACCGTGATCAGCCCGCGCAACTCGAAGCCGTCGTTGATCACCAGCACCTTCTCGATGCGGTGCTTGTGCAGCAGCTGCAACACTTCCTCGTCCGAAGCGCCCTCGCGCACCGTGATCAAACGATCGCGCTTGGTCATGATGTGGCGGACGGGGTCGTCGAGCTTCTTCTCGAAGCGCATGTCGCGGCTGGTGACGATGCCGACCAGCTGGCCGCCATCGACCACCGGCACGCCGGAGATGTTGCGGGCTCGGGTCAGCTTGAGGACCTCCGCAATCGTGGTCTCGGGGCCGACGGTGAACGGCTCCTTGATCACGCCAGCCTCGAACTTCTTGACGCTGGCCACCTGCGCGGCCTGCTGCTCGAGCGTCATGTTCTTGTGGATGATGCTGAGGCCGCCGAGCTGTGCCATCGCGATGGCGAGACGGGCCTCGCTGACGGTGTCCATCGCCGCCGAGAGGATCGGCAGACGGATGGTCAGGTCGCGGGTGACCCGGGTGGAGAGTGAAACGTCCTTTGGCAGGACAGTCGAATGCGCGGGGACGAGGGAAACATCGTCGAACGTCAGCGCTTCAGCCTGGATGCGCAGCATGGGCGGGCCCGGGAGGATGAAGCGCGCCATTGTACCGTGTCGGACCGGCGCGGCGCACGGGCTTGGGTAGAGCGGGCGTTCGCGGTCAAAGCCAGCCCCATCCCGGCCTCCGCTTGCCGAAGCAAAATTCGGGAAGCCTTACGCTTAAAGGCTGAAGGAGCAAGCCGGAAAGCCCCCGTCAAGCGAAGGATCAAACGCAGTACAGATTCCCTTGCGGGGAGGCCAACTTAAGCGCTCGCCTTATAGCAGACTAAGGGCTGGGCTAATCGTTAAACCCCACGCCATCATCTCTCGCCTCGGCAGCCTCCAGCGTGTTCTGCATGAGCGTAGCGACCGTCATCGGCCCCACGCCACCAGGCACCGGGGTGATCCAGCTCGCGCGTTCGGCCGCCGCGGCAAAGCCGACGTCGCCGACCAGGCGGCCGTCGTCGAGACGGTTGATGCCGACGTCGATCACCACCGCGCCGGGCTTGACCCATTCGCCAGGAATCAACTGCGGGCGGCCGACCGCAACCACGAGGATATCCGCGCCGCGCACAGACGCCTCAAGCACGTCAGGCGGGGTGAACTTGTGGCAACTGGTGACGGTGCAACCCGCGATCAGCAGCTCCAGCATCATCGGCCGGCCCACGTGATTGGACACCCCCACGATCGTCGCACTGGCGCCGCGCACCGGCCGATCGGTGTAGCCCAGCAACGTGGTGATGCCGCGCGGCGTGCACGGGCGCAGGCCGAACTGGCGCAGGGCCAGATGGCCAACGTTCTCGGGATGGAAACCGTCGACGTCCTTGCTTGGATCGATGCGATGGATCAATTGGGTGGCGTCGCGCCGGTCGGGCAACGGTAGCTGCACTAGGATGCCGTGCACGTCGGGGTCGGCATTGAGCCGATCGATCAGTGCGAGCAATTCAGCATCGCCGGTGTCGGCTGGAAGGTCGTAATCGATCGCGCGGATGCCGACTTTCTCTGCCGCGCGGCGCTTGTTCTTTACATACACGCTGGACGCCGGATCGCTGCCAACCAGCACCACCGCGAGCCCGGGCCTCGGCTTTCCGGCGGCGAACCGCTGATCCACCCGCGCCTTGAGGTTGTCGAGCAACTCCTCGGCAATGCGCTTGCCATCGAGGATTCGAGCCTGCTGCGGAGCCGGATGGGTCATGCGTACTGGGGCCGCTGGCGGTACAGTCGTCGGGCCGACATTGTCCCCGTTCCGTGATGCCAGCGATACCCAGGTGCGGGTTCGTCATCCCTGCAAACGTTGGCTCCCGCGACTTGTCAGGTGGCGGGGGCAGCGAGCGGAACTTGCATCCGTACGGCCGTTGGGATGCGGCCGAATCCGAGAATTTGTCATGACCGAAACCGATCCCGCGTCTATTGCTATCGAAGCCGCCGCGTTCCGTCGCCTGCTGCAGCACCTGATGCAGGATCACCCGGATGTGCAGAACATCGACCTGATGATCCAGGCCGGTTTCTGCCGCAACTGCCTGTCTGACTGGTACCGCGACGCTGCCGAAGCACGCGGCATCACCATGACCCGGGACGAAGCGCGCGAGAAGGTCTACGGCATGCCGTTCGCGCAGTGGAAGCTGCAACATCAGAAGGATGCGACGCCGGAGCAATTGGCGGCATTTGCGGCAGCGCAGCGCCATCTGCCGAAATGACCGCGCTGCGGCTTCCGCTGGCGATGATGCTCTCCGTGGTCGCAATCGGCTATTTCGGCCTGTGCGCGTGGATGTACGTGAAGCAACGCGACCTCACCTACTTCCCGCAGTTCACCCGGGTCGATGCGCGCGAAACCGATTTTGAGCTGCGCCGCAACGGCGTCACCCTGCGCGGCTGGCTGGTGAACCCGGGACGGAACGACGCCGTGCTGTATTTCGGCGGCAACGCCGAACACATTGGCATGTCCCGTAGCGAATTTGCGACGTGGTTTTCTGACCGCAGCGTGTACCTGGTCGCATACCGCGGCTATGGCGCCAGCGAAGGCACGCCGCGCGAGGCGGCTTTGTTCGACGATGCACTGGCCCTATTCGACCATGTGCGCGCCCGCCATCCCGGATCGATCGCAGTCGTCGGCCGCAGCCTGGGCAGCGGCGTGGCCAGTTATCTCGCCTCACAGCGACCGGTGGCCAGGTTAGCCCTCGTCACACCGTTCGACAGCTTGGCCGGCGTAGCGTCCGCGCACTATCCCTGGCTGCCGGTGCGCTGGCTGTACCGGGAGCGCTACGATTCTGCCCAGCATCTCTCGGGCTACGGCGGGCCGATTTTGATCGTTCGTGCGGGGCGAGACGAAGTGATCCCGGCAGCCAACACTGACCGCCTGATCGGGGCCTTGGTCCAGCCTCCGCACCTCGTCGACCTGGTCGAAGCCGACCACAATTCACTCAACGAGTTTCCGGCCTACGGAAAGGCCTTGACGGCGTTCGTCAGCGCGCAACAATCCCCGTGAGCCCACCGCATCCAAGGAACCGACATGTCCAACCTCAGCGAATGCCCCAAGTGCGGCAAGCGGGTGCTGCACGTCAATGTCGACAAGATCGTTGGCCTTGTAGACGGCGAGAGCAAAGCCCACGGAGTGAGCTACAGCTGCATCCACTGCAATGCGGTGCTGGGCGTACAGATGGACGCATTGGCGAAGCCCGATGAGCGCCACCCGAGCCGGGATGCGGACGCGACGTCGTCCTAAGCGATCCAAACTGATGTGACCGCGCGGCGCGGCTTTCAGGCGCTGCCGCAGAGTTTCGCACGCTTTGCCCGGCGCGCACACCGCGCAATCAGGCTCGGGCGGACAGTCGCGTTTCGCAGAACCGCATCGCCAGTGCATCGAGCAGCATTCAGGCGCTGCCGCAGAACTTCGCGTAATCGACATAGCCCGGAAACGCCCTGCCCGGTGCGCACACCGCGCAATCGGACTCCGGCGTTAGCCGGGTTTCGCGGAACCGCATCGCCAGCGCATCGAAATGCAGCAGGCGGCCGGCGAGTGAATCGCCGATGCCGAGGATCAGCTTGATCGCCTCGGTCGCCTGTAATAGGCCGATGACGCCAGGCAGCACGCCGAGCACGCCAGCCTCGGCGCAGTTGGGCGCGGCTTCGGGTGGCGGCGGCTCGGGAAACAGGCAGCGGTAGCACGGGGCGACGCCGCGCCGGCGACCGGCATCGAACACGCTGACCTGGCCCTCAAAGCGGTGCACCGCGCCGTACACCAGCGGCTTTGCCAGCTTCACGCAGGCATCGTTGAGCAGGTAGCGCGCCGGAAAGTTGTCGGCGCCGTCGATGACGACATCGGCATCGCGGAGCAAGCGCTCGACGTTGTCGGCACTGATGCGTTCGGCAAACGCCTCGACGGAGATCGTGGGATTCAATGCCGACAGCGCGATACACGCCGACTGCGTCTTGGACATACCGACGCGCGCGTCGGTGTGCAGGATCTGCCGCTGCAGGTTGCTGCGGTCGACGATGTCGTCGTCGGCCAGCACCAGCGTACCGACGCCCGCCGCCGCCAGGTAGTACGCCGCTGGCGAGCCCAAGCCACCGGCGCCGACCATCGCTACACGCGCGGCCCTCAGTTTGCGCTGCCCGGCTTCGCCGACTTCGGGCAGACGCAGGTGGCGCGAGTAACGGTCGTAGAAGTCGACCTCTGCGGCGTCCACTTCCGGTCGCGCGATCGGCAGGCCTTCGGCGATCCAACGACGGGTACCACCGTCCACCGAGGCGACGCGGGTGTAGCCGGCGGCGCGCAACACTTCGGCCGCCTTGAGCGAACGCCCGCCCATTGCGCAGATCAGGACGACTTCGCTAACGCGGTTGGGCAAGGCTGTGTGTGGATTGGCTTCGAGTGCGGCCTGGGCGACGCCGAGCGCACCTTCGGCGTGACCGTTGATGCGTTCGTGGGCTTCGCGGATGTCGATGAGCACGGCGCCAGCGCGACGGCGGCGCAGCGCTTCGACGGGTGAAATTATTTCGACGGGGGGCAGCGCGTTCATGCCGTCATTATCGCGCCATCGACGGTGTTTTCAGCCGTACGGCAACACCTCGACCACCGCGCCCGCAGACAGTGCCTGCGGGCCGTCGGCGACGACGATCAAGGCATTGGACTCGGCCGCCGCGCGCAGTCGGTGCGATCCGGTAGCGGCGTTGGGAACGACCTGCAGGCTGCCGTCGTGCGCACTCGACAGCACGCCGCGCACGAACTCGCGACGCGGATGCGGCTTGTCGATGGCCGCCAGCAGCCGCGCGCGCCACCGCGGTCGCGGCTCGGTGCGCCCTTGCAGCCCGTCGATCAGCGCGCGCCCGAGCGTCAGGTAAGTTGCCATCACCGACACCGGATTGCCCGGCAAACCGAGCAACCGTGCCTGATCCATGCTGCCGAACAGCACCGGCATTCCCGGCTTCATCCGGACTTTCCAGAAATGGGTTTCCCCGCGGCCGTGCCGGCATTCCTCGGCCAGCACGGCGGGAATGTGGTCCTTTTCGCCTGCCGACACCGCGCCGCAGGTGATCACGATATCGAACGCACACGCGGCATCGCGCAGCGCAATCTCGACCCGTTTGGCATCGTCGGGCAGGCGCGGCCACGCGGTCGGCTCCAGGCCGTCGGCACGCAGCAAACCCATCAGCAACTCGCGGTTGCTGTCGTAGATTTCCCCGGGCGCCAGCGGTATGCCCGGCTCCACCAGTTCGTCGCCACTGCTGAACACCGCCACGGTCGGTCGGCGGCTCACCTGCAGCGAAGCCAGACCCAGCGACGCCGCCAGGGAAATCCGCACCGGCGTCAGCACCTGCCCAGCCTGCAGCACGCGGTCGCCGATGCGTACGTCCTCGCCGGCGCGGCGGATATGCGCACCCGCTGCGGTGCTGCCCGGAACCAGCACGCGCCCGTCATCTTCGCGCACGTTTTCCTTGATCACGACCGTGTCGGCGCCCACGGGCAATGGCGCGCCGGTGGTGATGCGGAGGCATTCGCCCGCGCCCACCACGATCCCGGTGGTCGCGCCAGCGAATTGTTCGCCGACCAGGTGCAGTGCGGTTTCTGCCCCGTAGAGATCGGCGTGGCGGAACGCGTAACCATCCATGGCACTGTTGTCGAATGGCGGCAGGGGCATCGGTGCATCGACGTCGCATGCAAGTACACGGCCATGGCAACGTGACGACGCGAGGGACTCGACAGCAAGCCGATGGCGCGCGGCGACCTCGTGCACGATCGCCAGGGCGTCGTCGAACAACAGGGCTGTTGGAAAGGTGCTCATGGCGCCATCATCGGCGCGACGCCCGCGGCGACCAAATCGTCCGGGGTATTGAGGTTGCCGAAACGCACACCAGGCAGGCGCACGACGGCCATGTCGAGCCGGCGTTGCAACGCGTGCACAGCGACATCATTGCAGGCCATCGCCGCGGCAACCGCCGGACCCAATGCCGCCACTCGCCACAGCGCGACCAACGGCTGCGCGCCATCGTCGTCGCAGGCGCTAGCGCCGTCCGGACCGCATCCGGCGATCAGTGTCGGCAGCAGACAGTCGTTGACGTCGAAAAGGTCTACGGGAAGCGTCAACAGCCAGAGCGTGCGGCACGCGCTGGCCAGCGCGGCAAGCCCGGCAAGTGGACCGATGTCGGCGCCGACGGAATCGGCGACCGCGACCAGACCGGCGTCGGCATAGCGGGCGATATCGCGATTGGCGCTGACCAGGGTCGCCGACACATCGCCGTCAAAACGATCACGCCATCGCAGTACCTGGGGCTGGTCATTGCGCTGCAACCACGCCTTGTCAAGCCCGCCCAGGCGAGTGGCACGACCGCCGGCGAGGATGCCGAGGGTGAGGTTCGACCGGATTGGGATATCTGTCACGTTGCTATTCTGACTCCTCGTCCGGCTCAGGACAGCCGGCGCGAGCGTGCTTTTGCCCGTCATCCTCGCGGACGCGGGGATCCAGTGCCTTTGGCCTTCGTAGCTATGAACATCGAACGAAGGTCAATGCTCAGCGCACAATGAAAAAACTCGCCGTGCTCGCCCGTTGGGCCATCTTACGAGCGATGTGCGCGCTTTGCGCTTGTCCAGCCTTCGCTGGGACAACGGCTTAGAGCAAAGCACGGCACTGGATCCCCGCTTTCGACCGTAGGAAGTCCATTCGGACGCGGGAATGACGTTTGGCAAAGCACGGCCAAGAACAAAGCAACGGCACTGGATCCCCGCTTTCGCGGGGATGACCTTTGGCAAAGCCGCGCGCAGCGCGGGCCAAACGTCACTTGCCGCGCTTGACGTGCCGGATCAACCGCCGCTTTTTCGCGACCTGCTTGTCGGTCAGCACGTTCTTCTTGCCCTCGTATGGGTTCACGCCTTCCTTGAAGAAGAACCGGATCGGCGTGCCCACCAGCTTGAAGCGCTTGCGGAAGAAGTTCTCGAGGTAGCGCTTGTAGCTCTCGCTCAGCGTGCGCAGGCGGTTGCCGTGCACGACGAACGTCGGAGGATTGGTGCCGCTGGGGTGGGCAAAGCGCAGTTTGGCCACATGCCCGCGCACGACCGGCGGCGGGTTGGTCTCGTAGGCGATCTCGATCGCCTTGGTGACTTCACTGGTGCCGATCTCGATCGTGGCCGAGGCATGCGCGCGGTGAACCGCCTTGAACAACTCGCCCAACCCCGAACCATGCTTGGCACTGATGCGCACCCGTTCGGCCCAGTCGACAAAAGCGAGTTTGCGATCCAGCAACGACTCCGCCTGCTGGCGCTGGTAGTCGCTCTGCGCATCCCATTTGTTGAGTGCAACCACGAGCGCACGGCCGGCATCGAGCGCATAGCCGAGCACGCTGGAGTCCTGGTCGGTCACGCCTTCGCCGGCGTCGAGCATGACCACGACGACCTGGCAGTGTTCAATCACCTGCAGGGTCTTGATGATCGAGAATTTCTCGACTGCCTCTTCCACCTTGGATTTGCGCCGCACGCCGGCGGTATCGATCAGGCGATACAGGCGGCCGTCGCGTTCCATGTCGATCGCCACCGCGTCGCGCGTGGTGCCCGGCACCTCGGAGGCGATCATGCGCTCCTCGCCGAGCAGGCGATTGACCAGGGTCGACTTGCCGACATTGGGCCGGCCAATGAAAGCCACGCGGATGCGAGTGGGGTCGCTGTCGAGCTGCGCTGACGTGCCCTCTTCAGGCAGCTTGGCCAGAATCTCCTCGAGCAGCGTGTCCATGCCCTGGCGGTGCGCGGACGAGACCGCGACCACATCCTTAAGGCCGTAGCGCACGAACTCGTTGACCGCGGCTTCGACATCCAGGCCGTCGGTCTTGTTAACGACCAGCATCGTCGGGCGCGAGGCCCGGCGCAGCCACGCCAGAATGTCGTCGTCCATGGTCGATGCGCCTTCGCGGCCATCGACGATAAACAACACCAGATCGGCTTCCTCAGCGGCCGCGCGGGCCTGCCGCGCCGTAGCGCCGGCGAGGCCCTCGTCCTTGCCGTCGATGCCGCCGGTATCGACCACGGCGAACGAACGCGCGCCCTCGGTACGGCACACGCCGTAATGGCGGTCACGGGTGACCCCCGGCTGGTCATGCACCAGCGCATCGCGGCTGCGCGTGAGCGCATTGAACAATGTTGATTTTCCGACGTTGGGACGACCAACAAGCGCGACTAGCGGAAGCATGGAGAACCTACCCGATCAAAAAAGAGCGACCCCGACCGAAGCCGGGGTTTTTGGGGCCGGAGTGTTCCCGGCGCCCAGCCTGGAGTCTTACTGTCCCAGGCGGAATGCAGTGAGCTCGCCTTCGACGTTCTGCACCACCAGCACGCCGTCGGTCACGACCGGCGCAGCACGCAGCGCCTTGCCGCCGACCCGCGTGCGTGCGGCGAACGCGCCGTTGTCCAGCTTGAGCCAATGCACGTAGCCATCGTAGTCGCCGACTACCGCGTAGTCGCCCTGCACCGCCGGTGCGGTCAGGTTGCGTCGGGCCAAGCCCGGCTGCTGCCACAACGCGCTGCCGCTGAGCTTGTCGAGGCCGAACACGCTGCCATTGGTGTCGGATACGACTAGGCGATCACTGCCGACACCAATGCGGCTAGCGCCACCGTGCTCGCTGGTCCAGGTGGGACGGCCAGTAGGCGCATCGATGGCGATGGTCTGGCGCTTGAAGCTGGAAGCGTACAGCGTGGTCTGATCGAGTACCGGGGTGCCGTCGATATCGGCTATGCGGTCCAGTTCGGTGCGGCCTTCGGGCTGAGCTGTCGCTTGTTCCCACAACGGGCGGCCGTCATTGGCGGCCAGCGCGGTGACGGTTCCGTCGTCGTTACCGACGAACAGGTAGCCCGGACCAAGCACGGGCGCATCGTTGCCACGCAACGACAGCAGCGGCACGTCATGCGCCCAGAACCAGCGACGCTCGCCGCTGGCCACGTCCAGTGCGGTCACGCGGCCGTCGTTGGACCGTACGAACACCATGCCCATCCCCACCGCCGGTGCGGCAATGATTTCGCTGCCGACCTTGGCCTGCCATTTCTCAGCGCCAGTAGCGGCATCCAGGGCGATCACTTCGCCATCCAGCCCGCCAACCACGACCAGCCCGTCGCCGGTGCCGGGGCCGCCGGAGAGGCGCAGCTTGCTGTCATAGGTCCAAACCGACTTGCCGGTTTGCAGGTCGAAGGCGCGCACGCCACCGGCGAGCGCCGCAGCATAGACGCGACCATCAGCGATAACCGGACCCTGGCGCACGCCCAGGCGGCCTTCACCCTTGCCAGCGTTGGCCGACCACAGCTTCGACACCGTGACCGACGGGGTGATGTCGGTGAGCGCCATAGGCTCGGTCGGCTTGCCGTCGCTTTTCTTGCCGTCGAACCACCCTTTGACGGTGGTGCAGCCGCTCAGCGCGACAACGCACAGCAATGCCGCAGTCGAGCGCAGCAGCAAGGGACGCACGTTGGTGTGTGCACGGGTATGGGGGACGGACTTCATCAAGATTTTGGCTCCGACTTGGCAAGGGTGCCGCCGACTTCAGTCAGCTTGAGTTCCAGCAAGCGACGGTTAGGCGAAGCGACATCAAGCTTCGCCAGCGCCTGCTGGTAGGTTTCTCGGGCGCGATCGCGCTGACCAAGAGCGAAATGCGCATCGCCTCGGACTTCCAACGCCATCGGCGTGTTCGCATCAACGACCAGCTTCAGGGCCGCGTCGGCCTGTTTGGCGTCTATCAGCAGACGGGCAAGGCGCTCGTTGACGATCTGGGTGAGCGCCGGCTCGCTCGGCTTGGCCGCGCGCAGCGTCGCGATCGCGGCGTCGCGCTGGCCTGCAGTAATTTGCAACTTGGCGAGTTCGAGCGACGCCAAGGTGTGGTACAGCCCGGGATTCAGCGCCTTGACCTTGGCCTCGGCGCTTTTGTCCTTGACCGCGATCGCGTCGACGGCAGCCTGATATTGGGTGGCGACCGCAGCCTGCTGGGTCACTTGGTGCTGCTGCCACCATTTCCAGCCGCCAATCGCCGCCAGGCCCAGCACGATGCCGCCGATCAGGCCGGCGCCGTTGCGCCGCAACCATTCCAGCACGCGTTCGCTTTGTTCGTGTTCGTCGAGCAGATCATCAATCGCCATAGTGTCTCGCCCCGCCTAGCGACGAGGACCCAATGTTGTTGGACAAGCCCGCGGTGCGGGGCCGGCGTGAAAGCAGTTGACCCTGCGCGGGTCAGTGGCTGGCCGGCGCGAGGGAACCGTCAGAGGATAACGTAAAGCGCGCCACATTCGCGCGGCTGAAGGGCGCCAGGTCGACCGGCTTGCCGGCTTGCTCGACCGCGACCGCAGTGGAATTGCCGAGCACGATGCGACCGACTTCATCGGCCGCATAGCGGCGGGACTGGCCCGCTTTGAGCTCGCCCTGCTCGAGCAGACGACCGTCGGCCGCGAACACCTGCACCCAGCTGTCGCCTTGGAAGGTCAACAACAGGGCTGGTGTGGACGCCACCGGCATTGCGCCGAACGAGGCCACCATCGGTGTGCGCACAGCAGCGGGGGCAGCACTGGCGCCAGGCTTCAGCGCGCTGTCGTCGGAAAGCGACTGTAGGTCGAGCGATTGCAAGGTCGGACCGTTGTTGCCCAGATGCGGGCTGGTGGCCATCCACACCGGCACGGCGATGGCGGCCGTGATCGCAATGTAGATCACGCGCCGGGCTGCGTGCTCGGCCACCCAACGGAAACGCGAAGTATGGGTATGACTGACCAGGTCCGGCAGCGTCGCCGCGCCGACGCGGATGGCCGCAATGTCAGGTTCGATATCGAGTTTGAGCAGGCGCGCATAGCTGCGCACCTGGCCGCGGACGTAGATCGGGGCGTCGAGCGTCGACCAGTCGTCGGACTCGAGCACGCGGATCACCCGGACCGGCATCTTCAGCTGCGCCGCGACAGCCTCGAGCGTGAGCTCAGCAGCTTCCCGCGCCTGCCGGAGTCGGGCCCCGCAACCTGCGCCCTCGGCAGGCGCGCATTGCTGTTTCGATTGCATCATTACCGACCCTCATCCCCTGGCTTGGCGCCCTGCACGCCAGGGAACTCCGTCCCCAGACGACGAACGTAGGCGTCTGCGGCCGCCTTGTCGCCGAGTTTGTATTCAATCTGTGACGCCAGTACCAACGCCGCGGGATCAGCGGGTGCTGCGGCCAGGCGACGTTGCGAAAAAGCGCGCGCCGCCATCATCCGTCCCGCTTTGAATTCGAGTTCGGCCATGGCTGATAACGCGACTTGATTTTGTGGATCCAGAGCGATGGCTTGCCTCAACGACCGTTCGGCGCGCGCGGTCTGCCCGGCCTCGAGTGCACACGACCCTGCGTTGCCCCATGCGACTGCCGGGGTTTGGTACCCAGGGGCAGCCAACGCCTCATCGAACCAGGCGAGCGATTCGGCGGCACGGCCATTGCTGCACAGCCAGGTGCCGTAGTTATTGAGCATGCCGCCCTGAGTTGGCGCCAGCTCGGCGGCCTTGCGGTAGTGCTGTCCGGCCACCGCAGCCCGGCCGGTGCGGTCCTGGGCAATCGCCAACACCGTGTACGCCCCTGCCGATTTTGGATCGGTCTTGAGCGCCTGCTTGGCCTCGCGCTCGGCCTGGGCATAGTCGCCCTTGGCCAAGCTTTGCTGCGCGATTTGCACCCGGGCCAATGCGCTGCTGGCGTTACTTCGGCCGTTGTTGGTGATGACCACCTCGTGCCCCGTGCTCTCGAAGCCCTTGCGCGATGTATTCGGGCGCAGGAGCGTGACGCGATTGCAGCCCGTCAGGACCAGTACCAGCAACAGCGCCCACCCCACCAGCAACGGCAGCGAACGGGGCGACGGCGCCACGCTCTGCGTCCGATGCACCGCCCGATCAGGCTGCGGCATCGTCGATCCCCTGCGCCGCCAACTGCTTGCGGAAGTCGGCCTGGCGCCGCGTGCGGTCTGCGACCTGCCCCTTGAGCTGACCGCAGGCCGCGTCGATGTCGTCTCCGCGGGTGCGCCGGACCATCGTAAGCACGTGCGAATCGAGCAGCAGTTTCTGGAACGCGCGGATGTCCTCTTCGGTGGAACGCTCGTAGCGCGTGCCCGGGAACGGATTAAACGGGATCAGATTGACCTTGCCCGCATCCTTCATCTGCACCGCGTTGTCGAACTGGCGCATCAGCCGCGCCAGCTGGCGCGCGTGCACCGGCTGATCGTTGACGCCCTTCATCATCGTGTACTCGAACGTGATCGAGCTGCGCGGTTTGCGCTGCACGTATCGCTGGCACGCGGCCATGAGTTCGGCGATCGGGTACTTCTTGTTGAGCGGCACCAATTCGGTACGCAGCTCGTCGTTGGCGGCGTGCAGCGAGACCGCGAGTGAGACATCGCTCTCCTCGCCCAGGCGGTCGATCATCGGCACCATGCCGGCGGTCGACAGGGTCACGCGCTTGTTGGCCAGGCCGTAGCCGAGGTCGTCGCGCATGATGCTCATCGCGCGCACGACGTTGTCGAAATTCATCAGCGGCTCGCCCATCCCCATCATCACCACGTTGGTGAGCTTGCGCTGGAGGTGGGGGATATTGCCGAGGTAGCGCGCCGCGATCCACACTTGGCCGATGATCTCGGCGGTGGTCAGATTGCGGTTGAAGCCTTGGGTGGCCGTCGAGCAGAACTGGCAATTAAGCGCGCAGCCGACCTGCGAAGACACGCACAGCGTGCCGCGACCCTTGTCCGGAATGAACACCGCCTCGATCGCATTCTTCGGGTCCATGCCGATCAGCCACTTGTGCGTGCCGTCGGTGGATGGCTTGTCGAAGATGATCATCGGCGCGCGCACTTGCGCGTGCTGCTCGAGCTTGGCGCGAAGCGCCTTGCCCAGATCGGTCATGTCGTTGAAATCGGTGACGTAGCGGTGGTGGATCCACTTCATCACCTGGTGCGCGCGGAATCGCTTCTCGCCGAGTTGACTCTCGAAGAAGTTCTCCAGCGACACACGGTCGAGGTCGAACAGGTTCATCTTGGCACCGGCTGAAGCTAGCGCCTCCGTGTTCGTGCCCGACCCCGCCGCGCTAGCCACCGACCCGGATGCGACGCCCGCTCCCACCTTCGCATCCGCCGGGTCAGCGGCGTTGGCGAGGGTGATGTCGATGCTGGTGTCGCGGATCTGGGTCATGGCCTTTTACTTCACTTGCTGGCAATCAACGTGCGTAGACGTCGGTGGCCGGGAAGAAATACGCGATCTCGTTCGTCGCATTCTCCAGACTGTCCGAACCGTGCACGGCGTTGGCGTCGATGCTGTCGGCGAAGTCGGCGCGGATCGTGCCCGGCGCGGCATCTTTCGGATTGGTCGCGCCCATCAGATCCCGATGCTTGAGCACGGCGTTGTCGCCCTGCAGCGCCTGGATCATCACCGGACCGCTGATCATGAACTCGACAAGCGCGTTGAAGAACGGACGCTCACGATGCACGGCGTAGAAACCTTCTGCCTCTTGCTTCGACAGGTGCTTCATCTTCGCGGCGACGACCTTGAGGCCGGCTTTTTCGAAACGCGAATAGATCTCGCCAACGACGTTTTTGGCAACGGCGTCGGGCTTGATGATGGAAAGTGTGCGCTCCAGCGCCATGGAATATCTCCGGGTAGGCGGGCAGCAGAAACCGTCAGGTTCGCGCCCAAGGATAACAGAAAACCCGCGTAGTTCCGCGGGTTTAGCCGATATGGCTGAGGTAATTCTAACGGATTGACTAACGGATTTGCACGGCCGTAGGTGGAAGATTCGGTTGACTCGCTCATTGGCTCCGGCCTAGTATCAAACAAGCGTTTGATTCAGGAGTGCCCATTGGCCAGCACCAGCCAGTTTTCCACCAAGGACCGCATCCTCGGGGCGGCCGAGGAGTTGTTTGCCCAGTTCGGCTTCACCGGCACCTCGCTGCGCCAAGTCACCAGCCGCGCCGACGTCAATATCGCTGCGGTCAACTACCACTTCGGCAGCAAGGAAAACCTCGTCAACGAGGTCTTCCGTCGGCGCATGGACGAGATGAGTGCACAGCGGCTGGCTGCGCTCAAAGCCGCGGTCGAACACCACCCTGGCGAACTGGAGCCAATCCTGGCTGCGTTCGTCGAGCCAGCCTTGACCCTCGCCCAGGACCATCATGGGGGCGGCGCGTTTGTGCGAGTGGTTGCCCGCGCGTATGCGGAAAAGAACGACGCCCTGCGCAAGTTCCTGTCGGATCACTACGGCCACGTACAGCGCGAATTCGCCAAAGCCATTGCCGCCTGCATGCCGGGGTTGAGCAAGGAAGAGTTGTACTGGCGCCTCGACTTTCTCGCCGGTTCCCTGACCTACGCGATGGCCGACTTCGGCTTGATCAAACGGCCCACCGGCGTCAGCGAGGCGACACATCGCCAACGCGCGGCGCGTGAGCTGATCCGTTTCGCCGCGGCTGGTTTCAAGAGCTGATGGAGATACCGCCCGGTGCGGAACGCAGCGGATTTGCCTTCCCTAAGCCGTGCCCCTCTAACGAGTAGAAAAAGTCATTCCGGATCGTGGCGCTACCTCGCCGAGGATCGCAGTTTAGAAGTAAAAGCGAAAATATACGTATTATTTACAAGGACTTAAAAACTATGTCTCATAAATTACTTGTCCGACGGGTCGCGGTTCTGGGCGCCGGTGTCATGGGCGCGCAGATCGCCGCCCACCTCACCAATGCCGGCGTCGACACGGTGCTGTTCGACTTGCCGGCCAAAGACGGCGATCCGAACGGCGTGGTGCAAAAGGCCATCGCCAACCTCGGCAAGCTCAGTCCCGCCCCGCTCGCCAGCAAAGCCCTGAGCGATCGCCTGGTTGCCGCCAACTACGAAACCGGGCTGGAACAACTGCGCGGCTGCGACCTCATCATCGAGGCGATCGCCGAGCGCATGGACTGGAAGCAGGACCTCTACAAGAAGATAGCGCCGTTCGTCGCCGAGCACACCGTGCTCGCGAGCAACACCTCAGGGCTGGGCATCAACAGCCTGTCCGAGGTGCTGCCCGAGCAACTGCGTCATCGCTTCTGCGGCGTGCACTTCTTCAATCCGCCGCGTTACATGCATCTGGCCGAACTGATCCCGTCCAAGACCACCGACGCCGCCGTGCTCGAGGGTCTGGAAACTTTCCTAGCAACCACGCTGGGCAAGGGCGTCGTGATCGCCAAGGACACGCCGAACTTCATCGGCAACCGCATCGGCGTGTTCTCGATGCTGGCCGCGATGCACCACACCGAGCAGCTCGGCCTGGGTTTCGACACCGTCGATGCCCTGACCGGCCCGGCGGTGGGCCGGCCGAAGTCCGCGACCTACCGCACCGCGGACGTGGTCGGTCTGGACACCATGGCGCACGTGATCAAGACCATGGCCGACACGCTGCCCGACGATCCCTGGCACGCCTACTTCAAGGCGCCGAAGTGGCTGGCCGCGCTGATCGAGAAAGGCGCGCTGGGCCAGAAAACCGGTGCTGGCATCTACACCAAGCGCGGCAAGGACATCCTGGTGCTGGACCTCAAGGCGCAGGACTATCGCGCCACGGCCGGAGAGCTCGATGCCGACGTTGCGGCCCTGCTCAAGGAAAAAGACCCGGCGAAGAAGTTCGCCGCGTTGCGCGCCAGTGAGCATCCGCAGGCCAAGTTCCTCTGGGCCTGCTTCCGCGACACGTTCCACTACAGCGCGTTCCACCTCGAAAGCATTGCCGACACCGCGCGTGACGTGGACTTGGCCATCCGCTGGGGTTACGGCTGGTCGCTGGGGCCGTTCGAAACCTGGCAGGCCGCCGGCTGGAAGCAAGTAGCCGACTGGATCGCCGAAGACATCGTGGCCGGTCAGACGATGAGCAACGCGCCCCTGCCTAACTGGGTGTTCGACGGCCGCGATGGCGTTCACACGGCCGATGGCAGCTTCAGCCCGGCCCGCAACGCCAAGGTGCCGCGCTCGGCAAACCCGGTGTACACGCGCCAGCGCTTCCCCGATGCGTTGCTGGGCGAGAAGTTTTCGCAGGGCCGCACCGTGTTCGAGAACGACGGTGTGCGGATGTGGGTCGATGAGGGCGATGACATCGCTGTGGTCGGCTTCAAGACCAAGATGAACACCGTGTCCGATGCCGTGCTCGACGGTCTGCAGGAGGCCATCGCACGCGCCGAGAAGGAATTTGCCGGCCTCGTGCTTTGGCAGCAGAAGGAACCGTTCTCCGCGGGTGCGGATCTGGCCGGTGCGCTCGGTGCGTTGCAGGCGGGCAAGCTGACCGAGTTCGAGGCGATGGTCGCGAACTTCCAAGCCACCAGCCAGCGCATCAAATATTCGCTGGTGCCGGTGGTAGCGGCAGTACGTGGGCTGGCACTGGGCGGTGGCTGCGAATTCCAGATGCACGCAGCCAAGACCGTGTTCTCGCTGGAAAGCTACGTCGGACTGGTCGAGGCCGGCGTCGGCCTGCTGCCGGCCGGTGGCGGCCTCAAGGAGCTCGCGGTGCGCGCGTCCGATGCCGCGGGTCCGGGCGGCGATGTGTTTGCACAGCTCAAGACCGGGTTCGAGAGCGTCGCGATGGGCAAGGTCTCGACCTCCGCGTTCGAGGCCAAGGAGCTCAAGCTCGCCCGCGACAGCGACGGCATCGTGTTCAACGCGTTCGAGCTGCTGCACGTGGCCAAGGCCCAGGCGCGCGGTCTCGCGGAAAACGGCTACCGCCCGCCCCTGCCCGCCCGTCGCGTGCAGGTTGCCGGCAACGTCGGCATCGCCACCTTCAAGATGATGCTGGTCAACATGCTGGAAGGCCGCTTTGTGTCGCCGCACGACTACGAGATTGCCACCCGCATCGCCACCGTGCTGTGCGGCGGTGAGGTCGATCGCGGGTCGCTGGTCGACGAGGAGTGGCTGCTGAAGCTCGAGCGCGAGCACTTCGTCGCGCTGGCGCAGATGCCCAAGACCCAGGAACGCATCGCCCACATGCTCAAGACCGGCAAGCCGCTCCGCAACTAAGCGTCGACGACACAGGACACTATTTATGAGCAAGCAAATCCAGGACGCCTACATCGTGGCCGCGACCCGCACCCCGGTCGGCAAGGCCCCACGCGGCGTGTTCCGTAATACCCGTCCCGACGACATGCTCGCGCACGTGCTGCGCAGCGTGCTCGCACAGGCCCCGGGAATCGACGTGAGCCGCATCGACGACGCGATCATCGGCTGCGCGATGCCCGAGGGCGAGCAAGGCATGAACGTGGCGCGCATCGGCCTGCTGTTGGCCGGCCTGCCCCACACCATCGCCGCGCAGACCATCAACCGCTTCTGTTCCTCGGGCCTGCAGGCGGTCGCGCTGGCAGCCGACCAGATCCGCCTCGGCCAGGCCGACCTGATGCTCGCCGGCGGCACCGAATCGATGTCGATGGTGCCGATGATGGGCAACAAGGTCGCGCTGTCGCCAAATGTGTTTGCCGACGACCACGTCGCGATCGCCTACGGCATGGGCATCACCGCCGAGAAGGTCGCCGAAGAGTGGAAGATCTCGCGCGAAGACCAGGATGCGTTCGCGCTGGCCTCGCACCAGAAGGCGATCGCCGCAATCCAGGGCGGCGAATTTAAGGACGAAATCAGCCCCTTGGAAGTCGTGTCCCACCTGCCCGACCTCGCCGGAAACACGATCCGGTTGAAGCAGGCGCTGGTCGACACCGACGAGGGTCCGCGACCGGATTCGTCGCTGGAAGGACTAGCCAAGCTGAAGCCAGTCTTCCGCAACGGCCAGTTCGGCGGCAGCGTTACCGCCGGCAATAGTTCGCAGATGAGCGATGGCGCCGGCGCGGTATTGCTGGCCTCGGCCCAGGCGATCAAAGACTACGGCCTGACCCCGCTCGCACGTTTCGTGAGCTTCTCGGTCGCCGGCGTGCGTCCCGAAGTGATGGGCATTGGCCCGATCGCGGCGATCCCGAAAGCGCTCAAGCAGGCCGGGCTGACCCGCGACCAGATCGACTGGATCGAACTCAACGAGGCATTCGCCGCGCAGGCGCTGGCGGTGATCCGCGATTGCGAACTGGACCCGTCGAAGGTCAATCCGCTCGGCGGCGCGATTGCGCTCGGTCACCCGCTGGGCGCGACCGGCGCGGTGCGCACCGCGACGATCGTGCACGGCATGCGTCGTCGCCAGCAGAAGTACGGCTTGGTCACGATGTGCATCGGCACCGGCATGGGTGCGGCGGGCGTGTTCGAAGCGCTCTGAGCGGTCTCCCTCGCAGGTACAAACGGCGCTCTCGGGCGCCGTTTTTTTTCGGCAGCACACGAACCAGCATTAGTCGGGCAAGTGACTAGTCGGGTGGGGCCGAAGCCGATATCGAGGGGTCAAGTGACGATGCATCTTGCACGCCAGAGGTCGCCGCGTTCTGTCGGGCTACGAGTCAGGCCTGATGCTGCTCGCGCCAATCCTTGATCGCGTCCTGGCACTGATACCACCAGTAACTCAACTGCGCACCGATGAAGCCCGCCGGCTTCAATGCGGACACCAGCCCGTAGTCCGAAAACTCCTGCCAACGCTGATCACCCTCGGCGATCGCCGCGGCAATGACTTCGCCCCCTAGCGTGGTCGGCGCCACGCCGTGCCCGCCGAACGCCTGGGCGAGCCACAGCCCCGGTTCAATCTGGCCGAGCTGCGGCATCTGGTGACGCGCATAACTCATCAATCCAGACCACGCGTAATCGACGCCGATGCCGTCGAGTTGCGGAAACACCTTGAGCAGGTCGCGAACTAGCAAGCGCTCGACGGCCTCGGGGGCGCGGTCCAATACCGAGATGCGCCCACCCCAAAGCAGCCGTGTGTCCGGCAACGGCCGGTAGTAGTCGAAGGCAAACCGGGTGTCGTAGACCGCGGCCTGAGTGGTGAGCACCTCGGCCATGCGCGGTCCCAGCGGCTGCGTGACCATGACGTAGGTGGCGATCGGCAATACCGCGGCATCGACCCGCCGGCGCAGTTGCGCGAGGTAGCCGCCGCAGGCGAGCACCACGGTTTCCGCATCGACGGTGCCAGCCGGTGTACGGACGCGCCAGCCGCCATCGCGTTGTTCCAGCGCAATGGCGGGCGTGCGCTCGTGCACGGTCACTCCGCGCGCCATTGCCGCGTCGGCAATGCCGTGGGCGTACTTGAGCGGATGAAAATGAAATGCGTCCGGCTCGAACAGACCATCGTGGTAGCGGCTGCTGCGGATTCGCTCGCGCAGCTGCGCTTGCGGCAACCATTGCCAGTCCACCCCGTAGTGCTTGGTGAGCAGGCGCTGCCGCTCTCGCAGCACCGCGGGGTCGCGGAACCAGTTGGCCCAGATCACCCCGGCGTCGACCACGTCGCACTCGATGCGATAGCGCTCAATACGCTCGCGGATCAACGCTACCGCATCGCTGGTGCCGCGGTAGAGGTCGCGCGCACGTTGCGGGCCCAATTCGCGCAGCAAGGCCTGCTCCCCGCGCGAGAAGCCGCCGAACGCGAAACCGCCGTTGCGCCCGGAAGCGCCGTACCCGACTTCATGGGCCTCCAGCAGAACCACGTCGTGGACGCCCCGCTCCACCAGTCCAAGCGCGGTGTTGAGGCCGGCGAAGCCACCGCCGATCACGCAGACTTTGGCCTCAGCCCGTGCCGATAACGGAGCATGGGAAATGCGCTCTGGGGCGGTCGCGCGGTAGTAGCTTTCAGCCGCTCGGGGCATGCAGTAGCGATCCATCGGACCGACGAGGCGCCGGTAGTGTTGCAAATATAGCGATGAGCCTGGCGTGGCGCGCGGCCGCCTGCTGCTCTCCGTGAGCCGGGATGTTGCACCACCCCAGGGGGCAGTCGCTGCAGTGCCCGCTCGGGAGAATGCGGTTCGCGGACTTCGACGCAATTCGCGGATCAGCGACAGCGACCAAAAAACAGGACCTGCCCCGGAAGGCGTGCGGACACACCGCTATTCCAGGTCTCTGACACCCAATTCGTTCAGCGCGTTCTGCATCAGCTGGGCCGCCGATTCGCTGAGCTTCTCGTGGTCCAGCGCGTAGCGGATCGTGGCCTCGATCAGACCAATGTGGGTCCCGCAATCGAAGCGTGTGCCTTGAAAACGGTAGGCATTGACGGCCTCCTCGGAGAGCAGCGTCGCGATCGCATCGGTCAACTGAATTTCTCCGCCGGCACCGGGCCGGGTCGATTCCAGCAGGTCGAAAATGCGCGGATTCAGCACGTAGCGTCCGACCACCGCCAAGGTGCTGGGCGCGACTTCCGGCTCGGGCTTCTCGACGATTTCGCGGATGCGCCCCTCGCGCCCGGAAAAAGGGTCCGTCGCGACGATGCCGTAGCTGCCGGTCTGTGCGCGAGGCACGTCCTGCACCGCGATCAAGCTGGCGCCGGAAACCTCCGCCGCATCGGTCATCTGCTTAAGGGCGCCCCGGCCGCGGTTCCAGATCAGGTCGTCCGGCAGCAGGATCGCGAAAGGTTCATCGCCAACCACGGGCTTGGCGCACAGTACGGCGTGACCCAGTCCGAGCGCCTCGGCCTGTGTGACAAACACCGCGCGCACCCCTGGCGGCAGGACGTTGCGGATCAGCTCGAGCTGCTCGGTCTTGCCGGCCTTTTCGAGCTTCTGCTCAAGTTCGTAGGCCTTGTCGAAGTAATCGGCCACCGCATGCTTGTAGCGGTTGGTGACGAAGATCAGCGTGTCGCAGCCGGCCTCGACCGCTTCATCGACGGCGTACTGGATCAGCGGCCGATCGATGATCGGCAGCATTTCCTTGGGAACGGTTTTCGTAGCGGGAAGGAAGCGGGTACCGAGTCCCGCAACGGGAAACACGGCCTTACGAATACGTGCGTGCATCAAATCTTCCTGGCATTGCGGGCGGGGAACGCCACGACGGTGGACGACGCCTGCGAGAACGTGTGTTTGCCGATGGGCTGGAATTCCGGCACCGCATCGCGCAGTTCCATTGCCAGCGCGTCGAGGTCGTAATTCGCCGTCGCTGCGCGCAGCTGGGCGATGGCATGCTCGATCTGTTGGCCCGACACCTCCCGCGGTTCGGCCTGGAGGATCTTCGGATGCTGGGTGGCACGGTAGCGCTCGTCGGCGTGGAACAACGTCTCGTGCAGCTTTTCGCCTGGACGCAGGCCTGTGTAGACAATGGCTACATCCCGGCCCGGTTGCTTGCCGGCGAGGCGGATCATCTGCTCGGCGAGCAGGCGGATCGGTACGGGCTCGCCCATGTCCAAGGTGTAGATCGCATCGTGGGTGCCGATCGCCGACGCCTGCAAGATCAGCTGGCAGGCTTCAGGAATCGTCATGAAGAAGCGTGTGACTTCCGGGTCGGTGACGGTGACGGGGCCGCCACCGCGGATTTGTTCGCGGAACAACGGCACCACGCTCCCGGCCGAATCGAGCACGTTGCCAAAACGCACTGTGACGAATCGGGTGGAACGCTGGTCGGCCATCGATTGGCAGGTCATTTCCGCCAGACGCTTGGTTGCACCGAGCACATTGACCGGGTCTACTGCTTTGTCGGTGGAAATCAGCACAAAGGTGCCAACATCGATCGCCCGGCAAGCATTGGCCACGGTGTGGGTCGACAGCACATTGTTGCGCACCGCCTCGCGCAACTGGGTCTGGAGCAGCGGCACCTGCTTGTAGGCGGCCGCGTGGAATACCGCCTCAGGCTCAGCCAGTCCAAGGGCGTAGGCGATCACGGCGGGGTCGCCGCAATCACCCAGCACCGAAATGTATTCGAGATCGGGGAAGTCGCGGCGCAGGGCCGCTTCGGTCGTGGTCAACGCCAACTCATCGATCTCGACCAGGGCAATGCGACGCGCGCCGTGACGGGCACACTGCCGGCACAGCTCCGAGCCGATCGAGCCGCCGGCACCGGTGACCAGCACCGAGCGGGCACCGAGCCAACTGCGGATCGCTTTCCAGTCGGGGAGCACGGGTTTGCGACCGAGCAGATCCTCAATCGCGACTTCCTTCAGCTCGCCCGGCAGTGAGCGGCCTTCGAGCACGTCCTGCAGGCGCGGCACCATCCGGAACGGCAGACCGGTGCGTTCGCACGCGACCACGACCCGTTGCAGCGCGTTGGCCTCGGCCGAGGGCATGGCAATCACCAGCAGCTTGGCCGCGGTTTCGCGCGCGATCTCGGCGAGGTCTTCAACTCGGCCTAGCACCGGCACGCCTTGCACCTTGGTGCCGCGCAGGCGCGTGGCATCGTCGAGGAAACCGACCGGCTGATAGGTGCCTAAACGTCGCAGGTCGCGAACCAGCGCCTCGCCCGCATGGCCCGCGCCGAGGATCAAGATCCGCACAGAGGCCTTGCTGCTGCGATCAACCCGGCTGTCCGTCCACGCCCGGTACAGCAAGCGCGGCGCGCCCAGCAGACCCATCAACACCAGCGGGTACAGCACCAGCACAGTGCGTGGCACCAGGTCGAGCCGGTTGTAGAGAAATAGCCCGAGCACGATCGCAAATAGACCGAGCGTGCAGGCCTTGAAGATGTTCAACAGGTCCGGAACGCTGGCAAAGCGCCACAGGCCGCGGTACAGACCTACCTGCCAGAACACCAAACCCTGGGCGACCAGCACCAGCGCGACCTCGGCCGACCACAGCGGCAGCGGTGGCGGATGCGCTTCGATGCCCCAACGCAGACGGTGTAGCCCCTGCCAGACCAGCCACACCATCGCCAGGTCATGCGCGATAACCGCCATGCGCGGCAGGCCCACCCTCCAACGGTCACGCCAATCGCTCATTCCTTGCGCCACTCCATTCGATCGGCCTGTCCGGTGCCCGCGCCCCCGCGCTGCAACCACCACCATAAAAAAGCGCACGACGTATACCACGCCAAAACGCCAGCCAGCATGAAAAACCAGGGCCGGTCGCGCAGGCCGGCCGCAAACAAGACACCCAGACTGGTCCACGCCGCGTACGCCAATGTGACCTGAGCGTGGCCCGTGCTGCGGGCCCAGCGCTGATACGCATGCTGGGTATGCGCGGTCCACCAAGGCTCCCGCCGCCAGATGCGCCGAGCCAGGGTCAGCCCGGCATCGATCACGAAGGCGGCCAGCGGCAACAGCACTAACGGCCACTCCGGACGCTGCGCACCGGCCGCCATGACGGCGAGCGCGGCCAGCGCAAACCCCAACGCGCCGCTGCCAACATCCCCGAGAAAGATCCGTGCGCGCGGGAAATTGAACGGCAGAAATCCTAGGCAGGCAGCCACCAGCGCCCATCCGACCCACGCCCAGGCATTGCCAGACAGCACCGTAGCAAGCGCCGCGGCCACTAACGCGGCTTGACTGGCGGCAAGCCCATTGATGCCATCCATGAAGTTCCACACGTTGGTCAGGACCATGGCTGCAGCGAATGCCGCTATCGCCAACCACAGGTCGCCGTACGCGCTGAACACAACGACCGACAGGATCGAACCGGCGAGCCCATGCACGCCCAGCCGTGCCCCGACCGACAACGGTCTATGGTCATCCCACCAACCAACGCCGGCGACAAGCAGCAAAGCCAGCGCGAATCCCAGCAACTGCGTGGCCCGCCACGGATCGCGCATTGCCAACGCCAAAACGCCCACCAGCATCGCCACCACGATGGCGATCCCACCGCCGCGCGGCGTCGCCGCGGCATGGCTGCGTCGTTCACCGGGATGGTCGATCAGGTTGCGGTGCATTGCATAGCGGCGTGCCAACCACGTACCCGCGACGCTGAGGGCAAAAAACAGTGCGAGCCAAACCGTCATCCGCAATCAGACCACCGCGTAGTTCAGCAATGGCTTGACCGTGGCCCATTCCTTGCAGCTCGGGCATTGCCAATGGTGGCTGCGCGCGCCGAATCCGCAACGCGTGCACCGATAGCTGGGATTGCGCACTAGCAGTTGGTCGGTGATGTGCTTGAGGTCGTGCAAAGTGGCCAGCGGATCAGCGCCCTCAGCAAGGGTCAGATCGATCAATGCCGCTTCGCCGCGCACCGAGGGCCGGTCTTTGAGTTGTTGGGCCAAATAGGCGCGCGCTGCGGCCACACCCTCATCGGCCTCGATCATGCGTGTCAGCGCCAACACCGGAGATATCCCGCGGTAGTGCTCGCACATCTCGGCCAGGAATGCGCGCGCGCCGGGGCCATCGCCTACCTGCTCGTAACTGACCAGCAACCCCGGCAAGACTTCAGGCAGGTAGTCTGCATCGTTGCGCGCGACCCGCTCAAACGCGCGGATCGCGCTGGCGTCATTGCCGGCCTCGATTTCGATCCGACCTTCAAGCATGCCGGCACGCACCGAATTCGCATCAGCCTCGTAGGCACGCGCCACGGCGGCACGGGACGCGTCCTGATCGCCCGCAGCGCGATGGCGATCGGCTAACTCGCATTCAAATTGGGCAATTAGTTTGCCCATCGGCTCGTCGGTGGCCGCCTGGTAAGCGCGCGCATTCTCGATCGCCTTGTCCCAATCGCGCTCGGCCTGGTAGATACCAATCAGATGGCGCAGCGCCATTGGCGCGCGCATGTCCAGCGCCACAAGATCGCTGAATACTGTTTCGGCACGATCGAGTAAACCCGAGCGCATGTAGTCCTCGCCCAAAGCCAGCAGTGCCTGCACCTTCTGCTGATCGCTCAGGCCCGGGCGTTGCACCAGCGCCTGGTGCAGGCGGATCGCGCGGTCCACCTCGCCGCGCCGGCGGAACAGGTGACCAAGCGCGACCTGGGTTTCAAATGTGTCCTTGTCGAGGTCGGCGATGTGCAGGAACAGCTCGATGGCCTTGTCCGGCTGCTCGTTTAGGAGGTAGTTGAGGCCTCGAAAATACGTGGTCGACAGATGACTGACCTGGCTGTCGCTATGGCGTTCACCACCGCGGCGACCGATGACCCAGCCGCTGACGGCGGCAATCGGCAGCAAGAGGAAAAACCAGAACCATTCGTTGATAAACGCCACGCGTCAGACCTCCGTGCCCGATTCGGACGCGTCGCGCTGGCGTACAACCATGGCCCGGCGCCGGCGCAGTGGCAGCACAAGACTCGCCGCGACGGCCAGGCCACCGACGATCACTCCGAGCAACAACGCCACGATTAACGCCACACCGAGCGTGGTCGGAACTATGGCGATGCCGAAATCGATTTTTGCTGGCTGGAAGTTGAGCGCGCCGACGATTGCGCCGACCGCGAGGCAGGCGAACGCGATAAGGAAGCGGATAAAACGCATGGCTGGCCTCCGGACCTTCCGTTGTCGGCCACTAGCTTAGCCGACGCGATGCGCGGGTTCAGCTTTTACGCAGGCGCCGCACTGCAAGGATCAGTCGGCGTCGTCCAACGGCACCACGCCGCTGACACGCTCGCGCAATTCCTTGCCGGGCTTGAAATGGGGGACGTGCTTGCCGGGCAGAGCCACAGACTCGCCGGTCTTGGGGTTGCGCCCAAGGCGCGGGGGGCGGTAATGCAGGGAAAAACTGCCGAAGCCGCGGATTTCGATCCGCTCGCCGGCCGACAGGGACCCGCCCATCATCTCGAGCAAAGCCTTCACTGCCAGATCCACGTCATCACCCTTCAGGTGGGCCTGACGCTGTGAAAGGATCTCGATCAACTCGGACTTGGTCATGGACGAAACGTTGACTCGCTGGATGACGCGGGAATGGTCCAACCACAAAACCTGCAGTCTTCAAACAGAAGACGACCCGACCGAGGCCGGGCCGTCTTCGTGGTGCTCAAGCTAGCCGACTAAGCGCCGGCCGACCACACCCGATTACTCGGACTTGTTGCCCAGCTGCTCGCGCAACAGCGCGCCCAACTTGGTGGTGCCGCTGGAGGCATCGGCCGCCGCACGGTTGTAGTCCGACAAGGTCTCTTGAACTTCGGCTTCGTCCTTAGCTTTGATCGAAAGCTGCATGGTGCGGCCCTTGCGATCCATGCCGATGAACTTGGCTTCGACTTCGTCGCCGACCTTCAGATGCTGGGTAGCGTCGTCGACGCGCTCTTTGGCGATGTCGCGCGCGGCAACATAGCCCTCGATGCCGCCTTCGAGCTCGACCGTGGCGCCCTTGGCGTCAACTTCCTTGACGATGCCCTTGACGATGGAACCCTTGGTGTTGGACGCGACGTATTGGCCCAACGGATCCTGTTCCATCTGCTTGACGCCGAGGCTGATGCGCTCGCGCTCCGGGTCGACGGCCAGCACGACGGCTTCCAGCGTGTCGCCCTTCTTGTAGTTGCGCACGACGTCTTCGCCGGTGGTATTCCAGCTGATGTCCGACAGGTGCACCAGGCCATCGATACCGCCGTCCAGGCCGATGAAGATGCCGAAGTCGGTGATCGACTTGATCTGGCCTTCGACCTTGTCGCCCTTCTTGAAGATGACCGCGAAGGTCTCCCACGGGT
>JAYSZI010000120.1:0-2476 GCA_043738095.1 Lysobacter sp.
AAACACGATGGGCGTTACACCGGCATCTGGCTCCCCGAACACCCCCAGCTCAACATTTGCGGCCACAAACGCCGAAGCGTACGAACAGCAGATGGGCCGATGGAGCCGCCGGCTGGCGCCCTTGCTGATCCGGTTTGGTGGCCTTGCCGACGGCGATCGTGTGCTCGATGTGGGCTGCGGTACCGGGAGTCTCACATTGGCAGTGTTGGACGTGGCTAATGTCGCGGCGGTGACCGGGATCGATAGGGCCACCATGTATGTCGAGTACGCCCGTGGGCGCACGCACGATCGCCGTTGCCATTTTCAACTCGCTGATGCGTGTGCACTGCCGTTTGAAGATGCCTCGTTCGATCAGGCATTCTCGCTATTGGTTATTCAGTTCATCCCCGATGCTGCCCGGGCGGTAGCGGAAATGCGCCGTGTGGTCCGGCCTGGTGGCACAGTCGCGGCGGCGGTCTGGGATGGTTACGGCGGTTTGCCGCACATGCGCTTAGTGTGGGACATCGCCGCCGCCCTGGACCCGTCCATCGAAAGGACCTTATTCCGTTCGTTGAACGCGCCGGACGAACTGGCGCAGGCCTGGCGCGCAGCGGGCCTGACAGACGTGGAGCAGACCAGTCTCCTAATCCGCATGGAGTACACGTGTTTCGAGGACTACTGGCAACCGCTCATCCTTGAGGGACCGGTGAGCCAACTCGTCGCGCAATTGTCCGAACCGGCACGGCTGACACTGGCAGACCATGTCAAGCGGGCCTATTGCGCGAACCGGCCAGACGGCCCGCGGTCGTTCGCCTGTGTGGCATGGGCGGTCAAGGGCATGGCCCCTGGCTAACAGTGGTAGGAAGAGCGACAGGCAGACTCCAAGGCGTGACGCAGTGCCAGGCCCAGCCCAACAAAGGCCTGGAGCTGACGGCTTACTGCGCTCGCTCGTCCCTCGCTCCCGCTTTCAGCCGCAGCTCAGGCCAGGCGTTGAACTAAACCACTGGCGCGGTGGTTCGACTTCGAAGCGCGCGAGGGTGTTTGGAAGCCTTACCTTGACCGACACAGGCATGTGCCTGTGCATCGATCAAGGAGACGGCGATGACACTGCTTCGACAACGCATGCTCGACGCACTGCTGCTGCGCGGCATGGCGATCCGCACCCAAGAGGCCTACATCGACGCCGTTGCGCGGCTGGCGCGCCACTACCGGCGCAGCCCCGACACCCTGACGGCCGACGAGGTGCGGCACTACCTGCTGCACCTGCTGCGCGAGCGGCACCTGTCGCACTCCAGCGTCAACCAGTACGGCTGCGCTTACCGCTTCGTGTACGGCACCGGACTGCGCCTGTCGGAGCTGTGCCGCCTGCGTGTGAGCGACATCGACAGCCACGCCGACCGCATGTGCATCCGGATCGAGCAGGGCAAGGGCGCCAAGGACCGCTACGTGCCGCTGGCCGAGGACGTGCTGCAACTGCTGCGCCAGTGGTGGCACAGCGCCCATCCCCGAGTCTGGCTGTTCGGCGCGCTGCGCGACCCGTCGCGGCCCATGGACGGGCAGGTCGCCCAGCGCTGATACCGCGCGGCCTGCGCCCACGCCGGCATCACCAAGCGCGGGGGCCGGGCCGGCGGCGGTGCTGGACTACCTGGCGCGCTACACGCACCGCACCACCATCGGCAACGAGCGGCTGGTGGCGATCGACGGCTACAGGGTGCTGTTGCGGGTGCGTGCCGACGACAGCGGCGGCAAGCGCACCATCGCGATGGACGGGCGGCAGTTCATCAGTGTTGCCGCCAAGCTTTAAGCGCATTCGCCACTACGGGCTGCTGGCACCGGCGGCCAAGACGCAGCGGCTGGCACTGGCGCGGCAACTGCTGGCGATGCCGGCAGCCAACCCGCAGGCGCGCGAGGATGCCCAGGCCTTCATGCTGCGCGTGGCGGCCCTCGAGATCGCGTGCTGCCCGCACTGCAGGATCGGGCACTGGCGTTTCGCCGGGCGTCAGATAAACGCGTTGGTTGGGCCGCCCTAAAGTGAGCCGTAAATTCGATACTTCCGCCAAGCTTAAAAAGGAACGTCAGCCATGAACACACTGTCCCCGGCTCGAATCATGGAGGTCGGCATGGCCTTCTGGCCAGCCAAAGTCCTGCTCTCTGCGGTAGAGCTAGGGCTTTTTACAGAACTTCGCGCCAATTCCATGACTGGCCGCGAGCTGCAGGGCGCCCTTCAGTTGCATCCGAGAGCAAATCCCGATTTCTTCGACACGCTGGTGGCGCTTCGCTTTCTCGACCGTGACGGCAATGGCCCTGAGGCTCAATATCGCAATACAGGGGAAACTGCGTTGTTCCTCGATCGGCATAGCCCTCAGTTCATAGGCGGCTTCTTGGAAATGGCCAACGCTCGCCTTTATCGGTTCTGGGGCGATCTCACCGATGCCCTCCGGACTGGCAGCCCGCAAAACGAGATCAAACATACCGGCGCGTCCATGTTCGCTGAGCT
>JAYSZI010000121.1:0-4864 GCA_043738095.1 Lysobacter sp.
TGTGCGGATCGAGCACGGGCATGTTCGCGGCCTGACGCTGCTCGACCAGCGCAGCGGCGAGGCCAGCGAGCTGCGATGCGACCATGTCGTCATGGCGCCCGGCCACAGTGCACGCGACACCTTCGAGATGCTGCATGCGCGCGGCGTCCACATCGAGGCCAAGCCGTTCTCGATCGGCTTTCGCGTCGAACACCCGCAAGGCCTGATCGACCGCGCCCGCTACGGCCCGGCCGCCGGGCATCCGATCCTCGGTGCGGCCGACTACAAGCTCGTGCACCACGCGGCCAACGGGCGCAGCGTCTACAGCTTCTGCATGTGCCCGGGCGGAACGGTGGTGGCAGCGACGTCCGAGGAGGGCCGCGTCGTCACCAACGGCATGAGCCAGTACTCGCGCAACGAGCGCAACGCCAACGCCGCGATCGTGTGCGGCATTACCCCCGAGGATTACGCGCCGTACGGCGAGGGCCCGCTCGCCGGCATCGCGCTGCAGCGGCACTGGGAATCGCTGGCGTTCGACCTCGGCGGCGGGCAGTACGAGGCGCCGGGGCAGCTGGTCGGCGACTTTCTGCACGGGCGGGCGTCGCAGGCGTTCGGCGCGGTGCTGCCGTCGTACACGCCGGGCGTGCGCCTGGGCGATCTGGGCCAATCGTTGCCCGATTACGCGATCGCCGCGATCCGCGAGGCGCTGCCCGCGTTCGACAAGCAACTCCGTGGCTTCGCAATGAACGATGCGGTGTTGACCGGCGTGGAGACGCGCACTTCGTCACCCGTGCGGGTGACCCGCGGCGTCGACGGCCAAAGCCTCAACACGCGCGGACTGTTCCCGGCCGGCGAAGGCGCGGGCTATGCCGGCGGGATCCTGTCGGCCGGGGTCGACGGCATCAAGACCGCCGAGGCGGTCGCGTTGAGCATCATGGCGGACCTCTCGCGTTCGGCCGCGCACGGGTGATCGCCATGACCACGACAGCGCGATGAGCGACAAACCGTTCTCACCGTCGTGCGAACGCAATCGCGACCCGATTCTCGCGCTGCTGCGGCAACACTTCGCCGAGCGTCAGCACGTGCTCGAGATCGGCAGCGGCACCGGCCAGCATGCGGTGCACTTCGCCGCGGCGATGCCGTGGCTGACGTGGCAGTGCTCGGATCAGGCCGAGACCTTGCCGGGCATCCGCCAATGGCTGCAGGAGGCCGCGTTGCCGAACACCCCGGCGCCGGTCGAGCTGGATGTGGCACGGGGTCCGTGGCCCGCGCCGACGCCGGACGCGTCGAATTCGCCCCGGCGCTTCGACGCGGCTTTCAGCGCCAACACCCTGCACATCATGGGCTGGTCCGAGGTCGAGGCGTGCTTCGGCGGACTCGACGCCGCGCTCGCCGACAACGCCACGCTGGTGGTGTACGGGCCGTTCAACTATCGCGGCGCGTACAGCAGCGACAGCAATCGCGAGTTCGACGGCTGGCTCAAGGCGCGCGACTCGCGCTCGGCCATTCGCGAATTCGAGCGGGTCGACACGCTCGCGCAGGCGATCGGTTTGCGGCTGGTCGTCGATGCGGCGATGCCGGCGAACAACCGCTGTCTGGTCTGGTGTCGCGGGGACAAACCGACGCGTCATGCGTGACCTAGGTCATGCATGACCAAAGCCCCTGTGACGCGACCTGCGTCGCGCGCACTATCGCCGCCACGAGCATCGCAGGTGCTTGCCTCCAACAGCGCGGTGGATCGGACGATCCGCGCGCCTACCGCACTCCCTCCAAGGAATCCCTGATGCGTCCATTGCTGCTGTTCGTCGCACTCGCCGCCGCCGGTGCCATGCCGTTCTCGCTGCACGCTGCCCAGCCCGCGTCCAAGGCCGAGGTCGCGCGTTATGCCGAGCAACTGCTCGCCGACACCTACGCCAGCGATGGTCCGGGCGCAGCGCTGCTGATCGCGCGCGGCGATGAGGTGCTGTATCGCGGCAGCCGCGGCCACGCCGATGTCGATGCCGACGTCCCGCTGTCGGCCGATGCGTGGTTCCAGATCGGCTCGGTGACCAAACAGTTTTCTGCTGCGGGCCTGCTCAAGCTGGTCGAAGCCGGCAAGGTCTCGCTCGATGATCCGTTGTCGAAGTACGTGGCCGACTACCCGAACGGCGCGAGGATCAACGTGCGCCAGTTGCTCGACCACACGTCGGGGGTGAAGAGCTACACCGGCATTCCGGGCGTGATGGATGGGCCGATCCAGAAGCACGTCAATACCGCGCAGCTGATCGACAGCTTCAAGAACGAGAAGCCCGACTTCGCCCCGGGCGAGGCGTGGGCGTACAACAATTCTGGCTACGTGCTGCTCGGCGCGGTGATCGAAGCGGCGAGCGGCCAGCCTTGGCACGAGTACCTCGAGCAGGCGCTGTTTGAGCCGCTGGGCCTGGTCAACACGGGCTACGGCGGCGACCCCGCAGTCGCGGCCAAGCACGTGCGCGGTTATTCGTTCGACGGCGCCAAGGTGATCGCACCGAAGGTCCTCAGCATGACCCAGCCGCATGCAGGCGGTGCGCTCGTGTCGAGTGTCGATGACCTGCACAAGTGGAACCGCGCGCTGCACGAGGGCCGGGTACTGAAGTCCGCAACCTACCAACAGATGATCACTCCGGCCGGCAAAGCGCTGGACGCGAAGTACGGCTTCGGCCTGGGGCGCGCCACCGTGCGCGGCAACCAGGTGCTCGCGCACGGGGGCGGCATCTTTGGCTTCTCGTCCTACCTGCTGTACGTCCCGGGGACCGACATCAGCGTGGCGATCCTGCACAACGCCGACGGCGGTAACGGCCAGGCCCGCCCCGAGCAGCTCGCGCTCAAGCTTGCTGCGGTGGCGCTGGGCGACCCGTACCCGGCGGCGAATGCAATTGCCATCGATCCGGCCGCGCTGAGCGAGGCCGAAGGCGTGTACCGCATCGACCCCAAGAACACCCGGGTGTTGCGCGTGGTCGACGGCAAACTGACCGGGCAGCGCACCGGTGGTGCGCGCGCCGAACTGATGCCGATCGCGAAGGACACGTTCCTGTACGCAGATGGCTTCAACCGCTTCGAACTCCAGCGCGATGGCAAGGGCGCGGTCACCGGCATGCGCTTTTATCCCGACGGCGAAGGCGACGGTATCGTGGTTGCGCGCAGCAACGAGCCGATGCCGACCGAGGCGGTGGCAATGACCTTGCCGCGCGCAGCGCTCGACCGCGTCGCGGGCAGCTACACCGGCAACGGCATGACCCTGAAGGTGTTTGTCGAAGGCGAGACGCTGAAGGCGCAGATGGGCGGGCAGCCCGCGTTCGAGCTGGCGGCTTCGTCGCCGACGAGTTTCTCAGTCGCGGCGGTGGGCGCGGCGCTTGAGTTCGCCCCGGCCAATGGCGCCGTGCAGACGCTGACGCTGAAGCAGGGTGGCGCGGAACTCCAGTTCAAGCGCACCGCCGAGTAATCCGCCCCTCGCGGGTGTTACTCCCCTTGCTTCACGGCAAGGGGAGGACGGGCTCTGCGTGGACAAGGCAAACAGCCAGCAGCCGGCCACGGGGTCCTGCGCTTGTCGGGCCACTGCTCAGCCTGGAGCCGGCTTGCCCGCCAATGCCTGCAACCGCGCCTGCCAATGCGACACCGGCGCCGGGCGACCGAGCAAGTAGCCCTGGCCATACTCGCAGCCCAAGGCCACCAGGGCGTCGCGTTGCGCGGGCGTCTCGATGCCTTCGGCCACCACGTCCATGCCCAGCGCGCTGGCGAGCGCCAGGATCGCAGTCACGATCGGAGTGCTGTTTTCCTTGCCGGTGCTGCCCAGCGCGACCACGAACGAGCGGTCGATCTTGAGCATCTTCAATGGGAACGAGTGCAGGTAGCTGAGCGAGGAATAGCCGGTGCCGAAATCGTCGAGCGCCGCGCAGATGCCGGCGTCCTGCAACCGGCCGAGCGTCGCGCGGGCGCGATCGGGGTCGTCGAGCAGCGATCCTTCGGTGATCTCGGTCAGCAGGCGCGTGGGTGCCAGACCGGTGCGTTCGAGCACCTCGAGCAGGCGTTCGTCGAAATCGGTCTGACGGAAGTGCCGCGGCGACACATTGATGGTCAGGAAGGCGTCGGCATGGCCGAGTCCGGCCAGGCTCGCGGTGCTGAGCTCGAACATGCGCCAGTCGATCGCCTCGATGACGCCGCTTTCTTCGGCCACCTGCAGAAAGTGCGGCGGGCCGAGCACGCCGCGGCTGGGGTGGTTCCAGCGCAGCAGCGCTTCGTAGCCCACCACCTCGCCGGTGGCCAACCGCAGCATCGGCTGGAAGTACGGCTCGAACTGATCGTGCTGCAACGCCTCGCGCAGCTCGCCTTCCAATGCCAGGACATCGATTGCTTCGCGTTGCAGCGAGGCATCGAACATCACATAACGTTTGCGCCCGAGCGCCTTGGCCCGGTACAGCGCGGTGTCGGCATCGCGCACCAGCTCGTCGGCGAGTTCGTAGCGGTTGTCGCCGATGGCGATGCCGATGCTGGCCGATGGGGCCAGCGTGGCGCCGGCGACCTGCACCGGCCGTCCGAGCAGGTCGATCACGCGCTGCGCGACCTTGATCGCGGTGGCAGGCAGGTCGACGTTCTCGAGCAGGATCACGAACTCGTCGCCGGACAGGCGCGCGACCAGGTCAGGGTCGCGCAGGCACGCTTGCAACCGGGTGGCCACGACCTTGAGAACTTCGTCGCCGGCAAGGTGGCCGAGGCTGTCGTTGATGACCTTGAAGCGGTCGATGTCGAGGTACAGCAGCGCGCACTGCCGTCCCGGTTCCTTCTTGAGTCGCGCCAGCACGTGATTGAGGCGGCTGCGCAGGTAGCCGCGGTTAGGCAGGCCGGTCAGGGTGTCGTGCATGACTTCGTG
>JAYSZI010000122.1:0-40762 GCA_043738095.1 Lysobacter sp.
GCCCAACCACGGCGAGTGCGTTCTTGTTCATTGACGATCCCCCTTTCCGCACTGGAGTCTAACCGGCCTCGCGGTCCCTCCGTGGTCGGCGAGCGTAGATGCCGCTCTCCGGCCCTACGTGCGAGTACGTGCGCGTGAGCGTGCTGCTTCTAATCGGTAAAGGACTCGCGGTTATCGGCCTTTGATGCCACGCATTGACCGCATGCGCAACGGGCTCCCTAACTGCCACTTTCGCCATAGGCTGGGCGCTCTTCGCGAAGCCGCCTGGGCCGCGCCTACCGCCGCGCACCGCTGTCGCGGCCGGCGTGATCCCAATCATCGCGCTCGACGCGGAACCCCTTGCGCCCAGCAGTCTTTGCGGCGTAAAGCGCCTGGTCGGCGAGCGCGAGCACCTCATCCATGTGCGTGGGGCGAGTGCAGAACGCGATTCCAATACTGGTGCTGACTTGCAGCGACCGCTCAAGCACAACTATCGGGGCCTGCATAGCCGCCAGAATCTTTCGCGCGATGACCTCCGTCGCTGCGACGTCGGGCGCATCTTCGACGACGATAACGAACTCGTCGCCTCCGAGTCTTGCCACCAGATCAACCTCGTAAACGCAGCTCTTCATTCGCTCCGCAAATGCACGCAGCACGGCGTCGCCTGCGAGATGTCCCAACGTGTCATTAATCTCTTTGAAACGGTCCAGATCCAGGTAAATCAGCACCAACGGTTGGCGGCGGCGGCGCGCACGTGCGATGGCCGATTCCATCCGTTCCTCCAGCTGTCGACGATTTCCAAGGCCGGTCAGGGGATCCACCCGGGTAAGCCGAGTGAGTGCGGCTTCTGCAGTCTTCAACTCCGAGATGTCGAACGTGAATGCGTGAAGCCCTTGGATTTTGCCGTCAACCGCCATATCAGGGATGTAATGCGATTGCAGGTATCGGCCACCTGTTGCGTCCGAAGGCTCCATTTCGAAGGTCTGCCCAGCGCCCGCAAGCGCCTGCTCGATGTGTGGCGCCCACAGGCTGTAGGCCGCCTCGCCCCAGCTCTCACGTACGGTTTTTCCGAGAAGAGACGATGGCTTGATTCCGAGCATGCGTTCGTAGTGCGCGTTCGCGAACGTGTAACGTTCTTCGCGATCGACGTAGCAGACCAGTGCGGGCAGCGTGTTGGTGATGGCCTGCAGACGGCGTTGGGTTTGATCCAGCGCCATTTGTGTGGTGACGCGAACCGACACGTCGCGCCCAGACGAGACAACCTCGGCGGGCATACCGGGCGAGGTCTGCTCCACCCTCGCAGCAACAGCCTCGATCCAAACGTAGTGTTCGTGTGCGTGTCGGAAACGTAACAGCAGCGTGCACGATCCTCCGTTCTCGAATAGCTGCTGGAGCGTCGCGGTGGTAGGCGCTCGATCATCGGGATGCAGCAGCCGCCCTGCATTCTTGGCAAATTCCTCCCGTGTCCACCCCAACAATTGCGTCACGGATCGAGACACATACGAGTACGTTCCGTCCGCTGCGATTCGCACCACGAGGTCTCGCGTGTTGTCCGCGAGCAGGCGATAGTCAGCTTCGCTGCTCTTCAGCTTTCGTGCGAGCCGCCGCCGGGCCGTGAGTACGGTCGCGATCGGCATGGACACCGCGCAGGTCGCCGCGACAAACAACTGGACGAGCAGTATCTGGGACAGAACACCGCTGTTGCCCGCCAACGCGAAAGGCCCGCCGCCGGAAATCGCCGCGACTGTACTGGCGGTCGCGACGACTACAATTCCGGTGACTGATCCCGGAAAACCATGCCGGAATGTGAGCAGCACCAGTGGCGGGAACACGAGAAACAGCAAAGGAGCACGGGTCTGGAAAAAGACCACGGAGCATGCGGCGAGCAACGCGAGGTGGCACACCGCGTAGTCCACCCGTCGGTCCGGCCGACCCCACAATCGCGCGCCCAGGCGTCCGGCAACGGTAACCAAACTCGCCATCATCACAATGCCGACAACGTGCACCGAAAACCACAGCGCCCACGCCCCCCAAAACCCGTGGGCCTGGCCCGCCGGCAATAAGGTCGCGGGAAGCAAAGCCGAAATCGCACAAGCCGTGACCGTGCTGCCCGTCGCGGCGAGCGTAAGCGCGATGATGCGATCGGTCGTTGCGGGGTCCGGGATCCAGCGTCGGATGCCCGCAACCACGATCAGGATCTCGAACGTGCTGGCAACTGCCAGAGTCACGGATGTTTCCAAAGGGTCGCCATGCAGCACCCGCGCACTGATCTCGGCCAGAAACGACGCGATGAGAATCCGCGCCCACTCGCTTTTTCGCCGCGGCAATAGAATGCCGACGACCAGTCCGTTCCCCAGCCAAACCGCGGTCACCCCTTCGGCGCCGCGCGTCCATTCGATTGCGACCCATGCAGCAGTTGCCACCAGGACCATCAGCACCAGAAGGCGCCCCCGCGTAAGCGGGTCGGCCCGGGCGGGGAGGGGCGGGGACGCGGTCACTCGCATTGGATCCCTTTGGTCACGCACCCTCAGGCTAAGAACAGGATTACCGGCAGCGTCCGGGCCGTCGGGAGGTACATGTACTCGCTCTCGCATTGAGCTTACAGCAGCCGAGCGGTGCGGCATTGACGGGCGGGGCACAGCCTTTTGACCGGCGCGACTCGGGATGAATGCAGGCCGGGCCGGGCATTTCCGGAGCAACGCCTGGGCCCCGCATGATCCAGTGCGCTGGCGTTGAATTTGGACCGGTAGTGAACTTCGAACTCTGAACGTGCGATGGCAAATCGCAAGTCGGTCTTAATGGCAACGCGAGGCGACGAGCGCACCGCAACCGGAGTTCACCTCCGTACGGGTGCACGAACAATCGCCGGACGGCGCCTCGGCGGGTGCGACATTCGCGCTTTGTGCACGGGGCATCGCCGCCGCGCAGCAGGCTGCGCGCTAAGCCGGGTTCCGAGGTCGGGAATACGCATTGGTCGCGCACGTGCTGCGGTCGGCTGTCGGCTGTCGGCTGTTGGCTGTCGGCTGTCGAAATCGTGCTGGACGCCCTGCAGTCTCGCGAGCTCCGTCGCGCTCAATCAAGTTTGGTCGATCCCATAGCGCCAGGACGGTGTCATGACGCTCATGGTCAATGCTCCGCCAGCAACACGGCTAGCGGCATCGTGACGAGGGGACTGGGGTTGAGCCGGTGAGGGCCGACGCATTCTCGTGCTCGTTGCTCCTAGCCGTTCGTATCGCTCCTCAGCGATGCTGGGGTCGCCGGAACGGCTCCTCGGGTCCTTGGCGGTCATTGGCCAACGGCTACTGCCGGGCAGAAGCAAGTATCCGCGCGATCGCTTGAGCGCCGGTTTGAAGAGCAACCTCAGGCAGCCGCCTAACCGAATCAAAGCGCGAGATGGGGGGGTTTTTGTACGCGCGCGGAATTCTGCCTAAGTAGAAGTGGCATGCAGAACTACAACGAGGTCGGTCGCGGGTTCTGCGAAGGTTCCCCAGGAACACTTGCAATGGCCCTACCCGGCACGTATGTTTCGCCAGCACTGGATCGTGACTGCGAGGGATAGCATGGAGAATGATTCGCGAGACTCGGAGATGCATGGCCAAGGAATGGTCCACACAACAAGCGCCACGCCTCCTCCGTATCGCCGGATCGATCACATCGCACTCGCGGTTGCGGACATCGAACAAGCCATTACGCTCTTCCAGGATGTACTCGGCTTCGACTTGAAGCGGCGCCTGCATGTCAGAGGCAGCACGACAGGAATGCTCTCGGCCGAGTTCGAAGCCAACGGCGTGAAGTTCGTCCTGTGCCAAGGCACCGAACCCGAATCCCAGGTTTCCCGCCTCGTCGACAATTTCGGCGTGGGGCTGGCGCATGTTGCGCTCGAGGTCGAAGACGTGGAGGGCACCGTCGACCAATTACGCAGAAAAGGCCTCGACTTCGACACGAATGTAATCCGCGGCCCAGGCCTGACCCAGGCATTTTCTTCGCGCTGCAGCAATTCCGGGCTGAGTTTCGAGTTCATCAGCAGGCACGGCGAAGACGGCTTTGTCGATTCGAACATCCAGGATCTTTTCCAGCAACTGGAACGGTCCGGAAAGTTCTAGCAGCCAGGAGTTCCAGGTACGCGCCAAGGGAACAGGCGCAGGCTCCCGCGTGGGTTAAGCACGCACGCAGAATTTTGCCGTGAAGAAGCAAGGAAGGAGCAACGTCCGTGGCGCCCATCAAGCTCTTCTGCTTCCCTTATGCGGGTGCCAGTGCAAGGACCTTTACCGGACTCGCGCACCGTCTCTCCGGCCATTTCAAAGTCATCGCCATGGCCTTGCCCGGTCGTGGCAAGCGACGCACCCAGCAGCCTGTCGGTGAAAGACATCTTGCCTGGCAAGCGGGAACGAGCGCGCCTTTGCGTACACGCAGGATTACTGGGGTACGTGTTCCTGCATGACGCCGAGGAAGGCTTTGCAACAGCGTTGATCGCCGACTTCAAGGGTTGTCGGCCAGCCGTGGAAATAGTCTAACTCGCACCGCACGCGTCCACGGGCAACGAGCACCCCGCCCGACGTCGCGCGATGGTTCCAATTCGGAGGATGCATGACGCGCAGTACGCAGGAATTGACGCGCCATCCCGCTGCCTCGCCCAGCGTTGCGCGGAATGGTCATACAGCCTTCGCCCCTGCGTCTTCCCTGCCGCATGCATTCGCACGCGTTGTGCAGGCCCATGCCGCAAGGCAAGCCATCGTCGATGGCGAACGTGCGTGGACCTATGCCGCGCTCGAGCAGGCGGCCAATGCGCAGGCGGCTGCACTAGAGCGAACTGGCGTCTCCCGCGGCGATTTCGTGGGCGTCTGCATGCCTCGTTCTGCCGAGGCAGTCCTCGCCATGTTGGCCATCGTGAAACTCGGCGCCATCTATGTTCCGTTCGATCCCCGGGCACCGGAACAACGCCTTGCGGCACAAGCCGACGCCGCCGGCGTTCGCGTACTCGTCATAGCAGACGGTCAAGTCGCGCCGCCATGGGCACGCCAGCCGATCCATGTGGTGAACGCGACGGCTTCCGATATCACGACGCGCGCACGAGTTCCTGATATCCACGGCCTGGAACTGGCCTACGTCATCTATACATCGGGATCCACCAACGAACCCAAGGGGGTCTGCGCGACGCATCGAGCGGTCATCGACCTGATCGCCGGCGCCAGCTACGCGAATCTCGGCCCCGATGATGTGCTTTGCCAGACGATGTCGATTGCATTCGACGGATCGACTTTCGAGATCTGGGGCGCACTGCTCAATGGCGCCTGCCTGGTAATCGCGCCCCCGCGCGCATCGGTGAAAGAGCTCTGCGACCTCGTCGAGCGGCACCGGGTCACCGTGTTGATGCTAAGCACGGGACTTTTCAATTCGTTGTCGCCGGAAGCGTTGCAGCGGCTTCGAAACGTGCGGGTGCTGCTCGCTGGTGGCGACGTGATGTCGCCTCTGCCGGCCAGCGGCCTCCTCGAAGCCGGAGGTGGCGTGGTGGTTAACGGCTATGGACCCACGGAAGTCACCACGTTCTCGCATTGCCATACGATGACTGCGGCGCAGGCCGTGCCGGACACCGTTCCCATCGGGCTGCCGGTGTATGGAACGGCCGCCTATGTGCTGGACGCGAACCTGTGCCCCGTGCCGGTTAGCGAGGAGGGGGAACTGTACGTCGCAGGCACGGGTTTGTCGCAGGGGTATCTCGCCAACCCTGCGCTGACGGCCGAACGCTTCCTGCCCGACCCCTTCGCTGCTGATGGGTCGCGGATGTACCGTACCGGCGACCTGGTGCGCCAGTCGGCCAACGGCTGCCTGGATTACATCGGAAGGATCGACACCCAGGTGAAGATCCGCGGATTCCGCGTCGAAATGGCGGAGGTGGAAACCTGCCTGTGCATGGTGGGGGACCTCGTCGCCGCCTGTGTCGTGCACGTCCGAGACACCGATGCATCCCTGCTGGTGGCGTTCTGCGTCGCCCAGGACGGGGCCGATGTGCTCGAGGAGGACCTTCTGCAGCAACTGCGCTTGCGCCTTCCGGATTACATGGTTCCCAGGCGCGTGGTGTCCACGGCGGAGTTGCCGCTCACGATCAATGGCAAGGTCGACCGGTCGCGCCTGGAAACGTTGGCCAGGACCTTGCTGTCGCGGGCTGACGACGAAGCCACGGCAGCAGCATCCGACGATCTCGAGCAGCAGGTGCTGGGGCATTTCAGGCGTCTGCTGGGCGACTCTCGTCTGAGCCTGGATAACGATTTCTTCGACGCAGGGGGCGACTCACTCGTTGCGATGCGCTTCTGCGCCCTGATCAACGAGCTCCACGCCGTCGAACTTCCGCTGTCGACACTCTTCGAAGCCAATTCGCTGGGCGCGGTCATCGCGAGAATCCGGCAACTGAAGCCAACGTCCATCAGCGCGCAGCGCGCGGCGGGGCGCACCACCCTCGACGCCGTCAATCCTGAAACCGTCCCCTGAGCCATGCAAAGCGAACGCGACCTGTATGTCGTCGTAGTCAACGACGAACGCCAATATTCGATCTGGCCCGCGGACCGGGGGCTCCCCGGCGGATGGCACAACGCGGAATTTGAAGGTTCCCGCTCGCAGTGCCTCGCCCACATCGAGCGCGTATGGACCGACATGCGGCCGTTGAGCGTGCGGCGGTTCCTCGGGCAGGCGTGACCCCGCGCAGCAAGCCAGCGAACGATCGACTACGGAACCCAGCTATGGCCGAACCCTCATCCACTTCCAGCCTTCCGGCCGACGCCAGTGCGCGCATCGCGTCGGCATGCGCTTCCGCCCTGCCCTCGTTCGCGCAGGAACGGCTGTGGCTCATCGACAAACTGGTCGACGAAAAGGCCCTCTACAACACCGCGCTGAGATTTGGATTGTCCGGCCCGCTGGACCCCGCCGCGCTCCAGTGGGCGTTGTCCGAAGTTGTCGCGCGTCACGAGGCCCTGCGCACGGGATTTGCCGCCGACGACGGTCGACCACACCTCGTACCGGACCTGACCATCCCCCTCGGGATCGAGGATCTCCGGGCACACACCCATCCATTTGACGCCGCGCGCCAGCACCAGCAAGCCGTTGCGGCACAGGCCTTCGACCTGGCCCAGCCGCCTCTGCTTCGCACCGTGCTGTACCGCCTGGCCGAAGAGGAGCACGAACTCCTGCTCTCCGTGCACCACATCGTCTTCGATGGGGCATCGGTCGACGTGCTGATACAGGAACTCGAAAGCCTGTACAGCGCGTTCTTCGATGGCTGCCGTTCACCGCTCCCACCGCTCCCGCTGCAGCCTGGCGAAGTCGCGCGCCTGGAGCGCCAGCGGGCAGGCAACGACCGTTTCCAGCAGGCACTGAGCTACTGGAAGCAGCAGCTCGGCGAAGACCTGCCATTGCTCACCATGCCCACGGACCGGCAACGCCCACCCCAGCAGACATACCGCGGGGCAATCGTGGAGCATCAGCTCGCGGCGGACACCGAACGCAACCTGGATGCCTTCTGTCGACGCGAACGGGTCACCCCCTTCATGGCGATGCTCGCCGCGTACGCCGTCTGCCTGTGCCGTCACGCCAACCAACAGGATGTCGTCGTCGGCAGTCCGTTCGCGCTGCGAGGCGACAACGCCAGCCAGGGACTAATCGGCTTCTTCGTCAATACGGTCGCCCTGCGACTGAAGGTCACAGGAACGGAACCCTTCCGCGAAGTACTGCAGTCAGCGCGGCGCGTATGCCTGGAAGCGTATCAACACGCCGAGTGTCCCTTTGGCGAAGTCGTGGGTGCCCTGGGGGCGGACCGCGACCCGTCGCACTCGCCGGTCTTCCAGGCAATGCTCGTCGTACAGAGCAGACGGCGCGAAGCACTACTCGCACCGGAACTGCGCATGGCCTACCTGGGCGAGCTTGCTATGGAACGGGCACGGTTCGACCTCGCGATGGTGCTCGACTTCCTGCCGGGGGGCGCGACGCTTTCGCTCGAATACAACCGCGATCTGTTGGATTCCGCCAGCGCGCGCGGAATCGTCGAGCGGTTCGGCATACTGCTGGAATCTGCACTGGCCGCTCCCGATCAGCCGGTCAACCAGCTGCCGCTGCTGGCGCAACACGAACGCGAACGGCTGCTGGAATGGGCCGCGCATCCTTTGCAGGATGTGCCCGGCAATGCCGTCCACACGCTCCTTGAGCGCACCGCCTTGCGACAGCCGCAGGCAATCGCCGTGCGCCACGGCGACACGGAACTGTCCTACCGCGAGCTGGATGAACAATCGGACCGGATGGCGGACTACTTCCATGCAATCGGCGTGAAGCCGGGCGAGCTGATCGCTGTATGCCTGCCAAGAACACCACAGTTCATCGTTACCGTACTGGCCGCCTGGAAGATAGGGGCCGCCTACGTTCCCCTGGACCCCGATCAACCCGAAGCCCGTCACCGCTACATCGTCGCCGACGCACGCGTGCGGCACGTGGTGACCGCAGGCTCACACCAGGCCCGCTTTTCGCACCTGCAGGTGACCTGCATCGACGACGTCGCGGCGCTGGCGCGGTTGCAAGACAGTCCGCGACGGCACGAATCATCAACCGATGACGGAGACGCGATCGCGTATGTGATCTACACGTCGGGCTCGACGGGCGAACCCAAGGGCGTGCTCGTGCCACACCACGCGGTGACGCGATTGCTGGCCGATCCCGGGCCGCTCGGCTATGGCCCAGATACGGTCATGCTGCAGAGCGTCAATGTCGCGTTCGACGCCTCCGTGTTGGAAACCTGGGCGCCACTGTGTTGCGGGGGCCAGCTGGTGCTGTATCCAGGACAGTCGCCGGACGTGTCCGCGCTACGCACCCTCATCGCGGCAAATGGCGTGAATACCCTGACACTGCCGGCGACGCTGCTGGACATGTGGGTCGAACAACTGCAGGGCGCCACCGGCCTGGCGCGAATCGTCGCAGGCGGGGAGGCGCTCTCCGCCGCGACCATCGACCGGCTCTACGAACTGGACCCGGCGGTCACGGTGATCAATCACTACGGCCCCACTGAGAACGGGATCCTGACCAGCTACTACCCGATTCCTCGCCAGTGCATTTCGCCGATCCCCATCGGCGTGCCGGTGCCAGGCACCCAATTGCTGGTGCTGAACGAAGCCGGGCAACTGCAGCCCATCGGAACTGTCGGCGAGCTGCATGTCACGGGACAGGGACTCGCACAGGGTTACCTGGGCCGCCCCGAACTGACTGCCGAGCGGTTCGTCACCCTGGCGATCGAAGGACGACCGGTCCGCGCCTATCGCACCGGCGATCTGGTGCGCTGGCACTTTCCCGCGGGAAACGATCGCGCAGTGCTCGCGTTCGTAGGGCGCGGCGACCAGCAGGTCAAGCTCCGGGGATTCCGCATCGAACTGGGCGAGATCGAAGCCAGGCTTCGGCAATGCCCCGGGGTGCAGGATGCCAAGGCGTTGGTGCATCGCGGCGCGACAGGCGACAAACAGATCGTGGCGTACGTGATCGACGATGGCAGGCATGATCGCGTGCAATGGCGTGCGCACCTCCAGCAATGCCTGCCTGGCTACATGGTGCCCGCGGCGTTCGTACGGGTGACCGGCTGGACGCTGACGCAGAACGGTAAGACCGACCTCCAGGCCCTGCCCTCCCCGCAGCGCGATGACTATGTCGCGCTTGCCCTCGTGCCTCCGGCCACGCCACTGGAAGCGCGCTTGCTTTCCATCTGGCAGGCGCTGCTTCGCGTCGATCGCATCAGCGTCGAGGACGACTTCTTCGACATTGGTGGACACTCCCTGCTGGCGACCCGGCTGCACAACCGGGTGCGCGCCGAACTCGGCGTCGAGGTTCCGTTGCGCGCATTGTTCAAGGCCTCGACGATCCGCCAGTTCGCCGCGTACCTCGAAAGCCGCGAGGCGACGGCCTCGCCCGGGGCAAGGCCGCCAGTGATCGCACTGGTAGACGGGAACGATGCACCACTGTCCTACGCGCAGCAACGCTTGTGGTTCATCCACCAGTTCGAGAGCGACAGCGCCCAGTACCACATTCCCTACCGGCTGCGGCTGGAAGGCGTGCCGGACATAGAGGCGCTGCGCCTCGCGTTCCAGGCGCTCGTCGCCCGGCATTCCGTATTGGCGGGGGTTTTCTGCAACGTGGGCAACGAACCCCGGCAACGGGTTCAACCGCTGGAGCGGTTCGACCTGCCCGTCCACGATGTCTCGACCGTTGCGCCTGATGAGCGCATTGCCACGGCGGAGTCGTTCCTGAAGGAAGAAGCGCTGCGCCCCTTCGACCTGACCCGTGAACCATCACTGCGCGCCTGCCTGATCCGGCTGGCACTCGATGAGCACTGGCTGGCGCTGACGGTCCACCACATCGCCGCCGACGGCTGGGCCATGGGCATCCTGCTGCAGGAACTGGGCGAGCTCTACGCGGCCCTCCGCCATGGCCAAGCGTCGCCGCTGGAATCTCTTCCCGTGCAGTACCGGGACTACGCGCACTGGCAGCGTCGCTGGCTGGACGCGGCGGCGCTCGAACCGCAATTCGCGTTCTGGCAGGAGCGGCTGCGTGGCATGCCGCTGCTGCACAACCTGCCGCTCGACCGGCCGCGCCCGCCGGTGCAGACCTATCGCGGCGCGCTGCATGTAGGGGTCATTCCGCCAGCCGCAGTGGCCGCCCTGCGGCAGCTCGCGCAGCGCCACGACGCTACGCTTTTCATGGCGTTGCACGCCGCCTTCGCCGTGCTGCTGGCGCGCTACAGCGGCGAGACTGACATCGTGGTGGGCACGCCCGTCGCCAACCGGCGCGACGAGGCACTGGCTCCGCTGGTGGGCCTTTTCATCAACACCCTGGTGTTGCGTACCGATCTTTCCGCGAATCCGCGCTTCGTCGATCTGCTGCGGCAATGCCGCGATTACGCGCTGGACGCCTACGACCACCAGGACCTGCCTTTCGAGCTCCTGGTCGAACGCCTGAATCCCCCGCGCAGTTCCGCCTACGCGCCGTTGTTTCAGGTGCTCTTCGCGTTGCAGAACAACGAAATGCAGGACGTCCACCTCGACGGTATCGAAGCCACACCGATTCCGTTCGCGGAACGCTTCGCCAAGTTCGATCTCGCGCTCAACCTGCAGCCGGACGGCGACACCCTCAGGGCGGAATGGGAATACAACACCGACCTGTTCGATACGAACACCATCGAGCAATTGGCCAATTCCTACCTGGCGCTGCTGGAAGCCATTGCGACCATCCCGCTGGCGCAGGTCCAGCGGTTGCCCCTACTCTCCGGCACCGAACGCCGTGCGGCATTGGCACTGGGCAACGACACCGATCGTCCTTATCCGCATGCTCTGTGCGTACATGCGCTGGTCGAGCGTCAGGCCGCACTGCAGCCGGACGCGATTGCGGTCGTCCATGAGGACACCCGCATCTCGTACGCGGCGCTCAATGCAGACGCCAACCGGCTCGCGCGTCATCTGCTCACGCTGGGCGTCGGCCGAGACGTGCCGGTGGCGATCGCAATGGAGCGCGGCCCGGCACTCATCGTAGGCCTGCTCGCCATACTCAAGGCCGGCGGTGCCTACATACCGCTGGATGCCGGTTATCCGCAGGCGCGCCTGGCGGCCATGCTCGCCGACAGCTCGCCTCGCGTCGTCCTCGCCGACACGTACACCCAGGCACGCCTGCAGTCCGCGCTGGACGCGGCGTCACTGACGGCAACGGCGCGCGTGGTGGACCTGCTTGCCGATGTGTCCACATGGGCTGGAGAAAGCGACGCCAACCTGCCGGATCCCGCGGATGCGTCGCATCTGGCGTATGTCATCTACACGTCCGGGTCGACCGGCCGTCCCAAGGGAGTGATGAACGAGCACGCGGGCATCGTCAATCGCCTGCTGTGGTTGCAGGAGGCGCATCCGCTCGCCGCGACTGACCGTTTCCTGCAGACCGCACCGCTCGGATTCGGTGCGTCGGTGGTGGAGATATTCTGGCCGTTGACGGCCGGAGCGCAGCTGGTGCTGACCAGCGCCGACGGACACAAGGATCCCGCCTATCTGGCGCAAGTGATCCAGCGCGAGCAAGTCGACATCCTGCACTTCGTGCCGTCGATGCTGCAGGCGTTCCTCGATCATCCCGAGGCGGGCGAGTGCCGGAGCCTCGTCCGCATCCTGTGTGGCGGCGAGGCGCTGCACGGTTCGCTCGCGCGTCGGTGCCGCGACCGACTGCCGGATGCCGCTCTCCACCATCTCTACGGATCCAGTGAAACGGCGGTGCTGTCCACCGGCTGGGATTGCACGCACGCGCCTGTGCCCGACAATGTTCCAATCGGGACACCGGGCGCGAACACCCGCATCTACATCCTGGACGCGTTCGGGGAGCCGGTTCCGCGCGGCGTGCGCGGCGAAATCCACGTCGCCGGCCGGCAGGTCGCGCGTGGCTACCTGGGTTGCCCCGAACTCGATGCGGAGCGCTTCCTCGCCGACCCTTTCCATGCGGGTTCCCGCATGTATCGCAGCGGCGACCTGGGCCGGCAGTTGCCGGACGGAAGCATCGAGCACCTGGGCCGCAACGACTTCCAGGTGAAGATCCGCGGACAACGCGTGGAATTGGGCGATATCGAGGCCCAGCTGGTTGCGGTTCCCGGCATTCGCCAGGCCGTCGTTGTTGCGAGGGGCGAGGGCAGCGGCGAGATGGAGCTTGCGGCCTACGTCGTGTCCGAACGGGCGCCGGCCTTGGAATCCGCGCTGATTGACGAACTTCGTCGTCATCTGCAGGCGCAGCTCCCGGGACACATGGTGCCTGCGGCGTACTGCGTACTCCCGCGCTTTCCGCTCAATGCCAACGGCAAGCTGGATCGCGACGCTCTGCCTGCTCCCGCGCCCACCGGCCCAGGCGAAGTGCAGCCGCCGGAGAACGACGTACAGCAGCAGTTGCATGGGATCTGGCAGGACCTGCTGAAGCACGCACGGTTCGGCATCGACTGCGATTTCTTCATTGTCGGCGGGCATTCGCTGCTTGCGCTGCGCGTGGTCAACCAGGTGCGCGAAGCGCTCGACCACGAGCTCGAACTCAAGACGTTCTTCACCGCACCGACGATCCGCGCCGTGGCCGACGCAGTCCATCAGCAACGGCTGGCACGCAGGGCGGCCGAGCGCTTCCACCAGAGCGACGTTGTCGAAATCATCGAATTCTGAGCAGGGACGATATGGGACAGGAACTTTCGAGCTTGACGATCAATCGCAACATGCCGACGCTGCTACCTCTCACGGATGCGGTACTGGCGACGGCGGAACACCCTGCGATCGCCACCGTTGCCGCCTGGGTTAAGAGTTACCTCTGCCAGCCCCATCGGGACCTGGGACGCAATGGCCCCATGTGCCCCTTCGTTCCCGGTGCGCTGCAGAAGGAACTGCTCTTCGTCGCGTACTACGATCGCACCGACCTGGATGTGCCCGCGATCAAGGACATACTCCTGATCGAGATGGAGCGCTTCATCGACCTGCCGCCGACGTCCGGCAACGAAGCCCAGTTCAAGTCGTTGATGGTGTTGTTCCCGGGCCTGTCCACCGATGATGCGATCGCGCTAGTCGAGACCGCGCAGGCCGAGCTGCAAGCCCGTTTTGTTCCCAACGGACTCATGGTCGGCGAGTTCCACGGCGGCCCGCCGCCCAAAGCCGGCCTGTGGAACACGGACTTCCGTCCGCTGTACAGCCCCGTGCCCATGCTGGTCATCCGGCACATGGTGCCGACCGATCTGCTCTTCCTGAAGGACGATCCGAAGCTCTTCGCCGAGTACAGCAATATCTATGGCAACGCAATTCCCGAACGTTTCCGCGCGCAGTACGAGGACGCATCGGCGCGATTCGGCGTGCAATCCAGGTCGGACAACGATGCGCCACAAGGTGCGCCGCGCATCATCGAAGCACTAGAAACCGCCGACCTCGCGTATCGGGTGCACTGCCACGACGACTTCCCTCAACCCATCCGCAACCCCGGCGATTTCGCGCAAGCGCTGGGCTATACCCTCGCCCGCATCACCAAGACGTTGTTCCTCAGATGCCGCGATTCTGGTCGTCATTGCCTCGTGGTCTGCGGCATGGACAAGCGCGTCGACTTGCGCGGGATTTCGACCCGCCTGGATGCGGGGCGCCTCGAGATGGCGCCGCTGACCGATCTGCAGAAGCATGTCGGCTATCCGCCGACATCCGTCACGCCGATCGCGGTGTCCGGCATCCCCGTGTTCATCGATCAGTCGCTGATGGACCACGCGACCGTCCTCACCGGCAGCGGCGTGCCGCGGGTGGAGATCGAGATCTCGCCCGCCGACCTGCGCGCGCTGTGCGATGCGCGCATCGTGGCCATGGCCTGAGCAGAACCATCCCATGCGCATCGATCGGGTTATCGAAGAACTGGCGGAAGCCGGAATCTATCTCGCCGTGCAGGAAGGAAAGCTGGTCTGCAAGGCCACGCCTGGCGCGCTGACACCCGAACGGCGGCAGCTCATCAGCGATCGCAAATCGGATTTCCTGACATTCCTGGATGCCGGCCTGCTGGAACCACGCGCCACCGAGCCTCCGCTCGTACCGCGTCCTCCCGGGCCGGCAAAGCTTTCGCCCGCGCAGAAGCGCCTGTGGTTCATCGATCGCCTCACCGGAGCCAACTACACCATCCCGGTCACGTATCGCCTCGCCGGCGCGCTGGACACGGAGGCCCTGTCGCAGGCGCTGCACCGGATCGTCGAACGCCACGAAAGCCTGCGCACCGTCATCGCACAGATGGACGGCGAGCCGAGGGCCATCATCCGCGATGCCTCCGATTTCGTCATGGAACGTGAAGACCTGCAGACGCTGGATGGAACGGAACGCGAGCTGCACGTCCGCGCGCGGTTGCAACGGGCCGTCGCCCGCTCCTTCGACCTGGAACACGACCTGCCGCTGCGAACGCAGCTGTTCCGCCTGGCCCCGGACGAGCATGTCCTGCTGCTGACACTCCATCACATTGCTTCCGATGGCTGGTCGGTTGAAAACCTTCTGCGCGAACTGTCGGCCCTGTATGCGGCGTTCAGTGCCGGACGCCCCGACCCGCTTGCGCCGTTGTTGCTGCACTACGCCGACTACGCCGCCTGGCAGCTGGAATGGCTGCAGGGCGAACGCCTGCAACGGGAACTGGACTACTGGCGCACGCGCCTTGCAGGCGTGCCGACCGTGCATGGATTGCCCCTGGATTTTCCACGGCCGCCGCAAGCGGTCCACGTCGGCGCCTCGTGGCGCCAGCAGCTGCCTTCATCGCTACACCTAGCGGTGGCGGACGTCAGCCGCAACCTCGGCGCCACGCTTTTCATGACGCTGCAGACAGCATTCGCTGCGCTCATCGCGCGCTGGAGCGGTGCCACCGATGTAGTCGTCGGTACGCCGGTTGCCAATCGTCCGCGCAACGAGCTCGCCCCCCTTATCGGGTTCTTCGCCAACACGCTGGCGCTGCGCAGCACGCTACCCGGCGACATGGCGTTCGCGGACGCGGTGCGGCAGGCCCGCTCGACCGCACTGGATGCCTACAAGTACCAGCACCTGCCTTTTGAAGTGCTAGTTGAAGACCTCAATCCGCCGCGCAGCCTGAATCATGCGCCGCTGTTCCAGCTCATGTTCTCACTGCAGGACATCGACGAGGCGGCCGCCCTCGACCTGCCCGGTATTGCAGCGGAGGTCATTCTTCCGGACTGCTGCAATGCCAAGTTCGACCTGAGCTTGAGCCTGTACGGAACCGCCGGCGGACTGGAGGCATGCTGGGACTACAGCACCGAACTGTTCACGGCCGATACCATCGCCCGGCTCGGCGCATCCTTCGAGACGTTGCTGCGCGGGATCGCTGCGAACCCCGCGGAACGTATCGACGACCTCCCGCTGCTTGACCACGAAGCGAACCGCGATGTGCTGGCCTTGGCACACGGTGAAACCACCCGCTACGCCGAGCACCTTTGTCTGCATGAGCTCGTCGAGAAACAGGTGGCGCGCGCGCCCGACGCCATCGCCATCACGCAGGACGGCGAAACGCTGACCTACGCCGGGCTCAATCGCGAGGCCAACCGCCTCGCCCACTATCTGCGTGCACGCGGTGTGCGGCCGGACACGCGCGTCGCGATCGTCATGCCGCGCTGTCCACAACTGGTGACGGCGATCCTGGCGGTGATGAAGGCCGGCGGTGCGTATGTGCCGATCGAGCCAGAGCAGCCCGACCACCGCCTTGCCAACATGCTCGAGGACAGCGCGCCCGTGGTCGTGCTGACCCTGGGCGAGACCAGGGATCGTGTGCGCGCGGTGCTTCGCGATGGCGACGCCGTGCGCCGGGCGGTGGTGGACGTCCAGGCCGACGCGGACAACTGGTCGAATGAATCGGCACACAACCCGCGGGCTGCGGATGTCGGCCTGACTCCGCGCCATCTCGCATACGTCATCTACACGTCGGGCTCCACGGGGCAGCCGAAAGGCGTCATGAATGAGCATCACGGCGTCGCCAACCGCATGCTCTGGATGCAGCAGGCCTACCCGCATTCGTCCGCCGACAGCGTGCTGCATAAGACGCCCATCGGCTTCGACGTGTCGGTGCGCGAAATATTCCTCACACTCATCGCCGGTGCGCGCCTCGTGCAAGCGCGACCGGACGGTCATCGCGATCCGGGCTATCTCATCGACCTCATCGCGCGCGAACGCATCACCATCGTCGGATTCGTCCCGTCGATGCTGCAGGTGTTCCTCGATCATCCGCGTGCCGCCAGCTGCAGCGGCATCAAACGGATTTTCTGCGGCGGCGAAACCCTGCCCGGAGCGCTGGCGCGCCGATGTCGCGCTGAGTTCCCCGATGCGCGACTGCACAACCTCTACGGCCCCACCGAGGCGGCCGTGAGCGTCACAGCCTGGGACTGTCCCGACGACGGCATACCCGACGTCGTGCCCCTCGGCAGGCCGGGGGCGAACACACGCATTTACATCCTGGACGAACGCCTCGCGCCGGTGCCGCGCGGCGTGCGCGGCGAACTCTTCATCGCCGGCTGCCAGGTCGCGCGCGGCTACTTCAACCGGCCCGAGCTCACCTCGGAGCGGTTCCTCGCCGATCCGTTCCACGTCGGCAGCGATGCCCGCATGTACCGCACCGGCGACCTGGGCCGCCAGTGCGCGGATGGCAACATCGAGTACCTCGGCCGCAACGACTTCCAGGTCAAGATCCGCGGGCAGCGCGTGGAACTAGGCGAGATCGAAACGCAGTTACGCAACCTCGCGCACGTCGGCCAGGCCGCGGTCGTCGCCAGCGATGTCGGCGGTGGCGGCCTTGCCCTGGTGGCTTATGTCGTCGCCGCGGGAGATCCCCCGTCGTCGTCGAGCCTGCCGGGCGAATGGCGGCAACAACTGCAAATGCGCTTGCCCGCGCACATGGTGCCCGCGGCATTCGTGCTCTTGCCCGAAATGCCGGTGACCGCCAACGGCAAGCTCGATCTCAACGCACTGCCCGCGCCCGATGCCGAAACTAGGTCTCCCGATGCCCACGAGTCGCCGCGCTCCCCGTTGGAGGCGCAGCTGGTCGCGATGTGGCGCGACCTGCTGCAACGCGAGCAGGTCAGCACGACCGCCAACTTCTTCGAGCTGGGGGGGCATTCGCTGCTGCTGACACGGCTGCACAACCAGATACTCGCGCGTTGCGGAATCGAGTTGCCGTTGAAGCACCTGTTCGCCGCGCAGACCATCCGCGAGCAGGCCGCACTCATCGGATCCTCAGGCCCCTCCCCGCACGAAGATGCTGCCCTCGTCCCCGCACCGCGGCCGAAGGATGCAGTCCCGGTGTTGTCGTTTGCGCAACGAAGGCTCTGGTTCATCGACCAGATGGGCGAAGCCGGCGCGGTCTACAACATTCCCTGCGCCCTTCGGATCCGCGGGACCCTCGACGTCACCGCGTTGCATGACGCCCTGCGCACCGTAGTGCAACGTCACGAGGTCCTGCGTACGCCGCTGGTTGCCGTATCCGGCGAGGCCGTTCCCCGCCTGCTCGAAGCCTTCGACCTGCCGCTGGAGGTGCACAACCTCGCATCCCTGGCGGAGCGCGATGCCGAAGCGCAGCGACGCATCGACGAGGAAGCCACGCGACCGTTCGATCTCGCCGTCGACCTGTTTTTGCGCGCGCAGCTCCTGCGCCTGTCCGGACACGAGCATCTCCTGCTTATGACGGTGCACCACATTGCGGCCGACGGTTGGTCCATGGGCGTGCTGCTGGGCGAAATCGCCGAGGCATACAACGCCCGGGTCCTCGGCCGCGAAGCGCGATTGGCCCCCCTGCCGCTTCAGTACGCCGATTACGCCCATTGGCAGCGGCAATGGCTGCAGGGCGAACGGCTCGAAGCGCAATGGCAATACTGGCAGCGCCAGCTGGCCGACCTGCCCGCACTGCACAACCTGCCGCTCGACTTTCCGCGTCCCGACACGCAGCGCTATCGCGGCGCCATGCACTGGCAGTGCATGCCCGCGTCGTTGCTGGCCGGCATCCAGCGGCTCGCCCGCCAGTTCGACGCGACGCCGTTCATGGTGCTGCACGCGGCATTCGCCGTGCTGCTGTCACGTTGGTGCGGCGATAACGACATTGTGATCGGTACCCCGATCGCCAACCGAAGGCACGAGGCGCTGACGCCACTGGTCGGCTTCTTCGTCAACACACTGGTGCTGAGGATCGGCCTGGCGTCGGATGCGACCTTTGTCGACGCCCTGCTGCACGCACGCTCGGTGGCGCTGGACGCGTACCAGCACCAGGACCTCCCATTCGAGACGCTGGTGGATCGCCTGCGCCCGGCGCGTTCACTGGCCCACAGCCCGCTTTTCCAGGTCATGCTGGCGTTCGACAACAGCGGCAGCGCGATCGTGCCGCTCGAGGGCTTGGTAGTGTCCGATGCTGCGGGCGACTCGCACCATGCCAAGTTCGATCTGACGCTCAACCTGCGGGAAACGCCGGAAGGACTGGAGGCCGGCTGGGACTACAACCGCGACCTCTTCCTCGCCGCCACCATCGCGCGCATTGGGGAATCGTTCGAAACTCTGCTGCACGGCATCGTCAGCGATCCCGGGCAGCGATTGTCCGAACTACCCCTGACGACTGGCGGGCTTGCGGACGAAGAGGAAACGTCGTCCGCGCTGCCGCCCGTGGTAGGCGTTCACGAATTGTTCGAAGCCAAGGCGCGGCAGATGCCTGGGCGCCCCGCCATCCGCGATGGCGCCGGGGAAATCAGTTACGGCGTCCTGGACCGCCGCGCCGACCTTATCGCCCAGGCGCTACGGGCATCGGGCGTCGGCCCCGACCAGCGCGTCGCACTGCACGTCGATCGCGGCATCGACATGGTGGTCGGTATGCTCGGCGTCCTGAAGGCCGGCGGGGCTTACGTGCCGCTCGATCCCGCGCATCCGCGGGAACGCCTCGCCACGGTTCTGCGCGACAGTGGCGCCGTCGTCCTGCTGACCCAATCCGCACTACACGGGCACCTGCCTTCGGGTGAGATCCCCGTGCTGTGTCTGGACGAGGCGCCCCTTGTCGTCCCGGCGGCAGGGAATCCAGAAGCGGCGGAACTGCAGCGCTCCCATCTTGCATACGTGATCTACACGTCCGGTTCCACCGGAACACCCAAGGGCGTGATGGTTGAGCATGGCAACCTGCTCAATCTCGTGCACCATGCCATCAACGACTTCGCGGATGCCGCTCCGATCGATGCGTCGCTGTGGGCTAGTTTCGGCTTCGACGTTTCCGTCTTCGAAGTGTTCGTAGGGCTCGCGCTGGGCGCGACCGTGCACATCGTGCCCGACGAATTCCGCACCGATGCCGATGCCCTGCTGCAATGGCTTGCCGCGCAACGGATCACGCAGGCGTATCTCCCGCCATTCGTGGTACGGCGGCTTCGCGAAACTGCCGACGATCGCATTGCCGCGTTGTCGCTGCGCCGCCTGCTCGTCGGCGTCGAGCCGCTTCCGGAATCCGACCTGCACCGCCTGATGCGTCTGCTGCCGGGCCTGTCTATCGTCAATGGCTATGGACCGACCGAAACCACCGTGTACAGCACCAGCTACACGGCCATCCGCGACCTCGCACGCAACGCACCGATCGGGCGCCCCATAGCCAACACGCAGATCCATGTGCTTGACGAGTCGTTGCAGCCGGTGCCCGCAGGGATGGTCGGCGAAATCCATGTCTCCGGACTGGGCGTTGCGCGCGGTTACCTCAACCAGCCGGAACTGACCGGCGAAAGCTTCATCCGCCATCCATCCGGCCGGCGCATGTATCGCACCGGCGACCTGGGCCGATGGCTGGCGGAGGGGCAACTGGAGTTCCGGGGCCGTAGGGACCAGCAGATCAAGTTCAACGGCGTGCGCATCGAGCCTCGTGAAATCGAAGCTGCGCTGTGCGCGCATCCCGCTGTCACCGAAGCCGCGGTGCTCGTCCGCGACGCGGGCTCGCCGGGCGACCGCCGCCTGGTCGCCTACCTCGTCTGTCGCGAAAGCCGTCCTGACATCGATGTACTGAGGCACCACCTTGCGCAACGGCTGCCGGCCTACATGGTGCCGTCCGCCTTCGTCGTGCTCGACGCACTGCCGTTGACCGTCAACGGCAAGTTCGATTCGCGGGCATTACCCGAGCCGGATATCGGCGCCTACACGGCAGCGGCGTACGTTCCGCCCGAAACCCCGCTGGAGCGTCAGATCGCCACGATCTGGGAGGAACTGCTCGGACACGAGCGGATCAGCGTCACGGCCAATTTCTTCGACCTTGGCGGCCATTCGCTCAATGCGGTGCGGCTCATGTCGTCGATCCGCGAAGCCACAGGGAAGACGCTGCCGATCTCCATCCTGTTCCAGGCACCGACGGTACGTGCGTTGGCGGCCCAGGTGATCGGCTACCAGCCGGCCGCCGGCGAATCCTTCATCGTGCTCCGCGAAGGAAATGCCGTGCCGCCGCTGTTCCTGTTCCATGCCGCCGGTGGCGATGTCGTGTGCTACCAGCCGCTGTTGCGGTACCTGGTTCCCGGCACGCCCGTCTGCGGATTCCATCGCAGCGAGCTCCCGAACCAGCGGGTTCCTTCGTTCAAGTCCGTGGAACAACTCGCCGACGACTATCTCGCCCGGCTGCTGCTCCAGCAGCCCGAAGGACCTTACCGGCTGGCGGGCTGGTCGAGCGGCGGGCTGCTGGCACTGGAGGTCGCGTCGCGGCTCGAACGCATGGGCCGGAGCGTGGCGGCGGTTGCGCTTATCGACACGATGCTGGCGACCGGAACAGGTATTCCTGAGCGGTTCCACACCATGGGCCTGAGTGGCCTGCAGCAACTAACGCCCGACGGCGCGTGTGAACTCATGCGCGAATACGACCCGTCGCTGCCCGAGGCCCGACCCCGCGACGACATCCTTGATGTTCCTGCGAGCGACTACTTCAACTATCTGGTTGCCGCCAACCAGATCGGGCTGGAGTTCCACCGTCCCCGGTTCCTGCTGGTAGCCCCCGTGTTCTATTTCGGGTGCAGCCAGAACCGGAACTTCAAAACGGTCGCCCAACGGGTTGCGGAGATCCAGGCGCTCGCGCGCACGCCCATCGCCTGCCGCGAATTCGATGCGACCCATTTTTCCATCATGGAAGAGCCGAATGTGTCAGAACTGGGCCCGGCGATAGCAGCGCTGATCGGTGCGCCGTCATAGCGGGCAAGCCATGGCCGTGGCTCGCGCGACGTTCAAGCCGCCTGTGGCGACGACGGACTGGGATAGGTACCGAAACGATTGAGCCCGGGCAACAACAGGCCCAATAGCGAAAACCCGGCGACCACGCTGCCCGACACCCACAACAGCGTGGATAGCGAATACTGCGCGATGACGCCGCCGCTCAATGCCATCGACACCGGTGCCAGTCCCATCATCGCGAACATCACCACGCCCATCACGCGACCGGACAGGCGCATGGGGATTCGCTGCTGGATCCAGCTCATAGCGACCACGCCGCCGTAGGCATTCGCAACGCCCATCACTGCGAGGGCCGCAGCGGCGGTGTTGAAACTGTCGCTTTGCGCGAACCAGAGGATGCACGCGCCGGCAACGAGATCTGCAGTGAACAGCACCAGACCCACGGTACGGGCATCGGGCTTGCTCAGCAGTCCCGCGCACGTGAAGCCTGCCAGGGCACCCAACCCGTTGGCTGCATACAGCAGGCCGTAGGAGAGAGCTCCCTGGTCCAGGCGTTGGGCCGCAAACTGGGGAATCACGGTCAGCAGCGGGCCGATGGCGAAGAAACCGATGCACGCCACGTACAACGTCACGATCCGCAAGCCCTGGTCCTGCCATACATAGCGGAACCCCTCCGACAACCGGGCCCGGCCGGGGGCACCGCCCACTCCGCTCGTTCCCTCTTCATCCAGAGGCGCAAGGCGGATATTGAACATCATGGCCAGGGAAACCAGGACCGTCGCCGCATTGAACAGGAACGCCCAGCCGATCCGCGATAGATCGCTCGCCGTCGCGGGCGCATGGGCATCGGCCAGTCCCGACGACGGCATTCCCCAGATCAGCAAGCCAGCCAGAACGGGCGCGAACAACTGGATCAGCTGGCGCGCCCCCATCAGCGTGCTGTTGCCTTTCTGCAATTGTTCGCGATCCACCAGGCGCGGCAGCAACGCCGAAGCGGCCGGCATGGAGAACGCCGACAGCACGCCGAACAGCAGCGCGAATCCGTACAGATGCATTACCCCGAGATGGCCGGACCACAGCAAAAGCGCGAGCGACACCAGGGCGCCCATGAACGCCGCCCGGCTTGCGAGCAGCACCGTAAGAGGTGTGTAACGGTCGGAAACGCCGCCGCTGATCAGCATAAAAACGGCGCGTGGCAGGCTTTCCAACGCCATCACCACGCCCAGTACGGCGGCGCCATGGCTGAGCGATAACACCAGCCAGGGCATCGCTATCAGCGTGAAGTAGTCTCCGAGGCAGGAGATGGTCGAAGCGGCCCAATGCAGCAGATAGTTCCGGTTGCGGAACAGCGGACGCGGAAGGGGCACGCTCATCGCGGGGTCCTGTCGTGGTTGAGCATGCCTTGCTTTCTCTGGCCTGCAGCAGCGCCGAAGGCTAGCAGATAACCTGAACCCTAACGAACAACGGGGTGTGCGAGGAAGCATAAAAGTGGCTGCCTAGCGAAAGCATAAACTGGCCGCGGTTCCTGATCTATGGCTGTCGCAAGCGCGCTTGCTTCGCTGCAAAGCGACAGCAATCGGCAGATCGATGAAAGCTGCGAGCAAGAGCTTGGTCTCAAGAATCAAGTGCAATACGTTTTGAGAAAGTGGCCAACTCCGCGGACTCACGCCCTTGCTCCGCTCGATCATGATCTCCGCGCGCTCTTCCACGCTCAAATGCCGATACTGATTGTCCATCGCAACACCCTGGCCGGTTCGGGGTGTTGCACTTGAAGGTTGAGTTCTGCTTTTGGGCACCTCGAATAACGTCATTTTTTGCTGAGTGGCGTCGGCGCGCGGACGGCACGGGCCGCTCGTGGGTTGCACCCGGTCCGTAAGGCGTTCTGGAAGCGTTTGGCATCGCCTTGCAGCCACCTTGACCGCCTTTCGGCGGCTTTTGGCCGTCATGCAGGCGCAATTCCCCTGTGTTGCAACTGCGCCAGACGCATCCGATTGTGACTGGCCACCTTCAGGCCGATCACCACCTTCGCCCGCGTCAGCCCGATCGTGCGCAGGCACTTGGCGCCTTGCTGCGTTAGCCGAGCGAACGGGTGTTCGCCGAACGCGCGGTCGTTGGCGATGCGATGGATGCGGCGCTGCTTCGCCTCACCCAGCGGCTTGGTTGCATGGCCTTTGTGCTGGATGTCGGCGCGTTAGCCTTGCTGCTTGAGGTCGGCTTCACGCGCGCGATCGGCATACGCACTGTCGGCGCGGATCGTCCGGCGGGTGTTGCCCGGGTCCAAGATCGTTTCGAAGTGCTGGCTGTCGTGCACGTGAGCGGGCGTGACTTCGTGCTGGCGGATGAAGCCCCAGCGACGATCCGTGTTGGCATGCAGCTTGTAACCGCAACTGCTTTTGCCGTGCCCCTTCGTCCAGCGGGCATCGACATCTTTCTGCGACCGCTTGGCGGCGTTCCAGTCCTTCGGCGTCTCGCCCTGCTTGATCTGCGCGTTCTCTTCGCGCGTGTTGCGCTGAATCGGGGCAGTGACAAAGCTGGCATCGATGATCTGACCGCCGCGGGCGATGAAACCCGCTCGCTGGAACTGGCCGCTAACGGCAGCAGTTGTCGCCGATCAGGGCCAGGGTCTTCAGGCGTTCGCGCCAGACCCAGGTCGTCTTGCCATCGGGCACCCGGCGACTGTGCACCAGACCGAGAAAACGCGGAAAGCTGCTGCGGTCCAGTACCTGGTACTCCAGCGCGCCATCGGAGAGGTTGTACAGCTGCTGCAACAGCAGCAGCTTCCCCATCACCATCACCATCACCATCACCATCGTCGGATACGGCGGCCGCCCACCTCGGCCCGATACTCCTAAGGTCAGCTTGGCATCCACCGCCGCTGCGATCGCCACGAAGTCGATGTGCCGGTGCAGCAGTTTTTAGAGGTGCCCTTTTGAAGCGTCTGCTTGACAGGGAAACTTAGGTATTGACCGTCCATAAGTTTCGAACGCCTGATCTGTCGCCAAAGTCAAGGACAGGCCGCTGCGAAATCATCCCTCAACTTTTTTGACTGGCGATTAATCTCTTCCAATTGATATGGATTTTTAACGGAACCTCTGAGGCTCTTTAGTGCTCTGCAATAAGCCACGGCCAATGCCTTGCTGCGAGCCACGACGACATGGGGTCGTACGCCGACATGTTCCCAGTTTGTCTTTGAAATGGGATTCACCGCTCGAGCAATTGGGATCGCCGCGCGGAACTCATCGGTCAACGCGAAGTAACGCCAAGGGTTGGCGCCTCCCTTCGTTACTTCACCGATTACCGTCGCCCGCTTTAATTGCTGGAGGTTGTATGCAAACTCTTCGGCTGCAGAAAATGTATCGCCGCTGGTCAGGACATAGATCGGAATGCTGGCCAAGCGCCCAGCGGAGACGCCCGAGAGCGTCCACGATTCCGTCATGCTCCCGGAGGATTTCCAATACATACTATTGAGGTGCACGGGCTTTTTGAACAGGTAGCTGCTGATCAGCCTCACCATGTCTGGACTTCCGCCACCATTTTTTCGAAGATCCAGAATCAAAGCGTCGCTATCGGCAACGAACGTAATGACTGCCTCTAGGCGCGCTTTGGATTGTTCGCTAACCTCGTCGAATCCCCAAAAATCGACATAGCCGACATTACCATCCAACAACTCGACCCTAGTGAAACCCGAGTGCTTGCGATCTAACTTTGAGAACCACGCCTCACGTCGGCTTTCCTCGCGCGCTTGCGGATCCCGCCATTGAACGCCGAGATGCTTATCGAAAGTCTGCAGAAGGGAGTTTAATCGCGACTCTAAATCCTTCGTATCCCGAATGCCATTGAGCGACGCGATCACCTCGTGGCTCGACAATCGGGCGACCACCGCTCGACCGGTTTTCTGAGATACGTAGTTCTGTTCGATACGCTCCCTCAAGACCTCGACGACTTCCCTGGCCTCGCTAGGAGAAATTGCTCCGGCATTGCAAACACAAGATGTCAGGGCCCATCCGAAGATTTGCAGTTTTAATAGCTTCTTGAGCATGTCCGGATCTCGTCGCGCTTTACGCAGCCGTATCTAGCGCCGGTTCGTCATGTACTAACGGCCGCCGACTTGTCTTCCGAAGTTTGAATAGCGGCAAGGAGAGTAGCGCGGACATGAAAGCAAAAACGAAGAGCGCGCTAAAAATCATGCCTCCGGTATTTACGGCGGCCAGACCTCGGTAGATGGCAGCACTATCTCCAGGGCTGAGCACGAGAGGTAAATTGGCGAAGATGCAGATTACCGTTGTCATTATGATCGGCCGGATACGCAGGCTCACCGCATCTCGTATCGCTTCGAGTTGCCCGAGTCCCTTGTTCATGGCGACCTGGAAGTGACTGACCATCAGAATAGTATTGTTGACGACGAGTCCCATCAGCATGACAAAACCAATCATGGTGATCACATCCAAGTTCTGGGGGACAAAGAGGTTCAGCAGCTTGAGGCTGAGCATCCCTCCCGCCAAGGACAGCGGAATCGAGAGTAGGACCGCCATCGCGAGCCGACCGGACTTCAACGTAAACCACATAAGTATCGCCAAGGCGATGAGGGCGCCGATGAAGATCTGTAGAAATTCCCCCAAGAAAATCTTCAATTCGTTCGCGCTCCCACGAAACTGAACATGCAGCCTATCGTCGCCGACGTTCTTCATGAAACCATCGACGCTATCCCCTACCTGGGCGACAAAATCACCCACGGCCATGTCCTCTGGCGGTGTCAGGTTCAACGAAATGCTAACCTCGCGGTTAACCCGCAGGATCGACTCCGGAGCCAGCGCCATCTTAGCTACCGTCAGGTCGCGCAGCGGAATCAATCCGTAGTTCGGAACCATGATTTCCGTACTCAGCAACTGCTCGAGGTGTAGCGGGTCCTTGGCTTTGAAATAGAACGGAAGGGTGCTCGTACCGGTGTAGAAGTTGCCAAGATAAATCCCATCGGTCAGCGCAACAAGCTGCCTGTTGAACTCGCGCACGCTCAGGCCGACATGAATCAACTGGTCCTGGTTCGGCTCGAACTCGATGCGGGTAGCTCGGTTCGTCAATGCTGTTCCTTCCTCGATCTGGGCTTTCGGGAACTTGCTGCGCAAATGCTCCAGCAAATCAGCACCGACTCGTTGCAAAACCGGCAACTCCGCGCCTTTCAGGTCGAGCTGACTGACGCGGCTGTTGGGCATGGCAAACTGCAACAGCCCGCCCTGGTTGGTGGATATGCGAGTTCCCACCATGTCGTTGACGATCTTTCCTTCGACCCACGCCTTGAAATCATCGAAGTTCCAATCGCCCTGCATGTAGAAATACAGGTTGCACATCATTGGGTAGCACATTATCCCGTGGGTCACGATGGACGCCTTATGGGGGCCGGCCTCGCGTTCGATCTTGTCCAGGATGACCTTTGCGATCTCGCGCTCCACCACATCGGCAGCCATTGGCGCTTCAAAGTTGATAGAGGTGGAAACCATCGGCTGCTTGGGGTTAGGCAGCACATCGATGGGGGGCATGGCAAGGTAGGTGATGAGGATGGCGATCGGGACGCCAAGGATGACGCCGGCATAGGCCAACGGCTTCCGCGTTGCTGGCAGCAATGACAACTTGATTGCCGCATTCAATGCCCGACTCGTCTTTTCGGGTGCTCCCGTACCAGGTTTCTCCGCCCCGCCTTTCAGTACATACCGCGCCAGAATAGGCAGCAATACTAGTGCAAACAGTATCGATACCAGCAAAGAACTCGAGATCGTAAAGGCCAAGTCTTTGAACAACTGCCCTGCGGTCGATTGCATCGCTAGGATCGGGACGAAAACAATGATGCTCGAAATCGTGGAGGAAACTAGCGCGCCGGCGACCTCGTAGGTGCCTTGGCGGATACTGGGCAATAGACTCAGCCCTTCGTGGCGAAGTCGTTGAATATTATCGATGACGATGATCGCGGCATCGACCAACAGCCCGATAGACAGGGCCATACCGGCAAGCGATATGACATTCATGCTGCGACCTCCGGCGTACATAGCCAGGATCACAGGCGCAAGACACACAGGTATGCTGATGAAGATGAGAAAGACCACGCGCAAGTCGCGCAAGAACCAGTAAAGCACCGCGCACGCAAGCAGAACGCCCGCAAGGAGGTTGCCATACACCAGCATGAGAGAGTTCCGGATTCCCCGCGAGTCGTCCCGGCTGATCGCTACCTTCATGCCAAGCTTCGATAGAGCACCGTCGTTAAGCTCGCCGGTAACCTGCTTGATTCGGTCGATCGTTTCGAGCACGTTGATGTTCTTGGCAGGCTGGATGTAGAAATAGAAGGATCGCTTTCCTTCCAGCGCAAAGTAGTTCCAATCGGAAACAAGTCGAGTGCGCACGGAGGCAATGTCGCCCAGCCGGAGAATCTGCGGCCCGCTGGAAGAAATCGGCATGTCCTGCATGTCCGCGAGGGGGACTTGCCCCTTGAAGTGCAGGCCATACTCTTGGGAGCCTACCTTCAGCGTTCCGCCAGAGCGGTCGACCATATCGTTCAAGCGTACCAACACCTGTTCGATAGTGATTGAATGCTGAGCGAGCTTGGCCGGATCGAACTCGATATCGACCCGCTGTTCAATGGGCGTGGTGGGGGCGAGGAGGGACTCGATACCAGGAATCTTGGCGAAGGCTGGTTGGACGTGGGATTTATAGGCTTGTATCAGATCCGCCTCGCTAGCCTCCCTGTCCGAATAGAGAAAGAAGCTGGCCAAAGTTGCGCCTGCACCATTGCTGTAGTTGAACACCCGCGGTATCGCTACTTGCGCGGGCCAGTTCGGCACCTGGCTGATGCGGGAGAGCACATCGATATACACTTGTTCCATGTTCGCGTTGGAGTGGAACGTCATTGTCGTTCCCGCGGAACCATTACTTACGGTGGTCTGCAGCTCCTTTAGATAACCAAGGCCACTCAATTCCTGTTCTAGAGGTGCAACGAGCGCCTGTTCGATTTCGCTCGCCGTCTTGCCCGGCCAAGACGTTACTAGTGAAATCTGGGGGCGATCGATGGTGGGCAGCAATGAGTTCGGGAGCTTGAACCCCGCAATCCCGCCTAGGATCACCAAAAGAAATGCGCACGCAATAATTGCGGAGCTGTACTTTTCTATCAGTTTCACAGCTTTGCCTTGGTCACAGGCTGCACGTCCTGGTTTGGCTGTAGTCCTTGATACCCTTGTACGACTACGGAGTCACCGGGCTTGAGCTCAGATTGGATTACGAAGTGAGCGTTCAGCGTGTCCAGTACCTTCACCGGTAGCTTGGCGGCCTTATGCTCCTTGCCAACGGTCCAGACCTGATAGGTGTTGCCTTCAAGCCTCACCGCGTCGGCTGGCACCTTAGTGACGCGGTCAGTACGTTCCAGCATGGTCAATTGAAATCGCTGACCCACGAGGAGGGACTTATCGCCCAAGGCAAGATAGTCGAAATACAGGGTGAGATTCTGCGTGTCCTTGTCCAGCATTTGGCCGATCTGACGCAAAGCGAGCTCCTGTCCATCCAACTTGAATCTGAGATTCTCCAGGTCGCTGATTTTCTGATAGCGCTCGTGTGGTAGCAGGCACTCGAACTGCTTTTTCTCGATGGGAGACAACCGAAGTATCTCCTGACCACTAGCGAGCTGTTGACCAGGTTGGGCGGTTACCTGCACGACTTGCGCATCGAACGGAGCGTAATGAGCGAGATTCTTTAGCCGATGCCTGGCGGCAAGCAATTGTTGCTGAAGCCGCAATTTCGTCAGCCTGTGATTCTCAGTCTGAAGTTCCAACTGATTAAGTTGGGACTTGGAGACCAATCCGTCTTTGCTAAGAGACTTTATTCGGCCGAGCTCTACGTTAGCCTGATCGAATTGGGCTTGGGCAAGTTTAATGTCGATCTCGAGGACTTCCAGATCGCGCGCCAAGTAGAACCCATTTTGCTGAGCCACCAAGTCGCCCGCCTCGACGATAGTCCCGTTGGGCAAGATTTTGCTCAACTCCGCTTGCGCATGACTAGAGATTTGATGAGTGAACGGCGTGCTGACGTTGCAATAAATCTTGGTCTCTATCGCCTGTTGCCACTCGAGCGCTGGTTCAACGACGACTCGCTTGGCATTCGTTGTTGGATCCGGGGCGACGACCGCTGGCTCGGCATTGTCTGCCAGAAGCAATGAACTGGCAGCAAAAGCGACCAACAGCAGGCAGCCCACCAGAATGAATGTCCTTATCCTTCTCGTCATGTTCAGCCCTTATTCGTTTGCTGCGAAGCCGCATTTTTCATGTCAATCCAATCTCTTTCGAAGACTTGAGACTGTCTGAAGCGGTGTGGAGAATTTAGTTTGAGATGAGCCAAGCAGTCGGGTCTGGGGCTTCGAAGGATGGCGGATTCACCCACGAAGTGCAACTTCCCGATGTACTTGCTACAGCCCGGATCTCAATCTCGAAGAACGCTTGAACGCCGGCCTGAAACACGCCATCGGGAAGGACCCACGATTCAAGTACGCCGCGTAAACCTGTTTGAGGGCCCAATCAATAGGGAGAGTCTGAACAAGTCCGAATTTCGGATGCGTGCAGGCCGCAACTCTTTGATCCGGCTGACTTGAATTTTGCTGCCAGTGACTTATTCAGATGTTCCCTAGCGATAGTACCGACACGAGCTTGGACATCCTTGGAGTCCGATTCAATAAAAAAATGCCCCCCGGGAAAGAGGAAGATTTCCGGCTCTAGCCGGAAATATCGTTTCCACTCTGCAAGCCGATCGGTCGAAACATTTTTGTCACGTACCCCCCCAAAAATACTTACTGGGCAATCGAAGGTTGAGCCTCCTCGATACTGGTAAGTGTCCGCGATGCGAAAATCGGCGCGCAACGCGGGCAGCAGCAAGGAGATCAATTCGTCGTTGTTAAGAACTTCATCGGGCGTGCCCTCGAACTTCCTTAGCTCGGCAATAAAGTCCTCGCGCGCCATATCGAATATGGGTTTACTGTGCCAGCCAGAGTTGGGTGGCAAGCTACCAGAGGCAATGAAATGCTCCGGTTCTGGCCATCCGCGTTGTTTCATCTGATGCATGAGTTCGAAACCCACCCTGCTACCCAAACTATGCCCGAATAGCATATAGGGTCTATCGAGGTAAGGTTCGAGTGCAGGCAAAAGTTCTGCTGTTAGCGACGACATGCATTGGTGCGCCGGCTCGCTGATCCGGCTTCCCCGCCCAGGGGGTTGCACGATACTTAATTCGATTTCTGAGGGCAGATTCTTAGCCCAGTGAAAATAAGTGCTCGCGCTCCCGCCAGCGTAGGGCAAGCAGAATAGGCTCATTGATGCCATCGGACGCTTCTCCGGCCGAATGAACAAACGGGTTTCCATCAGCCGCCCTCCACCAGCGATGTGTTTAGTGCTGGTGTCGCAACCTCCGATGGCTTCGTTGGGAATGCGACGCCCAGTTCGCGGGCAAGCTCATCGAAGAACTGAAAATCCGCTGCTGTAATTGGAATTCCCTCATCGACACGGCATTCGAATGCCGCGCGTTCTAGATCTCCGGCTACGAGAACCGGTTGATCCGATAACGGGCGGCACTGCCTGACCCTCGCCATCAGCGCTGACAGTCGACGCTCGAAGTTCCCCAGATCGGTAAAGGCAGAAATCTTTATGGTGATGAAGAAATGGGCAACATCACCTGCCTTATCGTAAGGCGGCCCATACACATGACCCATCTCGTGGTCGAAGGGAGTCCCAGCCAAGACGCATGACAGAATTGCAATCATCATCGCGATGCCCTGCCCCTTGTAGCCGCCTAGAGCCTGCAAGGCACCGAGAACGTCCGCCTCGTAGTCGACGCCGACAGCCCAATTTTCCGGGATCGCTTCGCCCGACCGAAACTTCTGCATTATTTTCGAATACGAAACTTGGCTCGTAGCCATATCGAGGCAATAAAGTTCCCCGTCTGAGGCAGGTGCTGCGAAGCTCAAAGGGTTAGTTCCGAGAATCTTCTCGATGCCGCCATGCGGGGCGACCAGCGCATCGGAATTACTAAAGCAAAGACACGCATAGCCGCGCTTCGCTGCTGCAAGTGTGTAATTCGAAGCTGCGCCGAAGTGATTGGAATTGCGTACAGAAACCGCTGCTATGCCGAAGCTTTCCGCCAGCTCGATGGAGCGATGCACGGCTTCGAACCCAGCGACGATTCCCAAAGCCTGCCCGGCATCCAGCGTAGCGAGAGCGGGAGCTGCATTGGTGAACCGCAATTCCGGTTGGGCTTTGCTGCGTCCACCCTCCAACTCCTTCAGGTAGGTAGGAAAGAGCCGCACTCCATGCGTGTCGACGCCTCTCAGCGACGGGAGCATTAGGCCGTCGATCAAATAATCCATGTGCGCAGGTGACAACGGGAAAGCCGCCAATGCCTTGCGCATTAGGCTTTCCAAATCTTCTTTCGTGACAGTTATCACTGCGAAATTCTCTCCGAATGAAGATGCAACAGATACTCACCCAACGCCGTTACGCCTCGCTTGATTCGTGCGTGATTGGTGTAACTGAACGATAACCGTATGCAACACGCATACTCCGGTTGTGACGAAAAGAACGAAAGCGGCAGACATATTACCCCGTACTCGTCCGCGCATTCTTGGACCTCGCGTTTGCCAAACTCGAAGGGCAAGCTAAGCACAATGAAGAAACCTCCCTCAGGACGATTCCAAGTCACTTTGCAACCATCGAACCTTTCAGATCGAAACGTCAACGCTAACGCATCCAGCATACAATCGCGATTGGACTTGTAGAGTTCAACGAGCGGCATAACGCGTTCTCGCAAGGAACAATTCGCCTCTATCAGCAAGCCACCGATAACGGCCTGATGGACTTGGCCTGTATTGACGGACACCATGCTCTTTACCTTGGAGAACTCGCTCATTAGCGGATAGAAACTGCCTGCCGAAGCCACCAATTGATCAGCAACGACATAGCCGATGCGCAAACCGGGGCACAGCGACTTCGCGAACGTGCCCAGGTAAATCACCGTGCCATTCTCATCGAGAGACTTCAGCGTCGGCAAGCGCTGGCCTTCGTAGCGAAACAGCCCGTACGGGTTGTCCTCAACGAGCAAGAGACGGTGTTTCCGGCTAAAGTCCAGCAATTCGCGACGGCGTGCCAAGGAAATCGAGCTTCCCATGGGATTGTTGAAATCGGGAATGAGATAGAATCCGGCCGCCCGTTTGCCCCTGGCTTTCAGCGCATCGATTACATGATGCAAATGCTCCAAATCAGGGCCTTCCGCATCCGAGCTTACTTCTGCGACTTCTATATTCTTGATCGCCGCAAGTCCGGTGATACCGATATAGGTTGGATCTGCTACCAGCAGCACGTCGCGACCGGATCGGCAGAGCGTCGACAAGCAAATTTCCATGCCCTCCTGTGCACCGTAGGTGACTAGGATGGACTCCGGGGAGACATGGATATCTTCGTCCTTAACCAAGGTTTCGGCGATCAACTCATTGATAATCCCGGTGGTCTTTCCATACTGACCCAGCATATCGTAGACGGACTTGTGGGACACTGCGTGTTTGTTCGCGAATTGCTCCACGAATAATGAAATCTGCTGCAGCCACCTTTCCACATCGAAATGCGCTTCCGACGGTCGGCCGGAGCCAAAAGAGATCGCGTTTGGGTAGGTTTCCGCCACTTCGTTAAGGAAGTTCATCACCTCCAGCTTATCGCTGGACGAGTAGGCGAGCTCTGTAATATCGACCGCAAGCACCGGTTTCATTTATACGAGTTCCGCCGCTTCTAGCTTATCGAACAGGTTCTGCACGTTGCCTTCCTCGAAACCAAGGTTGTTGCAGCGCTCGATGATTTCAACCATGACCCCCGAGTTGGGATCCCTATTGGAGAAAATCTGCTTCAATCCAGAGCCGGATATTATATCGGTCGCGAAGGACATCCCGCTGCTACGCAACATATCCGCGGCTTCCTCCAAATTCTCGACTTCGAGAGCGACGTGCTGCACGCCAGGGCCGTAGTTTTGAATGTATTGTGAAACCTGGGACTCCGGTTGCAGTCCCTGAATCAAGACGATCGTGAAATTTCCTCCATTCATTACCGCGGAAATCATTCCTGTGCGTTGACCCTGCGTGGTCCTGCGCTCCTCGAGAGTGAATTTCAGTACGTTCTGGTAAAACAAAATAGCCTGCTCCAAGTCGCGTACGGCCACGGCCACGTGGTCTATTCTCTTGTAGGCGACTTTTAATGCTGGCTCGCTGAACAGTCCCATTAGTTACCCTCCATTTTTGATAGCGCGTCCTGGGTTGAGCTTCAGCTGGACACAGCTTGAGTAACCGCCATGCCTGTCAGCACCTTTCTTTCGCCTGAAAAAGCTTCCCGGCCATGCGAGAACAGCATGTTGTCCAGGAGCAACACGTCACTCTTCTCCCAGGAGAAGCGAACGGTATGCATGGCGTAGACATCCCGAATGGCCTGTAGGAACTCTGGCTCGATCTCTGAACCATCGCCGTAGTAGGCATTTCTCGGGAGGCGCGCCTTCCCCACGGCAGTGAGTAGCCCCTCGGCGAGTTCGCTATCCAGGCTCGAAATATGAAACAGATGAGCTTGATTGAACCAGACCTTCTCCTGGGTAACGGGGTGCATTTGGACAGCCGGGTTTACTTGAGTCGTTTTGAGCCCACCGCCTTCGAGCCATTCACATCCAATGCGATTTTCAGTGCAGAACTGTTCTACATCCTGCTTGTTGCTAGTTCCGAAGACCTCGCTCCACGGCAGGTCGATGTCCGAGTAATTTCGGACATACATTATTCCCTTACTCTCGAACTTGTCTTTAATCTGCACCGGGATGTCGCGAAAGACTTTTCGGCTGTCCGCGATCGGCGTGGCACCACCGATTGAGCTAGGAGTGACACACATAAAGCCGATTCGCATGGGCCAGCGATTGCTATAAGCGTTCTCATTGTGCTGGAGAATTACTTGGTCGCTGTGGTACTCCGTGGCCGTGAAGACATTGCCCTTCAGTTCCGTTCGCGGAGTGGAACGATAGATGTAAGGCAATAGCTCCGCATCGAATGCACATTCCAGGATGTCTGCGAACTGCTTACTTCCGCTGATGCTGAGCCCTCGCAGCAACAGGGCGCCATTGTCCTGCAACAACGTTCTGATCGCCGCCGAGTTGCTCCCCATCCAACTCATTGTCTTTATGTTCGATGAGTTGATTTTGATCAGCGGCAACTTGCCGGCGATGAGTTCAGCGTTCACAAGACCGATATCCGACCGCTCAAGCAGTGCCCGATCATTTCCCATCATCACAAAGTTCCTCAATAACAGTCCCGACGCTAATTGCGTATTTTTTATGACAAGACAGAATGTCGGCAACATTTCCCAGGAACGCTTCGCGAAAGGACTGAGCCTGGCCTGGGGATATGTATTGACGGGAAAATTCGATCTTTAGAAATAGGCTCGCTTCATTCCCATCCAGCGAAGCGAACAATTTGATCGCATGGTGGAACCTGTCTCTTGCATGTCCGAGCGATACCGAGAACCCATTGTCCGAAAGCCGATTTTCAGCGGCATGGTGGTAGCTGACGAAGTTGAACGCCGCGTAGGTCGGATCCTTTGTCCCCGTAAGGCTTGTCAGTCTATCGGCCGGGTAAAGACTATGTGCGTCTATTTGTAACAGGCGTTCGCCGAGTGTTTTCAAGTCGCCATCGAGCTGACGCGACAGTGCTAGGTTTACCGGCAGCAAGTTCCAGAAAAGGCCAAATGCTTTTAAGGGATCGGACAGCCGGGTGCTCCGTCCGTTCGTCACGACGTCGACTGTGATGCTGTTGCTTCCGGAGAGGCCCGCAAGTGCGTTCATGTATGCCAGGAGCAAGACATTCTTTACAGGCGCGCCGGTATGCTGTGTCAGCGATCGAAGTCCTGCTACCGCTTCTCCGTTGAGTTCGAATTCGATCTCATTGATTTCGTCTTCTCTCCAGCACTCTCTGGAAACCAGAGGAGGCATCGGCGTATAGCCCGCGAGGGCTTCCTCCCAGGCTGCTTGGCTCTCCAGCGATGCTCCTGCCTCGAGTTCGAGCGCGACACGCTCCTTGAACACGTTCGTGGCAGATTCCGACGGCAGTTCACCATGCAGTACTAGCTGCGAATATAGGGTCGTCAGCTCGTTCATTAACTCGACGAAGCCCCAGCCGTCTTCAATGGCGTGATGCATGGAGACAAACAGGCAATGGCTAGTCGCCGAGAGAGTGATCAAGGTGATGCGAATCAGCGGCTCGCCGGCGTCGGGAATAAAAGGATTCCTACTATCGTCGTCGATCAACTGTCGGGTGCGCCGCTTTTGATCTTCTGCCGAAATTCCGTTGAGATCGACATGGCCAATTCGGAACGCGAAAGCCTCTTCTATGGCTTGGACGTAGCGTCCATCGGATCCCTTGTAAAACGTGGTTCTCAAGACCACATGCTTGCGTACCAAGTGCTCGCAGACGCGACCCAGACTCCCGGGGTCGATCGCCTGACCGCTGATGTCGTACATCAATTGGGGATGATAGACGCCACGTTCCTGTCCTTCCGTCAGTGCTGCTTCGAGCATCAACTGCTGGAGCGACGTAACGGGATAGACGTCCCTGCCAAACGGCGGCTTGAACTCCTCGGGAAGATGGGACAACAACAGGTGTAAAGGCGCGTCTTCAGATCTCGTACTACCGACAGATTTCAGCAGACCGCTTGCAGACAATGCCAATACCGTCTGATGGGCGAATACATCCGTTACTGCCAATTGCAACCCTCGTTCCTGCGCGAGTTTTATCACCTGAATCACTCGGATCGAGTCGCCGCCCATACTGAAGAAGTTGTCGTTGAGTCCGACTTTGCTCCGCTTAAGCACCGTAGCCCACACTTCGCAAAGTGCACGTTCTTCTGCGTCGCGGGGTGCTTCGTAAGTTGCAGCGGCGGAGCTGCTCGCTGATCGGACAAGCAGTGCTTTGCGATCGACTTTTCCATTTGAGGTCAGTGGCAGTTCGTCCAACCAGATATACCGCGCGGGCAGCATGAAGGACGGAAGCTGGTGCCCCATATGGCGGGAAAGGTCTTGTCGGGTGTCCTCTGCAACAGAGCCAACGACGAACGCAACTAGCTGATTCTGATCCGGATCGACGAGTACAGCGCATTGCGTTACCGCGGAGTGGCTAAGAGCAGTCGATTCGATCTCGCCCAGTTCGATGCGAAAACCGCGAAGCTTTACTTGATGGTCCAACCGCGCGGCGAACTCCAGTTTGCCGCTGTCCAGCCATCGCACCCTGTCGCCGGTCTTGTAAAGACGGAGCGTTCGTCCATCAGACAGTCGCACCGTGGGGAATCGTTCTGCCGTCAGCGCCGCTTGGTTCATGTAACCCACGGCCAAACCGTCTCCGGCGATATAAAGCTCGCCAAAAACGCCTATCGGTGCTGGGTTCCCGTAGTCATCCAGGACATGCATTTCCATGTTGAGGATTGGGCGTCCGATCGGTACAGCGCTGCACTCCGAGACGGGCTTCTCCACCTCCTCCACGACGCAGCCTACGGTGGCCTCGGTCGGCCCGTACTCGTTGATATATCGCCCTTCCGGCAAAACCTGCTCGCGCCATTGCCCGACCAGCGATGCCGACAGTTGCTCGCCACCGATCACCAGACAGTGCGCAAGTGGAGAACGCACTCCTTTCAAGAGCGGCAGCAACGCCTCCATGTGCGACGGCGTCAGCTTGAACAGCATGGGCTGCGTCGCCGAAAGGAAAGTAGCGGCCAGTTCCTCGATATCCGAACGCCGCTGAGGTACGACCAGAAGCTTCTTGCCGGAAAGCAGCGGCGTGAACAGGCTCGAGACGGTAGCATCGAAGCCGAGGGTCGAACTCAAGACGCCGGCCTCGATGCCAGCGGAATAAGTCGCTACCGCATGCCCAAGGTAATTGGTCAGGCTGCGATGGTTGATCAGCACGCCCTTCGGTTTTCCAGTAGAGCCAGACGTGTAGATGACATAAACGAGATGATCGGCACCGCCCGTGAGGGGGGGGTTCGCGTCGTCGTATCCAGGCAACCATTGCTCGCCGGCAAGCACGTCATCAAGAAGCAAGATATCGGCTGCGGCTAGCGGAAGTTTCGGGGCCAGATGCGACTGCAGCAGCACCAGATCGATGCCGGCATCCGACATGAGGTATTGCAACCGGGCTTTGGGCAAGGACGGTTCCAGCGGCACATAGGCGGCGCCTGCTTTTAGGATTCCGAATACGGCAACGACCAGTTCAATTGATCGCTCTGCACATAACCCTACCAGCGTGTTCGCCTTAACCCCGACCTCCAGCAGATACTGGGCGAGCTGATTGGCTTTCCGGTTCAGTTCGAGATAACTAAGCGTTACCCCATCGCACTCGACGGCGATTGCGTTCGGAGTCTTGCGAACTTGCTGTTCAAACAGTTGTTGAATGCAGGCTTCCGCATCGTACTCGACCCTTGTTGCGTTCCAGGTACGCAAATTCAACGAGTCTTCCGCGCAGTGGAAATTGATATCCAGAACCCGCGACATCGGTTCCCTAGCCACGTTGCGCAACAACTCTTCGAAATGGTGCGACATGCGCGCGATGGTGTCTTCCTTGAAAAGATCTGTCGCAAACTCCCATAACAACAGGATGCCGGTGTCCTGTTCGGTTACATTCAACGTGATGTCGTAGCGGGCCTGGTATTCACCCTGGTTGAGAAACTGACAAGCGAGTCCGTCCAAAGCGAAATCGCTGGTTTCGTTGTTGTGCAGCGACAACAGAATCTGGACAACGGGTTGGTAGCTCAGACTCCTTTCCGGCTGCATTTCCTCGATCAGCCGTTCGAAAGGCATCTGCTGGTGCTCGTAAGCACCCAGCAACCTGTCTTTACTCTGTTCGAGCAACTCGGCGAAAGTCGGGTTTGCCGACAGATCCGAGCGAACTATGAGGGTATTGATGAAGAAGCCGACCAACGGCGCCAATTCGGTACGTTCCCGATTGGCGATGGGAGTGCCGATGACAATATCGACGGAATTCGAATAGCGAGCCAACAGTGTTGCAAACGCCGCATTCATCAACATGAATAGCGTGGCCTGATGGCTCTGCGCCAACTGGTTCAGTGTGTCCTTCAGCTCGCCGGAAATACGCTGCACGTATCGGCCGCCGCGAAAGCTGGCGACAGCCGGCCTGACGAAATCGAGGGGAAGGTCGTGGATGCGAGGGGCACCCTCCAGCATGGAACGCCAGTAAGTGAGGTGGCGTTCCAGTCTCTCGCCGCTGAACCACTTTCGCTGCCACGCGGCGAAGTCCGAGTACTGCACAGGCAGTTCCGGCAGTGGGTCGATCCCCTCCCCGTCCCGACAGAAAGCACCATACAAAACGGCCAGTTCTCTGGTCAGCACGCTCATCGACCAGCCATCTGCAGCGATATGATGCAGGTTGATGAGCAGAATATGCGACGTGGCCGACAATCTCAGAAGCTTCGTTCTGAGCATCACATCTTTTTCCAGATCGAACGGCCTTGCGAATTCTCCGGCGATCAAAGTCGATGCCGACGCCTCGGCCTGGGGATCGTCCGACAAATCGAGCACCGGGAAGTCGAGCCGAGTGCCGCCGAGCACGGTTTGAACCGGTTCGCCGGATGAGTCGGTCAGAAAAACGGTACGCAGGACAGCATGCCGCTCAAGGATCCTATCCAACGCCCGATGCAACGCGTCGACATTCAATTCTCCCTCGAGCCGCAAAGCGACCGGCATACTGTACTGGTTTCCTTCCGGATTCATCTGTTGAACCAACCACAGCCGCTGCTGCGAAAATGACAGAGGCTGCTCGGCTCCCTCCGACCTTGGAATGGTCTGTAGCTGCGGCGTCGAACGCGAATTCAGAAAATCTATTATCGATTCCTTGTTTCCCTTTAAGAATGCTCTTACGTCCGGATCGATCGACTTGACGTTGCCTTCGACAATCAACTTGTCTCCGGACACGCTGATGCCGACACCCAGGTCTGCCAACGCAAGCAAGTGCTGTCTTATGGTCATCGTTGTTTCAACTGTATTTCTGCGCTCACGCACTGGGCTCTGCAATACGCGAGGTTGAGGCGCTGGCTTGCAGGGGACTGAAGTTCCGGGCGCTCAGGAATTCCGGTCTCACTTTTCTATGGCCGGGGCGCGGCACGTTCGAAACCGCGTTGTAGGTCACGATGAGAAGAACACGATCCTGAGGCGACAAGTTGACCGAAGAACAATGCGCGAGCAGCGGATCGAACATCATGACGTCACCGGCCTTTCCGGTCATGTATTCGACACCGTTCTCCTTTACCAATCGCTCGATGGCTCTGTAACCGATCTGATAGGTCAGATCCTTAGACAGGTCTTGTTCCCAGTCGCCGGATTTCTCGGGATTCTCAGACAGGTCGCCGGATCTGTGGCTATTGGGAATGAAGCACAGAGGACCATGCAGCATGTCGACGTCGTTGAGCAGCAAGGCGACGTTGAGCAGGGCAGGCTCCTGAATGCCGTCCCCGTTTTTCCAGTAGATGAAGTCCTGATGCCACGGCCATGCTTGTCCGTTCATCCGTTGCTTCATATTGATCTTGAACTGATGCACGTAACAACGTTCTCCCAGCAGTTGTTCGGCTGGAAGGAGCAGGCGCGGATCGCGGATCAGCGCCTCGAAGAATGCATCGTAAAGATGAGGGCCGTGTATTCCCCGAACCGTGTGTTGGTCCGCCTCGCGAACGATGCCAGGGTGCGCTTCCGTGATGTAGCTCCTGATTCGCCTATTGATTTCATCGACCTCTTCCGTCGTGAAGCACTGGCGCTGGGTCGAAAGTCCATTTCTCTTGATTTGATCAGTCGCGTTCATATTTCCCATATTTCCTTCTCTTCGGTGTCCATCCGGTTTGTCGCGCTGCTCGTTAGAGTTCTCAACTTGGCTTCTTCATCGATCAATGTTGCGAGTTCACGTACCGTCTGATACTCGAACGCAGTCTTTATCGCCAATTCGATGGCCCATCTGGATTGGATCTCAGCGACCAGTCGAGTTGCCAGCAAAGAGTGGCCGCCGCTCGCAAAGAAGT
>JAYSZI010000123.1:0-134395 GCA_043738095.1 Lysobacter sp.
CGAGTTGGGCGTACTGCCGATCGATGACGTCAGGCTCCATCAGATGAAGCGCGAAAAGCTGGCTGCGAAGGATCGACTCATCCAGTTGTACGACAAGCACTCGCATTAAGGTCTCGCCGCGGGCGGCGACGGCTTCCTCGTCGGCCGACGTCGCCGCCCGCGACACCGCAGCCGCCGCGTCGGGAAGGCCCGTCGCGGCGGTAAGGCGGTCCGCCCAACGCCCCGCGCATTGCCTGCCGGAACCACGCAGGCGGCCGCTTGCCTGAGTTGCTGCTGAGCGGAACGCAGCGCGGCCCGGTTAGAATTCGAAGGCCCGTCGCGCCGCGCGCGGCCCACTGGACCGCGCAAGCCGCATGGCCATTCATTCCTCCGTACTCGACATGATCGGTGCCACTCCGGTCGTCAAGGCCCAGCGTCTCGATGCGGGCCTGTGCCAGCTGTATTTCAAGCTCGAATCGCAAAACCCGGGCGGATCAATCAAGGATCGCATCGGCCTGACCATGATCGAGGCCGCCGAAGCGCGCGGCGACATCAAGCCGGGCGACACCCTGGTCGAGGGCACGGCGGGCAACACGGGCATTGGTCTGGCGCTGGTGGCCCAGCAGAAAGGCTACAAGCTGATCCTGGTGGTGCCCGACAAGATGAGCCGCGAGAAAATATTCAACCTCAAGGCGATGGGCGCGCAGGTCGTGCTGACACGCTCGGACGTGGCCAAGGGCCACCCCGACTACTACCAGGACATGGCCGAGCGGCTCGCGGGCGACACGCCGGGCGCGTACTTCATCAACCAATTCGGCAACCCCGACAACCCCGCCGCGCACGAACACGGCACCGGTCCGGAAATCCTGGCGCAGATGAGCGAGGTCGGCGGGCTCGACGCGATCGTGTTCGGCTGCGGCAGCTCCGGGACCATGACCGGCCTGTCGCGCTGCTTCGCCGCGCAGTCCCCGCACACCGAACTGATCCTCGCCGACCCGGTCGGCTCGATCCTCGAGGAGTACATCAACCAGGGCACGCTGTCGGAGAAATCCGCGAGCTGGATGGTTGAGGGCATCGGCGAGGATTTCCTGCCGCCGATCGCCGACTTCAGCCGGGTCAAGCGTGCCTATGCGATCACCGACAAGGAAAGCTTCCTGACCGCGCGTGAGTTGCTGGAAAAGGAGGGCATCCTCGGGGGTTCCTCGACCGGCACCCTGCTAGCTGCGGCGCTGAAGTACTGCCGCGAACAGACCACGGCCAAAAACGTGCTGGTGTTTGTCTGCGACACCGGCAACAAATACCTGTCAAAGATGTACAACGACTACTGGATGCTCGACAACGGCTTTCTCGCCCGCGATCAGCAAGGTGATCTGCGCGACCTGATCCTGCGTCCGTTCTCGAAGCGCGACACCGTGGTGGTTGGGCCCAATGACCTGTTGGTCACCGCCTACCAGCGCATGAAGCTCTACGACGTTAGCCAGCTGCCGGTGATGGACGGCGAGCACCTCGTCGGCATCGTCGATGAGAGCGACGTGCTGCTGCATGTCTATGGCGATGAAGCCCGCTTCCGCGACCCCGTATCGACTGCAATGGTCAGCAAGCTCGACAAGGTTGACGTGAAGTCGCCGATCGAATCGCTGCTGCCGGTGTTCGACCGCGGCCATGTCGTCATCGTTACCGACGGCGATTTGTTCCTCGGTCTGATCACCCGAATCGATCTGCTCAATTATTTGCGGCGTCGGGTGCAGTGAATGCGACTGTTGGCCTATGGAAGCTGCTGACGGGCGATCGTTTGCCGGACGTGCGACTGAGTCTGCCTGACGGGAGCCGCGTCAAGCTGCATTCCTCGTTCGCGGGTACGACGCTCTGGTTGGCCTCGCCCGCCAACGATGAAGCGGTGCGGGGGCTCCCGGCGCCACCAGAAGGTGTCGTCGCGCTGTGCATCGCCAACCCTGGGCGCGCGAGCGTACCAGTGGGCTGGCGTGCGGTTTTCCCAAGCGCCGACTGGAGCGCGTTGTTCGAGCCGGACACGCTTTGGCAGGCCGACACCAACCTGCGTTTGCAATGGAGTCGATCGTTGCCCTTGCGCGAATCGCTTCCGCCACTGGTTCCGCACCCGGTCCTGTGTCCGGCACAGGTGGCCCTGATCGCGCCGGTGCTGCACATTCCGGACGTGCTGGAACCTGAGCTCTGCGACGCGCTGATACGCCATCTGGAGGACGATTGTGGCGGGGGCGAGGCCTCCACAGTGCGCGTGCTGCAGGATGGCCACGAGTACCTCGAGCTGGACCCATCCATCAAGAAGCGGCGTGAAAGCCCGCCTCGCGATCCAGTGCTGGAAGCCCGGGTGCACGAGCGGCTAATGCGCCGCGTGCTGCCCGAGGTCGCGCGCGCGTACCAATTTAACGTCGACCGCCGCGACCCATTCAAGCTGTTGGCCTACCCGGCGGATGCCGGTTATTTTCGCCCTCATCGCGACAACGAAACCCGGGACGTGGCGCATCGTCGCTTCGCGTTGTCGGTCAACCTCAATGCCAGTGCCTACGAGGGCGGGGAGTTTCGGTTTTCCGAGTTTGGCCCGCATCGTTTCTCCCCAGCCACCGGCGCGGCGCTGGTGTTTTCGTGCTCCCTGCTGCACGAGGTGCTGCCGGTGGATCGTGGCGTGCGCTACGCGCTGACCACGTTCCTGGCGTGATTCTTCCAGTCTGAGCCGCCGCCCCAGGTTCGGCGATGCCTAGCAGTGGACCGGGTGGCAAGGGCCCACCCTCAGATGCGGGTCAAGGTGCTGTGGTCCGGGCTGCGATCCGTTCGCGGGCGTTTGTACCCGGGCCTGGTACCGCACTCAACGGATCGCGGCATGGTCCTGTCCTGCTGGGCACGGTGACCATCTGCACCGCTGCTTCTGAGCCCACATACGACCCAACTGATAGAATCCGTGGTTGCGCGTGGCTGTACTAACGGAAAAACAATGAGCGAAAACAATCCTGAGAGTTCCCGGCGCCAGCCGGGACTGGGCACGCTGGCGATCCACGCCGGTCAGTCCCCGGACCCGAGCACCGGCGCGGTGATGGTGCCGATCTACGCGACCTCGACCTACGTGCAGTCCAGTCCGGGCGTGCATCAGGGCTTCGAGTATTCGCGCAGCCACAACCCGACCCGGTTCGCCTATGAGCGCTGCGTCGCCGCGCTCGAAGGCGGCACCCGCGGTTTCGCATTCGCCTCGGGCCTGGCTGCAACCTCCACGATCCTTGAGCTGCTGGACAGCGGCAGCCACGTGATTGCAATGGACGACGTATACGGCGGCACCTACCGTCTGTTCGAGCGCGTGCGGCGCCGCTCCGCCGGCCTGGATTTCAGTTGGGTGGATCTCAGCGACCTCGCGGCGTTCGAAGCCGCCATTCGCCCCGAGACCAAACTGGTCTGGATCGAAACCCCCACCAACCCGCTCCTCAAGCTGGTCGACATCGCCCAGATCGCCGCAATCGCCCGAAAGCGCGGCCTGATCGTCGTGGTAGACAACACCTTCAGCTCGCCCATCCTGCAGCGCCCGCTCGAGCACGGCGCACACCTGGTAATGCACTCCGCGACCAAATACCTCAACGGCCACTCCGACATGGTCGGAGGCATGGTGGTGGTCGGCGATGACAACGAGATCGCCGAACAGATGGGCTTCCTGCAGAACGCCGTCGGCGGCATCCAAGGCCCGTTTGACAGCTTCCTTGCGCTGCGCGGCCTGAAGACCCTGCACCTACGCATGAAAGCGCACTGCGAGAATGCGCAGGCGCTGGCCGAGTGGCTTGACGGCCATCCTGCAATCGACAAAGTCATCTATCCAGGCTTGAAGCCGCACCCGCAGCATGAGCTGGCCAAGCGCCAGATGGACGGGTTCGGCGGCATGATCTCGATCTACATCAAGGGCGGTCTGGACGCAGCCAAGCGCTTCTGCGAGCGCACCGAGCTGTTCGCGCTGGCCGAGTCTCTCGGCGGCGTCGAGAGTCTCGTCAACCACCCTGCGATCATGACCCACGCGTCGGTGCCGACGGAACGGCGGACCGCGTTGGGGATTGCGGATAATCTGGTTCGGCTTAGCGTGGGGGTTGAGGCTGTTGCCGACTTAAGGCACGACCTGGAGTTCGCGCTTTGCCATGACCCGACGAAGGCTGGCGCGTGAACCCCCATTTGGCCAAATCCGGATCGCCGAAAGCGCTGCTGACGAGCCTGTGGATACATCGAAGCCTGTCCTACCAATTGGCGAAGCGCGAAGTGGTTGGCCGCTACCGTGGTTCGGTCGCGGGGCTGGCCTGGTCCTTCTTCAACCCGCTGCTGATGCTGGCTGTCTACACCTTTGTGTTTTCGGTCATCTTCCAGGCCCGCTGGAGTGGGCTTGAAGGCGGCAAGGGCAGCTTCGCAATCGTGCTGTTCGTGGGCGTGCTGGTTCACGGCATCTTTGCCGAGTGCCTGAATCGGGCACCCAATCTGATCATGGCCAACACCAACTACGTCAAGCGCGTGATGTTTCCGCTGGAAATATTGCCTTGGGTAGCCATGGGTTCGGCCCTGTTCCACGCGTTCATCAGTTTGATTGTCTTGGTGCTCGCCCAACTTCTGGTGCTGGGTAGCGTCCCAGTCACGGCCCTTTTGCTGCCGCTGATCCTGGCCCCCCTGGTACTGACCACCGTGGGCGTGGCCTGGATCTTCGCTGCGTTCGGCGTCTACCTGCGCGACATCGGACAGATCACGGTGGTTATTACCACCGTCGCCTTGTTTCTTTCTCCCGTCTTTTATCCCGTCACAGCGCTGCCAGAGGAATACCGGTTGGTGTTTCTCTTGAATCCACTGACCTTTATCATCGAGCAGGCCCGGGAAGTAATGATCTGGGGTCGACTCCCGGACTGGAGCGGACTGGCGCTGTATATCCTGGCAAGTCTGGTCGTGGCGTGGATCGGATTCTGGACCTTCCAGAAGATGCGCACGGGGTTTGCCGATGTCCTCTGAGTTGAAGGCCAAGGCCTCCGTTCCCCTGGACCTTGCCGCACCGGCAATTTCCTGTACGGGTGTGTCCAAGTGCTATCAGGTGTATGTGCGGCCCGAGGATCGCCTGAAGCAGTCGTTACTGCCGCGCGTGCAGCGGGTAGCCGGGCAGCCGGTACGGCGCTACTACAACGAGTTTTGGGCGCTGCGCGACGTCGGGTTTCAGGTCGCCCGGGGTGAAACGGTCGGGATCATCGGGCGAAACGGCTCTGGCAAGTCGACGTTGCTGCAGATCGTGTGCGGAACACTATCGCCCACGGCCGGGTCTGTCGAAGTGAATGGCCGCGTTGCCGCACTTCTCGAATTGGGCTCGGGGTTTAACCCGGAATTCACCGGCCGGGAAAATGTCTTCCTCAATGGGTCCGTGTTGGGCCTGAGTCGGGAACAAATCGCCGCGCGATTTGACGACATTGCAAGATTTGCCGACATCGGTGATTTCATCGATCAGCCCGTGAAGACCTATTCCAGTGGCATGGCTGTGCGGTTGGCTTTTGCAGTCATCGCGCATGTGGACGCCGATATCCTGGTCATTGACGAGGCGCTGTCTGTCGGGGATGCCGTTTTCAGCCAGAAGTGCATGCGATTTCTGCGGCGGTTCAAAGAATCCGGGACCGTTTTGTTCGTGAGCCACGACGCTGCCTCGATAGCCAGTCTATGCAGCCACGCGGTATGGCTCGACCAGGGTCAAATTCAGATGGCGGGCAATGCGAAGGATGTAGCAGATGCTTACGCTAGATTCTGTGCCAAAGCCATTCTGGGCGACAGCCACCAAGTTGTTGCGCTTAACGAGAGTGAGAAAAAGCGGGATGATCCCGACCCGCCGGCGGAGTCTGAAACTCGCATCAGTTTTTTTCAGAACATCATAAATTCTGACGGATGGGCTACCGGGCAAGCCCAGATCAACGCGGTGGATTTCCTGCGGTCGGATGGAGATGAAAGCGCCGTATTCGCTGGAGGGGAGAGGGTTACCTTGATCGTGCGAGCGCGTATTGCCGAAAGCATCCAGCGGCCGATAATCGGATTCCTGGTAAAGGATCGGCTGGGCCAATCTCTCTTCGGCGAAAACACCTTCAATCCGCTACGCCAAACCGAAGGCGCGATGGGGGGCGGTGAAGTGGAGGCCCGTTTCCGGTTCGTGCTGCCGATGCTGCCCAATGGCGACTATTCGATGACGGTTGCGCTTGCCGACGGAGACCTTGAAGACCACATACAGCATCATTGGATACACGACGCGATCATCATAAAAGTCGTCTGCCCGAAGCCGCGCTACGGCCTGGTAGGCATACCCTTCGAGTCGATCACGTTTGACAGGACGCCCGGCTGATGGTGCGGCCATTATTTCAACCTCTTTCGCAGCCTAAAAGGTAAGTCCACGTGCATGCCAGTTCCTATGAGCACATGACCGGATTGGTTCAACGACATCTCGACGTCGGGCAAGACCTTCGCGTCCTGGACATCGGGTCGTACGACGTCAACGGCTCCTATCGGACATTGTTTCAGCAGGCCAGTTGGACCTATGTCGGAATCGATCTCTCCGCAGGCCCAGGGGTGGATATCGCCCTGGAGAGCCCATACAAGTTTCCGCTTCCATCTTCTTCGATGGACTTGGTCATATCGGGACAGGCATTCGAGCACGTCGAATTCTTCTGGCAGACGTGGTTGGAAATGTTGCGGGTTCTGAAGCCCGGTGGGCGGATATTTCTCATCGCTCCGTCGCGAGGTCCTGAGCACAAGCATCCCCAGGACTGCTGGCGGTTCTATCCGGACGGGTATCGCGCGCTGGCCAAGCTGGGGGATTGTGAATTAATCGAAGTCGGCACCGACTGGGAGCCGCATTCCGATCCCGGAAGCAGCCATTGGGGCGATACGGTTGGCGTATTCCGCAAGCGGTCTCCGTCCTTGCGCACGCGGCTCGGTCAGTGGGCCATGCGGTGGGCTTTCCAGGGCCTTCCGCAGGTTGCTCGATGAACTATTCCGACCTGCCTTTCTCATCAACGAGTGACGCTCTGCATGCTGCCCATCCACCCCAATAAAAGCATGTTCATGCGTGCCGAGCACTTACCCCCAAGCGCGTGGATGGGGCATATCCCCTTTGCTTGCTGGCTGACCGAGGCCACGCAGCCGACGACATTCGTCGAGTTGGGCACGCACTACGGCACCTCTTACCTGGCGTTCTGCCAGGCAGTCGTGGCCAATGGCCTGTCTACCCGCTGCTTTGCCGTGGATACCTGGCAGGGCGACGAGCATGCCGGTGTCTATGGCGAGGATATCTACGCGCAACTGCACGGCTATCACGCGACGAAATACGCTGGCTTCTCGCGTCTTATGCGCATGACGTTTGACGATGCGGTCGGGTATTTTGCGGACGGCTCGATTGACCTGTTGCATATCGACGGTCTGCATACCTACGAGGCGGTACGCCATGATTTTGAAACGTGGCTGCCCAAGCTTTCGCGCCGCGGCGTAATCCTCTTCCACGACACGTGTGTGCGCGAGCGAGAGTTCGGCGTATGGCGTTTTTGGAGTGAGATAAGCAAGCGCTATCCATCTTTCGAATTTACCCACTCCCATGGGTTGGGCGTGCTCGCCGTCGGTGAAGAAATCCCCTTGCAGGTGAAAAGCTTGCTTGAAACAACCGACGAAGCGAGCCAGTTGCTCGTCAACCAGCTGTTCGAGAGTCTCGGGTGCGTTATCGATGCAAATTCGGAGATTGAGCGACTGGGCCGTGCGCTTGCGCACGAACAGGCGCTAAGGCGCGAAGAGCGCGCCGGCGCGCTGAGCAATTTTGGGGAAGTCCTGCGCGAACAGGTGAACTGCATTCGGGGCGACATAGTGCACGCGGAGAACCTGATCCTGTCTGGACAATCAGAATTCAAAGAGCAGCAGAGATCGCAGACGGGCGAGGCGGCTGCGTTCCGCCATTCAATCGACACCGGGTTGGATGCCCTGCGCCATGACATCGTGGCCGTGCGCGATCAGCTCCTGTCCGCCGCTCGCGAGACAGCAGAACACGTGAGCCTGGTATCCGAGTCTAGGTTGGCCACTGTGTTGTCCGGGCAAGCCGAGGCGAACGAATCCCTGGAAATCCAGCTGACGGCGGGAGCGGATGCGCTGCGGCAAGAATTGGTGACCATTCGCACCGATCTTCTGCAGTCTGACAACGCCAGCCGCAACGAGTTGTCTAGCCGGATGGACGCGCTCGCAGGGGGGTTGAACCGCATCGATTCCCTAGCCAAAGGGATCGAACAACTAGACGAGGGAATAAGGGATCTTCGCAAGAGGGGCTTCGTGCGTGGGGTGAAGCGCCTCATCGGAGTCGGGACACCGTCGTTGGATAGCTGATAAGGCGTATGTGTGTTGTAGATGTGAATGGTGAAGGCATGACCATTTGCGGAGACCGGTAGCAACGACATTCCCTTCTCGCGCAGCTGATATCTTCTCGTCGCCGCACGCGATCAAAAATGATCACGAAAAATTTCCTCGGCGTGGGCTGCGGTCGCATGTGCACCGTTTCATTGGGCTGAGAGGCAGTTGGAGCAACACCTTGGGTGCATTTTCTACCATTGCGAAGGATTACTTCTTTTCGTTGGCTTCCCGCCTGCCGCAGCAACTGCTGCCCAAGGCGGTCAAGTTGCGCTTATTGGCGCGATCCGGCGTGCTTGACTATGCGTGGTACCGCCACGCCACCGCGCAATCGCCGACGACCTTGCTGGAACTCGCAAAAGGAGTATGGATTGACGACCGCGAGCGCGTTGCCAATCCGTTGTTCAGCGCAGACCACTATCGCCATGAGTACCGATTCAAAGGCAGCCCAGGTGAGGCGTTGCTGCACTACGTCCTGGTCGGCGAAAAGCGTGGATTCAAGCCGTGCGAATGGTTCGACCCGGCCTTTTTTCGCCAGCAGCACCCCGAGGTGCCCGAATCCAGGTCCGCCCTAGCCGTTTACAGCGATGACTGGGTTGGCTTTCCCTGTGCCCATCCTTACTTCGACGGCCCGTGGTACCTGTCGCGCTATCAGGACGTGGCGGCATCTCGCACCAATCCGCTGGCGCACTTTATCAACTTTGGATCGCGCGAAGGACGAGAGCCCAATGCGTATTTCGATGCTGCTTGGTATCTTGATCGAAACCAGGACATAGCGAAGTCCGGGATGTCTGCCGCTTTTCACTTTTGCCGTTACGGTGCAATGGAACTTCGAAATCCGGGCCCGGATTTTGACATGAATCGCTATGCATCGAAGTTCCCAGAGTACGTCCTGACGGGTCTTGATCCTCTTGCCCATTATTTGGTCCATGGTCGAAGGCTCGGCCACGACATCAGTCGCTTGTACCTATCCATCGACGATTTTTCTCTCGCCAGTGCAAGCGACGTGGTGCTTAAAGGTTGTGTGGACATAATCGTTCCCGTTTATCGCAACTTGGTTGAAACCAAGCGGTGTATCGAGTCGGTGTTGGCTTCTTGCAACACGGTACGCACCCGGTTTCGGGTGATCAACGACTTCTCCCCGGAGCCAGAAGTAACCGCGTACTTGCGCGAGCTCTCTGCGACGGGCGTCATTATGCTGGAAGAAAATGCCAGCAACCTCGGGTTTGTACGTACGGTCAATAGCGGCATGCGTGCGGCCCTCGCATGTGCGGACTGTTCGGCGGTTCTGCTTCTCAACAGCGACACGGAAGTGGCCAATGACTGGGTAGACCGTCTTTACCGGCACGTACTTCGCCAGCCGGAAGCGGGCACTGTCGCTGCGTTTTCCAACAACGCGACTATCTGCAGTTATCCCAAACTGGGTGAGAACGAGATGCCCCCGGGCCACTCTCTCACAGAGCTCGACCGCATCGCAGCCGAGGTGAATGAGGGCGTGGCGATCGAGATACCTACGAGCGTCGGATTCTGCATGCTTATCTCGAGGACGTGTCTTGAGACAGTGGGTCTGTTCGATGAAGAGGCATTCGGTCGTGGCTATGGAGAAGAGAATGACTTCTCTATGCGGGCGGTGGCGAAGGGATTCACGAACTTGCTGGCGACTGATGTATTCGTGAAGCATGTCGGTGAAGTCAGTTTCGCTGAGACCAGCAGCGAGGGCAAAAGAAACTCAACGCGCATAATTCTTGAGCGCTATCCGGACTACAACCAGCTCATCGCCCGGCACGTTGGACTGGACCCCGCTTTGGTGGCGCGCCTGCGGCTAACCTTTGCGTTGTGGAAGAGCGATGGCAAACCGGTCCTTGCCTTGGTCACGCATAGCGTGGGCGGAGGTACCGAACGCCAAGTAAGCGAAATCTGCGAAGCACTCGACTCCACTCACCACGTCGTCGTGATCAAGCCTGCCGCCGGTAGCCAGACCAAGCTGTATCTGGAAAATCGTTCCAGCTTCGACGGATTCGATCTGAGCATCAACATCGCCAATGGACTGCAGTTCGCGCAACTTCTGAACACGATTGGAGTCGGCTCGGTGCAATTGCACCATCTCCTCGGCCACGGACCCAATGTGCGCAGTGGACTGGCCATCGCGGGAATCAAGTTCGAGTTCCATCTGCACGATTACCACACCCTGTGCCCGCAGATCACCATGACGAATGAGTTTCACGATTACTGTGGGGAGCCGGATGCGCACGGATGCAATGCCTGCATAGCCAAAAGGCCCGCGCTTGGAGCGACGGACATCGCCAACTGGCGCCTGTATCACGAGTGGGCCGTGCTCGGTGCAAGCGAAGTCATCGCGCCGAGTCAGGATACTGCTGCGCGTATGCAGCGGTATCACAATGTGCCATCGCAGGTGCGCTATCACGAGCCGGCGCCGACAGTGGCGGTTCCTGTCCCCCGTTCACGCCAGGTAACCCGTAGCCATCCACTGCGGATCGTCATGATTGGCGTGCTGGCCGAACACAAGGGTAAGCACAAGGTGCTCGATGCAATCGCCGCAACCGTTGCAGATGATCTGCCTTTGCATTTCCATCTGATCGGCTATCTCGGCCTGACTGATGGTCAAATGACCAATGCAATGGCGGCCCGATTCTCTTCGACAGGTTGGTACAAGGAGCACAACCTGGACAGGCTGATCGAGGAGGCGGAAGCCGACGTGTTTCTGTTCGCATCGACAGCGCCTGAGACCTATTCGTTCACACTCACATCCGCAATGAAGACGGGTCGCCCCATAGTCGCTCCAGCGCACGGTGCGTATACGGAACGCTTGGAGACTTACCCGGAGTCGCGTCTGTTTCAAATTGACACTTCGGGCCGCGGTCTAGCCGGCGTGCTTATGGAATATGCGGGCGCGGCTGCTCGAAAGGAGTCCTCCGCCCATGCTGGTGACTGACACGATCTCAGCGTCCAACTTCAGTCGTCCGCCGCGAGTGGCGGTGTTACTGGAACACTACGGAAGGACAATATCTCCTTGTGCTTCGATCCGACTGCATGGGTATCTGGAATACCTGAGTAGCCGGGGGAGCATCCAATGCAGAAGCTTGCTGTTAGAGGAGCTGGCGGATTATCAGCCGGAGGTCATCGTCTGGCACCGGACTTCTGTGCCTACTGCGCGCGACGTCGAGGCTTTGGCCGCGATTGCAAACCTCCTCGGTGCCCGTCTGATATATGACATCGACGACAACCTTCTGGAGATGGACGATCACGGTGAAGGCCAAGCGTATCGAGCCATGCGGTCAGCAGTGGTGAGATCGCTGCAGGTGGCCGACGACGTGTGGTGCAGTACTGCGGGCTTGGCGGAGCGACTGGCTCCGCACGTCCGCGGCGCGCTATCGGTGCATCCCAATGCGCTTGACCCGAGGATCTGGGCGCGTCCGCCCCTGCTTGCGGATGAACGGGAAAGCAGAGGGGTTTTCCGGCTGCTGTACATGGGCACCCGGACGCACGACGAGGATTTGGCGTTCCTGTGCCAGGTGATGGCTTCGCTTGAACTGCTCGAACCCGGGCAATTCCGATTGACACTGGTAGGCGTCTGCCAGAGCCCGCCTGCCAATGCGCCATGGCTCGACTTGCATGGGCCGCCCATCGCCATCGGGGCCTCCTACCCAGCCTTCGTGCATTGGCTACAGCAGCAGCATGGGTTCGACCTCGGCGTTGCGCCGCTTATTTCAAGCGTCTTCAACGACTGCAAGAGCTCGATCAAAGTGATGGATTACGCAGCAGTCGGGCTTCCAGCTTTGGCCTCCCGAATGCCGGCGTACACGCAATCACTGAAAACCGACGTCGATTGTTTCCATGCGGACAACGAAGTCCCCGCGTGGGTGGATGCGCTGCGTACGATCTCTAGTGACAGATCGCGTTTGAAGCGAGTGGCTGCGGCTGCACGTGCGTCGGTTGCACCGCAAGTGTTTGCGAACGCAGCCCAGCTTCGCCTTGATCGCATCCTCGCATTGACTCCGCAATGACTGGCAAACGCAATGCCACCGCCAGCGCGGTGGGTAACCGCGGGCCCGACCGGCCATCGGCACGCTCGCTCCAATTTGTGCTCCTTGCTCTAGAAGCCGTATCCCGCCCCGCGAAAGCGATCTTGCACTTCAACTCGGCTGAATCGTCATGAATGCAACAGTTCCAACACCCAGGACGCACTGGCTCAGTCGTGAAGGCGGTCGAACAGCAGCCTTATGGGCCATCAGTGCGGTCCTGCTGGGCCTGTACTTCACTGCCTGGTGGCTGCACCTCAGGCCGGGCGTCTTTAGCTATGACAGCGGTCATTTCTTGGCGGAAGTCGTGGGCGGCGACATCACAAACCGGAAGCCATTCCTGTTTGCACGGTTCATCGAACTGACATCCATGGGAGGACGCTGGTTCCAGTTCACGATCTTTGCGCAGGTCGCGATCGTGGTGCTGATCGTGTCAAGGGCCTTTGCAGTGGCCCTGGCAAACCGCATCTCTCCCGTCTGGATTGTGCTGTGCGCGGTGCTCGTGCTGAATCCGTACGTCGCTAACATGGTTTTTTACCTTCAGAACGATGTGCTTTTCTGCTTTGCGCTCATCGCTATCCTCGTGGAAACACTGCTAGTCGCTCGCCGCGGGCACATTACCTTCGCGAGCCTGGCCATGGTCGCGTTGGTCAGCCCGATGGCTTTCGCGTTTCGCGAAAACGGCCTGTTGTTTCTTCCGGTCTGGTGGGTGCTGATGCTGTTGCTGGGACAAAATGGGAAGCGCCTCGTCGCGGTCTCGGCGATATCGACCCTCTTGGCCTACGCGTCCATCATTGGTGTGGACAAGGAAAGGACCGCCGACCTGATGTATCCCGCGGTGATACACGAGGTGGCACGCCTGGCGCAAAGCGGATACCGCCACCAGGTCGGAAGTCGGTTAGCTCCGGAGACCCGGGACGCTGTAGGCATCGAAAAGCTGGAATCTGCGACCGATGTCTACTGGCCTCTTTATTGGGACACCGTAGGCTTCTTCCCCGACGGGCCGAATCTTGCCTATCTGCCGGGTGAGCAGCGCAGTGCCATCGTTCGGAGCTTTCTAAAGCACGATTTACTGCCTAACCTGCCCTCCGTAGCGGGACATCGCGTGGAGATGCTGTTGGGAGCCTTGCTAGCGCGTGCCGAGTATGTGGATCCTTATTCAGCACCGGAAAACCTGCATGGCCCCCTAAAGAAATGGAAGACCAGGGTCGGCGCATCGAACCGCGGAGAGGGAATCCTGGGAGAGTTGAACGAGGCGTCGGGCCGAACGCGTGGCTGGACGTGGAATGCTGCGCTAGGTGTCGTGGTGCTGGCGGGCATGACCCTGCTGGCCCTCTGGCGCCGCGATCGGGCGACCTTGATCGTCACCACGCTGTTGTGGTTGCAGTTAGGCGTGTTGTTGGCTGTCGCCCCCTCAGCCGAATATCGCTATGTGTTCATGTTCTACCTTGCACCACTGTTATTGCTGGCGGGCGCTCCAGTACTGAAGGAAAGGGAAGCCTCCAGGAAGCCGGCAATCCGGCAGGAGGGAGCCCGGACTTCTGCCGGCGATACGCGCTTGACTCCTGCCGATGTGGCGCAAGCGCGGTGACGATGCCGATGATGACTCCCAGGGACGCCACCGAAATGCAGAGTAGCCTCACAGTCGTAACCCCGGTTTACGAGGACACAGAAGCATCCAATCAGCTGTTTTTGGATCTTGCGAAAGAGTTCGGAACCGACATCCAGGTCGTGGTCGTGGATGACGGATCGGTCCGCGAGCCCGTCGATGTCCGGAGCTTGGATCGCGCCGGCCTTGAAGGAGTCGTGATCCGGCTCAAAAGGAACGTCGGGCACCAATGCGCCATCGCCATCGGGCTCAGCTATGTGGCCGACCAGTTGCCCGACGCAAAGCGTATCGTGGTGATGGATTCCGATGGGGAGGACGTACCGTCGACCATTCACGCGCTTCTCGACGCGCTGCGCCACGAACAGGTCGACATCGCTGTCGCGGAGCGCAGAAGCCGGGTGGAAACAGTGCGCTTCAGAGCTTTCTATGTGATGTACAAGCTTATCTTTGGCTTGCTGACTGGGCGCAGGATCAGTTTCGGAAACTTCATGGCATTGAAACCTGCTGCTGTCAGGAGATTGACTGCGATGCACGAGACGCGGACGCACGTCGCTGGCGCGGCGCTCGGGTCGAGATTGAGACTTGCCATTTGCCCTCTCGACAGGGGTGCGCGATACGCCGGCAAGAGCCGGATGAATTTCACTGCCCTTGCTCTCCACGGATTCAAGGCGCTAATGGTGTTCGCCGAAGACGTATTGGTTCGGGTGGGAATGGCCTGCGTTTTGATTTCAACGATATCGGTGGTGTGCGCACTAGTTGCAATTGGCCTTAAGTTGATGGGGTTCGCGACCCCCGGCTGGTTTTCGGTTGCTTTGGGTGTCCTGTTCCTCGTGTTCCTCCAGACGGCGGCGCTCACGCTGATGACGCTCATGCTCAGTGGCGTCAATAAGGGTGGCGCTGTTCTGGCGACAAGTTACCGCGACTTCGTCGACCAGGTGTTTGGCAGCGCCGGCCAGGCAAGGCCCTGATCTGCCGTGCGATTCATTCGCCACATCCTCAATGGCCTATTCGCCACTGCGGTCCACTTTGCAGTGTTGTCGTTCAATCTGCTGGTCCTGGACATCCAGTATGCGGGGCTAGCAAACATGATTGCCGCGGTATTTGGCGCCTCCGCATCCTTCGTCGGCAGCCGGTACTTCGTGTTTCGGGCGGCCAAAGACTCCCCCGTCCGCCAGGCACTCAGCTTCGCAACGCTCTACGCCGTAATTGCCCTTCTGCACGGGCTCATTCTGTACGTGTGGACTGATGTCAACGGTCTCGATTATCGGTTGGGATTCGTGCTCGCAACGTGCGTCCAAGTGTTCATCAGCTATTTCGGGAATATGGCATGGGTATTCAGGAGCAACAAAAGCCGGGAGGCTCGATGACACAGTTCGACTATTCCGGCACGGAGTTGGATGTTTTCCGGCATGCGGTGAACTGGAAACGCTACTGGGCGGATGCCATCGCGGCATACGTCGGGAACGAGGTGCTGGACGTAGGCGCGGGGATAGGCGCGACGGCCATAAACCTCAAGCAGCACGCGTGCCGCAAGTGGGTCGAGCTCGAGCCCGACGCCCAGCTCGCGGGGCGCATCGAAGAGCTGCGGCGGACGGGGGAGATACCGGCGCACTTCGAAATCCGGAATGGCTCCACGCTTGATCTCGCACCGGGCGAACTGTTCGACACTGTTTTGTACATTGATGTGCTGGAGCACATTGAGGACGACCGTGGGGAGCTGGAAAGGGTGATGCGTCACGTGACCGCCGGTGGCCACGTCGTAGTCGTCTCTCCAGCCCACAACTATTTGTACACTGAATTCGACCGCCAGATCGGACACTTCCGAAGGTACGACAAGGCGGTCCTCCGCGAGATCGCACCCGCGGGCTCCACTGTGACAGCGTGCCGTTATCTGGACAGCGTTGGGATGCTCGCCAGTCTTGCAAACAAGCTGGTCTTGCAGTCGGGATCTCCGACGACGGCGCAAATCAAGCTGTGGGATGGCGTGATGGTGCCGATGTCCCGGATGCTCGACAGGCTGCTCGGCTACGGCCTGGGCAAGAGCATCGTGTGCGTCTACAAAAAGAATCAGGCATAGCAAAGGTTGGGAACTTTATGGAGCAGATGGTGCCAAACACGTTGAAGTTAAGAACAGCCTTGCTTGCGGCAGTACTTTTCATGGTGGTATTGGTCGGCTTCTATTTCGCGACGATTAAGCTTTTCAAGATAGACGTGGTCTTCTATTCCTCGCTGTACGCGGCGGGTGCGGCGACGTTGATCATGGCAACGCTGCTGTTCGCATGGTCGATATTTGCACCGCTTGCAAAATTCGAGAAGGCCCAACTGGTCGTTATGTTCGCCCTGCTGGGCTACATATTCGCCATATCCGTGCCAACGGTTCTCGATCGTTCGCTGTCGTTCTACATCCTCGAAAAGTTGCAGCAGCGAGGGGGCGGGATTCGCCTCGACAAATTCGATTATATTTTCACCACCGAATACATGCGCGAGCACCGATTAGTGGAGGTGCGCCTTACCGAGCAGGCCCAATCAGGCACCATCGTAATCAGGGGCAACTGCGTCCTCCTGACAGAACGTGGCGACAGACTTGCCACGTTTGGGCGCTTCTTCCGCAAAAACCTGCTTCCGAAGCAGCGGCTGTTGAGCGGCGAGTACACCGATCAGCTGACGGATCCCTTTCGCCGAAGCGACGCCAGCCCCGACTATCTTTGTCAGGGGTAGCGCAACCAATAGTGGGGCCCGCCCGGTCGAGCGGTACGTCAGCGGTGGGCGCAGGGGCGGACAAGTGCTACAACTGGGTGCATGAAGGCGCGTTGCGCAGTGCCGCGGACGTTCGTTGTTCACGGCTAGCTCTTGCCCAGGAGGCGCCCGCCCCAATGCAGCATTCCGGCACAAAGGTGCCGGAACACTGTGACCAGGGGCCCATCAATCCCGGACGAAGACGCGGAGGCAAACCCTCCGGTGCGCACCCGTCGAGATCCCTTGTCGTCTCTATTGACTGACAACCACACTCAGTTTGGTGTTGCAGACGACGGCTGCTCCAGCTTCGTCGTGGCTTATCACGACCGAATAGGTACCAGCGGGAACTTGCAACGCTGGAAGTGCAGTCTTGAAGCCGGCGGTTTCAAGGGCGGCAGAACCATAGGCGTCTGCAACATCCTTGCGCGCGACTCCGGTCACGTGACCGATTTCAAAATCACTTGGACCGTCAAGGATGATGCTGAGCGTTCCGGGGCTTTGGAGATTGGTCATGGCGACCCAGCCCTCAAACGTGATCGGCTGGCTCGCGCTTACGGCGAAGCTGCCCTCAGAAGCGTGCAAGCCGTTGACCGAGTCAAGCGCACAGAGCGGGGACTCGTTCAATCCGTCTAGAGGGGCTGTCCTAGCGCTCATCGTTGGCGCAGGAATGGCCTCGGGAGCTGCGGCAGCAGGACTTTCGGATCCGGTAGCCGGCACCTCAGGGCTGGATGCCTGTTCATCGGTGCAGGCAACTGCCGCAAGGCAGGCTACGAGAATCATGGAACGCATGGCGAAATTCGGCATAGCTAGAGTCACTCTTCGTCAGGGTTGAATATGGAGCAGCAGGGGGTCGGTCACTGAAGAACTTGGATATATTTTGCCGCCGTGGGCAGCCTACCCTGAGACAGGTGAACGAAACGGGCCCGAAGCATACCAGCCCCACTGCCGCGGAATGACACGGTAGCGATAGCGCTACCCACGCGGACACATCCGGCAACCGCTTGGATTACGTTCGGCGCGACATGCCTCGTTATCTCGCCGTAAATCCGCGCCCCAACGGGAGAGGCTCAGCTGCCGCAGGCGTTCGGCTCGTACGAGCAGTCAACACCAGCAACTTCTGATGGTGTCTCCGCGGGCGGGAGGCGAAGTAGCGGGGCCTCTACAAGGCTCTGGAGCCGCCTCGACTGCTGGTGCGGGGGAATCTCTCCGAGCTTGTACCGTTCTCCGCCCAGGCAGGCGGCGACGACCGTAATTGGCCCCACGTTTGAATGTGATATCCGCTGGTCACGAACCTCCAGGATTCCACTGCACATCGCGCGCTCCGGGGGAAGCTCGCGAGAATGGTTCATCGCGCTAGCCACATCTGGCCGAAACCCGGCGACGGGAAACCGTGCGCAGCCCCCCCGCTCGAGCTGCACGTAATGCACGTCGATGTCTCCCAATATCCATCCTGTTACCACAACCCGCACAGTGTCCGTAGCTTCGTCTACTGAATCGATCTGCACGTCGAGGTCAAACCGGAACCGGGGCTCCGGATGCGAAAAGGTGGGATCAGGAAACGACCGGGAGGGCTGCGGGACAGCTGTGAGCCCTTCCTTCTCCATGACCACGAGGAACGACGGAGCGCGCTCCTCGGGCGCCAGATAAAAGAACGGCCCGGGCATCATCGCGGCGCAACGCAGCAGCAGCAGTTCTCTGGCTTCGGGTGGGATCGGAAGCTGGTTTGTGTAGACCGTCAACGTGGACCACGCTTCGTTCGCCTCTCCGAACGGGATCACGTGCACAGCCCCGAATCCCGCCCGCATACCGACACCGCGCAGCGTGGCCTCGTCGAAGATGTGCTTGTCCTCGCGTCGTTCGAGAGCGAGCCCATCGCCGCGGTACTTTATGTTCACGAAATTTTCGGCGATCCAGCATCCGACAACTGCACTGTATTCAGGAGACCAATCACGCGCGTCGGGCGGTATGGTGCTTAAGACATTCGCGAGCATAGTGAACATGGCATGGTGGAAAGCCAGGCTCGGTTCGAGAAATATGGCTCGCCCGCTTTTTTCCAGCGCCCCGTGCAGAATTTTCAGGACCGGTTCGTAGTCAAGTATATGGTGGAGTACCGAGAATCCCGTCACCAGATCGAATGCGCCATCTGCGAAGCACCGGCTGGTACCGTCCCACAGTGCGTACGAAACTTCGGTTTTCTCTTCGACCCTACGAGAATGCAGCCGTTGTCGGCACACTTCCAGCATCTTGGGGGAAATATCGGTAACAAGCGCGCGGTCGGGAGGTGCGTCGGACAGGTACGCCAAAGTAAACAGTCCGGTGCCCGCCCCGATCTCGAGGTAGGACGATACCCGCGGCGGCAGCAGATCCCCAAGGAAACGGCGGCATTGGCGGTACAGGCGATCACTGCTGTCCGCATCGACGCTGTATACGGCGTCATAGTCGATAGCATCCAGTGCCGTGATGGCGCCGGGCAAAAGGAAGGAAACCATGTCGCCGGCAACCAGCTCGTAAGAGGCACCGCAATTCGCGCACAGCAGCGGCGTGGCCGGATCAAGCGGTCTGGAGCACCCGGTGCACACTAGGAAAGGTGAAATCGGCATAAAGAGCGCTCGTTCCAGATCGTCGTGGATGGTTTGGGTCCGGCATCTCGGCGGATGCCGTATCGGGCTGGTGGGTTCTTTCTTAACTGTGCCGCGCTGTTTCCCCGCGGCTGTCTTTTATGTTGAGCGGGCTGGAGGCTTGCGTTTCCTCAGCTGCCCGGCCTCGCGACCTGGCGCTCGATCCGGGAGCGGGTGCGGGTGCTAGCTTTCCGTCCCATCGCGCCTGTCCCTCAGGAAAATCCCTGCGGCTGGAAAGCTTCGCTGCGAGCGAGTTCGGCAAGCTCAATCCTGTTGGGCAGTCCGAGCGGCGGGGCATTTGAAAAGGAGACAAAGAACTCACACCCGATCGTCGGGACAAACTGCGCCTCACGGATGTTGAGGTAACCCAGGGCATTCAGGTCACCTATTATCAGCCGGAAGCTGCTGGGGGTAAAAACCCAGCCGTGGACATCGACGTAATCGTCCGACGCCAAATAATTCTCCAGCATCAGACCCGCCAGTCCATGCGCATGTAGAAAATCCACATCGCCCTTCGCGTTCGGGTTCCAAGAAATCGATTCGTCCAATTTTGCGGCGAAAGAGAACGAGTCGAAGATCTGCCCCGGTGTGTGCCGTGTCCGGCCTTCGAGGTACGCCTGGAGAACGCTCCCGGTTGACGAGGGTGGCCGTAAGTAGTCCAGACAATACCGTTTGTCGGGGATGGCGAGGGACAGTATCCCGCCTGGCTTGAGAACCTTCTGGCAACTTCTGATGAATCGGACCGGATCCTGCATGTGCTCGATCACGTGCGAGGCGATGATCCAGTCGTATTGCTCATTGGCAACCAATATGTCCTCGAGCGGTTCGCCTCGCCAGATGAAATCCACCGGCTCGATGTTGTCGATTTCGAGACCGTGATTCTCGCATTTGGTTTTTAGTTCAGCTTGGGACAAGTGATCTACAACCCGCACGTTGTATCCGGCTGACTTGGGTGCAACGGGGTCGTGGCTAGGACCAATTTCGAGACCCAGCCCTTGCCGATCAATCAGGGAGGTAATTATTTCCTTGCGCTTCATTTCCGATTTACTTCCCGTAGGGATTGATCCGACGTCTGCCACTGCGGGATGTTGCGTCTTCATGCAAATCCCGCCACGGGCACTGGAGCGCTTGTCTGGTGCTGATGGCGTGGGAGGAGCTAAAGCGCTGCAGTGAGTTCGGGCAGCAGTTTGAACAGGTCGCCCACCAGGCCGATGTCCGCGATCTCGAAGATCGCCGAGTCGGGATCCTTATTGATGGCCACGATCGTCCCGGCGTCTTTGATGCCGGTGAGATGCTGGATGGCGCCGGAGATTCCCACGGCGATGTAGAGCTCTGGGGCAATGATTTTGCCGGTCTGACCGACCTGCATTTCGTTGGGCACGTAACCGGCATCCACCGCTGCCCGCGACGCGCCGACGGCCGCGCCGATTTTGTCGGCCAGGTCGTAAATGATCTGGAAATTCTCTGCCGATCCCACTCCTCGCCCACCCGAGACCACGCGCTTGGCGCTTTGAAGGTCGGGGCGTTCGGAGCTGCCTGCCGCCAAGCCCTGGAAGCGCGTATGCGTTGGCAGCTCCACTTCGACCGTGGTGGCTTGAACGGTGGCCGCGCCGCCGCCAGCTCCTTGCGGCCACGACGCAGCACGAACGGTCGCGACAACGGTCTGATCGCTAGGCACCTCTACGGTTACGATGGCGTTGCCCGCGTATATCGGCCGCGTGAATACGTGGCTCGATTCCACCGACATTACGTCCGATACCTGCGCCACGCCCAGCAGTGCTGCGACGCACGGCATCAGGTCTTTACCGAAGGTGGTGGAGGGTCCGAATACGTGGCTGTAGTCCGCTGCCAGTTTGGCGATCTGGGGCGCAAAGACCTGGGCGATGGCGGTGGCATTGGCGGCGTTACTGACGGCCAACACCGTGTTGACGCCTGCCAGTTGCGCCGCCTGCGCGGCAACAGCGGTCGCGTCGGCGGCCAGCACGACGATATCGATGGTTTCGGGCGCGAGCGCTTGGGCTGCGGACACGCATTTTGCGGTGGACGCGTTAAGGGTGCCATTGGCATGTTCGGCAACGATCAATACTTTGGACACGGCAATTCCTGATGCGGTTGGACCCACAGTCGCGGGCGGTGGAACCCGCAGCAACGGCTCGTGAGGGCCTGTTGCAGCGGCGAATGGTGAGGCGCTACAGCAGTCCTTTGGACTTCAATGCAGCGACCAACTGGGCGGCGTCCTGCACCATCACACCTTTGCTACGCTTGGCCGGGGCTGCGTAACGGGTGACCTTGAGAGAGGTGTCGGCCGCAACGCCCAACTCCGCGAAAGGTATCGACTCCATCGGCTTGCTCTTGGCCTTCATGATGTCGGGGAGCTTGATGAATCGAGGCTCGTTGAGGCGCAAGTCGGTAGTGATGACAGCCGGTAAGTCAACTTCAAGTGTCTCCAGGCCGGCGTCGACCTCGCGCGTCACGGTCGCCTTGCCGTCCGCAATCGCCACACTGGACGCAAACGTCGCTTGCGGGCGGCCCCAAAGCGTAGCGAGCATCTGGCCGGTTTGACTGGCGTCATCGTCGATCGCCTGTTTGCCCAAGATGACGAGGTCGGGCTGTTCCTTCTCGATGAGTTTTAGGAACACCCGTGCCGCCGTCAGCGATTGGATTGGCTCGTCGCAAACCACATGGATGGCGCGGTTAGCGCCCATCGCCAAGCCGTTGCGTAAATGCGCCTGCGCATTGACCGGGGCGATAGTCGCGACGACGACTTCGCTGGCGATGCCTTTGTCGCGCAGTCTCAGAGCTTCCTCCAAGGCGATCTCATCGAAAGGATTGGCCGACAGTTTTACGCCGTCGGTGACCACGCCTGAGCCGTCGGGTTTGACCTGAATCCGAACGTTGTAATCCACAACCCGCTTGTAACCAACGAGGATTTTCATCGAAAGAGTACTACCTGATTTATGGCAGGTGTCAGACCCGCTACCGGGTTTATGGTAACCCAGATGTCTGGGCCATTCTCTGAGCGAAGGCCTCCCGGCGCGCGAGTACTGACGTGGAAACAACAGGCGACCGGGGTATTGGCCGCGCGCTCAGGCACGGTGGAAAAGGTCACTTTTTGTGCCTTGGCGAGCCGCGGCGACTGGCGATGGCGCCTGAACCCAAATGGCACCGCGAGCACGGACTTCGGTCGTCGACTGGGACGGACCACGCCGAGCATAAAATGCCGATTCGTCGTGCCGGCACCCGCACCCGGTAGACACCGACGGTGCGGGTAGCGGTTATTCTGACCAGCACCGACGATGGGATCAGAACCATGCTGCATCCGGTAGTACTCAGTGGCGGCAGCGGCACACGCTTATGGCCGTTGTCGCGGCAGAACCAGCCGAAGCAATTCTTGTCGCTGATCGGCGACCGTTCGCTGTTTCAGGAGACCATCCTGCGCGCGAACTCACTGCCCGGGGCGTGCCCACCGATTACCGTATGCAGTGACGACCATCGTTTTATGGTCGGCGAGCAGTTGGGCATCGTTAGCGTTGCCAGTGGCGGGATCGTATTGGAGCCGGTGGCGCGAAATACGGCACCGGCCATTGCCTTGGCAGCGCTGCATGCGCTGTCGAGCGACCGCGACGCGATCCTGCTGGTGATGCCAGCCGATCATCTGATCGAGGACGATGCCGCCTTCCGGCAGGCAGTGAATACCGCCTTGCGCCTGGCCGATTCTGGGCGAATGGTCGCGTTTGGTATCCGTCCGGAGTATGCCGAGACAGGCTATGGCTACATCCGTCGGGGTGCCAGCTTGCTTGACGATGCTGTAGGGCAGGCCGGGTATGAGGTTGAACGCTTCGTCGAGAAGCCGGACTTGGCAACGGCCGAACGTTACCTCGCTGACGGCGGCTATGACTGGAACTCCGGCATGTTCCTGTTTAAGGCCCAAAGTTACCTGGACGAACTGGGCCTGCATGCTGCAGCGATCCTTGCAGCCAGCCGCCGGGCGTATGCGGCGGCAGTCTCGGATTTGGATTTCATCCGTATCGACAGCGATGCGTTTGCCGCCAGCCCCAGCGACTCTATTGACTTCGCGGTGATGGAGCGCACGGCGCGTGCGGCCGTCGTCCCGGTCACATGTGGTTGGAGCGACATCGGCTCATGGTCGTCGCTGTGGTCGGTGGCCGAGCGCGACGACGACGGCAACCACCAGGAGGGCGATGTGATCGCTGTCGACACGACAGGCAGCCTCATACGCGCTTCGGAGCGGCGCATGATCGCAACGATCGGGGTTCAAGACCTGGTCATTATCGACACCGCCGATGCCACGTTGGTTGCGCGCAAGGATCGCGTGCAAGACGTCAAGCAAGTGGTCGATCAACTCAAAGCTGCGGGTCGGCAGGAGCACCTGTTCCACCGCAAGGTTTACCGGCCCTGGGGCAGCTACGATTCGATCGGCGTGGGCGATCGCTTCCAGGTAAAGAAAATCGTCGTCAAACCCGGCGCGGCCCTAAGCCTGCAGAAGCACGCGCACCGCGCCGAGCACTGGATCGTTGTGGCTGGCGTGGCCGAGGTCACCTGCAACGACCGGGTGTTCGATCTGCACGAAAACCAGAGCACGTACATCCCGCTGGGTAGCGTCCATCGCCTGCGCAACCGCGGCACCGAGCCCGTCGAACTAATCGAGGTGCAGTCGGGACATTACCTGGGAGAGGACGATATCGAGCGCATCGAAGACGTGTATGGCCGTTCGTAATCGGACCGTTCGGAAGGCAATCGTCTTCGCGATCCCAAGTGCCATCACCGTGCAGGGAGCGGCGTCCATTGCGCAAAGGTCGGATACGCATACCACCGCGCGCACGGTAGACTTCGCGCTCGTTGGATAGCCCAAGGAGTACGTCTCATGGCCGAGGCCATTGCCGCAACCCAAAGTGCCAGCGTTGCACGCAACAAGGTGTATGCCAGCGCCGCCGACGCGTTACGGGGCGTGGTGGCTGATGATCAGACATTGGCGGTCGGCGGGTTCGGTTTGTGCGGGATACCTGAGGCGCTGATAACGGCGCTGCGCGATAGCGGAGTTACCGGGATCACCGCGATTTCTAACAACGCAGGCGTTGACGCGTTTGGCCTGGGACTTTTATTGGAGACGCGGCAGATCAAAAAGATGATCTCGTCCTACGTCGGGGAGAACAAGGAGTTCGAGCGCCAGTACCTGTCGGGCGAGTTGCAACTGGAGTTCAACCCGCAGGGGACCTTGGCCGAACGCCTGCGCGCGGGCGGGGCGGGCATCGCGGCTTTCTTTACGCGCACCGGTTACGGAACCGTAGTTGCGGAAGGCAAGGAAACGCGCGTGTTCGATGGTCACCACTATGTGATGGAAACCGCGCTCACGGCAGACGTGTCGTTGATTAAAGCGTGGAAGGGCGATGTAGCCGGAAATCTGGTGTTCCGCAAGACCGCACGCAATTTCAATCCAGCCTGCGCGATGGCTGGTCGCGTGTGCATTGCCGAGGTCGAAGAGATCGTCGGCCTGGGTGAGATCGACCCCGACCAGGTGCATTTGCCGGGCATTTATGTCGACCGGCTTGTGCTCAACACGGCAGCCGAGAAACGCATCGAGCAACGCACCGTTAGCGCCGCCTGAACCTCTTTTCAAAGGAAAAGCCATGCCCTGGACCCGCGATCAAATGGCGCAACGCGCTGCGGCCGAACTTACCGACGGTGCTTACGTGAATCTGGGCATTGGTCTGCCCACCCTGGTGGCCAACTTCATTCCGGAGGGAATGGACGTGTGGTTGCAATCGGAGAACGGGCTGCTCGGGATCGGCCCGTTTCCGAACGAAGCCGAGGTCGACGCTGATCTGATCAATGCCGGCAAACAAACCGTAACCGCGCGCCAGGGGGCGAGTTATTTCAGCAGCCAGGACTCGTTCGCGATGATCCGCGGCGGCCACATCGACCTGGCTATCCTCGGCGCGATGCAGGTCACCCAGACGGGTGACCTCGCCAATTGGATGGTGCCGGGCAAGATGGTCAAGGGTATGGGCGGAGCCATGGATCTGGTCGCCGGAGTCAAGCGCGTAGTTGTGCTGATGGAGCACACCGCCAAGAACGGTGAGCACAAGATATTGCCAACGTGCAGCCTGCCGCTGACCGGAGTGGGGGTGGTCAATCGGATCATTACCGAGCTTGCGGTGATGGATGTGACCGCCGCCGGCCTGCAAGTTATCGAATTGGCGCCCGGTAGCACGGCCGCCGACCTGCAGGCAAAGACCGGGGTGCCGCTCCGGTTCTAGGCAAAGACAGCGGTGAACCAAGCTGATATATGAACGGTACTTTTAGGGCGGCTGAACGAGGGCCCAGTGCCGGATTAAAACGTGTGGATCGTCTCATTTAAGCAGCGACAGGCCATTGTTCCGCGAGGACCAAGGACGCAGGATGAAGTTGGGACTTGGCCCGCTGACTTGAACAACTGACATGCCTATTCGGATCGCGGTAGTCGCTATTTTGCTTTGGTCCGCCGGGTGCTCGCAAAGCGCGCGGCCACCCACCACCATCGCTATGGGAGCAAGTAGTGCCCAGGGTGCGTTGGCGATGCCAAGCGTACGAGCGATTCAACGGACCAACGGGTTCGCCGACCTGCCTGACAGGGGCAACCTGGTGGGCTACCCCACAAGGCGCGACGTCAGGCATGACGGTGCATATACCTGGCACCGTGCCGAGTTCAGCGAAGCGCACGCTCTGCAGGCCGTAGGCGGGGTGATGCACATCACCACTCCGGCTGGCGATCGGGTACAGGCGAAGTACGAGCGTCATGTGGAACATCCCTCCGGTGACTGGACTTGGGTAGGGCGTGTCGTCGGGGGCGCCGCATCGGATGAAGTGGTGCTGACCTTTGGTGAGCGCGCCGCCTTCGGCACGATCGCCCAGCCTGGACAACCGCCCCTGAAGCTGACGATGAGCGAGGGCCGCACCTGGCTGATCGAAACGGATCCAGCAAAAGTCGCTCTGATCAACAACTCGGCCACGAGGCCCCTAAAGCCTGACTTCAAGATCCCGCCCAAGATCAAGACTGCCAGCGGTGTAGCGATGGAATCCAGCCCGGCCGCGGGCTCGCCCCCCAGCGCGAGCGCGCAGGCGGCGGCCACCACGACGGTCGATTTGCTTCTGGGCTACACCAGTGGGTTTGCCGCGGCGCTGGGCGGCCAATCGCAAGCAATCACCCGTCTGAATAACTTGGTGGAGATTACCAATCAGGCGTATGCGAACAGCCAACTTACTTCCCGCGTACGGCTGGTGCACGCCATGGAAGTTAACTACTCGGACGGCACCTCCAACGACAGCACGCTCGAAGCGCTTACTGGGTTTCGCGCGCCGAGCACTCGGACGACGCCGGACCCGGCCTTCGCCGCGCTGCGTGCGGCGAGGAACCAATACGGAGCTGACCTCGTATCGCTGGTGCGGAAATTCAATACACCCGAACACGACGGCTGCGGTATCGCGTGGTTGATCGGCGGCGGGCAGACAGGAATCCAAAGCAGCGATGAGTATTTCGGCTACTCGGTGGTGAGTGACGGCCGCGATGCGGGAACCGATGGCAAGACCTACTTTTGCCGGGAGGAGACGCTTGCCCATGAGTTGGGCCATAACATGGGCTCGCAGCATGATCGTGCCACCGCGACCGTCGACGGCAATCTGAAGTTCGGCATTTATCCTTACTCTTTCGGCTACAAGACCGGCGGTGACGCAGGCAACTTCTATACTGTGATGGCCTACGGCGACTCGGGACAAACGTCGTTTAGGACGTTCTCGAATCCACGTTCGACGTTCTGTAACGGACCCTGCGGGATAGAAAACCAAGCCGACAACGCCCGAAGCTTGTCGCAGACGCACCCGCTGGTTGCCCAGTTCCGCGCCACCGTGGTGGCTGACGCGCCACGGCGGCCGGACATCTATGCAATCTCCAAGCTGGGGGGCTCGGGACGCACAGAGTTGCACGTGCTGACCGGCGGGAGCGTGTACCAATCATTCTCGCTGCATCTTGCGTCCGCTCTCCACCAGACCGGTAGCGATGGCTCGTGGGCGATGCTGCTGGGCGACTACAACCGCGATGGCGTGCAGGACCTGTACACCCTCGCCAAGAATGGTTCTTCCGGCAGGACGGAGGTGCATGTGCTCGATGGCGCTTCTGGTTACAGCAGCTTCCTCACCCATGCCGCCACGGCCTTGCACCAGACCGGCTCGGATAGTCGCTGGTTGTTCAAGCTGGGAAATTTCAACGGTGACGGCATCCTGGATGTGTATGCCATCAACCGCACTGGTGCATCGGGCCGAACCGAGGTGCATGTGCTCAATGGTGCAGACAACTACCAGACGTTCCTGGCCCATATCGGCACAGCGCTGCAGGCCACCGGCACTGACCAAAGCTGGGCATTCGAGTTGGGCGATTACGATCGCAATGGCAGCGCTGACCTGTATGTGATCTTGAAGTCCGGCCAGTCGGGCACCACCGAGATTCATGTCTTGAACGGCACCGATCGCTTCCAGACGTTTCTGGCGAATCGGGCGAGCGCCCTGGCCTCCACGCCCGCCGACAATTCCTGGGAGTTCAAGCTAGGTGACTACAACGGCGACAGCGTCCTGGACGTGTATGCGCTGGCGAAAATGGGTGGTTCGGGAACAACCGAAGTACACGTCCTGGATGGGGCCAGTCAGTTCGCCTCGTTCTCGGCGCACTTGGGAACGGCGTTGCAACGAACCGGCACCGACGAATCATGGGAATTTGAGTTGGGGCCTGGATCCTAAGTCGTAGTAGCGCGGCGGGCGGCCATTGGATAAAGGCCGCCCGTTCGTGCGCAGGGTTTTTTTGCGGTAACCAAAGCGCTTGCCCGATTACCTCGTGGGCAAGGGGGTCGATTCCATCGAGTAACCGGCGTGGATTGCCGCACGGGCAAATATCCGCTCGATGGCGTGCGCCAAGGTACCGTCCAATTGCGCCGCTTCGGGCTCGAATTCGTGGGCCGACAAGTGTGAATCCAGAATTGGGCGCAGCGCGGCCAGCCGCACCCAGAACATGCTCCCCGTGACAAACCGCTCAGCGCCGGCGCGCTCGGGCGTTTTCTGCAGACCGAGGCGTGCGCCCAGGTACGCGAGCGCGGGTGCGTTGCTTCCGAGGTGTTCGGCCAGGGTTTTGACATGGGCCTCCGGGCCGATCAGCCCAAGTGCCGGATCGCTATCGAACCTCTGCCTCAGCTGAGTGGTCTGCTCCGGCGGCACAAGGCTATCGACAATGTCGCGCCGCCATTGTTCGCCATCGGCCCGATGTGGGGAGCGTTTGGTGTGCAGTTTGAGCACCACGTCGACGCCTTCATCCAATAGCCGGTCGGCGACGTGCAGGAAAGGCAGGATGTCGCGGCCACGGTTTTCGCCGACGTGCAGCTCGCTGCTGAAATCCGATGCCGCCAAACGTTCCCGGATCAAAGGTGCTTGCGCCTCGCAGGTGGTCACGATCAAACGCCAGCACAGTCCAGTGGCTTGTAGCGCTGCGACCAGCTCATCGAATACGTCGGGATACCACGCGTGGATGACCGCGCAATAGCGGTTCTCAGCCGACGGTACCGCGCGCCCGCTGGCCCGCTGCAGGGCTTGACGGGTGGCGTCGAGCCAAGCGTGTCCGAGCCGACGATCGGGCTCCAGCACCGCGCCCTCGGCCCACTCGTTCCAGGCATTGACGAACACCAGTCGTTGCGATGGCGGCACTCCTGCGAGACGCCGCTGGATGGTGTTTTGCAGCCAATCCCGATACCCGCGCGGGGAGGCATGTTGAAAGATGCGCCCTGCCGAAGCGCGGCGTGGCTCGTTATCCCAGCCCGGGTTGACACCGGGGTAGAGGCGATACGCCGGGTCCGGGCGTTGTTGCATTGTGCTGGCCAGTTCCCGCCAGTCGAACACGTCCCCGACGAAATCGGGATTGATCAACTGTTTGTCCGCGGTAATCGCTGCGAGGCTGCTCATGTTGGGCGGGAATTCCACTGCCGCATCGAAACCCAACGTCATTGGATCGGGGCGCTCGAAACCTTGTACGTAGGCAATGCATAGCTCACCCACACCATGCGCGCGACAGTAGTCGCGCCAACGGGCCGCGGTGGCCTTTGCATCGGGCATCAGTCCAGGCCGATAGACCAGGAGCAGGGGCTTGCCATCGACGCGCAGATAACGCGGGTCGCGTAAATAGTCGGAGATGTGGGCGATGAAAGCTAGGTCGTCCTCTGCGTGGTGGTTCTGTTCGATCAACACATCGTTGCCGCGTCCATCCCAGCGACGCGACCAGCTCTCGTTGGCCCAGCACAGACAAAAAGGCAAATTCAGCGATGGATTGGCAAGCCAGTGGCGCAGGGGCGCGTCCAGTAGGCGCTTGCCGTTGAACCAGTAGAAGTAGAAGCAGAACGCGCCTATCCCATAGTCTCGGGCCAGATCCACCTGATGCTGCATCACGCCGGGGGTGCGAAGGTCGTAAAACCCTAACGCACCTGGTAATCGTGGCTGGTTGTGTCCTTCAAACTGCGGCAAGGCGCCCGCTACATTGCGCCACTCGGTAAAGCCTTCACCCCACCAGTCGTCATTTTCTGCAATGGGATGGAATTGGGGCAGATAGAACGCCACTACTGTTGCGGGCAGCGGCGATGGCAGCGGTTGTCTCTGCCGCGCGCGGTAGCCAATCGCGGGCATGTCAGCCCGATGGCGGGCTTGTCGATCTACCGCCGCGAGCAGTGGCGGCTCGCCGCGCACCGCAGTGGGGATCAGGTCGAGATGCCGATCCAAAAACCAGTTACGTAACCCGTCGCGCTGTGTTTCGCTCAGTGGCACCAAACGGAAAACCGCCCGCAGCGTGTAGAAACCCAAGTCGCGCGCGCGCTGTTGGAATGTCAGCGGCATGCCGATTACAGGTTCTGGTAGTTCGGGCCGGCGCCACCTTCTGGCGTGACCCAGGTGATGATTTCGTACGGGTCTTTGATGTCGCAGGTTTTGCAATGCACGCAGTTTGCGGCGTTGATTTGCAGGCGCTTGCCATTGCCGCCTGCGGCGGTTGGGGCGTCGACGATCTCATACACGTTGGCCGGGCAGAACCGGGTGCAGGGGTTGCCGTATTCCTGGGTGCAACGCTCGATGCAGATCGACGTGTCCAACACCTTCAAGTGGATCGGCTGATCTTCGTCATGCTCGGTGGCGGCGTAATAGACACTGGCCAAACGGTCGCGCGGGGCCAGGTTCCGGTCGAGGTAGTCGCGTTTGGGCTGTTCGTGCTCGCCTAGTTTCTGCAGCGACGACCAATCCGCTTTGTTGCGCAATGTCCAGGGAGAACGGCCACCTGTCAGGGTTTCCCATGCCGCATTGAGCATGCCCAACCACAGGCCGCGCTTGAAGCCGGGCTTGACGTTGCGCACCTCGCGCAGTTCGGCCATCACTTCGGAACCACGCAGCTTGACGTCGAAACCTTCAGGCGCCAGCGATGTCTGTACGAGATGCTCCGCCGCCAACATCCCCGAGCGGATGGCCTGGTGGGTGCCTTTGATCTTGGGAACGTTGAGCAGTCCGGCGGTGTCGCCAATCAGCAGCGCGCCAGGCATTTCGACTTTCGGCAGCGATTGGTAGCCCCCGGTAACGATCGCCCGGGCCCCGGCTGAAATGATCGTGCCGCCTTCCAGGAGCGGCTTCACCATCGGATGATTCTTCCATTGCTGGAAGGCCTCCCACGGTTGGTACTGCGGATCGGCGTAGTCCAGGCCACTGACATAGCCCAGCGCGATCCGGCCCTTGTCGAGGTGATACAAAAAGCTGCCCGCGTATGTGCTGGTGTCGGCGGGCCAGCCAAAACTGTGCACGATCTTGCCCGGCGAGACGCGATCTTCGGGCACGTGCCACAGCTCTTTGATGCCGATCGAGTACCCCTGCGGGTCGCAGTCGGCGTCCAGGCCGAACTGCTGGATCAGTTGTTTGGTCAGATGCCCGCGTGCGCCTTCGGCAAACACGGTGACTTTGGCGCGGATGTCGATCCCTGCGGTGTAGCCGGGCTTGTGCGTGCCATCGCGCGCGACGCCCATATCGCCGATGCGCACGCCCACCACTTTGCCGGGGCCGCCGTCGGCTGGGAGGTCCTGCAACGTCTGCGCTGCCGCAAAGCCCGGGTAGATTTCCACGCCCAGCGCTTCGGCTTGCGGTGCCAACCAGGCGCACATCGCGCCCAGGCTGACGATCACGTTTCCGTGGTTGTGCATGCCGGGTGGGACCGGCAGCTTGCGCCCGCCGGTTTTGCTGAGCAGCCAAAATTCGTCCGTCGTAGCCGGCACGCAGATCGGGGGCGGGTTGTCGCGCCAGTGCGGCAGCAAGGCATCGAGCGCGGCCGTCTCGATCACGGCGCCAGAAAGAATATGCGCGCCGATCGTGCTCGATTTTTCGATGACGCACACCGAGATATCGGGGTTCAGCTGCTTGAGCCGGATGGCAAATGCCAGACCCGCCGGGCCGGCGCCGACGGTGACGACGTCGTACTCCATGACGTCGCGCTCGATCGTCGCCTCGTCCAAGCCGTTGGCGTTACTCATCTGGGTTGCTCCGCGTAGTACACCGTCGTGGTGGGCGCAATTGTCGCGGTTTTGCCGATCGAGCACCAAGTCGCAGCCCAAGCGACGCTGCACAGGCGAGCCGTCAAAGCTCGATTGGCGCTGCAACCAGCGGCCAGGCCCGCAAAGCACTATCGCGCGCGCTGCACGCGGGGGGCGGCATTGTCCAGATCCTCCTTAGCTCGCTGAATGGCTAAACTGCCTCATGATCGATATTCATTGCCACCTGCTACCCGGCATTGATGACGGGGCCGTCGATCTCGACATGGCTCTGGCCATGGCCCGGATCGCCGAGGCCGACGGCATCCGTACCGTGATCTGCACACCGCATATTTATCCCGGGTTGTATGAAAACAATGCGGCCGGGATCCGCGAGGCCGTGGCCACGTTGCAGCGGAACCTCGATGAGGCCGGCATCGCCCTGCGCTTGCTGTCGGGTGCCGATGCACACCTGACCCCCGACATGGCGGCGGAAATCACTGCCGATCGGGTGCCAACGCTGGCCGGTTCACGGTATCTGCTGCTGGAACCGCCACATCACGTGGCGCCGCCTCAATTCGAACAGTCGGTGTTCCAGCTCATGGTCGATGGCGTGGTGCCCGTCATCACCCACCCCGAGCGCCTGAGCTGGATCGAGACGCACTACGACCTGTTTGCCCGCCTGGTGGATCGGGGTTGTTGGATGCAGATCACCGCTGGGGCTTTGACTGGCCGCTTCGGTCGGCGGGTTCGCTATTGGGGTGACCGATTTGTCAGTGAAGGGCGTGCGCATGTACTGGCCACAGACGCGCACCACCCGCGTCGAAGGCCACCGCTGTTGGCCGAAGCCAGAGAGGCGGCGGCGGCCCTCGTCGGCCATCAGGAGGCCTTGCATCTGGTCCAGACCCGGCCAGCGGCGATCGTGGCTAACGCTGACCCTGCGGACATCATCCCGCCGTGCGGCGCGCATCCAGGTGACAACGACCGCTCACAGCCACCTTATAATTGGCCGCAGCGATGGTTGCGACGGCTGCGGCCGGGCGCGTAATCTGGCCGATTGGTCCAACTACAGGGGCGGGCGTTTTGACACGATTTTTCCGGACGGTAGGCACGGCCCTGGTGGTTTTTTTGACCGCCTGCGCAGCCGCCCCATCCCGCACCACGGCCCCCACCGCAGTCTTTGAACCGGCCGCAGACGTAGCAAGCGAGCGCCGCGGCTACCGGATCGGACCGGACGATCTGCTCAATGTGGTGGTGTTCCAGGTCGCCGACCTCGAACGCGACGTGCGCGTCGACAACGCCGGGCAGATATCGCTGCCCCTGATCGGGGTGGTCGATGCCGCAGGTTTAAGCGCGGCGGAACTGGCCGGCAGGATCGAAGCGCGTTATCGCCAGCGCTATTTGCAGGACCCGCAGGTTTCGGTCTTTGTCAAAGAAGCCGCGGCCAAGCGCGTCACGGTCGAGGGCGCAGTCGCCAGCCCGGGCATATTCCCGGTCACCAGTGAAGTATCCCTGCTGCAAACCATCGCCCTGGCAAAAGGGCTGACGAACGTGGGCAACGAGCACAACGTGATCGTGTTCCGCACCATCGACAAACAACGGCACCTGGCTCGGTTTGATCTCAGCGCGATCCGCGAGGGGCGCGCGGCCGATCCTCAGATATTGGGCGATGACATCGTGGTGGTCGACGAGTCGGGCGGCAAGGTGTGGCTACGCCGCTTTATAGAGTTGACCCCGTTGATCGGCGTCTGGAGTGTGTTCCGGTGAAGAACGCAGTGGAAACAACCGCGGCGCAGCCCCGGTTCGCGACGGATTTGGTCGGTAGGCACAGTGACATCGACCTGCGGGTGTACTGGCAGGTATTGCGCGATCGCTGGTGGGTGGTCCTAGGGGTTTTGGCGGCCACCCTGGCGGTCGGCCTTGCACTAACGTTGCTCACCACCCCCATCTTCCGCGCCGCCGCTACCCTGCAGATCGAGCGCGACACCATCAAGGTGGTCAACTCGGACGCGGTGACTCCGGTGGAATCTTCCTACGACCGGGAGTTCTACCAAACCCAGTACGAGCTGCTGCGGAGTCGATCGCTCGCGCTGCGGGTGATTCAAGACCTCAAGTTGATCGAGCACCCGCATTTCAAAACGATGCTGGGCTCCGCCGGTGGCAAGCCAGGCCCGGAACAGATATTGGCCCAGCAGCAGGCGCTGGTAGGGCCGGTGCTAGGCGCCCTGAGCGTCGAGCCCATTCGCAGTTCGCGGTTGGTAAGCGTGAGTGTCGATTCACCCGATGCGGGCTTGGCGGCGAGTATCGCCAACGGGTATACGCAGGCATTCATCACCAGCAATATCGAGGGCAGATTTAACGCCTCCTCGTATGCCAAGGCCTATCTCGAAGAACGTCTGGCGGAGCTCAAGACCCGGCTGGAGGATTCGGAGCGGGAATTGGTCCATTTTGCGGACCGCGAGCAGATCATCTCCGTGGGCGAGGACGAGCCCTCCCTGGCCGCGCAGAATCTGGCCCAGCTCAACAGCTTGCTCGCGCAAGCTCAAGACGCGCGATTCAAGGCCGAATCCGAGAACCGCTTGGCCGCGATGGGCTCGGGCATGGGCTTGCCCCAGGTCGTCGACAACGCGCTGATCCAGACCATGCGCCAGTCGCGTGCGCAACTCACGTCGCAATACCAGGAAAAGCTGAAAGTCTACAAACCGGACTATCCGGAGATGCTCCAGCTGCAAAGCCAGATCCGCGAGGTGGATCGGCAGATTGCGACAGAGGTGCAAAACATCCGTGGCTCAGTACGCGCGCGGTTCGACTCCGCCAGCGGGCAGGAGCAACTGTTGACGCAGCGCATCGAGGCGCTCAAAGCCGATGTCCTGGACCTCGCCAACCGCAGCATTCGATACAACATCCTAAAGCGCGAAACCGCGACCAATCAGGAGCTCTACGACGGGCTGCTGCAGCGATACAAGGAAATCGGCGTAGCAGGCGGTATCGGCGCCAACAACATTTCAGTGGTCGATCGGGCCGAAGTACCAGGCGCCCCGTACAAGCCCAGCCTGCGTCGCAACCTGATGCTCGCGTTCGTGCTCGGTTTGGCCCTGGGCCTGCTGGCCACATTTGGTATGCATTTCCTGGACCGTCGCGTGCACACGGCCAAAGCCCTGGAAGCCCTGACCGGGTTGCCGTCCATCGGGGTGATTCCGTTGCTCCCCGCCGGCTCCACACCGGCCGAGGCCAGCGCCAATCCGCGATCGCCATTTTCCGAGGCGTACCGCTCGGTGCGCACGGCATTGCAGTTCTCCACCCCACACGGGTTGCCGCGCAGTTTGCTGGTCAGTAGCCCTGGCCCGGGCGAGGGCAAGACCACTACAGCGGCCGAACTGGCCCGGAACATTGCCCAACTCGGCCGGCGCGTGGCCTTGGTGGATGCCGATCTGCGCAACCCATCGGTTCACAAATTGTTTGGGCTGAGCAATGCCGTGGGTTTGTCGAGCGTGCTGGCAGGCGCAGGCGAACTTGCCGCCGCATTGCAGCCGACCGACGTGCCCAACCTGGTGGTCGTCACCTCAGGCCCATTGCCGCCCAATCCGCCCGAGCTGCTCGGCGGCGATGGCCTGGTCAAGCTGCTTGAGGAACTCAGCGGCAAGTTCGACGTGGTGATTCTGGATGGCCCACCGGTACTGGGCCTAGCAGACGCGCCGCTGCTGTCCAGCCGCGCCGAAGCGACATTGCTGGTGGTGGCCGCGGAAATCACCCGCAAGGACATGGTCCAAAGTGCGCTCCACCGGTTCTCGGCCACCCGCGGGCTGGTGGTAGGCACGTTGCTTACCCGGTTTGATCCGCGCAACCACAGTGAATACGGTTATGGCGGGTACGGCGATTATGCATACGGCAACGAGCCCAAATAGCGGGGGCTGACGGCGTGGCGTCAGGCCGACAGGGCAAGCGTATCCAGCGACTGCTGCATGCCCCCCCGTGGGCCAGCGGCGTGAGTGTGGCCCGGCTTATGAGGGTGGCGGCGGCGGGATCGGCATTGTTGGTCATGGCCATTGCGGCGTGTGCGCTGGCGACGGTGGATGCCGGTTCCGGGCTGTTAGGGCGAATGCGGCCTGCCCTCGACCCGGGCGGAGCCGCCCCAGGGGCTGGCTTACCCGGTCGTGCCGCGGCCCTGCAGAAGCTGCGCACACACCCGATCGACGGCGGCGCGATACGCCAATTGGGGGACGCCGCCGCGGCGGCCGGCGACGTGCAGGTGTCGCAGGCGTATTACCAGCTCGCGATCCGCCGCGCGCCGCGCGATGTACTGGCGCGGCGCCAGGTGATCGCCCATGCAGTGGCCGAAGCCCGTTATTCGGACGCGGCGACGCATATGGATGCGTTGCTGAGGGTGGACCCCCAAGGCGGCCAAGCGCTGTTGCTGCAATACCCAGGGCTGCTGCGGCGCGAGGATTTCCGCGCCGTCTTGGTCGCGCGTTTGGCGGGTGATCCGCCGTGGCGAGCTGGGCTGGTAGACATACTGACAGCCCTGGCCGACCCCGCCGCGGCGCAAGCTTTGCTAGCGCAGTTGGCTGCCGTGAGCGCGCCGCGTGCGGACGAGAACGCGCTGCGCGCCACGTTGTTGGTGAAGCTCGCTCGGCCGCTTCAGGCGCGCTCGATCTGGGCTCAAGGGCTGCCTGCCGAGGCGCGGCGATGCGTGGGCCTTGTCTTTGATGGTGGCTTTGAGTATCCCCACGCGGCCAAACCGTACGGCTGGCAGATGCAGTCCGAGCCAGGCGTGGCGGTCGGGTTCGACACCGCGCATGCTGGCGAGGGGCGCAGTTCGCTGCTGTTGCTGTTCGACGGTCGAGCGGCAGATTTTTCTGGGATCGCACAAGACGTGGTGTTGCCAACCGGGTCCTACCGATTGACGCTGCAGGTCCAAGCGGAACTCCCGCCCACGGCCCGGCCTTTCGCGTGGACGGTGGCCTGCCACTCCGCGGGCGAGGAATTGGCGCGCCTGGTGTTGCCGGCGCGCACCCAGGGCTGGCAGACGGTTGCGACCGATTTTGTCGTGCCACCGCAATGCACGTCGCAGCAACTCAAACTTTCGCGCTTGGCGCGGAATCTCAGCGAGCGCCAGGTCTCCGGGCGTCTTGCCGTGGACTCCGTCGCGATACGCCCACTACCGGTCAAGGCCGCCACTCGTGCCGACTAGCCTCAGCGCGTCGCCTGCGCCCGGTGACTACATGACCAGGGTCACTTTCAAGCCGGCCACAGCACCGTGGCGCTCGCGCGATCGGGCCTCGCAAGTGGCCGCGGCATCGCTCCTGCTTGCAGCCCTGGTGCTGGGTGGAGCCGGCCGGGGTCCGGGTGACGCAGTCGTCCACATGGTGGCAATCTTTGCGCTCGGCCTTGGGTGGCACCGCTGGGCGCAGCCGCGGGCAGTGACACCACTGCAACGGGCCCTGTTGATGACGTTGCTTGCAGCGGTCGGGGTTGGGATCCTCCAGCTGCTGCCGTTGCCCGCCCAGATGTTTGCCGCATTGCCGCCGCGCGCGCACGTATTGGCGGAGCTGCAACAAGCGGGGCTCGCGCCGGGGTGGATGCCGATGACGTTGGACGTCTGGGGGACGGTCAGGGCGGTGCTGGCCCTGGTCTGCTTTCTGGCGATGTGGCTGTTATGCACGACACTGCCGCTCGACCAACGAATCCAGCTGCTGAAGCTGGCCGTCTCCGCGGCCGTGCCCATGGCGATGCTGGGCTTTTTTCAAGCCAACGCCAAGCTCGACACCACCGGTGGCAGTGGCTTGTTCGAGAATCGCAACCACTTTGCGTCGCTGATGGCGATGCTGTCGCCCGCGGCAATCGTGGCCGGCTGGCAGTCGCATCAGCGCCGGCGCTGGGCCCTCGCCGGGTGCTGGTATGCCGCCGCGGTGGTGCTGTTGATAGCCGCTGCGCTTAGTTATTCGCGGGCTGGTTCACTGTTGGCGGGGGGCGCGGCGGTCGCCACGGTGGTGCTGTTGGGCAGGGCGCGCGCCCGCGACTGGCGGGTGTGGCTTGCCGGCGCCGTTGGTGTTGCCATGGCCGCGGGGGGCATCGGGTACTTCGCTGGCGACCGTTTGTTGGCGCGTTTTGGCAGTGACGCGTTCGGTGACCTGCGCTGGCAGTATGTCGAGAACGGCTGGAAGGTGCTGCTGGCGTACTTCCCATGGGGCAGCGGTCTGGGCTCGTTTCAGGCGGTGTACGAACGTTTCGAGCCTATCGAGTCGCTCGGCGAATTCACCTTCGCCCGCCACGCCCACAACGAGCTCCTGCAGAACACCATCGAGGCCGGAGCCGCCGGGTTGTTGCTGATGCTGCTCTTCCTAGCGGTGGCGGCGGCCGCCATGCTGCGTCCGGCCCGCGGCCGCCGCCCCGCCCACGCATGGCATGCCGCATCGGCGATCGCTTGCGTGGTGCCGCTCCTGCACTCCGCGGTGGACTATCCCCTGCGCACGCTGGCTTGCAGCACCGTGCTGGCGCTCGTGCTGTCAATCGTCATGGACGCCGGCGGCGAGGACCCGACAGACGGACTGCCCTCCGATCACGGTCGAAGGCGCGACCCGGGGCTGTCAGGGCAGTGAATGATCGGCCCGGTGCTCACCCGCTGGCCAATGGCGGGCTGTCACAATAAGCAATAGGGTGCCGCAGGTTCAGGGCACACGTGGCGAACAACTTCCGAAGGGGATCGATCATCAACGTCACCATTTTTGGTACCGGGTACGTAGGCCTGGTTACCGGAGCCTGCCTGGCTGAGGTAGGACACGAAGTCATCTGCGTCGATATCGATGCGGCAAAAATCGATGGTCTCAATCAAGGCCGTCTTCCGATCTACGAGCCCGGGCTTGAGGACATCGTTACCAACAACCGCGCGGCTGGCCGCTTACGCTTCACCACCGATGCGGCGGCCGCGATTAGCCATGGCGATACGATATTCATCGCCGTGGGCACACCGCCCGACGAGGACGGCAGCGCCGATCTGCGTCATGTGTTGGCGGTTGCGAAGATCATCGGCCAGCACGTGGATAGGGCGGTCACCGTAGTTAATAAGTCGACCGTGCCAGTAGGCACCGCGGCAAAGGTGAGCGCCTGCGTCCGCGCTGAACTCGAAGTGCGCGGGGTGGAGTTCGCTGTCGAGGTGGTGTCCAATCCCGAGTTTCTAAAGGAGGGCGACGCGATCCGGGATTTCATGCGTCCCGACCGGATTATCGTCGGCTCGGACAGTCCCCGCGCCATCGGCAGCATGAAATTGCTGTATGCCCCATTCAATAGAAACCACGAGCGCCTGGTGGTAATGGATGTGCGTTCGGCGGAGCTGACCAAGTACGCCGCCAATGCGATGCTGGCGACCAAGATCAGCTTCATGAACGAGATGGCGAACATCGCCGAGCGGGTGGGCGCCGATATCGAGAACGTACGACTGGGGATCGGCTCCGATCCACGGATCGGCTTCTCCTTCATTTATCCGGGCGCGGGATACGGCGGCTCGTGTTTCCCCAAAGATGTGCGCGCGCTGGAGAAAACCGCGCGAGCCCACGGTTACGAGGCTTCCATTCTCGCCGCTGTCGAGGCGGTCAATGATCGGCAGAAGGGCCGCTTGTACGAGCTCATCCATCGTCACTTCAATGGCGCCCTCGAAGGACGCACGGTGGCGTTATGGGGGCTGTCCTTCAAGCCCAACACTGACGACATGCGCGAGGCCTCGAGCGGCCGGTTGATGGAGCAACTATGGGCATCGGGCGCGCGCGTGCGCGCCTATGACCCCGAATCCATGCGGGAGGCTCAGCGCCTTTATGGCGACCGGGCCGACATGGTCCTATGCCGCGATCCGCTGGACGCGTTGGTAGGCGCGGATGTGCTGGCTTTGGTGACCGAGTGGAAGACATTCTGGACGCCGGATTTTGCCCAGATCAAAGCCGCGTTGGGCCCAGAAGCGGCCGTGTTTGATGGCCGGAACATCTACGACCCCGCGGTTGTTGAAGCAGCAGGGATGGCTTATTACGGCATCGGCCGCGGTCGCTCCGTCTTGACTCACAGCGAGGAAGTTCCATGAGGAAGTACGCGGTTCGCAAGCGGGTACTGGTTACCGGCGGAGCGGGATTTCTGGGGTCGCATCTGATTGACCGATTGCTGGGTGAGGGCCACGAAGTTATCTGTGTGGATAACCTGTTTACCGGCTCCAAGCGCAATCTCGATCATCTCCACGATAATCCCCGTTTTGAGTTCGTCCGCCACGATGTCACCTTCCCTCTGTATCTCGAGGCCGATGAGATCTGGAATCTGGCGTGCCCGGCCTCACCGATCCATTACAGCCACGACCCGGTGCAGACGACAAAAACGTCGGTGCATGGCGCAATCAATATGCTCGGCCTGGCCAAGCGGCTGCGCTGCCCGATTTTCCAGGCATCCACGAGTGAGGTGTACGGCGATCCCAATGTGCACCCGCAACGGGAAGACTACTGGGGGAACGTCAACTGCATCGGGCCGCGCTCGTGTTACGACGAAGGCAAGCGCTGCGCCGAGACCCTGTTCTTCGACTATTACCGCCAGCACCGCCTGGATATCAAGGTGGTGCGGATATTCAATACCTATGGGCCGCGGATGCACCCGAACGATGGCCGGGTCGTGTCCAACTTCATCGTCCAGGCCTTGCGTGGCGAGCCGATCACGATTTATGGCGAGGGACAGCAAACGCGCTCGTTCTGCTATGTCGATGACTTGATTGAGGGTTTTTTGCGCATGATGGGCACCGAACCCGGATTCACCGGGCCGGTCAATCTGGGTAACCCGGGCGAGTTCACCATCCGCGAGTTGGCCGAGAAAGTCATTGACCTGACCGGCTCAGATTCAAAGCTGGTGTTCAAGCCGCTGCCCGAAGACGACCCCATGCAGCGGCAGCCGGATATCTCCCTGGCGCGAGAGAAGCTTGGCTGGGAGCCGCAGATCCAGTTGGAAGAGGGGTTGCGACGGACCATCGCGTATTTTGACGAGCAGTTGCGTGAGTAAATGTTTCACCCGCGGCATCCAGCTGTCCATTGAAATCGGCAACGGGGCGCCTTCGTGAAAGCGACGCCAGTCGGGGCCGGGCTGGGTGGGCTGATGGTTCGGCTGTGGGGCTATCTGCAGCCCCGGCATCGAACGCAATTCTTCCTGCTGCTGGCCCTGATGGTGGTCAATGCCGTGGCCGAGGTGATCAGCCTGGGCGCGGTGCTGCCGTTCCTGGGCGTTTTGACCGCGCCCGAGCGGCTGATGGCCTACCCGCTGGTGGCCAACAACATTTCCCGCTGGGGCGTGGACTCAGCCGCGGAGCTGATACTGCCGCTGACCATATTGTTTGTCGTAGCGGTATGCGTATCGGCCGGTATCCGCATGTTGCTGCTTTGGGCGACTACCCGTTACACCTTGAATGCCGGAGTCGCGCTCAGTTCGGAAACGTACCGCAAGACGCTGTACCAGCCGTATCTTGTCCACGTGGCGCGCAACAGCAGCGGCGTGATCAGCGGCTTGACCTACAAGATCAACAGCGTGGTGTTCGGGATCATGATGCCGTGGTTGGTGCTGATCAGTTCCGGCCTCTTGCTGGTGGCCATCGTCGCCACCCTGATCGCGATCGATCCGATGGTGGCCTTTGCCGCAGCGGCAACGTTGGGTGCCAGTTACGGGGTGATCACACTGGCGACCCGCCACCGGCTGCGCCGGAACAGCGAGCGAATCTCCGACGGCCAGACCGAGTTGGTCAAAACCTTGCAGGATGGTCTAGGGGGAATACGCGACGTGCTATTGGATGGCACTCAGCCGGTGTATTGCGACCTCTACCGACAGGTCGACCAGCCGCTGCGCGAGGCGCAATGCAACAACGCTTTTATCAGCCAGAGCCCGCGCTTTGTGATGGAAGCACTTGGCATGGTGCTGATTGCGGGGCTCGCGTATGGGTTGAGCCTGCGCGTCGGAGGGATAGCCTCGGCATTGCCTGTGCTCGGCGCGCTGGCGCTAGGAGCGCAAAGGCTGCTGCCGGCTCTGCAGCAGGCCTATAGCGCCTGGCAAAGCATTGCGGGCAACAGGGCGTCATTGGCCGACGTGATCGAATTGCTGGATCAGCCATTGCCTGAAGAATTGCTGCGCCCGCTGCCGCCGCCGCTGCACTTCAGCCGTGAGATCCGGTTCGACGCCGTGCGCTTCCGCTATGGAGCGCAGACGCCGTGGGTGGTGGATGGCCTGGACTTCACCGTCCCCAAAGGCGCCCGTGTTGGGTTTGTCGGCAGTACCGGCAGCGGAAAAAGCACCACGCTTGACCTGCTGATGGGCCTGCTCCCGCCCAGTCAGGGACGGATCCTCATTGACGACGTCGAGCTTTCCACCACCGGCATCCGCGCGTGGCAGCAGGCCATTGCGCACGTCCCCCAGAGCATCTATTTGGCCGACGCGACGTTGGCCGAGAACATTGCCTTTGGCGTCCGGCCCGAAGCCATCGACCTGTCCCGCGTGCAAGAAGCCGCGCGGCAAGCGCAGATTGCTGACTTCATCGAGTCCGGCACCGGCGGCTACCAAGCCCGTGTGGGAGAGCGCGGCGTACGCTTGTCGGGTGGGCAGCGGCAGCGAATCGGGATTGCGCGCGCGCTGTACAAGCGGGCATCCGTACTGGTTTTTGACGAGGCGACCAGCGCCCTGGACAACGCGACGGAACAGTCGGTCATGAATACGATCGACGGCCTCGACCGCGAGCTGACCATTTTGATGATCGCCCATCGCCTGACCACCGTGCAGCACTGCGACATGATCGTTGAGCTGGAGCACGGCAAAGTCGTTGCCATGGGTACCTACGCCGAACTGCTCGACCGCAGTGCCAGTTTCCGCAAGATGGTGCACGTTGACGGATAAAATGGGCGTAAGAGCCCGCTGGACTTCGTCGCAATCCCGGGCCGACACGTCGCCGTGCGCTCGTGAACAAGAGAATCGGATGAATCAACCTTCCCGCGCCGTGCTGACCATCGCTACCGGCAAGCAGGTCTACCTGGACATGGCGATCGCCCTGGCGCGCTCGTTCCTGTGGTGGCATCGCGACTCGCCCATTGATTTTTACCTGGCTACGGATTCTGCCGCCCCGCTGCCGGCGGACCTTGCAGGCATCAAAGTGCTCAAGTTCCAGCCTGGAGAGCTGGGCAAGGGCTTTTCGATGAAGCTCAAGCTGGACCAATTGATGCACGCCGAGCAAACCCTGTTTATCGACGCCGATTGCCTCTGCGTTGGCCCACTGGCGCCGGTGTTTGATCGCTTCAGCGGGCATGCCGTGTCGGTCGTCGGCGGCCCTGTGACGGAGGGGGAGTGGTTTGGCGATATCGCCACGACGCGCGCGCATTTTGGCTTGACCCAGATGCCAAAGTTCAACGGAGGTGTTTACTACTTGGAGCGTAGCGAGAAGACCAGCCGCGTCTACGAGCGTGCCCGCAAGTTGGAAGGGCGTTATGACGAGTTGGGTCTGGTGCGCTTACGCGATTGCCCCAACGAGGAATTGCTGATGTCCATCGCAATGTCCCTCGAAGGCTGCGAGGGTATCGACGACGACGGCACCATCCATGGTGAATTGTTTGCGGCGCCTTTGCTGCTGCACATCGACGTATTACGCGGTCAAGCGCGACTGGCCAATCCACCGCCCCCGGATCCGGCACACCGCCCCGGCTACCCGGTGCGCGAGATCAAGCCGGTCATAGTGCATTTTCTTGGTGACTTCACCACGAAATGGCCGTATCGCGCTGAAGAAAAACTCTTGCGACTGGTCGCACTCAATCGCCTGCCGCCCTGGCTGGCGCGGTTGTGGGTGGGGCTGACCTATCGGTACCCGGCGATGTGGGCCGAGCGCGTGCGCAGCGGCTTGCGCCCGATGTATCGACGCGTGTTCGGCTACCGGCGTGTCTATGCGGGCGAGCGGTTTTGAGCCGGGCGGGTGCAACGACAGTTTCGGCGTGCCTGCATCGTGTTGAGCGGATGCAACACCGTGACATCGCGGCCAGCGCACAGCGGGAAAGCGCATTGGTCACCTCAGGGGCTGCATGTCAGTGTTGAGTTTGTTGAAATTTATCACCCGCCATCCCCTCAACCGGGGTCGGAAGCTGAGCGCGTTGAGGCATTTTGTGCAATGGCAGATTGCCAGCCGACTGATCGACGGAGATATCGTTTACCCCTGGGTCAACGATTCTAAATTTTTGGTGAGATCGGGCGAGACCGGATTGACGGGCAGCGTCTACGCCGGGCTCCAGGAATTCGCTGACATGGCATTTCTGCTCCATGCGTTGCGAAAAGAGGATCTGTTTGTCGATGTCGGGGCCAATGTGGGCTCGTATTCGATCCTGGCGTGCGCGGCGATAGGCGCATCAGGCGTCGCGCTGGAACCCGTGCCGTCGACCTACCGACGGCTGGTGGAGAATCTGCGGATCAACCAACTCGAGAACCGCGTAAGGAGCCTGAATATAGGGGCCGGCGACACCGCGGGGCGGCTGCAATTTTCCAGTGACATGGATGTGTGCAACCGCGTGCTGGCGCCGGGTGAAAGCCGGGTGGGCGACATCGAGGTTCCGGTGGAGACGTTGGATGCCGTGCTTGCAGGGCAAGTGCCGTGGCTGATGAAAATCGATGTGGAAGGTTACGAAACCGCCGTGCTGCAAGGCGCGCAAGCCACGCTGCAACACCCAGCCTTGAATGCCGTGATCATGGAAATCAACGGTAGTGGTCGAATTTACGGTTTCGATGAAGGCAACATCGCCGGCATGATGGCCGGTTTCGGTTTCTCAAAATGCACCTATTGCCCGGTGGGTCGACAGCTATCGGCGCACGCGCCCGGTGACGCCTTGGCTGACAACACGCTGTTTATTCGCGATGTGACGGCGGCCCAGGACAGGGTAAAGACCGCCCCCCCCGTATCGGTACACGGGCAATGGCTGTGATCGTCCTGCCAAGCGTGCAGGCCGAGCAGGTGGCGCGTGAGCGGTGCCTGCGGTGCGCCGCTGCGGCATGGTGCGCGGACGGCGCCAGCGCATGATCGGCTCGGTCGAACCGGCGCGAAAACTCCGGGTGTTGGTCCTGGAGCCCGACCCGAGTTATGGCGGTGGATCCGAAGCGGTGATTCTCTCTCTGAGCCGCGAGTTGGCCGGGCGCGGTCATGCGCTGTCTTTGCTGCACGAAACCGAGGGCTCAATGCTGGCCGCCTACCGCGAATTCAGCAGCCAGATCGTCCGTGCACCGCTTCCGGGTTTTGCGTTGCGCTCGCCACTGCGCACGCTGGCTTGCGTGGCGCGGATCGGCCGCGTAGCTCGCGCTCTGCGCGCCGACGTGGTGTTGTCATCGCATCTGGGATTTACCAGGCACGCCGCACTGTTGAGCGTGTCGGGTGGGGTGCCTTTCTGCTTTCATCTAGGCCTGCCGTTGGTCGGTGGCGGTGCGAGTTTGCGCGCCGCACACCGCCTGGCCGGTCAGGGCATCGCGCCCTCGGCCCATACGCTGGAAACATGGCGGGCCGGCGGATGGCCGGCAGCGGCGCTGCAGGCGGTACCTAATTGGGTTGATCCCGGCCGCTTCGCCCCTGCTACCGACCGCGCGGCGTTGCGCAGTGAGCTGGGGATCCCGGTTGATGGCCCCTGTGTCGTGTTCGTCGGCCGCGTATGCGAACAAAAAGGCGTGGATGTGCTGCTACGCGCGCTGCCTGCCGTGGCAGCCGCCATACCCAACGTGACGGTGTTGGTCGTCGGCGCAATCGCCGCGGGATACCACGCGCAGCTGGAGCACAGTCTGGATCTTCTTGATACTCAAACGCGAGAACGCATCGTGCTGCGACCCGTCACCGCCACGCCTGAGAAGTACTACGCCTGCGCCGATGTCGTCTGCGCTCCATCGATTGGCGATGAGACGTTTGGTCTGGCCGCGCTTGAGGCCATGGCATGCGGCGTCCCGGTGGTAGCCAGTGACGTAGGGATCGTCGCGCAAATCATCGGCGCCGATCACGACGTGTTGCTGGTGCCGCCCGGTGATGCCGTGGCATTGGCCGAGCGGCTGATCTATTGGTTAAACCAGCCCCACGCGCGCGATGCCTGTGGCCGTCGGTTGCGCGCACGCGTGCTGGAGCATTTTGCGCCCGATGCCAGTGTCGACGCCTATGAGCGCGCACTGGTCCAGCTGACCGGGCACCCGGCGGGCGTCGAGGGGTGACCATGGCGCTTCTTCCAACAACGCCGGGTGTGATTTTGGCACCGGGTAGTGCGCTCGAGCCACGATGCAGCTGAATCTTTTTTACGAAGAGCCGGACAACGACCGCTGGCTGCCTTATGACCGCTATCCCCGGCGATTGATCCGCCGGCTGGTGCGCGGCAAGCGGCGCCCGGGTGGTCAAACGCGCGTCTTTCTTAATCTGGTGGCCGGGTTGGATGAGCTGGGTGTCGCCTATCGAATCAACGATTACCGACACGCCCAACGCTATCCGGATGAGCTGGCCTGCATCATTGGCAAGCCGTTCGTCCTGGACAAGATCGAATGGCGCAATCCGATCCTGTTCGGGGCGTCCGTGTTCTCGCACCCGCTTGACGACCCGCACCTGTTTGAGCGCCGTCCGGTGCAAAAAATCCTGGTGCCGGGCCCCTGGATGCATGCGATGTGCGAACCCTATTGGGGAGACCGTGTCCAAGCGTGGCCTGTCGGTATCGACACCCAGCTGTGGCAGCCGTCCTCGCCCAAAGACAAAACCTGCGACGTCCTTTTGTACAACAAGGTGCTGTGGGACAAGCCGGCGCAGGAAGTACAGCTGGTGCAGCCCATTCGCGATGCCTTGCACAACAGCGGGCACAGTTTTGTCGAATTGCGTTATGGCGACTATCGCGAAGAGGACTATCAGCAAGCCTTGGGCCGTTGCCGCAGCATGATTTTTCTGTGCGAACACGAAACCCAAGGCATCGCCTATCAGCAGGCGTTGTCCAGTGACGTGCCCATCATGGCGTGGGACCAGGGAGGTCCCTGGCGCGACCCGTCCTATTACCCCGACAAGGTGGTGTTCGCGCCGGTGTCGTCGGTGCCGTACTGGGATGAGCGCTGTGGTGAGCGCTTCCGTGATGCCAGCCAGTTCGAAAGCCAATGGGCGGTGTTTCAGGCGGGCCTCCAAGCGGGGCGGTTCAAGCCGAGGGAGTTCATTGTCGAGAACCTGACCTTGGCTGCCTGCGCGCGTCGTTATCTGGCAATCGCGCAGGCCGTGCAACAAGGCGTGCAAGCCGATGCCTGAGCGAATCACTCCGGGGCACGGCGATCGCATTGCTGCGTCGGGCGGCGACGCGTTTAAGGGACGCACGGTGATGCTGATCATCGTCGGCCACCTGTCCAGCGCGCCGCGCGCACAGAAGGAAGCGCAGGCGTTGCGGGCGGCGGGTGCCAGCGTGATCGTCCGCGGCAACTGGTCTCATCCGGGCCTTGCCGAAGAGGATGCGCAGCTTGCGCATGCCTTGGATATCGATTTTGCGCCGGTGACCGACTTGCGTCGGGCGGGCGGTAAGCTCAGCGATCGGCTGCGCCATCGCGGCGCGCACGCGGTGTTCCAGCGACTGGGGCGCATGACGTCGCGGGTGCTGGGTCCCGGCGCGCCGGAATTGCTACGCGCCGCACGCCACGTACGCGCTGACCTGACCATGGTGCATTCCGAACCGGGGCTGTGGGTCGGGCAACAGCTCTTGGCCGATGGCTTGCGCGTAGGCGTTGATTTTGAGGACTGGTTTTCGGCGGACCAGCTGCCCGGCGACCGCCCCGAGCGCGTGCGCAGGACGTTGCAGCATTTGGAACGCGACATGTTGCGGCGCGCCCATTGCTGTCTGGCAACCACCCGCGTGATGGCGCAAGCGCTGGCTGCTGACGCGGACACCACGCGCCTGCCGACGGTGGTGCGCAATTGCTTCCCCGTGATGCCGGTCGACGCTGATGTAGAGCTGGGCACTGAACGCGCTGGCCGCGCCGTATCGTTCTACTGGTTCTCACAAACCATCGGTCCGGCACGCGGATTGGAAACCCTGGCCGAAGCCCTGGCGTTGCTGCATGGAGATTGGCAACTCAACCTTCGCGGCGCGACGCTGGGGCACTCGCAGTGGCTCGAACGGACCTTCCCAGCGCCGGTGCGTGCACGCGTGCGTTGTTTGCCTCCCGCGCCCAATCGCGAACTGCACGCACGCACCCGGGTTCATGATGTCGGCCTGGCGCTGGAGCTGCCTTACTGCCCTAACAAAGACCTGACCGCTTCCAACAAAATTCACGAATATCTGCGCGGCGGCCTGGCCGTGATCGCTACGCATACGCGCGGCCAGGAAGAGGTGATGGAGGCCAGCCCAGGGGCGGGCACCCTGGTGGAACCCGGCAATCCCGTCGCATTGGCGCGAGCCATGCAGACCATGATCGACGATGCACAACACCGGCAGCGTTGCCGCGAGGACGCGGCACATGCTGGCCGCCATGTATGGGATTGGCGTCTGCACGAGCCGGCGTTGCTGCATGCCTTGGCCGAGGCGCTGGTGTGAGCGATCCGACGCTGCGGCGCGTGCTGGTGATCTCGCCGCATTTTCCGCCGGTCAGTGCGGCCGACATGCAACGCGTGCGCATGTTGCTGCCCTTCCTCCAGGGCAATGGCTGGCAGGCCGAGGTGCTAGCCATATCCCCGCAGCAGGTGCTTGCACCGACCGACGAGTGGGCGCTTACGGGGCTGCCCACGCAGCTCAAGGTGCATCGGGTAAACGCACTGGGCACGCGCTTTGCCCGCGTGCCCGGACTGGGCACGCTGGGCCTGCGCGCGATGAAGGCACTGGCGCGCGAGGGCGATCGGCTATTGGCTACCGGCAACTTCGACCTGGTTTATTTTTCGACCACCGTCTTCGAGGTGCACATGCTGGGGCCGCGCTGGAAGCGCAGGTTTGGCGTCCCGTTCGTCATGGACTATCAGGATGCGTGGGTCAGCGACTATTACCGCGAGCACCCCGCCGTGCCTGTGCCCGGAGGGCGGTGGAAATACGCGCTCGCTAGTGCGCTGCACCGGTGGATGGAACCGCGCGTGCTGAAACACTGCGCCGGCATCACCACGGTGTCGCCCGAGTATCCCAGGCAGCTCGCGCGCCGCTATCCCGACATCCCGATACCGCCCACCCTGGTGCAGGGCTTCCCGGGCGCGCCGCGGGATTTCGAGCGCCTGCCCGACACGTTCAATGGCCTACTCCCGTACCGTCCCGATGACGGCCTGCGTCACTGGGTGTATGTCGGCCGCGGCGGGGCCGACATGGCCAAGTCGCTGCGTGGTTTGTTCAAGGCTTTGCGCGACCACGCGACGCCCGATTTGCTGGCGTCGCTGCGCCTGCATTTCATCGGCACGTCCTATGCGCAACGCGGGACAGGCAGCAAGACCATCCAGCCGCTGGCCGAGGCCTTCGGCTTGGGTCAGCTGGTCGAGGAGTTGCCGGACCGCATCGACTACACACGGGCGCTGTGGTGTTTGCGCCATGCCGATGCGCTGATAGTTCCAGGCTCCGACGACCCGGCGTACACCGCGTCGAAAATCTACCCGTATTTGCTCGCGCAGCGGCCCCTGCTGGCGATCTTCCATGCGCGCAGCTCGGTGGTGAACCTGATCGCCGAGGTCAATGGCGCGGTGTGCGTGGCGTTCGAAAGCACTGACACGGACGACGAACTATCGGCGCGCGTTGCTGCGCAATGGCTCAACGGGGAAGCTTATGAGCGCGTCGTACCGCTCAATCGCGGTGCGTTCTTTCCGTACTCGGACGAGGGCTGCGCAGCCGAGATGGCCGGGTTTTTCCGCGCCTGTATCGCCACTGACGGGGCCGCGCGATGAACCCTGGCGCACGCCCGAAGCTCGCCGTGGTGCTGTCGCATCCCACGCAGTACTACTCCCCCTGGTTCCGCCACATCACCGAGCAGGGGGACATTGAACTGAGCGTGTTCTATCTGTGGGAAGCCGGAACGCAACCGACGTATGACCGCCAGTTCGAACGCACGATCCAATGGGATATCCCCTTGCTGGATGGCTATCGCTTTGTCTTCGTGCCCAACCGCAGTCGCGACCCGGGCACGCATCGCATGGGCGGGCTGGACAACCCCACGCTGGTGGCGTTGCTCGCACAGAGCAAGCCCGATGCCATTCTGCTTTTTGGCTATTCCTACCTGAGCCAACTTCGGCTGATTCTCGCGCCGCGCCTTGCGCACATCCCTCTTTTGATGCGCGGCGATTCGCATGATCTGGCCCGCGCCCAGGGGTGGAAGCCAAAGCTTTCTCGCAGGCTGCGTGCGTTGCTGTTCCGGCGGTTTGCGGCGTTTCTGGCCGTTGGGCAAGCGAACGCCGCGTACTTCCGCAACGGTGGCGTATCGCCGGAGAGAATTCACCACGTACCGCATTGCGTCGACAACGAGCGCTTTCAAAGTGCCGCATCGCACGCTGCCGCCGAAGCTGCCGTGTGGCGCGAAGAACTGGGCATTCCCGCTGCGGCCAAGGTGGTGCTGTTTGCTGGCAAGTTTGAGGACAAAAAGCGCCCGCTCGATTTGCTGACAGCCTTTGCCCGGGTTTGCGCGCAACGCAATGCACAAGCCGAAACACCGGCTGTGCTGCTGCTGGTGGGCAGTGGGCCCTTGCAAGCGCAGCTGCAATGCCTGGCCGGTGAGGCGCTGGGGCGTAGCGTGTTCTTTCAGCCATTTCAGAATCAGACCCAGATGCCAAAGGTGTATGCCATCGCCGACGTCATGGTGCTGCCGTCGTGTGGAGACGGGGAGACCTGGGGTCTGGCGGTGAACGAAGCCATGAACCTTGCGCGGCCATGTATCGTCAGCACGCACGTGGGATGTGGACCCGACCTCGTGATCGAGGGGCAGACTGGCTGGACGTTCCAGGCCGGCGACGTAACAGCGTTGACCAGCGTGCTCGCCAAGGCGCTCGACGCTGAGCGCGAGGTGCTGGGGCAGATGGGCCAGGCCGCGCGGTGCAAGGTCGGCCACTATTCTTATGGCGCCGCCACCGCCGCCCTGATCGCTGCACTGCACGCCGTGCTGCCAAGCGGGTCTTCTACGCCTTCGAGGTCGCTGTGATCGCCCATCGTTTAAATCCCATCGCCCTGCCCAATCCAAAGATTGCCGTGCCCTTGGCGCTGGGTGCTGTTTTGCTCGCAGTGGCCAGCGCCAATCCGCTGCTCACGCTGGGCTCGCTGTCGGTAATGGCGGTGTTGACCATGCTGCTATGGCGCCCGGGCGAACCCCCCGCGTTGCTGTACGCGATGGGCTATCACTGGATGCAGGCATCGATCCTGATCCTGTACGGCAACTCGGAGGGCCAGCGGCTGGCCAGCATGGGCTACGGCGCGCTGGTCGAGCAGGCCACGTGGCTTACCTTGATTGGGTTGGTCGTCATCAGCCTGGGGATGCGCATCGGTGCAGGCCGGATGCAGGGGCCGGATGCACGGGCCGCAGTCATCGCAATCACCAGGCAGCTGTCGGTGCAGCGCCTGTTCTTTGTTTGCCTGCTGGCAATCGCGTTGGCGCTGGTAGCGGGCAGGGCCGCGTACATCATCCCCGGGCTGGTGCAACCGATTCTTGCGTTGGTGCTGCTGCGCTGGGTGGCGATCTTTATATTCACCTACACCGTGCTCGCGCAGCGGCGGGGTTACCGATATCTGGCGACGGTGCTTCTGATTGAGCTGCTGATCGGTTTCCTCGGGTTTTTCAGCGACTTCAAGACTGTGCTGATCGTGGCGCTGTTGGCCGCTCTCACTTCGCCAGCTGCCCTCAAGGGCATCCGGTTCCGCACGGCCGGGCTGCTGGTGGCGGCCATCCTCGCCCTGGGCGTGCTGTGGACGGGCGTCAAATCGGACTATCGCCAATTTCTGAATCAAGGCACGGGGCAGCAGACGGTGTTGGTGCCAGTGGAGGCCCGCGTGGCCAAACTCGGCGAGCTGGTCGGACAGATGACAGCCGAACGCCTGGGTGAATCGATAGTCGCCTTGGTCGAGCGCGTGACTTACGTCTATTACTTTGGCCAAGCCATGGAAATGGTGCCGGCCTATATCGATCACGAGAACGGGCTGCTATGGCGCGAGGCCGTAGAAGGTGCGCTGGTGCCCCGATTGTTGAACCCTTCCAAACGAATTATCGACGACTCGCAACGGACCTCTTACTACACCGGCAGCCGGGTCGCGGGCGCCGAAGAAGGCACCTCGATCAGCCTGGGATATGTGGCCGAAAGCTACATTGATTTCGGCCCCTACCTGATGATGGGGCCGTTGCTTTTGTGGGGGCTGTTTGTCGGCTTTGCGTACCGTGCTCTCACCCAGTACACGCGCTATCCGCTGTGGGGCTATGCCAGCGCAGCGGTCTTGGTCGGCTTGGGCGTGGCGGTGCTGGAGCAGTCCAACTTGAAGATGGTCGCGTCATTTTTGCTGGGTCTGGTTGTGCTGCTGCTCGCGCAGAAACTCCTCGCCGGCCGGGTCCTGGCGCTCCTGGCTTACCCAGCGGGCAGCGCTGCGGCATCGGTGCAGGCCGCCGGTTCGCGCGGTCTGCACCCAGGCCCGGCTTTGGTGGCTCCGGCTGCCCCCCCCGACGTGCCCTCGTCGTAACGGACTGCGCCGCTGTGCACCGCCCGCGACCGCCCCGGAAGAACTCGCTTGCCTGAACACATCCAGATATGGGCCCCTTCGTTTCGCGCGTTTGGTGGCGGAATCACCGCCTTCAGCCGCGAACTGGTGATTGCCTTAATCGGTAGCGGCACTCCCCCGGTGTTGTACGGCAGGGACGACCGTGGCGGGGCATGGTCGGGGTGTCGCGTCCACGGCGCCGGTGCCGTGCCCCTGGCAGTACGCAAGTACGCGTTTGCACTTCAATTGCTGGGCCGGGCGCTAACGCGTAAGCCATCGCTGGTGATCTGTACCCATCTCAACTTTGCGCCCATCGCGTGGCTGGTGCGACGCCTGTTCGGCGTGCCCTACGTGGTCGTTGCCCACGGCATTGATGTCCACACGCACCTGTCGGCATTCCGACGGAAGGCCCTCCTGCAAGCAGACGCGGTGTGGGCGGTGTCGCGCTGGACGCGCGAGCGCGTTCTGCAATTGGGCGCGCCGACAGCGCCGATCCAACTGGTCGGTAACACCGTCGATGCAGATCGGTTCGAAGTGCGTAATGGCCACCACCCGGGCGTAAACGCGCAGCAGAATCCCGCGGCCAACGAAAAGGTCTTGCTGACGGTTGCGCGGCTGGACCCCGCCGAGCAGTACAAGGGGTACGACACCGTGCTGCGGGCGATGCCCAGGTTGCAGGCATTGGTGGGTCCGGTGCGTTACCTGATCGTGGGCACCGGCGCCGATCGGGCCCGCGTCGAGGCGCTGGCCAGCGAATTGGGGGTGGGCGATAACGTCACGTTTTGCGGCTTCGTCGCCGATGCGGATCTGCCCTCGTACTACCGCCGGGCCGACGTGTTCGTCATGCCCAGTCGCGGTGAGGGCTTTGGCATTGTGTTTCTAGAAGCCATGGCGAGCGGCACCCCCGTGCTGGGGGGCAATCAGGACGGCACGGTGGATGCGCTGGCCGATGGCGCACTGGGCGCATTGGTCGATCCGCAAGATGCCGATGCCCTGGCCGAGCAACTGCATCGGATGCTGCAAGGGCTGGGACCGCCGGCTTGGTTCGAGCCGCACACATTGCGTGACGCGTGCCTGTCGCACCATGGTCGCGCGGCGTTCGCCGCACGCATCGCCAACGCGCTGCCTACATTGTCCGGGATCGATCACTGATGTGCGGTATTGCTGGCTATTTCTCCACCCAAGGTGAGCACGAGGCTCAGGCGCACGCAATTTTGCGACGCATGCAATCAGCCATCGCCCATCGTGGGCCCGACGGGCAAGGCATCTGGATGTCGCCGCAGCGGGACGCCGGGCTTGCTCACGTGCGACTGGCGATCCTGGACTTGTCACCGGGCGGCGCCCAGCCGATGACCTCGGCCGATGGCCGGTTCGTGATCAGCTTCAACGGTGAGATCTACAACTTCGCCGCCTTGCGCGATCAACTGCGGGCCCAAGGCTGCACGTTCCGCAGCGAATCGGACACCGAGGTGTTGCTTGCGCTGCTGCAGAGCGAAGGGCCGCGCGGGCTGGCAAAGCTGCGTGGCATGTTTGCGTTGGCGATGTGGGATGTGCAGCAGGGCCGTGGCCTGCTGGCGCGCGACGGGTTCGGCATCAAGCCGCTGTATTACGGCACCACCGCCAATGGCGTGGTATTTGCTTCGGAGTTGCGCGCGCTGTTGGCGGCAGGCCTGTCGCGGGCAGAGCTCAATCCGCAGGCGGTCGCGGGCTATTTCGCCACCGGCTCAGTGCCCGAGCCCGACACGCTGATCAAGGGCGTGCACCTGCTCGCGCCCGGCCATTTTATGCAGTGGCACGCCGGCCGCGCAGAGTTTGGCTGCTTCTGGGAGGTGCGCTTTCCGCCGCCGGATACCGCGGCCCCGGAAGCGGCGATCGCGCTCACGCGCTCGGCGCTGGAGGCCTCCGTTGCCGCTCACTTGGTCAGCGATGTGCCGGTAGGGCTTTTCCTCAGCGGCGGTATCGATTCCAGTGCATTGCTTGCGCTGGCCCATCATGGTGGGAGAGGGCGGGCTCTGGACGCGTTTTCGATTGCAGTGGACGACCCGAGCTTCGACGAGTCCAGTGTGGCCGCCGCTACGGCGAAGCAGTTCGGCTCTCCCCATCACGTGCTGCGTTTGGACGCGGCCACGGCGCGCGATAGCTTTGACCGCTTTTTGGCCAGCATGGACGTGCCATCCATCGATGGCTTCAACACGTGGACGGTGGCCCGCCTGGCCAGTTCACATGGATTCAAGGTTGTGCTGTCTGGGCTGGGGGGGGATGAAATGTTTGGTGGTTACCCAAGTTTCGGCCGCGTGCCCGCGCTGCATCGGGCAACGGCCGCGATCGGCAAACTACCGGGCATTGGCCCCCTGGGCGCGCGGATGATCCGGCGCGCCCGCGGGTCGCGGTGGCAGCGCGCGGCCGAGCTGATCGGCCCCGGGAACCAGCTCAGCGACGCTTACCGCGCCTATCGCGGGGTGTTTCCGCTCGGCGATGCGCATCGACTGGCCGCGCATTTTACCGGCGCTACGTTGCAGGGCACGTGGCAGCCGGCGCAGGATCAAGCGCCGGCAATCGACACGCACGACCGTATTAGCCAACTCGAACTAACCCGGTACATGCGCAACCAACTGCTGCGGGATAGCGACGTCATGAGCATGGCCCATGGCCTGGAATTGCGCCTGCCGTTGGTGGATCAACACCTTTTCGATACAATTTCGCGCATTCCGGCGGCCATCAGGCTGCGCCAAGGCAAACAGCTGTTGCTTGATGCCGTCCCGGAAGTTCCGCAACAGGTCCGTGAGGCGCGCAAACGGGGATTCAGTTTCCCGGTGCGCGCGTGGTTGCAAAAGGAACTTGGCCCCGAGTTCGACGCGGCAACTCGGCAGCTGCCAGTAGCGACTCCCGAGTGGTACCAGCAATGGAGCGTGTTGACGTTCACGCGTTGGCTGGCCACGCGTGGCCTGGCCAGTGGCGATGCTTAGGCGCTCGATGGCCAACGTAACGTCCTCATGCATGGAGCTGCGATGTTGAAACTGCAAATTGGTCCGGGCCTGGATGGGCCCGACGGATGGTTGAACGTAGACGCCTCGCCGACGCTGCGGCTGCAACGACTGCCCGTTGTGGGCGCGCTGTTGGGCGGCATGGTGGGCCCGAAGTTCTCATCACGAGTGGTGTTTGGCGATGTCGCCCAAGGCCTCAGGCTGGCCGATGGCAGCGTAGAGATCGTGTATTCCTCCCATGTACTCGAGCATCTCGCGTTCGATGACCTGCTCCGCGCGTTGCGTGAGGTCCACCGCGTGTTGCGGCCGGGCGGTGTGTTCCGCAGCGTGTTGCCTGATCTGCAGTACGAAGTGGATGGTTACATCAAGTCGACAGCCGCCGATCCAGCTTCCGAGTTGATGCGTTCCACCCTGCTGGGTGTCGAGCACAGGGAGCGCGGCTTCATGGGCGTGCTGCGCGCGTGGTTAGGCAATAGCCGTCATGTCTGGATGTGGGACTTCAAATCGATGGCGTACCAACTCGGCCAGGCGGGCTTCGTCCAAATACGCTCGGCGGCCATGGGCGATTCCGACGAAGTCGCCTACCTTGAAGTCGAATCGGCCGAGCGATGGCAAAACGCTTTGGGCTTCGAATGCCGGAAGCCCGGCTGATGGCGTTGCGCCATCCTCCTGCAGGCGGTGCCTGCGATGGCCCGATAGCGGCCAGGTCGCCGGAGGTTGTGCGCAGCCCTGTCGCCCGGCGATTGCGCGTGCTGCACGTGATTCCATCGGTCTCATTGGCGAGCGGGGGCCCCAGTAAAGCGCTTGGCCAAATGGAGCAGGCCCTGTCCGCGGCGGGGATCGAAGTGGTCTCGGTGACCACCGATGACGATGGCGACGGGCGCCTCGATATTCCTTGTGGTGAGCCCATCAGCTGCAATGGCGCCACGCGAATTTACTTTCCGCGCCAGACCGGCCCGTACAAGGCCTCGTGGCCGATGTTGCGCTGGCTGCTGCGCGAGGTGCCTGGCTTCGACATCGTCCACGTACACGCGTTGTTTTCGTTTGCGCCGGTGGCTGCCGCGTGGGTCGCGCGACGGGCACGCGTCCCCTATGTCGTGCGACCCCTGGGCGTGCTGAACCGGTACGGCATGGTCGAGCGCCGCAGCAGGCTCAAGGCGCTATCGGTCGCGCTGCTGGAAGGGCGCTTGCTGCGCGACGCCGCTGCTGTGCATTTCACCGCCGAGCAGGAAAAAGCCGAAGCGGAAACCCTCGGGGTGCCGATGCGATCGCAAGTCGTGCCGCTGGGCATCGAACCCATTCCGACGGTGTCGGACGCGATGTTCGTTGCGGCCCATCCGGGATTGGGTGCGAGGCGGTTGCTTTTCATGTCGCGCATTGATCCGAAAAAGAACATCGAGACCCTGTTGCGCGCGCTGGCGGTCATACGCCCTTCCACACCGGGCGTGTGCCTGATCGTGTGCGGTGATGGCGATGCGGGCTACGTAACGATGCTCAAAGCGTTATCGGCCGAGCTCGGACTGGAAGGCAGCGTGCATTGGACGGGCCACGTCGGTGGGGAAATGAAATCCAGCGCTTTCGCAGCCGCGGAGTTGTTCGTCTTACCCTCGTTCTCGGAGAATTTCGGCATTGCCGCGGCAGAGGCGCTCAGTGCCGGCTTGCCGTGCATCCTGGGCGAGGGGGTTGCGCTGGCGGACCGGGTACAACAAGCCGGTGCGGGGCTGTCGGTGGCACCCACCGTCGACGCAGTGGCGGCCGCCATGCTGGCTCTGCTGAACGACCCGGACGCGCGCGCACGCGCCGGCCAGCACGCACGCGCGTTGGCGATGACGGAGTATTCGCAGGCTGCCATGGGCCTGGGTCTGACGCGGATGTATGCGGCGATTACCAAAAATGGGAGATCGCACCCTTGAGCAAACGGATATTGGTCGTGGGCGGCGCGGGCTACATCGGCTCGCACATGTGTCTGGCGTTACGCCAGGCCGGGTATCACGTCACCGTGTTCGACAATCTGTCGCGAGGCCATGCCGATGCGGTGGGTGATGCCGAGTTGGTGGTGGGCGATATTCGCAGTCCCGACCAGTTGCGTGCGTGTTTCAGCCAGGGCTTCGACCTGGTCATGCATTTTGCCGCGATGGCGTACGTCGGCGAGTCGGTCACCGACCCGGCCGCGTACTACAGCAATAATGTGAGCGGCAGCCTTCTGTTGTTCGATGCCATGCGGCACGCGGGCGTAAGCAGGCTGGTTTTTTCGTCGACCTGTGCGACCTACGGCGACCCGCTCGAGCGCCCGATCGCCGAGACCCATCCGCAAAATCCCGTCAACCCTTACGGGCGCAGCAAGCGCATGGTGGAGCAGGTGTTGGCCGATTACGCCGACGCCTATGGGCTGCAGAGCATCAGCCTGCGCTACTTCAATGCCGCAGGCTGCGACCCCGGCGGGCGGCTGGGCGAGCGCCACGAGCCCGAAACGCATCTGATCCCCTTGATCATGCAGCAGGCGCTGCGCGTGCGCGACGGCGCGGATCCGGGCATCACGGCATTGCAGATACACGGCAACGATTTCGAAACCGCCGATGGGACTTGCGTGCGTGACTACGTCCACGTCAGCGATCTTTGCCGGGCGCACCTGCTCGCTGCAGAGCGGCTGCTGAGCGGCGTATCAGGCGGCGCGGAAGCGTTCAATCTGGGCAACGGGCGCGGGTATTCGGTCCTTGAGGTTATCGACGCGGTCGCCCGGGTCAGCGGCATCGATATCCGCTACAGCGTAGGCCCCAGGCGTGCGGGGGACCCCGCCTGGCTGGTCGGCAGCGCCGAACGGGCCCGAACCGTGCTGGGTTGGGAGCCAGCTATTTCTGACATCGATGCGATTGTCGCCACCGCCTGGCAATGGACGGCGGGCCCTTCCCGGGTGTCAGGGTGACGATCCAATGCGCGGCGTTGAAGGGGCGGTTGCTAGGGTGAGTCATGGAACTTGATATCAAATCGGCACGGTCATCACGGCCGTACTCCGCAGCGGAGTACGCCGGACGGGTGGCATGGGCGTTGGCCATTCCGCTGTTCCGGCTCAGCCCGCGGCCCTTGTACGGCTGGCGCCGAATGTTGTTGCGCGTGTTTGGCGCCACCGTGGGGCGCGACGTGCGCATCGACCCGTCGGCGCGAATCGTGATCCCTTGGAACCTCACCATCCTCGAAGCGGCCAGCATCGGCGACCGGGCATTGATCTACAGCCTCGGGCCGGTACGGATTGGCGCGCGCGCCACGATTTCGCATTTGGCTCATCTGTGCGCCGGCAGCCACGATTATCTCGACGCGCGATTGCCGTTGCTGCGCCTGCCCGTCGATGTCGGGGCGGATGCGTGGGTATGCGCCCAGGCGTTCGTGGGGCCCGGCGTCACCGTGGGCGCGGGGGCGGTGGTCGGGGCCGCGGCCGTGGTGGTCCGCGATGTTGCTCCGTGGACGGTAGTGGCCGGTAATCCAGCCCAACCAGTCAAGGCGCGCATCATGCGTACGGAACGCACGGCATGATTTCCGTAGTGATCCTGACCTTGAATGAAGCGGCCAACCTGCCGCGCTGCCTGGCCAGCGTCCAGTGGTCCGACGATGTGCTGCTGATGGATTCGGGCAGTACAGATGACACCGCTGCGATCGCCGGCCAAGCGGGTGTCCGCGTGATGGTGCGGCCGTTCGACACGTTTGCCGGGCAACGCAATCACGCCATGGTCCACGGGCAATTGCGGCACTCTTGGACGCTGCATCTTGATGCCGACGAAGTCGTCCGCCCGGAGCTGGCCGCTGAGCTGATGGCCATTGCCGCCGGTCCGCAAGCGGCGTATCCGGTCTACCGACTGCCTTCGCGGCTGATATTCATGGGCCAATGGCTGCGCCATGCGGGCATGTATCCGGCCTATCAGGTTCGTTTTGGGCGCACAGCGGAACTGCGATTCACCGAGTACGGCCATGGCCAGCGCGAAGTTCAACCGCCGGAGCTGGTAGGTACCTGCAGGTCCGCGCTCGATCACTACAACTTTTCGAAGGGCATCAATGACTGGTTTGCGCGCCACCTGCGTTATGCCCAACGCGAAGCGTTGCAGTCGGCGCAGGAAAGCGGCCACCCGTTACCCCTGCGGGCGCTGCTAGACGCCGATGCGACCACGCGGAGGCGGGCGCTCAAACAATGGGGCTATCGGATGCCGCTGCGGCCGCTGCTGCGCTTCTTGTACGTCTATCTGGCGCGAGGCGGCTTTCGCGACGGCGGGGCAGGGTTTCACTACGCGGCCATGATCGGCGTCTATCAATACTTTATTGACCTCAACCAACGCGAAATGAGCAGCGGCGAATGAGCGCTCATTTCTCACCTGCCATGGGGCGCCGGTGCGCATAGTCATGCTTTGCGACTGGCTGCCCCCTGATTTCGGGGCGGTCGGGCAATATGCCGTCGGGTTCGCCCGGGAGCTTGCCGAGGCAGGCCATCAGGTCACGCTGGTTGGGTTCTCCTCGCAGGGCTCCAGCTTGCTACGCGAAGAGGCCGGCCCCGGGGTCATGGAGGTCAGGCGCCTGTTTCGGCCGCCCTACGACAAGGGCAATCTGGTCTCCCGAGCCCTGTGGACGCTGAAAGCGAATCTGCTGTTGTTGTGGGGCGCGCGCGCCGAACTGATGCGCTGCGAGGAAATCCGGTTTACCGGCTCGCCGCCGTACCTGCTGCATTTTGTGATGCCCTTTGCGTGCGCGAGAGGCGTGCGCACGCGCTATCGGATCACCGACTTCCACCCGGAATGCCTGATCGCCGCAGTGGGCCCGAAATTGTGGCTAAAGGGTCTGACATCGGTAACCAATTTCTGGCGGCGCAAAGTCGACGTCATTGAGGTGCTGGGTGACGACCAGGCCCGCCGCTTGGTCGGCACCGGCGTGGACCCGACCCGGATAGTGCTGCGTCGGGATCCCTCTCCGGTGCAGATCCCGCCGGATACGCCCGCCGCGTCGGCGCCGTCAGCCGCACAGGGCCGAAAAATCGTGCTGTATTCGGGCAACTGGGGGGTCGCCCACGACCACGCGACGTTTGTCGAGGGGTACGCCCGGTTTTGCCGCGCCCATCCAGACGCCAGCTGGGTTTGGTTGAACGCAACCGGCAAACGCGTCGACGCCGTGACGACTGCCTTGACATCCATGAACCTACCTGCAGGCCGCACCGAGCCGGTCCCTATTGAAGAGCTGCCTGGCGTACTATGCGCGGCCGATGTCCACCTGATCACCCTGGATGATCGCTTCGTTGGCTATGTCATGCCATCGAAGGTTTACGCCTGCATTGCCTCGCGCCGGCCGGTCCTGTTCATCGGGAGCGCCGCGTCCGATGTGCACGCGCTCTGCGTTGAGGGTATGGCGCCCCACCGCTACCGGCGTGTAGATGTCGGAGATGCCGATGGGGTCAGGGCGGCACTCGAACAACTTCTAGGCGTTGGTCTTCCCACGGGGTAGGCCAGCCCCGGGACCAAGAAAAGCGGGAAGCGAGACATGAAGCGAGCATTGGTGTTGGGAGCGGGCGGATTCATCGGCAGCCACTTGGTCAAGCGGCTGAAGAGTGAAGGCATGTGGGTGCGGGGCGTCGACCTCAAATACCCGCGCTACGCGGCCAGCCCTGCCGATGAATTTCATGTCGCCGATCTGCGCGATAAAGCCAGTGTCGAGCGCGCCCTCGCCGGGGGGTTTGATGAGGTCTATCAGCTAGCGGCGGACATGGGCGGCGCCGGGTTCGTATTCACCGGCGAGCACGACGCGGCGATCATGCACAACTCGGCGCAAATCAACCTGCATGTGCTCGAGGCAGCCAGGCATGTGCCCGTCGGGCGCATCTTCTATTCGTCGTCGGCGTGCATGTACCCCGAACACAATCAGCTCGATCCGGCGAATCCCCGCTGTTCGGAAGACTCCGCCTATCCAGCGGCTCCCGACAGCGAGTACGGCTGGGAAAAGCTGTTTAGTGAGCGTCTTTACTTCGCCTATGCGCGCAATTATCAGTTCACGGTGCGGGTGGCGCGCTATCACAATATTTTTGGCCCGGAAGGTTCGTGGAGCGATGGCCGCGAGAAAGCGCCCGCAGCAATCTGCCGGAAGATCGCGTCTGCTCCAGCCGACGGTGAGATCGAGATGTGGGGCGATGGCGAACAGACGCGCTCGTTCCTGTATATCGACGAATGCGTTGAAGGCACCTTGCGTTTGATGCGCTCGGACTTCACCGGGCCGGTCAACATCGGTTCCGATGAGATGGTGACCCTCAACGAGCTGGCCAGGATGATCATGAAAATTGCCGGCAAGCAGGTCGGCGTCGCGCATATCGACGGGCCGACCGGTGTGCGCGGGCGCAATTCTGACAACCGCCTGATCAACCAGGCACTCGGTTGGGCGCCGAGCCAGCCCTTGGTCAACGGACTTAGCGTGACCTACGAGTGGATCCTGGCCCAAGTCCAATCAGGCCGCCGCGACGACAGCGACAATGAGGCGGTGGCCTAGGGTTGCTCGCTGTTGTGGAGTGACCGAAAACACGACGGGCGCGCTCCGCCCACTCGCTAGGCGCCCTGGTCACCCAGCACGCTCTATCAAGTAATCAACGCTTGGAAATCAGCGCGGGCTCGCCTGCAAGCCGCCCATCGAACTGCGTTTAACAGCCGTTCCTGAAACCCAGGTGCGGCACCACGTAATCCGGCGTAGCTGTGCCCGGAAGACTTAACGATTAGCTCCACCATTCACGGCATGCAGACGAAGGCCGACTGAGACTGCTGCTGCATTTACGCGTTACCGAACAGGGGCGGTATGGGTACTTATTCAATAGCACTGGTCATGAGCGCACTTCTCACGGCCCTCATCTTGTGGGTGCTTCACCCCATAGCCCTGAGGCATGGATTGGTGGATCTCCCCGGGGGGCGTAAAGACCATTCACACCCGACGCCGATCACCGGTGGCTTAGCGATTGCCATCGCCATTTTCGTGACTGCTTTTGCGGTAAACGAATTTTCGCAAACGTTTGCGGCTTTCGTGGCAGGCGCTTTGCTGCTGGTCGTGATCGGGATGGTGGACGATGCCCGCGACCTGCGCTGGCCTTGGCGCATTCTGGCGCAAGTAGTCGCCGCGCTGGTCATGATCTATTGGGGCGGGGTTCGGGTCGACTATGTCGGCCCGATCTTCACCGACACGCCGATTTCGCTCGGCCCGTGGGCGGTCCCATTCACCGTGGTTGCCACCGTGGGCTTAGTCAATGCAGTGAATATGTCCGATGGCACGGACGGCTTAGCGGGCTCTTTGTGCTTTGTGGGCTTGTTGATGCTCGGCGCGGCTGCGCTTTATGCGGGCAACGAAAGCCTGTTCGCCAAGTTGCTGCCCATTCTGGCTGCGATCGGGGTTTTTTTAACCTCCAACCTTCGATTCGCCTCACAGAGACGCGCAAAAGTTTTCCTGGGCAATGGCGGCAGCGCCTTCCTGGGATTCACCATCGCGTGGGTAGCTTTCCGCCTCACCCAGAGTTCGGCGCACCCGGTTTCCCCGGTGCTCGCCCCTTGGTTACTCGCCCCGCCCCTCATTGATTGCCTTGTTCTGATTGTTCGGCGAATCAAAATGGGCCGCTCCCCCTTCCACGCGGACCGCGACCATATTCACCACTTGCTGTTGGATGCGGGATTCACGCCGACGCAAGTAGCCATGGGGTTGAGTTTGCTGTCTTTGACCTTGGGCGTGCTGGCCGCGTCTGTGCTGCGGACCAATAGTGGAACTGAGACCCACCTGGTGGTGGGGTTCGCGGTATTGACCTTGGCCTACTACTGGCTGACCTCGCGTCGTCCACGCGCCGTGCGCTCGTTTAAGCGGTTGCGGTATGCGCTGATGGGGGACGGCATCCACCCCCGATTCGTCCGCGATCATGAAAAAGTAGAATCGTAGATCCCACCCACACCTGGGCAATCAAGCGTGGCGAGTCCTCATCGAATGGGCGAAACGCTCCCGCTTGGTGTGCCGGCAGGTCGCGGCATGTTTCTGCCACTGCCAGACGCTCATGTAACGCTGGATCCGGCATGGCTCTCGCTCGATGCCGCCGGTGCTTTGTTTGCGCAGTTGCTAGATGCGCTGCCCTGGGAAGTACACACCGTGCGGCTGTTCGGTCGCGAGCACCCCGCGCCGCGACTGAGCTGTTGGATCGGTGATGCCGACGCGAGTTACCGCTACTCGGGCACGCACTTTACGCCCCGGCCGTGGCCGACAGCATTGCGACCGATTCGCGAGCGGCTTGCGCACGAGCTCGGTGGCGATTTCAACAGCGTGCTCGCTAATCGGTACCGCGACGGACGCGACGCGGTGGGCTGGCATAGCGACTCCGAGCGGGAATTGGGTGGGTCGCCGGTCATCGCATCGCTCAGCCTGGGTGCCACGCGGCGCTTCAACCTCAAGCATCGCCACAGCACGGAGCAGAAGCTGGCGTTGGACCTGCCGTCCGGGAGCTTGCTGGTGATGGCGGGGACCACGCAACGGCACTATAAGCACGCAGTCCCACGGACCACGCGGCCGGTCGGCGAACGCATCAATCTGACTTTCCGACGCATTCTGAGCGCCGTCGGGGACCGCTGACAGCTGTTAACCGAAGAGGAGGAGCGCGAGCCCCTCTCCTGACGCTACTTTTTATGCGCGCTCTGCTCGTGGCTGGCGCCCTGCGTCAACACCCAGCCGGTCATGTCGCGACTGAGGTCCGTGAGCGCGCGCTCGAACGCGTTGACCACATCCGGCACCGCGGTGCTGGCCGCAGGCTGTGTCTGGAGAAAGGTCTGGGACAGCACGACCTGCTGGTCCAGCGAGTGCAGCAGTTTGGCGTTGACCTCGATTGTCGCCGCCGGCACAGCCTGGCCGGCGTAGTCGGATTCAAACCTGCGCAGGTCGAGCACCAATTTGTAGTCGGCAGCAACGCCGGCGCCTTGGCGCGCCACGGCGCGAATACGGCCGGAATCTTCCAGCGCGCGCAGCACCGCGTCTTCGAGCATTTCGCCCGGACGCTTGGCCCAGTTGGCGCCCTTGTAGACCTCCAATTGCACCGGGCTAGGACGCACCGCGATGCGCAGGCTGTCGTGCACGCGCGAGGCGGTTGGGCTGATCACGGCCAGCTGCCACGGCACGCTCGGCCAAGAAGGATCGGGCTGCACGCGCGGGTCGGGTGCGTACACGGTGATCGGATCTTTCTTGCCGCCCAAAAGCGAGCAACCCGCAAGCACGAGCAGCAGGGCGCAAGCCAGAAAGCGTGACGCGAGGGTGCCGATGGGATACGCAGAAGATGCGCGCGGCATGAAGGGGGAGAGAGGCGTGGTCATTTGGGTTCAAACTCCTTCGGTGCATCGCGGCCGAGCAGGTAGCGTCCGGGGCTGCTGTCGAGGCGGTCGCTGATGCGGCGCAGGTCGCGGACCAGCGTGCGCACTTCTGACAGCGTCGGCCCTAGCTGCCCCAGACCCTCGTTGGCAAAGCTGCTGATCGCGGCACGGTTTTCCGAGACGATGCCGTTGGCGCCTTTGGCCGCCGAGTCCATGCTGGTGAGCGTGTTATCCAGCTTGCGGATCAGGCCTGGCAGTTTCTGAACCAGTTCGCGGTCGATGTCCTCGACGGCGTGATTGGTGGTCTTCAACGTCGCCTCGAGCTGTTCGCTCGACTCCCGGGCATTGATGATCATCGCGCGCAGGTCTTCGCGCTGGTCGGCGATCGAGCCCGTCATTGCATCAAGGTTCGCCAGCGTGTTCGACACGCGCTTGACGTTGTCTTCGCTGAGGATCTGGTCCATGCGCATGACCAGCCGGTTGGCCGTGTCGGCGATGTTCTGCAGTGCCGACGATTCCGTCTGGATCACCGGGATTTCGCGTTTGTCGACGTCGGCCAACGCGGGACTACCCGGGCTGCCGCCCGTGAGCTGGATGATCGGGCTGCCGGTGAGGCTGGGCATGGTGATCTTGGCGCGCGTGTCGGCCTTGATCGGAACGTCCGCCTGCAGCCGCAGTTTGGCCAGCACGCGGCGTGGGTCCTCCGGCGCCAGTCGCAGGGTTTCCACCGTGCCGACCGAGATCCCGTTGTATTGCACCGAGCTGCCTTCGGACAGGCCGGTGACCGGCTCGTTGAAGATCACCGCGTATTCCCGCCACGATTTCTCCGACGAGTACTTCGCCGCCCACAATGCGAATAGCAGCAGCGCGAGCGATGCGACGATCGTGAATGCACCGATGAGGACGTAGTTGGCTTTTGTTTCCATGGTCAGGTGTCCTGGCTTGCTTCGCGGGCCTCGCGCGCGGCACGCGCACGGGGTCCATGGAAATATTCCTGCAACCACTCGTGATCGAAGCGCTCCACCTCGGCCATCGGTGCGCACACCAACACCTTCTGGTCGGCGAGCACGGCGACGCGGTCACAGATAGCGTAGAGCGTGTCGAGGTCGTGTGTGATCAGGAACACGGTCAGACCGAGCGCCTGCTGCAGCGTGCGGATCAGGCGATCGAATGCGGCCGCGCCGATCGGGTCGAGGCCGGCAGTGGGCTCATCGAGGAACAGCAGCGGCGGATCCAGCGCCAAGGCCCGCGCGAGCCCTGCGCGTTTGCGCATGCCGCCGGACAATTGCGACGGCAGCTTGTTAAGTGCATCCGCGGGCAGCCCCGCGAGCTTGATCTTGAGCAGCGCCAATTCGTAGCGCAGCGAATCGGGCAGGTCGCGGTGGTATTCCTTCAGCGGCACCTGAACGTTCTCGCCGACGGTCAGTGACGAAAACAGCGCGCCGTCCTGAAACAGCACGCCGGTATTGCGTTCGATGTAGTGGTGTTGCTCCACGTCTTCGGCGAGCGCGTCTATGCCCAGCACCTCGATCTCGCCTTCGTCCGGCTTGCGCAGCCCCAGGATCGAGCGCATCAGCACCGACTTGCCCGTGCCCGAGCCGCCGACGACGCCGAGGATCTCGCCACGCTGCACGTCGAGATCGACGCCGTCATGGACGACCTGCTCGCCGAAGCGGTTGACCAGGCCGCGGACGCGGATGATGGGGGCCTCCTGCTTCGGGTCCGGGGGGGGCTGCGCGTCCACGCTCATATTTCCATCTGCATGAACCAGATCGCGAAAAACGCGTCGAGGATGATCACCAGCGAGATAGCCTGCACCACGCTGGACGTGGTGCGCTCGCCCACCGACTGCGCCGTGCCTTCCACCTGCATGCCTTCGAGGCAGCCGATCAGGCTGATGATCAGCGCAAACACCGGCGCCTTCGCCAGGCCGACCCACAGGTGGCGCACCTCCATCGTTTCCTGCATGCGCGCGAGGTACTGCTGCGGCGGGATGTCGAGGCCATACGCACCCACCGTCAAGCCGCCGAGCAATCCGAAGATCATCGCCACGAACGTCAGCAGTGGCAGCATGATCACCAGCGCCAGCACGCGCGGGATCACCAGCAGGTCCACCGGGTCCAGGCCGAGGGTACGGATCGCGTCGACCTCCTCACGACTCACCATCGCGCCGATCTGCGCGGTAAACGCGCTCGCAGTTCGCCCGGCCAGGATGATCGCGGTGAGCAACACGCCGAACTCGCGCAGGAACGCGATGCTGACCAGTTCGACCACGAAGATGGTGGCGCCGAAATCGCGCAGGATGTTCGCGCCCAGGAACGCCACCACCGCGCCGACCAGGAAGCACAACAGGGCCACCAGCGGCACCGCGTCCAGGCCGACCTGCTCCATGTGATGGACGGTGGCGATCGGGCGGAACCGGCTCGGCTGCTTGATCATGCGCAGCAGCTTGGCCAGGGTTTCACCGAAGAACGCGATCAGCGCGAGCGCTTCTTTCCAGTTGTCGGTGAGCGTGAAACCCAAGCGAGATAGCGCGGCGGCGAAGCCGAGTTCGCGTTTGCGTTTGGGGCGGTCGTCGGGCACATCTTCGATCGCGGCGACCAGCGTCTTGTGGTCCTCGCTGAATTCGAACGTGCTGAACTCAAGTTTGTTGCGGCGCGCGAAGCGGATCAGCTGCAGCACGCCCATGGAATCGAGTCGATCCGCGGCCGTCGCGTCGACGGCCGTGACCGTGTCCGGCACGTCGGACAGGCACTCGCCGATCTGAGTGGCGTACTGCAGGGTCCATTGGCCACTCAACCGCAAGCGCGACGGATCGGCGGTATCGACTTCGATCTGCGGTGGCGGCGCGGTGGGCGATGTGGTCATAGGGCCTCGTGGCGGCAGGATACAGGCTCGCCGGTGGCCCGTGAGCGCTGCGTCGCCGCCGCCGTCGGGTGGCGAAACGGTAGCGCCTGCATGCGATGCTGCGCGCATGTCCAGCCCCATGCCCCTGACCAGCGCCAGCTACGCCGCGAAGATCAACTTCATGGTCGAGCTGGCCGAGCGCCTGCACGCCTACGGGACCACGGCGCAGCGGCTGGAAGGCGCGATCAGCGCAGTCGCCCACAAGCTGCGGCTCGAGTGCGAGCCGTGGTCCAACCCGACCGGCATGATCCTGACCTTCAGCGACCCGCAGCGCCCGCTCGGCGATAGCGCCACCACCCGCGTGATCCGGCTGCCGCCGGGGGACAACGACCTGTACCGCCTCAGCGAGACCGACCGCATTGCCGAGGACGTCATGGCCGGGCGCCTCGATCTGGCCAGCGCGCATGCGGCGATGAGCGCGCTCGATCGGGTCCCGTCGGCGCGCACGCGCGCGATGCAGGTGCTCGGGTTCGGGCTGGCGGCAACGGCGATCGCCGGCTTGCTGCGCTTGCCGTGGCTGGACATCGGCGTGGCCGGGTTCAACGGCATTGTCATCGGGCTGCTGGTGCAAGCCGCGGAGATCCGCCCGCGCCTGCGCGAGGGTTTGGAGGCAATCGCCGGCACGTTCGCCGCGGGCGCCGCGATTGTGGTGGCTAGTTTCTTCGCGCCGCTGAATCAGAACACCGTGATCATCGCCTCGCTGATCGTGCTGCTGCCGGGCTTGTCACTGACCAACGCGGTCAACGAGCTCAGCAGCCAGCATTTGGTGTCGGGCACGGCGCGCTTTGCCGGCGCGGTGACGACGGTGTTGAAGCTGGCGGTTGGGGTCGCGATTGCGCTGTACGTGGCCGACTTGTTGGGGTTGGAGCCCGCGGTACGCGCACTGCGACCGCAGCCGAATTGGATGGAATGGGGGTCCCTGGCGATTGCTGCATTCGCGTTTGCAGTGCTGTTCCGCGCCGACCGCCGCGATTATCCAAAAGTGATGGCTGCGGCGGCCAGCGGTTATCTGATCGCGCACTTCGGCGGCCTCGCGTTCGGGAATGCCGCCGGGATTTTCCTGGCCGCGCTGGTGATGACGGCGGCCGGCAATGCCTACGCGCGTTGGTGGCATCGGCCCGGTGCGATTGTGCGCGTGCCCGGCATCATCATGCTGGTGCCGGGCAGCGCGAGCCTGCGCGGTTTGATGGAACTGATCCAGCAGCAAGACGTGAGCGCCGGTCAGGACGCGCTGCTGGCGGTGCTGAATATCCTGCTGGCGTTGGTGGGCGGGCTGCTGTTCGGAAATCTGCTACTGCCGGCGCGGCGGAATTTGTAAGGTTGCTGGCTGAAGCCCCGATCACAGCGGCAAATCACATTCGCTATCGGCTAAAAGACGATGGATTCCTGCGGTCGCGCGGAGGTCGGGCCGAGGGGGTTTCCTGCCAGTCCCGCCAAAAAACTAAAACGCCGGCTCGAGGCCGGCGTCCGTGGCCGCTTAAACCGGCCGGAATACGGGTGCAGACTTACTTGATCAGAAACTCATCCAGCGCCCGGCCCTGACCGGTATGGGCGGCCAGCCAGCGCGGCTGCTTGCCGCGGCCGGTCCAGGTTTCGGTGTTGTTGTCGGTATTGCGGTACTTCGGCGCGACCTTGCCCAGGGTTTTCTTCGCCTTGGCCGATTTGGCGCCCGAGGCCTTCGGTGCGTGGGCAGCGGTGCTGGCGGCGCCGAAAAGTTCGGCGATCGTGTAACCCTCGTTCTTGGCCAGCAGCGTGACCTTCTTGCGCACCGCCAGCAGCGGCTTGCGCTTGCTCAGCGTGGTCTTGCGCTTCTTGGCCTGGTTGATGAGCGAGCCAAGCTCTTTCGCGGACAAGCGGTTGATATCGATGGTCATGAAATCTCCGGAAATAATGATGGGGAATATCGGTAGGGCCGCGTCCTGTCCTTGGCGCGCCGGGGCATGGTAATGACCCGGCGCCAATCCGTAAACACGCCGGGATAATTCCCGGTTACCCGAGTACCGCGATCCGCGGATAAGGGCAGCGATTATTCGACGGGCTCAGGACGCCGCGCCCAGGCGCTCGAGCAGGCCGGCGCGGTCAAGATTCTCCGCTTCGCTGGCCCGGCGATGACGATATTCGAAACTGCCGGCAACCAAACCGCGTTCGGATACTACGATCCGGTGCGGAATACCGATCAACTCCATATCGGCGAACATCGCGCCCGGGCGCAGGCCGCGGTCATCCAGTGCGGTTTCCACCCCGCTGGCGTTGAGTTCGCGGTATAGCTCTGCCGCGGCCTCGGTAATGCCGGGATCCTTTTTCGGATTGATCACGCACACCACCGCCTGCCACGGCGCCATCGCGTCGGGCCAGGCGATGCCGTTGGCGTCGTGGTTCTGCTCAATTGCTGCGGCCACGATCCGCGATACGCCGATGCCGTAACAGCCCATCAACGGTGTCGCGGCCTTGCCGTTCTCGTCGAGCACGGTGCACTTCATCGCCGCGGCATAGCTGCGTCCGAGCTGGAACACGTGGCCGACCTCGATGCCGCGGGCAATGCCGAGCGTGCCGCGGCCGTCGGGTGAAGGGTCGCCGGCGACGACGTTGCGTAAGTCCGCGACCAACGCCGGCTCAGGCAGGTCGCGCCCCCAGTTCACGCCGGCTAGGTGGTAACCGGTTTCGTTCGCGCCGACGACGAAATCGGCCATCGCCGCAACGCTGCGGTCGGCGACGATGCGAACCGACTTGCTGGTAGTGCCGGCGTCGCTGTTACCCGCTGAGCCGAGCACGGGGCCGAGGAAGCCCGGCTCGCTGCCCAGATGCGCGGCGATTTCGGCCTCGGTCGCGAGACGGTAATCGGCCAGGCCCGGCAGCTTGGCCAGTTTGATTTCGTTGACGACGTGGTCGCCGCGCACCAGCGCGAGCACGAACTGTCCGGCCTTATCAGTTGCGTTGCCCGCCGGATCGGCGCCCATCAGCGCGACCGATTTCACCGTGCGTTCAAGCGCGATGCCCATCAGCGCGGCGACGTCTTCGCAGGTTTTCTGTGTCGGCGTGTCGATCTTGCGTATGGCTTCGGTGGCGGCAGGTCGCTCGCCTGGCGACAGAGCTTCGGCCGCTTCCAGATTAGCGGCGTATCCGGAGCCGTCGGAGCCTTCGCCCATGGAATAGGCGATCGCATCCTCGCCAGAATCGGCCAGCACGTGGAATTCCTGCGACGCGTCGCCGCCGATTGCGCCGCTGTCGGCCTGCACCGCACGGAACTGCAGCCCGAGCCGGGTGAAAATGCGGCTGTAGGTGTTGTGCATGTTGCGGTACTCGCGCACCAGATCGTCTTCGGTGAGATGGAACGAGTACGCGTCCTTCATCAGGAATTCGCGCGCACGCATCACGCCGAAGCGCGGGCGGATCTCATCGCGGAACTTGGTCTGGATCTGGTAGAAATTCACCGGCAGCTGCTTGTAGCTGGCCAGCTCGTTGCGGGCGAAGTCGGTGATGACTTCCTCGTGGGTGGGGCCGTAGCAGTACTCGGCGTCCTTGCGGTCCTTGATCTTGAGCAGCTGGCCACCGAACTTCTGCCAGCGCCCGGTTTCTTCCCACAGCTCGCGCGGCTGCACCGACGGCATCAGCACCTCGATCGCGCCGGAAGCGTCCATCTCCTCGCGCACTACGCGCTCGACCTTGCGCAGCACGCGCAGGCCCAGCGGCGACCAGGTGTATAGGCCGGCGGCGATTTTGCGGATCATGCCGGCCTTGAGCATCAGCTTGTGACTGATGATTTCGGCCTCGGCGGGGGTTTCTTTGCTGGTGTGGAGGTGGAACTGCGACAGGCGCATCGGCGGACTTCGAAACAGGGAGGCGGGCATTTTGCCACGCGGGGCGAATCGCCCCGGTATCCGCCGCGCCGACGCCGGTCAATGGTCACCCCAGCAGGAGCTTTTTTCAGGCAACCACCTTGGCAATCGCCAAACGGGATCGACCTTTTCCTGAGGCAGCGGCGTCAGGCCCCATGTTGTCCCACAGAGCGGCCGGGACGAAGCTTCCGACTTCCAACTTCCGACTCCCGACTCCCGACTCCCGATTTACGATTTCCGATTTCCGATTTCCGATTTCCGATTTCCGATTTCCGACTTCCGACTTCCGACTTCCGACTTCCGACTCCGACTCCGACTCCGACTCCGACTCCGACTCCGACTCCGACTATCGGCATCGGCATCGGCATCGGCATCGGCATTGCTAGGGACTGTCGCCCTCGCCGCGCACCTCGATCCCGTCACGAGGTTCGACGTCGATGCGCTCGTAGTCGCGCGCGGCATCGGCGCCTGTTGGCGGCTGTGAAGTGATCTGGAGCGTTCCCGACGCGTTGCGCCAGCGGTACAGCACGGGACGGGCGTCGTGCGCATCGGCGCGGCGCGCCGCAGCCGCGCGCAGGTGTTTGCGTTCGGCTTCAGCCGGGGTGTCGCGCGACAGCCACCACGCCAGACCCGCGCCCAACACCACGCCGCCGAGGATGGCCCAGCCAAATTTCACGAAATGGCTGCAAACGACATGGCGAAGAGGGAATCAGCCCGATCAGGGCTCGTTGGCGAGGGCAACCTCGCAATACGTCTTGACGCTGGCTTCCGCCAACTGGGTGCGGCTCGCGCGCTCTTGGGCCGTGAGATTGCGGTCGACGTCGCCGTCCTTGTCCTCGTCGATGCCGACCTCGGTCTTGCCTTTCAAAATCGTCAGATTGCTGCGCGCATTAGTGCAGTCGGAATTCGCCGCCACCGGTTTGCCTGCGGTGGGAACGACCGGCGCGCCCTTGGTCGTAATCGAACGGCTCTTGTGGGCCTGATGCGGCGGCGGCGCGTCCGCGTAGTGGGTGACGCCCTTGGCGTCCTTCCACTGGTAGACCTGACCGGCGAGCGTCGGCAGGGAGAGGGTCAACAGGCCGGCGACAAGCCACCGCAGCGGACGGGACGGGGGATGGGCGGACTGGCTGGGCATGATCGGCTCCGGAATTCGGCACGGGACAGCGGGTGCCAGCGCGATTGCAGCACCGTGGCGGGGTACAGGCAAGCGCTACACTGCCAAAATGGAACCCCTACCCCCGTCACGACCGCGCGGACGCGGCATTTACCTGCTGCCGAACCTGTTCACTACCGGCGGCCTGTTCGCCGGCTTCTACGCCATCATCGCCGCGACTCAGGGCCAGTTCGAAAACGCCTGCGTAGCCGTGTTCATCGCCGCGATCCTGGACGGCCTCGATGGTCGCGTGGCGCGACTGACCAACACCCAGAGCGAGTTCGGTGTGCAGTACGACTCGCTCGCCGACCTGATCAGCTTCGGCTTGGCGCCGGCGCTGGTCATGTACCACTGGGCTCTGCTGTCGCTGAAGCTCGACAGCGTGACCGCCGGCAAGGTGGGCTGGATCGCCGCATTTCTATACGCGGCTTGCGCAGCACTGCGGCTGGCGCGCTTCAACTCGCAGATCGCCCAGGTCGACAAGCGCTGGTTCATCGGCTTGGCCAGTCCTGCGGCGGCCGGACTGGTGGCGAGCTTCGTCTGGCTCTGCCACGACCTGGGATATCGCGGCGAGCAGTTGCGCTACGGCGCGGTCGCGGTGACGGTGGTGGCGGCGCTGATGATGGTCAGCCGCCTGCGCTATTTCAGTTTCAAGGGCGGCGGGCGGCGGAACGATCGGGTGCCGTTTCTGGCGATCATCGTCGTGCTCGCCGCGTTGATTGGTATCGCGATCTATCCTCCCGGCGTGTTGCTGGCGATCACCGCGGGATATGCCTTGTCGGGACCCGCGTATTGGCTCTACCGGCGGGCGCGACGGCTGCCGGCGACGGGAGCGGTGGCATGACCATGCCGTGGAGTCCGCAGCAGCGCGAGTGGTTGCAGGCGTTGGGTCACGATGTGCTTCTGCTTGCGGGCACGGCGACGGACGCCGAGCGTTTGCCGGTCGCCGGCTCGCCGCCGCGTGGAACAGTGGCCGGGCCGACCGCCGACAATCCGCTGTTGCGCGCGGTGCTGCGCGCCGCCGGAGGTCGCGGGATCGCCGAACTCGCCGCCTGGCTACCCGATCCGGCCAGCCTGCGCGGTGACGCCGCGGCCAAGCGCGCGCTGTGGCCGCGTCTGCGTACGCTGCGCAAGCCGCCCGACCCATGAGCGCGCTCGCGACCGATGCCGGGAGATTGCCGCAGGCGTCGATGCTGAGGCCGATGCAGGATGACGACCTCGACGCAGTCATGGCGATCGAGGTGCGCGCTTACCCTTACCCGTGGACGCTCGGCATCCTGCGCGACTGCCTGCGCGCCGACTACCCCGCCTGGGTACTGTTGCAAGACGGCGAGGTGATCGGCTACTTCCTGATGAGCCTGGCGGCGGGCGAGGCGCATGTGCTCAATGTCTGCGTCGCGCCGGAACAGCAGGGACGCGGCTACGGTCGCAAACTGCTGCGCTCGATCCTGCAGCTTGCGCGCGGCCGCGGCGCCGAACGCGTGTTTTTGGAGGTTCGGCCGTCCAACAAGGGCGCTATCGAGTTGTACTTCGATATGGGCTTCAACGAGATCGGCCGACGGCCGCGCTACTACCCGGCCAAGGATGGGCGTGAGGATGCGCTGGTGATGGCGATAGAGCTGCTTCCACCCGAATAACTGCACTGACAAAGGATTTCGTATGCAGGTGCTGCCAGTAACGTGTTCGATTGTCCTAGCGATGGCGATTTCAGCCGCTGCCGCTGCGGGCAGTCCCGAACCCGTGGTGCCGGTCGTCTGGCAGGCGCCCTCGTGCGGGCATGACAAACTCGGGCAGGTCAGTATCCAGACTGGCGTGCGCGTCACGGAGGCCACCCAAGACCTGTTGGTGCCCACAGTCAACTACGCAGGGGCCTTTGCCAAGTTGGCGACGGCCGCCAAGGCAAAGGGCGCCGATGCGGTGATCGTGCGCTGGCACCAGGCGACGTATTTCACGCGCAATGGGCGCCGCAGCCACAGGCCCGTGCACCTTCAACTCCGAGGAGCAGCGATCCGCATGCATGCCGATGCGGGGCCCTGTGACTTCGCGCTGGCCGATCCGCAGGCGTTTGAGCAACGCGCCAGCGACGGCAAGCCGGTCGAGGTTGGCTCGGACGACGCGTACTCGGATTGAGTCGGGCGTCGAGCGTCAGAGCTTCGCGCGTTGCGAGACGAGCGCATCGCGTTGCGCATTCCAATCGAGCAGGCGTTGGCGCTCCTGTTGCACCACGGCCGCCGGCGCGTTCTGCACAAACGTTTCGCTGGCGAGCTTGCCGGTGGATTTGGCGGCTTCAATCTCGACGCGCTTGATTTCCTTGTCCAGGCGCGCGCGTTCGACGTCCAGATCGACCAGGCCTGCCAACGGCACCCTCAGTTCGAGATCACCGACCACCGCCATTGCGCTGGCTGGCAATTGCGCTGCGTCGGCCAGAAATTCGATGGATTCGAGCCGGTTGAGGAAACGCAACTGCGCGCCAAAACGCTGGGTGCGCGCGCGGTCGTCGTCGTTGCCTCCGGCCAGCAGCAGCGTCACGGTCTTGGCCGGTGCGACATTGAGTTCGCTGCGCATCTGCCGCAGTTTCGACACCATCGCCTTGAGCCATTCGATGTCGGCGTCGACGCGCTCGTAGTCGTCGCTCAGATATTCGTTGGCGTCGGATACCGTCGGATACGGGCGCAGCATGATCGTGGTCTGCGCGAGGTCGAGCTTCGGCGCGACCGCCTGCCACAGCTCTTCGGTGACGAACGGAATCAGCGGGTGCAGCAACGACAGCAGGCGTTCGAGCACATACAACAACGTATGCCGGGTGCTGTCCGCCGCGGCGCGGCCTTCTTGCGTGGTGGTGTCGCCATTGAGTGCCGGCTTGGCCAGTTCGACGAACCAGTCGCAGAACTGGTTCCAGGCGAACTCGTACAGCACCTGCGCGAGCAGGTCGAAGCGGTAGGCGGCAAAGTGCTCCGCGGCCGATTCCGCGGTGCGGGCCAGTGATGCCAGGATCCAGCGTTCGGCATCGGTCTTGGGTTGCGGCGCGCCGCTGAAACTGGCGCCCTCGGTATTCATCAGCACGAAACGCGTGGCGTTCCACAGCTTGTTGCAGAAATTCTTGTAACCCTCGGCGCGGCCGAGGTCGAAGCGGATGTCGCGGCCGTGGGTGGCGAGCGCGGCGATGGTGAAACGCAGCGCGTCGGCGCCGAACGCGGGGATACCGTCGGGGAATTCCTTGCGCGTGGCCTTGGCGATCTTCTCGGCCATCTTCGGCTGCATCAGGCCGCTGGTGCGCTTGGCGACGAGGGCGTCGAGCGAGATGCCGTCGATCAGATCGAGCGGGTCGAGGACGTTGCCCTTGGACTTCGACATCTTCTGGCCGTCCTTGTCGCGGATCAGGCCGTGGATGTAGACGTCCTTGAACGGCACCTCGCCGGTCAGATGGTCGGTCGCCATGATCATGCGCGCGACCCAGAAGAAGATGATGTCGAAGCCGGTAACCAGCACCGACGACGGCACGTAGTTGTCGAAGCCGCGTTGCTTCATCAACTCCGGATTCGGCCAGCCCATCGTGCTGATGGGCCACAGTTGCGAGCTGAACCAGGTTTCGAGCACGTCGTTGTCCTGGGACAGCAAGACGTCTGGATCGAGCGCATGTTTGGCGCGGATTTCGGCTTCATCGCGACCGACGTAGATCTTGCCGCTGGCGTCGTACCACGCCGGAATGCGGTGACCCCACCAGAGTTGGCGGCTGATGCACCAGTCCTGGATGTTCTCCATCCAGTGGCGGTAGGTATTGATCCAGTTCGCGGGGACGAACTTGACGGCGCCCGGCTTGCCGTCCGTGCCTTCGACGAGTTCGAGCCCGCGCTTAGCGAGGCCGTCCATCTTCACGAACCATTGGTCGGTCAGGTACGGCTCGATCACCTGGCCGGTGCGGTCGCCGCGAGGGACCTGCAACTTGTGCGGCTTGGTCTCGACCAGCAGTCCGGCAGCTTCGAGGTCGGCGAGCACGAGCTTGCGCGCCTCGTAACGGTCCACGCCGCGGTACTGCTCCGGCACATCATCGTTCGTCGCTGCGTCGGGCGTGAAAATATTGATCAGCGGCAGGTTGTGGCGTTGACCGACCGCGTAGTCATTGAAGTCGTGCGCTGGCGTGACCTTGACCACGCCGGTGCCGAACTCGCGGTCGACGTAGTCGTCGGCGATGATCGGGATCAGGCGACCGGTCAGCGGCAGTTCGACGGTGTTGCCGATCAGGTGCGCATAGCGCTCGTCATCCGGGTGCACCATCACCGCGGTGTCGCCGAGCATGGTTTCCGGACGCGTGGTCGCGACCACCAGCGAGCCGCTGCCGTCGGCCAACGGATAGCGGATCGACCACAGGAAACCGTCCTCTTCTTCGTTGACCACCTCCAGGTCGGAGATCGCGGTCTTCAACACCGGGTCCCAGTTGACGAGGCGTTGGCCGCGGTAGATCAACGGATCGGGATTGCCGTGCTCGTCCTTGTGCTCATAAAGACGCACAAACGCCTCGATCACCGCCTCGGCGGCCATCGGATCCATCGTGAACACGCTGCGGGTCCAGTCGCCGGACGTGCCGAGCCGGCGCATCTGCCGTTCGATCGTGTCGCCAGAGTGCTGCTTCCACTCCCAGACTTTCTCGATGAAGCCGTCGCGGCCGAGCGAGTCACGCGTCTCGCCTTTGCCTTCCTGCGCGAGGTTGCGCGTCACCACCATCTCGGTGGCGATGCCGGCGTGGTCGGTGCCCATCTGCCACAAGGTGTCGTAGCCGCGCATGCGGTGGTAGCGGATCAGTGCGTCCTGCAGCGTGTGCTGGAACGCGTGGCCCATGTGCAGGGTGCCGGTGACGTTCGGCGGCGGCAGCAGGACCGAATAGTGCTTTCTTTCCTGGCCTTCGCCAGATGGCTCGCCCTTGCCGCTGGGCTGGAACACGCCGCTGCTCTCCCATTGCTGGTACAGCCGGGTTTCAAACTGGGTGGGGTCGTAGCTGGGGGAGAGCGTGGTCATGGCCGGTCTGATTGATTGCAGTGGTTCGTCATTCCCGCGACAGCGGGATCGGATTTACTTCGCGGAGTCGAACCTCCGGCGCCATGGAGTTTCGCCTCAGCCCGTGCCGTTCGTCCGCGTCGGCGAGCCAGTCGCTGGATTCCCGCGTTCGCGGGAATGACGGCGGTTTTACATGTCGTGTTTTTTGAGTTCGATCCCACGCGCCTGGTACTGCTTCCAGCGTTCGCGCAACGGCCCACGCGCATCGTCGTCGGCGGGCACTACTTCCAGCACCCGCGTAAATCCGTCGGCCACCGCGGCGTCGCGCAAATTGATCACCAGCGCGCGCATCGGCGTGTCGATGTCGGGCATCGCGATCAGCACAGGCGCCAGATCGTCCTCATCGTCGCCGGCGATCTGGTGCGGGATATAGGCCTCATCGTCGAACGACCACAGCAGGTCGTCTAGACGTTCGGCCTGCTCCGCATCTCGCGCCAGCACCAGCGTCGGCAGGTTGGCATCAAATGCTTTGCGCGCGAGTTCGCACACGAGCAGCAGCGGCTCCTCGCGGAAACGCGGCTTCTGGATCAGGTAAAAATCGGCGCGGGGCATGGGGGTCAAGAGCCGGGAATAGGGAAGGGGGAACAGGGAATGCAGGACGCGACGCCACCGAGGAGGGCGCCGCTGGCATCGGGGTGCGCGAGTCTGCTTGTCAGTCCCTCATTCCCGCTTTTCATTCCCGCTCCACGTAATTCCCCGCTCCTCTCACGCCGCGCGATCGATCAGCCACTGGCTCAGCAATCCGACCGGGCGGCCGGTCGCCATGCCGCGCTTGCCTTCGTCGTTGGCGACACCGGCGATATCCAGGTGCGCCCAGCGCTGACCCTCGGTGAAGCGCGCCAGGAAGCAGCCGGCGGTGATCGCGCCGGCCCAGCGGCCGCCGATGTTGTAGACGTCGGCAAATGTGGACTCGAGCTGGGTCTGGTACTCGTCCCATAGCGGCAGGCGCCAGCCGCGATCGAACACGTGCTCGCCGGCACTGAGCAGCTCGTCGGCGAGATCGTCGTCCTTGCTCATGATGCCGCAGGCGTACTTGCCCAGCGCGATCACGCAGGCGCCGGTCAGGGTGGCGACGTCAAGCAGCGCGGCGGGTTCGAAACGCTGCGCATAGGTCAGCGCATCGCACAGGATCAGGCGACCTTCGGCATCGGTGTTGCCGACTTCGATGGTTTTGCCCGACATGCTGGTCAGCACGTCGGAGGGGCGGTAGCTGTCGGCGTCGGGCATGTTCTCGACCGCCGGCACGATCACCACCAGGTTGATGGGCAGCTGCATGCCGACCGCGGCCACGAACGTGCCCATGACGTTGGCGGCGCCGCACATGTCGTACTTCATCTCCTCGATCCCACCCTGGGTCTTGAGGTTGATGCCACCCGTGTCGAAGGTGATGCCCTTGCCGACCATCACATAGGGCTTGGCGTCACCGCCGTTGGTGTACTTGAGCACGATCAACTTGGGCGGATTGGCCGAGCCGCGCGACACCGCGAGCAGCGAACCCATGCCGAGCTCCTGCATCTGCGCGCGATCGAGCACCTCGCATTGGGTGTGATCGAAACGGCCGGCGAATTCCTGCGCCTGCGCGGCGAGATAGCCCGGGTTGCAGATGTTCGGCGGCAAGTTGCCGAGCTCGCGCGCGAACTTTACGCCGGCGGCAATCGCCTGGCCCTGCGCGAGCGCGGCGTCGTCATCGGCATCGGTGCCGATCGCGCGGATCGACAGCGTGCGCAGGCCGGGCTCGTCTTTCTTCTTGGCTTTGTCGCCGAGTGTGGCGATGTAGCGATAGCACGCATGATCAGCGGCAACTGCGGCCTGACGGATGGCCCAGGCGGTATCGCGGCTGCTCACGGTGACGTCGGACAGGGTGAACAACGCATGCGCGGCCGGGCCGGTCTTGAGCGCGCGCGCGGCATCGCCGGTGGCCTTGAGGTATTGCGGCACGCCGAACTTGGCGGCCTCGCCCAGGCCGACCACCAGCACGCGCGGCGCAGTGATGCCGGGCAGGTCGTGCAGCATCGCGGTCTTGCCGGTCTTGCCGCTCGCATCGCCGCGTTCCAGCAGTGTGCTGATGCGGCCGCCGCTGGCGTCGTCGAGAGCAAGTCCGGACGGCGTAAGGGTGTTATCGGCGAACGCGCCTATCACGATGCAGTCGGTGGTGACGGCAGCGGGCGCGTCGCGGTTCAGGTCGAATTCGAGGGCCATCCAACAGATTCCGGGCAGATATGAGGGGGGTTGTTTCCGTACAATCGCTCGGCGCAGTGCGGGCAAGCCCCTTGGGAGCAGCCCGCCTTCGGGGGTTTACCCCAGCGCGTGGCGCAATCCCTGCGCCATCGAACGAACCCCCGAGTCTAAAGCAACCGCCGCCGATGCCGAAGCCGAGCCCTGATGCCCAAGCTTGACCGCTACCTGATCGGCGAATTCGCCCAGGCCACGTTTGCCACGTTGCTGGTGCTGTTGATCGTGAGCTTTGGGGCGGTGATCGCCGACGTGCTCGGCGACGTGGCCGCCGGGCGTGTACCGGTCGGGATGATGCTGCCGCAGCTGGGTCTGGTGCTGCTGCGCTACCTGCCGCTGATCCTGCCGCTGGCGCTGATGCTGGGCATGATGCTGGCGGTGGGGCGGTTGTACCGCGATTCGGAAATGCCGGTGATCGCCGCGGCCGGCGTCGGCCCGCGCCGGCTGCTGACGCCGGTGCTGTGGGTCGCGCTGCCGGTCGTGGCCGCGGTCGCGGCCTGCTCGCTGTGGCTGGGGCCGTGGGCCGAGCGCGTGTCCAAGCAGATGATCAACGAGGCCAGTCGGAACTTGATCGTGGCGGGGTTGGAGCCCGGGCGCTTCACCGGCTTGGCCGACGGCGGGGTGGTGTTTATCGGCAGCATGTCCAGCGACGGTAGCCGCTTCCGCCGGGTGTTCATCTATCGGCAATCCGATGACCGTCTCGATGTCACCACCTCTGACGACGGTGAACTGGCGATCGACGAGAACGGCCATCGGTTCATCGTCCTCAACAACGGTTTTGAGGTCGAAGGGCCGCGCGCGAACGGTCGCGACTTCAACTTGATGCGCTACGTCCGCAACGAAGTGCAGTTGCCGAGCGGTGAAACCAAGTACGACCCCAAGGCCCCCGACATGCTGTCGACCTGGGCCTTGCTCAGCGATCCGCGTCCGGCGGCGAAGGCGCAGTTGCACAGCCGCATCGCGCCACCGCTGCTGACGCTGGCATTCGCGCTGCTGGCGGTGCCGCTGGCGCGCAGCACGCCGCGCCAGGCGCGCTATGGACGGATGCTGATGGGCTTTCTGACCTATCTGGTCGGCATGAACCTGATGCTGATGGGCGGCAAATGGCTGGAGAATGGCCGGCTGGCCCCGGAACTGGGCCTGTGGTGGCTGGTGCTGCCGCTGCTGGTGGGCGCGCTGTGGCTGTACTTCACCGATGGCAGGCTGCGCCGGCCGCGTAATCGCCGCAAGGCGGCAACGGCATGACCCGTGCCGCGCGGGTCACGTCGCCGGGAGCGTCCGCATGAAACCCTTTCCGAAGATCCACGATCTGTACATCGCCCGCATGGTGCTGGGCACGGTGCTGCTGACGTGGGCGGTGCTGCTTGGCCTGGATGTGATGCTGAGCCTGGTCAACGAGTTCGGCGACATCGGCAAGGGGCGCTATGGCTTCGGTCAAGCCGTGGTCTACATGGCCTTTACCGTGCCGCGGCGCGCCTACACGCTGTTCCCGACGTCGGCTGTGATCGGTGCGCTGATGGCGCTGGGGCAACTGGCGGCAACCTCCGAGTTGACCGCGCTGCGCGCGATCGGCTTGTCGCGGCGGCGGATCAGTCTTGCCGTCGCCGGCTCGCTGGTGTTGTTGACCGGGTTGATGGTCATCAGCGGCGAAACCGCCGGGCCGTGGGGACAACGCCGCGCCGACGCGCTCAAGGCCTCGGCCAAGTCCAACGACACCATCGTCGCGCGGTACTCCGGCCTGTGGGCGCGCGAGGGCGACGTGATCCTCAACGCCCAGGGCGGTGAACAGCGCGACGTCAACGGCGACCGCTGGCTGGAATTGCGCGACGTGCGCCTGTACGAATTCGACGACGACGGCCGGCTGCAATCGCTGGCCTTGGCCAAGGTGGCCGAACACCGCCCGGGCAAGTGGCTGCTGCGTGACGTCACCCGCACCACGTTCCAGGCCAAATCGGTCAGCCAGGCGCACGTCGCCGAGGAGCGTTGGGATTCCAAACTGGACGAGACCGCGCTCAGCGCCGACATTGACCACCCGCGCTACCTGACCTCGGGCAACCTCAGCGGGGCGATCGATTACCGCCAGCGCAATGGGCTGGATTCGAGCGAGTTCGAGGAGCATTACTGGGGACGCTGGTTCTACCCGATCAATGTGCTGGCGCTGTGCCTGGCGGCGATTCCGTTCGCGTTTGGCACGTTGCGCAGCGGCGGTATGGGCAAGCGCCTGTTTATCGGGATTGTGTTTGCGCTGGGGTTTTGGCTGCTGCAGACGCAGTTCGTGCGGCTGGCGGGGGTGTTCAAGTTCGATTATCGCGTGGCGTATTTGATGCCGACGATGATCATGTTGGGTGTGTCGTTTTGGTTGTTTCGCAAGCGTAGCGGGTGAGTGGATGCGGCCTGCTGGCCAACTGGCTCGCGCCGTGCGAACGGGGTAGAGGGTCTTGTGGCGTTGAACAGGTGGGCTAAGGAACGTCTGATTAAGTTGATTCCGTTCGTGGTGAGCTTGTCGAACCATGAATGGAATCAACGGACTGCGACACTCTCGTCGACCGGGCTTTCGACTTGTTCGGACTTTCCCTAAGCAACCGCAAAAAGCTTCCGCCGTAGGCGGGTCACTTTCTTTGAAGGGCCAAAGAAAGTAACCAAAGAAAGGCCCTTCCCCGACAGGGCGAACTTAACCCTGCGGGGCACCGTCGGGATTTTCCGACTCGCCATCCTGGCTCGGTCGGAAAACGGCGCACATCCATGTGCGCCGCCCTCCGGGTCTGCGTGCATGGCGCGCAGTTATGGATGTTTGATTGCAACGGCAACGGCAACGGCAACGGCAACCGCAACCGCAGCGGCAGCGGCAGCGGCAGCGGCAGCGGCAACGCAACGGCAACCGCAACGCAACCGTCTCCAGCGGTAAACCGCTATTTGTGCTTCGCCTCGCGCTGCATGCGCGTGCCGCTGGCGCGGTCGTGCCAGGTCAGCTGGTCGCGATCGATCCAGGCCCACCAGAACCCGAGCCCGCCCAGCAGCATCGAAACGGTGCCGACGAGATATCGCACCAGCGCCGCGCGCCACGTCGGCGCACTGCCGTCGGCCGCGTACACGCGCAAACGCCACGGGCGCATGCCCAGCGTCTGTCCGCCGCGGCGCCAACTCACGATCGCGTAGGCGCCGGTCAGTGCCCAGCACAACAGCCACAAGCCCAGTTGCGGCGCGCTAAACGGCGCCAGCGGCTGCTGCTCATTGGCGGTGAGGAACGCCGCCGCGGCCGCCATCCACAGCGCCACCATCGGCCAGAGGTCGTAGAACAGCGCCAGCCAGCGCCAACCGATCAGCGCCGCGGGCTGGCGTGGGGTCTGGGTGGGTGAGTCTTGCAAAGGTTCGCTCGATGCCATCGCAAAAGGATAATCGCTAAGCTGCGGGCGATGATTTCGCGCACGCCGTCCGAACGCCGCACGCAGGCCATGGCATCGCCGCCGACGCCGGAAGCCGACGCTGTCGCGATCGACCGCTTCCTCGATGCGCTGTGGGCTGAAAACGGTCTCGCCCAGCCCAGCCTAGACAGCTACCGGCGCGACTTGCAGGGTTTCGCGCGCTGGCGCGAGGGGCGCGGCGGGGGACTTTCCGGGGCTGACCGCGCTGCGTTGTTCGATTACCTGGCGTGGCGCGCGCGCGAAAATTACTCCCCGCGCAGCAACGCACGCTTGTTGTCGGCGTTGCGCGCTTACTTCTCCTGGTGCGTGCGCTTGGGCGTGCGTAGCGACGATCCAACCGCGCTGTTGCAACCGCCGAAATTGCCGCGCTCTCTGCCCAAGGCGCTGACCGAAAGCGAGATCGAGGCCTTGCTCGCCGCGCCCGACATCGAGACGCCGCTGGGCTTGCGCGACCGCGCAATGGTCGAGCTGATGTATGCGTGTGGTCTGCGCGCAAGCGAATTGGTCAACCTGCCGTCGACCGCCGTGAACCTGCGCCAGGGCGTGCTGCGGGTGATGGGTAAAGGCGCGAAGGAACGGCTGGTGCCGTTGGGCGAGGAGGCCCAGCATTGGCTGGAACGCTATCTCGCACAGTCGCGGCCGCAGCTGGCCGGCGCGCGCGCGGTGGCGTGGCTGTTTATCGCCCACAGCGGGGAGCCGCCGAGCCGCCAGCAGTTCTGGCACCTGGTGAAGCGTTACGCCGTCGTGGCCGGTATCGACCCGCGCAAGATCAGCCCACACGGCCTGCGCCATAGCTTCGCCACGCACTTGCTCAACCACGGCGCCGACCTGCGCGCGCTGCAGATGCTGCTCGGCCACAGCTCGCTGTCGACCACCCAGATCTACACGCTGGTGGCGCGCGAGCAGCTCAAGAAATTGCATGCCAAACACCATCCGCGCGGCTGAACGCGGCGGGGAGGTCACCGTCTCTCTCCTCTTTCCGGGGCATCGCAGCCCGGCGCCAGTTCATCCGGGCGTGCCACAATCGCGGAACATTCACCCGCCTGGGCGGTCCTAACCGCCTCCTGCAAGGATTTCTTGATGAAGCGCATCCTCCTCGCCGTCATCGGCGCGTTCAGCCTGTCCGCCTGTGCCCAGGCGCCTGATGCGGGCAAAGCACCCGGCACGCAGGCCAGCACCGCCAGCGTCGCGGCGACCCCCGCAAAAAAAGCGGTCGCGGGCACCCCGGAAGCACGCGCGATTGAGGCTATCCGTCTGCTCAACCCGCAGGTGAAGGTCGACCGGGTCGGCAAGGCGCCGTTACCGGGTTTCCAGGAGGCACTGGTCGGCGGCCAGGTGGTGTACGTCAGCGACGACGGCCGTTACCTGTTCCTGCCCGGTTCCGGTGGCGCGCTGTTCGACGCCAACAACCAGAAAAACCTGAGCGAGGTCGCGCTTGCCGGTATGCGCAAGGAACTGCTGCAGACGATCCCGGCCAGCGAGCGGATCGTGTTCGCGCCGCCGAATCCGAAGCACACCGTGACCGTGTTTACCGACGTCGAGTGTGGTTACTGCCGCAAGCTGCACAACGAGATGGCCGAGTACAACAAGCAGGGCATCGCGATCGAATATCTCGCATTCCCGCGCATGGGTATCGGCAGCGAGGACTACAAGAAGATGGTGTCGGTCTGGTGCGCGCCCGACCGAAAGGCGGCGCTGACCGCAGCCAAGAATGCGGGCCGCGTCGCCAACAAGGACTGCAAGAACTCCGTGAACATGCAGTACGACGTCGGCCAGCGCGCCGGCCTCACAGGCACGCCGATGATCCTGGCCGCGGACGGCACCCAAATGGGGGGGGGCTACATTCCGGCGGCGGCGCTGCGCGCGGCGCTGGACAAGCTCGCGGCCGAAGCCAAGCCCGCGGTCACCGCGGCAAAGGCCGACGAGGCCTGATCGGTCTGCAGTCGCAAGCGGACCACCTCGGCCCCACCCGCCGCCGCCTCCCGGGCGGCGGTGTCGTTTCAGGCCGGGGTTCCAGCAGCCGGACCATCGCCGTGACCTCCGCTACAATGACCGGCCCGTCGACCCCGGTTCACCGGACATGATCGTCCTCGAGGGCACTCCTGCCCTGTCACCGTTCCGCCGCGAACGGCTGCAAGCCCGCCTGCAAACCCTGCATCCCACCCTGCGCCTGCTCGGTGCGTGGCCGGTGTACTGGATCGAACCCGACGCCGGCGCGACTCATGGCGGTGAGGTGTCGGCGATGCCAAGTCGAGCCCCGCTCCATGCCCACGCGGGCGCGATCGGTGATCATCTGGACCTCGACGCGCTGCGCCGTATCCTGCAGGCGGAGCCCACCGAAGCCGCGCGCGACGCGGCCGCGATCTCGCGCTACGTCACCCCGCGCCTGGGCACGCTGTCGCCGTGGGCGAGCAAGGCCACCGAACTGCTGCGCGGCGCCGGCCAGGCGGTCAAGCGCGTCGAGCGCGGCACCCGTTACGACCTCGCGGGCTGGCCCACCGATGCCGCGACCCAAGGCGCGCTCGCCAAGGTGCTCCACGACCCGATGACGCAGTCGCTGCTCGAGTCGCGCGACGACGCAGCCGCATTGTTTGCGGTACCCGCGCGCGGCGAGCTCGAACGCATCGCGCTGGCCGATCTCGAACACGCCAACAATCGCCTCGGCCTGGCGCTCGCCGACGACGAGATCGCGTATTTGCGCGAGCGCTACGCCGCGCTCGGGCGCGAGCCGGCCGACGTCGAACTGATGATGTTCGCCCAGGCCAATTCCGAGCACTGCCGCCACAAGATCTTCAACGCGTCGTGGACGCTCGACGGCCGCGAACAGCAGGCCCGGGAACAGCCGGCATCATTGTTCAAGATGATCAAGCACACCCACGCCCAGACCCCGGAAAATACCCTGTCGGCGTACAGCGACAACGCCGCGGTGGTCGAGGGCTACCCCACCCGGCGTTTCCGCCCGCAACCGGGCAGCCACGCCTACGCCGCCGAAGCCGTGCAGCCGTCGGCTTTTTGCATCAAGGTCGAGACCCACAACCACCCGACCGCGATCGCGCCGTTCCCCGGGGCCAGCACCGGCAACGGCGGCGAGATCCGCGACGAAGGCGCGACCGGCCGGGGCGGCAAGCCCAAGGCCGGCCTGTGCGGATTCAGCGTCTCGCACCTGCGCATCCCGACACTGCCGCAACCGTGGGAGGCCGAGCGCTCGCTCAACCCGCGCATGGCCCCGGCACTGGAAATCATGCTCGACGGCCCGATTGGCGCGGCCGCGTTCAACAACGAATTTGGGCGCCCGAACCTCACCGGCTATTTCCGCGCGTTCGAGTTGGACGAAGGCGCCGCAGCCGACGGCAGCGCGCTCACCCGCGCCTACGACAAGCCGATCATGCTCGCCGGCGGCCTTGGCGCGATCGATCGCATCCAGGTCGACAAGCTCGGCCTCAAGCCGGGCCACGCGGTGATCGTGCTCGGTGGGCCGTCGATGCTGATCGGTCTGGGCGGCGGGGCGGCGAGCTCGGTGGCGTCGGGCGACAGCGCCGAGGCGCTGGATTTCGCCAGCGTGCAACGCGACAACCCGGAAATGGAACGCCGCTGCCAGGAAGTGATCGACCGCTGCGTCGCGCTGGGCGCGCGCAACCCGATCGACAGCGCGCACGACGTCGGCGCCGGCGGCTTATCCAACGCGATTCCGGAGCTGCTGCACGACTCCGGCCTTGGCGGGGTGATCGATCTGGCCAAGGTGCCGAGCGACGATCCGTCGCTGTCGCCGATGCAGCTGTGGTGCAACGAATCGCAAGAACGCTACGTGTTCGGTTTGCCGGCCGATCGGGTGGACGAGTTTGCGGCGATCTGCGAGCGCGAGCGTTGTCCGTTCGCGGTAGTGGGTTATGCGACCGCCCAGGAGCGGCTCGTGGTCGGTTATGGCGCCACGGTGGAGTCCGTGTATGGCGTTGCCTCCTGCGATGCGACCGGGAGGTCCGCAAGCGAGGGCACCCCCGGCCCACAGGCAGAGCCTGCGGGCGTTCGCGCAGCCGCGGACCAGTGGTCCGCAAGCGGCTCCGCTCACCCCATCGACCTACCAATGGACCTGCTGTTCGGCAAGGCGCCGAAGATGCACCGCGACGCCCGCCATCCGCCCGCGGCGCCGTGGCCTGTGCTCGATTGGCGTGGACTTGATTTGCGCGAGGCCGCGTTGCGCGTGCTCGCGCACCCGACCGTCGCGTGCAAGAACTTTCTCGTCACCATCGGCGACCGCAGCGTTGGCGGCCTGGTCGCGCGCGACCAGATGATCGGCCCGTGGCAACTGCCGCTCGCCGATTGCGCGATCACGCTGTCGGGTTTCGAAGGCTACGTCGGCGAGGCGATGGCGATCGGCGAGCGCACGCCGCTGGCATTGCTCGACGCCGCCGCTGCCGCGCGCATGGCCGTCGGCGAGGCAATCACCAACCTGTGCGCGGCGCCCGTCGAATCGCTCAACCGCATCAAGCTGTCGGCGAACTGGATGGCCGCTGCCGCGCATTCGGGCGAAGACGCGTTGCTGTTCGACGCGGTGAAGGCCGTGGGCATGGAGCTGTGCCCCGCGCTTGAGCTGAGCATTCCGGTCGGCAAGGATTCGCTGTCGATGCAGGCGCAGTGGCAGTCGCGCAACACCGACGGCAGCAACGCGGCACACAAGTCGGTCTCGCCGGTGTCGCTGATCGTCAGCGCGTTTGCGCCGGTGGTCGACGTGCGCCAGCAGTTGACGCCGCTGTTGTCGCGCGACGGCGAGACCGAGCTGTGGCTGATCGGCCTGGGCGCCGGCAAGCAACGCATGGGCGGCTCGATCCTCGCGCAATGCCATCCGGCCGCGGTTGAAAAGCATGAAGCGGGGGCCAATTCCTTGCCTGCATTCGCCGGTCAAGGTACGGAGCGCGGCGATCTCGGCGTGCCCGACCTCGACGATCCGCAACGCCTGCGCGACTTTTTTGAACTGATCCGCGACGCACGCGAGGCCAAGCTGCTGCTCGCTTATCACGACCGCTCCGACGGCGGCGCGCTGACGACGCTGTGCGAGATGGCGTTCTGCTCGCGCCTTGGCCTGGACATCAGCCTCGACGGCTGGGGCGAGGACCCGTTCCGTCTGCTGTTCAACGAGGAGCTCGGCGCGGTCGTGCAGATCGCCTGCGAGGACCGCGCGGAGTTTGCCGACATGGTCTCGCGCCACGGCCTGATCGATTGCGCGCAACGCATCGCCAAGCCGACCACGGCGCCGGCGATCCGCGTACGCAATGACAGCAGCACCTTGGCCGAGTGGCGTTGGGAAGAACTGTTCGACGCGTGGTGGGCGACCAGCCACGCGCTGCAGTCCCTGCGCGACAATCCCGAATGTGCCGACGAGGAACGCGCCGCCGCACGCGACTTCTACGCGCCGGGGCTGCGGCCGAAACTGACGTTCGATCCGGCCGAGGATGTCGCCGCGAAGTACATCGACGCAGGCGGGGCGCGTGCGCCCGATGCGCAGGAACGGTCGGCGTTTATCAACGTCGGAGCCAAGCCGCGGGTCGCGATCCTGCGCGAGCAGGGCGTCAATGGCCAGATCGAGATGGCGGCCGCGTTCGACCGCGCCGGTTTCGAGGCGTTCGACGTGCACATGAGCGATCTGATCAGCGGCCGCGTTGTGCTCGATACGTTCAAGGGCTTCGCCGCGTGCGGCGGTTTCAGCTACGGCGACGTGCTTGGCGCCGGCCGCGGCTGGGCCACCAGCGTGCTCGAACGCAGCGCGTTGCGCGACGCGTTTGCTGCATTCTTCGACCGCACTGACACGTTTTCGCTGGGCGTGTGCAACGGCTGCCAGATGCTGTCGCAGCTCAAGTCGATCATCCCCGGAGCCGCGCACTGGCCGCGCTTCCTGCGCAATCGCAGCGAGCAGTTCGAGGCGCGCTTGGGGTTGCTGGAAGTGTTAGAGACGCCCTCGCTGTTCTTCCAGGGCATGGCCGGCTCGCGTTTGCCGGTCGCGGTCGCGCACGGCGAAGGTCGCGCGACCTTCGACGGCGATGCTGATCCCGCAGCCGCGCGCGTGGCCTTGCGCTATCTCGACGGCAGCGGCGCGGTAGCCACGCGTTACCCTGCCAATCCGAACGGTTCCCATGACGGTATAGCCGGCCTGACCAGCGACGACGGCCGCTCCACGATCCTGATGCCGCACCCCGAACGCACCCTGCGCACCGCCAATTTGAGCTGGGCACCGCGCGAATGGGGCGAGGATTCACCGTGGCTGCGGATGTTCCGCAATGCGCGTGTGTTCGTCGACTGAGGCCGCGCGCGCCGCGACGGGCGCGCCGTCCGACCTGCTAAAGTCGGTTGCGCAAGGCTTTGGAGGTCGTAGTGAACGCAGCAACGGATCACATGGACAACGCAAATACGGTCGTCGAAACCGTCGACGACCGCATCGTCGAGGCGTTGCTGACAAAGGGCCGCCTCAAGGACGCCGACCTCGTCCGTGCGCGCCGGCTACAGGAAGAAACCGGCGGCAGTCTGCTCGCGTTGCTGGCCCGTCTAGGGCTCGTGTCCGAGCGTGACCATGCCGAAACCGTGGCCGAGGTGCTCAACCTGCCGTTGGTCAGTGTCAAGGACGCGCCAGAATTGCCGCCCGAAGGCGTCGCCCTCAGCACCAAGTTCATGAAGCAGTTCCACGTCTGCGCGGTCGCCGAGAGCGAAACCGCCGTGGACGTCCTGGTAGCCGATCCGCAGGACGCCTACACCCTCGATGCGGTGCGCCTGGCGGTGCAGCGCGAAGTGCGCCCGCTGGTGGCGTTGCGGTCGGAGATCGACGACCTGGTCGAGCGTTGGCACGGCCAGGGCCGCAGCGCGATGGGTGCGATCGTCGAGACCGCCGAAGGCGAGGGCAGTGACCTCGACGACGTCGAGCATCTGCGCGACCTCGCCTCGGAAGCGCCGGTGATCCGGCTGGTAAACCTGGTGATCCAGCGCGCGGTCGAGTTGCGTGCGTCCGATATCCACATCGAACCATTCGAGACCCGGCTCAAGGTGCGCTACCGCGTCGACGGCGTGCTCGCCGAGGGCGAGAGTCCGCCGGCCAACCTCACCGCGGCGGTGATCAGCCGCATCAAGATCATGGCCAAGCTCAACATCGCCGAGCGCCGGTTGCCGCAGGATGGCCGCATCATGCTGCGCGTGCAGGGCAAGGAACTCGACCTGCGCGTAAGCACGGTGCCGACCGCGCACGGTGAGTCGGTGGTGATGCGCCTGCTCGATCGTGAAACGGTGGTGCTCGACTTCCACCAGCTCGGTTTCACCGACGAATTCCTGCCGCAGTTCGAGCACGTGCTGCAGCAGCCGCATGGCATCTTGCTGGTCACCGGCCCGACCGGCTCGGGCAAAACCACCACGCTGTACACCGCGCTGAGCAGACTCAACACGGCCAACGTCAAGATCATCACGGTCGAAGACCCGGTCGAATACCAGATCGAAGGCATCAACCAGATCCAGGCCAAGCCGCAGATCGGCCTCGACTTCGCTCATGCGCTGCGTTCGATCGTGCGCCAGGATCCGGACATCATCATGATCGGCGAGATGCGCGATCTGGAGACCGCGCGCATCGCGATCCAGTCAGCGCTGACGGGTCATCTGGTGCTGAGCACGCTGCACACCAACAACGCCGCCGGCGGTATCACCCGCCTGCTCGACATGGGCGTTGAGGACTATCTGCTGACCTCGACCATTAACGGCATCCTTGCCCAGCGCCTGGTGCGCCGGCTGGAGCCCACCCACGCCGAGCGCTACCTCGCCTCACCCGAGGAGATCGAGAAGTTCGGCCTGCGCCGGCACCAGCCAGAGGGCGACATTTACCTATACCACCCGCGCGGCTCGGCGCTGGCGCCTACCGGCTACAAGGGTCGCTCCACCATCATGGAATTCATGGTGATGAATGACGAGCTGCGACGCGCGGTGATGCGTCACGCCGGCATGGGGGAGCTGGAACAGATCGCCCGCACCGCCGGCATGCGCACGATGTACGAGGACGGCATCATCAAGGCGCTGGCCGGGGTGACCACGATCGAGGAAGTGCTGCGCGTGACCGAGGACGGCTGACACCACGGGGTCGCCGACTTATAAAACCCCACCCTCTGAAGCCGGTCTGCCGGCTTCTGCGGTTCGCATTTTCAAGCAACCCAAATCCGATAAAAGGGCTTCATCTTTATGCGCGCGACCAATACGTCCCGGCTCAACGCCTCGCTGCTCTGCATCGCGATCAGTCTTGCGCTGGCGGGGCCAGCGGCTGCAGGTTGCAGCAACAATGCGCCGGCGACCGGCACGGTCGTTACGTGCACGCCGGCGGCGCCGAATCCGGACACGCTGGGCGTGCAGGGTTTGCCCGGTGCAACGGGTGTTCGCGTCAATGTGCAGAGCGGCGCAAGCATCTGGCCGGCCAGCGCCCCGGCGGCCATATCGGCGCAAGGCGCAGGCTGGGTCATCGACAACGCCGGTACCGTTCTCGCCACTAACTCGTTCTCGTCGTTGGGCTTCGGCGACGCTATGACGTTGCGTGGCGCCACGGTCGATAACCGCGTAGGTGCAGTGATCGGGGGAGGGTTTCGTGGCACAGGCATATTCAACACCGGTGGCGCGCTGCAACTGACCAATGCAGGCGAAATTTCGGGCGGCCGCGGGGTGCTGGTGCAGAACGCGGCATCCAGCACGGTCACAAACAGCTTGGGCGGCGTGATTTTTGGCGGTCGCGGCGGCGCGGTGGTGTTTGTGGGTAGCGAAAGCCACACCCTCAACAACTTCGGCACCATCACCGGGCGCGTCCTGTTCGATGCGGGCAATGACACTCTGCTGCTCGGGACCGGCAGCACGCTCAGCGCGGATGCCTTTGGTGGAGCCGGGCGCAATACGCTCGTCCTGCAGGGCACGGGCACCGAGGACGCCCTGTTCACTGGATTCCAGCAGGTCGATGTCCGAGCTGATGCGAACTGGAACCTGACTGGCACCTACGACGCGCAAGGCGCGCTGCGTACCGACGTCGGTACGGGCGCGCGACTGCAGCTTGGCGGTGTGCTGACCGCGACGTCGCTGGAGAAGGTGGGAGCCGGCAATCTTGCGATCATGGGCGACGCGTCGGCAGTTGCCGGCGCCAACGAATTGCGTGCGGGCGCGCTGCTGCTGGACGGACGCTTGGGCGGAAGCCTGCGCGTGGCTGCAGGCGCGCGCCTCGCCGGCACCGGAACAGCCGGGCCCGTCGTCAACGAGGGCTTGATTGACCCGGGCCAAGGCGGCATCGGCACGCTCAGCATCAACGGCAATTACACCCACGCGGCGGGTGCGACCTATCGAGTCGACATCACGCCAGCAGGCACCTCGGACCGACTGGCGGTTGCCGGACTGGCCACCCTCAACGGCGGCAGCGTCGATGTGGTGAAGGTCAACGGTCAGTACAACGGCTCGACCAGTTACCTCATCCTGTCCACGACCAGCGGCGTAGCGGGGCGCTTTGCGCAGCTGACGCAGAACATGCCGTTTCTCAACGTGTCCCTGTCGTATGACGCCAACAACGTCTTTCTCAATGTCGGCCGCAGCCAGACGACGTTCGGGCAGGTCTGCGACGTTGCCGATACGTGCGAGGTCGCGCGAGCGGTGGATGCCGCCAGCACCGGCGTGCTCCCGGGCAACGCGCTCGCCCCCGTTCTGGACGCGCTGAGCCTTCTCAACGTCGCCGGCGCCAACGCCGCGCTCTTGACGCTCTCGGGCCACAGCCACGCGACGTTGACGGACATGGTCATGCAGGCCTCGACGACCATGCGCATGCCGCTCGATGCCGCGGGGGCCCCACCCCGGCGTGGGATCCGCCTGCGCGCCCATGATGAGTCCGGTGACCTGTCAGGGGGCGGGCGTGCAAGCCATGACACACGCGGGTTTGCCCTCGATTTCGATGCTGGCATTGGCGAACACGCGTGGCTTGGCGCTACGTTGTCCACGCAGCGCACGGATGGCCGCATCGGGCTAGACCGCGCGGACATCGATATGGACGGGATCGAAGGCCGCATCGGCTGGGCGGGCCCGCAGCTCCAGACATCGCTCGCATTGGGTCGCAGCGAGGCGGAGCTGTCACTCGATAGACGCATCGAAGTCGGCGCCGAGCGTCGCGTGGCGAGCAGTGCCCGTGACGCGAGCCTGGACTGGGCGCGGGGCGAGGTCGCGACACGCTTCGATGTCGGCACATGGGCGCTGCAGCCCTTCGTCGACGTGCTCCATCAGCGGATCGACGCTGGCACTGTCTCCGAGGACGTAGCGGGCGTGGGGCTGGCGGGTACGGTTTCCGATCACCGCCGTACGTCCAGTGCGCTCGGCGCGCGCGCCTCCGGGCAGTGGCAGGCCCAGGCGTGGACGTTCGAACCGATGGCCCAACTGACCTGGCGCCACGTATTGAGCGACCAGGGCGGCGATTTCTCCGGTGCGCTGGTCGGGGCACCCGCGCAGACGTTCACCAGCCAGGGCGTGCGCGCCGACTCCGATGGCTGGCAGGCGCAACTGGCGGTGACCGCGCGGCGTGGCCCCGGGTTTGCGGGAACCGTGGGTTACGGATTGCAGCGCGCAGCCGACGCCCGCGTACACGGCGTCAACGCCGCGTTGCGCTGGACCTGGTAGCAGATGCCTCTGTTCCACTACAAAGCGCTCAACGCGCGTGGCGAGATGCTCGACGGCCAGATGGAAGCCGCGAGCAATGCCGATGTCGTGCAGCGACTGCAGGAACAAGGCCATTTGCCGGTCGAGGCGCGCCTGGCGAGCGAAGGCGGCGGCGAGTCGGTATGGAAAAGCCTGTTCAAGCCCAAGCCTTTTGCCGGCGAGCGGTTGGTGCAGTTCACCCAGCAACTGGCGACACTCCTCGGCGCCGGCCAACCGCTTGATCGCGCGCTGACGATCCTGCTGGAACTGCCCGAAGACGAAGCCGCCAAACGCACCCTCACCGACGTGCGCGACGCGGTGCGCGGCGGCAGCGCGCTGTCGACCGCGCTGGAGCGTCAGCACGGCACGTTTTCGCGGCTGTACATCAACATGGTGCGTGCGGGCGAGGCCGGCGGCAGCATGCACGAGACGCTGGCGCGGCTGGCCGAGTACCTCGAACGCGCGCGCGCGCTGCAGGGTCGGGTGGTCAACGCGCTGATCTACCCGGCGATCCTGCTGGTGATGGTCGGCCTGAGCCTGCTGTTCCTGCTCGGCTACGTGGTGCCGCAGTTCGCGCTGATGTACGAGAGCCTCGACGCCGAACTGCCGTTGTTCACCAAGATCGTGCTCGGCGCTGGCTTGGCCGTGCGCGATTACTGGATCGTGCTGGTGGCGGTGCCGGCGCTGGCGTTGTGGTGGTTCGATCGCAAGCGCCGCGACCCGGTGTTCCGTGAGGCATTCGATGGCTGGCTGCTGCGGCGCAAGTTCGCCGGCGCGCTGGTGGCCAAGATCGAGACTGCACGGCTGGCGCGCACGCTCGGCACGCTGGTGCGCAATGGCGTGCCGCTGCTGACCGCGCTCGGCATCGGTCGCAACGTCCTTGGCAATCGCGTGCTCGCCGCCGATGTCGAGGCGGCCGCAAACGAAGTCAAAAACGGCGTGGCACTGTCGACTGCGCTCGCGCGGGGCAAGCGCTTCCCGCGGCTGGCATTGCAGATGATTCAGGTCGGCGAGGAGTCCGGCGCGCTCGACGCGATGCTGGTCAAGACCGCGGAGACCTTTGAGCAGGAAACCTCGCTGGCGCTGGATCGCATGCTCGCCGCGCTGGTGCCGATCGTGACCGTGGTGCTCGCGGGGATGGTCGGCATCGTGGTGATGTCGGTGCTGACACCGCTGTACGACCTGACCAACTCGATTGGGTGAGGACAAGCGCTTGCGAGCCCTCGCTCGCGCGTGTCCGAACGCCCGAAGCCGGAAGCGCAGGGCTAGGCGGCTTAGCGAGCAGGAGTATGGGCGAACCTAGCCGCAGGGCTGTTTGCGAGCGACAGACTGGCGCTTGCGCGAACGCCCGAAGCTGGAAACGCAGGGTCGGAGCGGCTTGGTGAGTAAGCCGTTTGGTGAGTAAACCGAATGTGCGAACTCAGCCGCGGTGTCGCTTGTCGCCGGGCTTGTGCCGATGCAGTTCAGGGACCGTTGCGGGAATCTTTCGACCATCGTTGTGACCGCAAACCCCTGACTGGCCGCGTTTGAACAGAATTTTCCCCACCTGATGTTGAACTGACGGCTGCAGACAAAGTCCAACGCGCACGGCAAGATCAAGCTCAAATGCCCGCGTCCGCGGTACCAGAAACATCCATGCCCCCGACTTCCGGACCCCACCATGCGCAATCGCCGTTCCCTGACCCGTTCCCCCTCCGCTGCCAATCAGCGCGGCATGAGCCTGATCGAGATCATCATCGTGATCGTGTTGATCGGCGCGGTGCTGACGTTCGTCGGCAGCCGCGTACTCGGTGGCGCCGACCGCGCCAAGGCGAACCTCGCCAAATCCCAGGCGACTACGCTCGCGCAGAAGATCGAACAGTTCCAGATGGACACAGGGCGCCTGCCCAGCGCGCTAGACGAACTCGCCAGTGAACCCGCCGGCGCGCCTGGCTGGCTCGGGCCGTATGCCAAAGCCACCGAACTCAAGGACCCGTGGGGCAATGCGATTGAATACCGGGCGCCGGGTGAAGCCGGCCCGTTCGATCTGGTGATCCTGGGCAAGGACGGCAAGGTTGGCGGCAGCAGTTATGACAGCGACGTCCGGTACGAATAAGACCGCGAAATAAGCGCCAGGCCGCGCCGCATGGTTCGATCGAGCTACGAACGCAGGCGCCTGGCGCGCGGTGTTTCCTTGCTGGAGATGCTGCTTGTGGTGGCTCTGATCGCTGCCGTCAGCGTGCTCGCCGCAGCAGCACTCAGTGGCGGCATTGGCGGCGTGCAGTTGCGCGGCAGCGCGAAGGAAATCGCTGCGCAACTGCGCTATACGCGCGTGCAGGCGATCACCACCGGTGAGCCGCAGACGTTTGTAATCGATCCGCAAGCGCACACCTGGCAGGCGCCGAACGGACGCAAGGGCGAGATCCCGCCCGACCTGCGCATCGTGTTTATCGGCGCGCGTCAGCTGCAACCGTCGCGCGGCGAGGGCGCGATTCAGTTTTTCGCCGATGGCGCCTCCACTGGCGGACGGGTCCAGGTCAGCCTCAAGCGCGCGGCATGGAACATCGACGTGGCCTGGCTGACCGGGCAGGTCAAGCTGCGGCGCGTCGAGGCAATGCAATGAGGCCTGTCCGTCGTCGGTCCGGCAATACGGCGATGCGGGGAGGGCCCCTATCGCCACGCGCGCAGCGTGGCTACTCGCTGATCGAAGTGATCGTCGCGTTCGCACTACTCGCGCTCGCGCTGACCTTGTTGCTGGGCACGTTGTCGGGCGCGGCGCGGCAGGTGCGCTGGTCGAGCGACGCCGGGCGCGCGGCACTGCATGCGCAGTCGTTGCTGGACCAGGTCGGGGTCGGCGAAGCGATCGCACCGGGGCAGCGCGACGGCGAGTTCGACGAGGGCCGTTATCGCTGGAATCTGGCGATCACGCCGTGGACCGACCCCGCGTTGCCGCCTCCGGCCATGGTCGATCCCGCCGCGCCGCGGCTGCTGGAACTGACGTTGTCGGTGCAATGGGGCGACGGCCGCCCCGGCCAGCAACTGCGCTTGCGGACGCTGCGGTTGGCGGCCGCCAATCTTCAGGCGGTGCTGCCATGAGTGCGGCGATGTCTGGCCCCGGAGTACGTCCGCAATCGCGCGCGGTGGCGGGGCGCGCGTGCGGCGCCTGTCGTAACACTGCGGCCACTGGGCGTGCCCGCGTCGCGGCCAGCCACCCCGCCGGCAGAGCCGCCAAGGCGGCCGGTTTCACCCTCATTGAGGTGTTGCTGGCGACGGTGTTGCTCGCTGCGGGTCTGGCGCTCGCGTTCGCGACCCTGGTCGCGGCGACCAAGACTGCGCAGCGCGGTGAGGCCATCGCCGAGCACAGCGAGCGCGTGCGCGCGGTCGAGAGTTTCCTGCGCAAGCGCATCGCCGCTACCCGGGCGGTGCCGTTCGCGACCGACTCGGCCACGTCGCTGCCCCAGCGCTTTATCGGCGAGCCCGATCGCATGCGGTTTGTGGCCGACTTGCCGGACTACCTCGGCCGCGGCGGCCCCTACCTGCACGACATCGCGATCGAGTCGGATGGCGACGACAGTCGCATCACCGTCGCCCTGGTGCAGGTGCTGGCCGGTGTGCAAGTCGAAGAGTCCGAGCCGCGGCCGCCGGAGTTGCTGATCGACGGCCTGAAATCTGCGCGTTTCCGCTACCGCGCGCTCGGCGATGACAACGCATTGGGCGAGTGGAGTGACCGCTGGGAGACCGTCGAGCAACTGCCGTTGCTGGTCGAGGTCACGCTCACCGATGGCAACGACCAGCAGTGGCCGCCGCTGGTCGTGGCGCTGCGATTGGCGGGAAGCCACAGCCGCGGCAGCGAGGTGCTCTGATGCGGGCGATGCCGACTTGCCCGCCTGCTCGTACACGCGGCGCGGCGCTGTTGCTGGTGTTGTGGCTGATCGTGCTGCTGACGGCACTGGTAGGGGGTTTCGCCTTGCTGGCGCGTGTTGAAGGATTGCAGGGCCGCGCGTTGACGCGTGGCATGGTTGCCGACAACGCCGCACGCGCCGGGATCGAATACGCATTGACCCGCGTTGCCTTGACCGATCCGCGCCAGCAATGGCGCGCCGACGGGCGCCCCTATCAGTGGCGCTTCGCGGACGCCGAAGTCGAAGTCAGCCTAGTCGACGAGGACGGCAAACTCGACATCAATCAGGCCGACGTCCCCTTGCTTGGGGCTCTATTGCGCGCGGTGGGTGTCGAACAGGGTCAGGCGGAGCGCTTGGCGGCGGCGATCGCCGATTGGCGCGATACGGACCAGCTGACCCAGCCCGCGGGCGGCGGCGAGGATCCGGATTACGCCAGCGCGGGCTTGCCGTACGGCGCCAAGGATGCGGAGTTCGAAAGCATCGCTGAGCTGCAGCAGGTGCTGGGGTTCACCCCGCCGGTCTACGCCCTGCTGGCACCGCACATCACCGTGTTCAGTGGTCGCGCGCAACCCGAACCGACGTTCGCGTCAGCCGAAGTGCTCACTGCCTTGGGCATGAATGGACAAGACCTGATCGCGCAGCGGCGACGCTGGGATCCGGCGACCGGCCAGCCCGCGCCGGGGGTACCTGGTGGCCGGCCGCTGAGCGCCAGCACGAGCGGCACGTATAGTATCGACAGCCGTGCCCGGCTCGCTGATGGCCGTGTCGCGGTTTTGCGGGTCGTGGTGCGCGCGGGTGGCAATGCGATGCCAGGCATGGCCTACACAGCGCTGCGATGGGAGGAGGGGGTTGCACCACGATGACTGTGCTTGATGCCAACCGGCTGCGTGATCGGTTCGGGCGCCTTGGGGCCCGGCTTGGCCCCGGCGCGGGCGGCGTGTCCCGCGGCTTGCTCGCGTGGTGGGGCCAGGCCCTGGCCGCGTGGCTGCCCTTGCGCGTGCGCCAGGCGCTCGGCATGGACCGTGGCCGCCTGTTGCTGCAGGTCGAAGGCGACGCCGTGCAGCTGCGGCTGCAGCAGGGCAACGCGGTTCGCGATCTCGGCCACCTCCCGGGCCTGGCGGAAGGCCCCGACCCCGTAGCCCCAGCGATGGGCCAAACCCCGCCGGACCCACTCGCGCCGGTGCTCGGTCCAAGCATCGCCGACCTGCCGCGCTGGCTGCTGCTGCCGGCATCGACCAGCCTGCGACGCCGCCTACCGTTGCCGGCGGCCGCCGCCGAGCGCCTGCGCGACGTCGTCGGGTTCGAAATCGATCGGCAAACGCCGTTCAGCGCCGACGCGGTCGCGTTCGATGCGCGTGTGCTCGGACGCCGCGACAGCGATGGCCTGCTAGATGTCGAACTTGTGGCGGTGCCGCTGAGCGCGCTCGACCCGCAACTGCTCGCACTCGGACCACTGGCCACGACCCTGGCTGGCGTCGACGTCGCAGCCGGCGATGGTGGCCCGCTCGGGGTCAACCTGTTGCCACTGGCCCAGCGCAGCCGGCACGCCAACACCTGGCGGGGATGGAATGCGGCGTTGGCCGCCATCGCGTTGATCGCCGTCGCTGCCCTGCTATGGCAACTGCTGGACAACCGCCGCGCTGCCGCCGACGCGTTCGAGCAGTCGCTGGCCAAGCGTGCCGGGCCCGCAAGCCGCGCTGCAGCGCAGCGGCAGCAATTGCTCGGACTGATCGAGGGCCAGGCGTTTCTGGATTCCGCCCGCGCCGCGCGTCCGACGGCGGTGGAAATTTTCGACGAACTCAGCCGCCGCCTGCCCGACGGCACGTATCTGGAAAAGCTCGAGATCGCAGACGACCGCCTGACCCTGATCGGTCTGAGCAATGAGGCCGCCGCGCTGGTCGGGCGCCTACAGGGGTCCACGCTGTGGCGCCTGCCGGCGCTGGCGGGCGCCTTGCAGCCTGATCCGGCCAGTGGCCGCGACCGCTTCACCCTGGTCGCCGAACTTGCCCCGGCCACGCCGGCGGCCAAGCCAATGCGGGGCACCCCGTGACGCTGGTGTCCGAGCGCGACCGCTGGGTCGCCCTGGGTCTGCTGCTGGCCGCGCTGGCGCTGGTCTACGGCCTGCTGGTGCACCCGTGGTGGACGGTGCCGATGCGTGATGTCAACCAGCGCATCGACGACTTGCGCGTGCGCGACGTGCGCCTGCGCATGCAGGCCAAACAGGCACCGCAGGTGACTGCGCGGCTGACCGAAGTGATGCAGAGGCAGGCCGGCGAACCCGGCTTCCTGCCCGAAAGCAGCACCGAACTCGCCACCGCCGGTCTGGTGCAGCGCCTGGAGACCGTGGTCGGCCAGGCAAGCCCGGGCAACCGCAGCTGTGCCATCACCAATCGCTCCCCGTTGGCCGAACCGGGTCGTGAGCGCTTTGCCCGTGTCGTGGTGCAGGTGCGCCTGCGTTGCGGCAGCCCGGAGCTGGCCACGGTGCTGCATTCGCTCGAGAGCGGTGCGCCGCGCTTGTTCGTCGGCAATCTCAACGTGCTCGCGCAACGTTACTTCTTCGCGCCTGGCGCCACTTCTGGCGGCGGTAGTCGCGATGGCGGCCTCGATGTGAGTTTCGACCTGTACGGCTATCTGCGCCCGGACGCGACCGTGCCTGCAGCCAATCGTCGCGGGGCAGCCAATGCGCGTTGACGACGCCGGCGCGCGCACGTGGTTGCTGGCCGCGGTTGCCGGCTGGGGTGTGCTGGCATGGGGGCTGGCGGTGTTCGGCATGGGCGGGCGCCTCACCCCCTTGCCCGACGACCCAACACTGGTCAAGCCGATCCCAGCCTTGCCCGGGCGCATGACCAATAGACTCGGGCCGATCGGGCAATACGCCGAGATCGGCGCGCGCCCGCTATTCGCCGATGACCGCCGGCCGAAGCCCTTCTCGCTGCAAGGCGATGACGACGCCGGCAAAGCCAGCGAGGAGTTCGACTACCTGCTGACCAGCGTACTGATCACGCCCAACCTGCAGCTCGCCATCCTGCAGTCACCCGACGGCAGCAAGTCGGTTCGGGTCCGGCTCGGCGATGCCCCCGAGTCGCACCCGGCCTGGCGCCTGAGCGCGCTCAACGTGCGTAGTGCGGTCTTCGATGGTCCCAGCGGGCAACGCACGGTCGACCTGCGAGTGTTCGACGGTACCGGCGGCCAGCCGCCGACTGCGGCTGTGGGCGAGGGCCAGCAGCCCGTCGGTATTTCACAGACGACCGATGGCGCCGGCATGCATCCCGGTACCACGGCCAAACCCCCGCTACCGCCGCCGTCCACGGGGGTGCCGGTTACCGCCGTCGCGCCGCCGGGCGCGGTCACCGCCAAGCCCGTTCCGGGGGCGTCCACCAACGCGCCGCCGATGACCGAACAGGCCCAGATGGAAGCCATCCGCCAACGCATCCAGGCGCGCCGCGCGCAGCTGCGTCAACAATCCCAAACCACGCAACCGCCGGCCCAAGGCCAGTAGAGTGCCCGCAATGATCCGATTCCCCCAGTCCCGCCCCCCGTCGAGCACGGTGCTCAGCCGGGCCATCCTCGCCACCACCCTGGTCAGCATGCTCGCCTCATGCGCAAGCACGCCGGTGCCGAGCGTGCGCCGCGACGCCAATCCCAGCGCGCTGCGCGCGGGCACAGGCGTCGCCGGTACCACCTCCGGTGGCGTGCAGACGCAGGCGCTGGAACCCGAAGTCACCGGCCCGCGACCGCAGATCCGCCGCGGCACCGGCCAGGTGATCAACCGCAGCGCTGCCCAGGCGCCGCGCCCGGGCGGTGGCGGTGGCACCGGCTCGGCCACGTTCAATTTCGAGGGCGAATCGCTGCACGCGGTGGTCAAAGCGATCCTCGGCGACATGCTCGGCCAGAACTATGTGATCGCGCCCGGCGTCCAAGGCACCGTTACCCTGGCCACGCCCAAGGCGGTCAGCCCGGCCGATGCGCTCAACCTGCTCGAGCAGGTGCTGGGCTGGAACAACGCGCGCATGGTCTACAGCGGCGGTCGTTACAACATCATTCCGGCCGACCAGGCGATGGCCGGCAACGTCGCCCCGCGCACCGGTTCGGCCGCGACCGCGCGTGGCTTCGAGGTGCGCACCGTGCCGCTGCGTTACGTCTCGGCCACCGAGATGGAGAAGATCCTCAAGCCGTACGCGCGCGCCAACGCGATCGTCAACGTCGACCCGGGCCGCAACGTCATCAGCATCGGCGGCAGCCGCGCCGAGCTCGAGAACTACCTGCGCACGATCGAGATCTTCGACGTCGATTGGCTATCGGGGATGTCGGTCGGCGTGTTCCCGCTGCAGTCGGGCAAGGCCTCGCGCGTGGTCGCAGACCTGGAGAAGGTATTCGGCGAGACCAGCAAGTCGCCGGTCGCGGGCATGTTCCGCTTCATGCCACTGGAAGGCGCGAACGCCGTGCTGGTGATCACCCCGCAGGCCGATTATCTGGACGACATCCAGCAGTGGCTCGAGCGCATCGACGGCGCCGGCGACAGCGTGCAGCTGTATTCCTACGAGCTCAAATACATCAAGGCCAAGGACCTCGCCGCGCGCCTGTCGGAAGTGTTTGGCGGCAGTGCCGGCGGCGGTGGCGACAGCGGTGGTCCACCCTCGCTGATGCCGGGCCTGGATTCGGTCGAGATCAAGGACGGCCAGAACGGCTCCAGCGCGACCATTGGTGGCGACAAGGCCTTCCCGGGCGGCGATGGCGGCACGGGTGGCAGTTCCGGCGGTGGCGAGATGTCGCTGGGCGCGCGCGAAAGCGGCAATGGCGCGGTGACGCTACAAGTCGATGGCGACCGCGTAGGCGTGTCGGCGGTGGAGGAAACCAACACCTTGCTCGTGCGCAGTACTCCGGCGGCATGGAAGTCGATCAAGGACGTGATCGTGCGTCTGGACGTGATGCCGATGCAGGTCCACATCGAGGCGCAGGTGGTCGAAGTGCAACTCAGCGGCGCGCTTGAGTACGGCGTCAACTGGTTCTTCGAGAACGCCGTCAGCGACACCCCCGCCAATGGTGGCGCCGGCCTGCCCAACGCAATTGGGCGCGGGATCTGGGGCGACCTCAAGGGCAGTGTTCGCGCGGCCCAAGGCCCCGGTGCCGGCGGCGTCGGCGGCCTGGCCTGGACGTTCCTTGGCCGTAATGCCGCCGCGGTCATCAGTGCCCTCGACAGCGTCACCGATCTGCAGTTGCTGCAGACCCCGTCGATTCTGGTGCGTAACAACGCCGAGGCCACGCTCAACGTTGGCAGTCGCATTCCGATCTCGTCGGTCACGGTCAATCCGGGGACCGGCACCGATACCACCTACAGTCAGGTCCAGTACCTCGACACCGGCACCATCCTCAAGGTGCGTCCGCGCGCGACCAAGGACGGCATGGTGTTCCTAGACATCGTCCAGGAAGTCAGCTCGCCCGGCACGGTCTCCGACCGCAACGGCAACGTCCGCATCGACACCCGCAAGGTCAAGACCGAGACCGCGATCCAGAGCGGCGACACCGTGCTGTTGGCGGGATTGATCAGCGATGGGGTCACGCGCGGTTCCACCGGTCTGCCGGGACTGAGCCGGATCCCGGTGATCGGCGGGCTGTTCGGCACCCAGCGGTCGCGCACCGATCGCAACGAAGTGATCGTGCTGCTGACCCCGACCATCATCCGCAACCCGCAGGAAGCCCGCGACCTGACCGACGAGTACGGCGCCCGCTTCCGCGCGCTGGAACCGCTGCACCGCGCGCCGCGTCGCTGACTGTGGCAGCTGCTCTGCCGGCGTGAGCGGCCCGATGGGGCGCCAATCCGATGTCTGACCAGCCCATCGTGGTGGTACCGGTCGGCGTCGACGACGACGCCCTGGATGCGTGCCTTGGCGCGCTCGAAATCGGCACGCCGCCGCGCACGCGCGTGTGGCTGGCCGACGATGCCCAGGCCGGCCCGCGTGGCTACGCGATCATCGAGCGCTGGATGGCGCGCACCGTGCTGCGGGCCGATTACACCCGCCGCCAGCGCAGCGTGGGCGAAGTCGCGCACCTGGACGAAATACTCGGGGCTTGCGCCGGCAGCGACGTTATCGTGCTCGCCGCCGACGCCGTGCCCGTGGATGGCTGGTTCGGGCATCTGACCGCCTGCCTGGCGGCCGACGGCGCGATCGCCACCGCCACGCCCTGGAGCAATGCCGGCGAGGCCGCGGCCTGGCCACGCATCGGCGAGATCGACCCGCTGCCGGACGACTTCGAGCGACTCGCGCGCGCCGTCGCCGCAATGCCGGCCATAGCCCCCGAATTGCCCGCTGCGGTCGGCCACGCCGTGCTGCTGCGCGGCAGTGCGCGCCAGCGCGTCGGCGGCCTCGATGCGAGCAGTTATGGCTCGTGGTACGCCGCGCTGATCGACCTGTCGCTGCGGCTGTCCGGTTTGGGCTGGCGCAATGCGCTGTGCGTGTCCGCGTTTGTCGGCCGACGCGACGAGGGTCGGCCGGTCGATGGCGACATGGAGCGTCTCGCGGTGCGCTGGCCGGACTGGCATGCGCGCATTGCCGGATTTCTGATGAGCGATCCGCTGCGCAGTCCGCGCGAGCAACTCGTGCGCCTGCTCGACAGCGTCGGCCCACCGGAACCGCAACGCGATCTGTTCGCGGGCGCGGCGCAGCTGTCGGGCGACGCGGCTGAAGACTTGGATGCGGTCGGAGCCCACATCGGCGCTCGCGTCGACGCGGTGACGGACGACCGGGCATGACGGCCACGGGGCAGATCGGCCAAGCGCACGCGGCGGGCGACGCGGTCATCGCCGCGGTCGTCGTCAGTCACCAGAGCGAGGCCACGATCGACGACTGTCTCGCGCGCCTGCGCCGCAGCAAGGGGCTCGCTGCGATCCGCGTGGTCGACAACGCGTCGACGGACACCACCTTGGAGATCGTGCAGCGGCACGCCATCGCCGATGCGCGCGTTCGTTTTATTGCCAACCCGGATAACCCGGGTTTCGCCGTCGGTTGCAACCAGGGCGTAGCCGATCTGGCCGATACACCGGGCGCGCCGACGTGGCTGGCGTTCGTCAATCCGGATTGCCTGCTCCAATCCGACACCCTCGCGCGCCTGCACGCACTGGCGCTGCCGCTGAGCGTCGCGCTGCTTGGCGCCGATCTGGTTGACGAGGATGGCGTACGCGATGCAGCCGCTCGCCGTCGCGATCCGAATTTCGGCGCGATGCTCGCGCGCCTGCTGCGCGCGCCGACAGCGGCATCGCCGTCAGCAATCGCGCCGGACGATGCGCTGGAACTGCAACCAGTTGAGGCGATCTCCGGCGCGCTGATGCTGCTGCCGCGGGCGCTGTTCGCACGTCTCGGCGGCTTCGACGAAGGCTATCGGTTGCACGCCGAAGACCTCGACCTATGCCGGCGCGCACGTGCTGCGGGCGCAACGATCGCCGTAGCCAACCGCGTGCGCGTGGTACACGTGCGTGGGGTGTCGAGCCGTTCGCGGCCGCTGTTCGTGGAATGGCACAAGCACCGTGGCTTATGGCGCTACTTCAACAAGTTTGAAGCAGCGCGTCGCCCACCTTGGGTGCGCGCGGGAGTTTTTGCTGCGGTGTGGTTTCGCTTCCCTTTCGCCACGGCCCGCGCGTGGCTGCGCCGCTAGTGGAACCGGTACTTGATCTGCAGCCCCAGCGTGTTCGGGGTCACGCCTGACACCTGCGGCAGGTACACAAGGTTCGCGCCGAACCGTTCCCATTCGGCCTTGAGGACCAATCCGCCACCGGGCGCAAGGCCGCCATCGTTGTACCCCGGGTAGCCGGTGACTGCTCCAATCATGCCGCCCACCCGAACATGACGACCGAGCGCGAGCGGCGTGAACTGATACAGCGCATAGAACGAATCACGGTCAACGGAGTTGCGGAAATAACCCACCGCGACTCCATGACGCGGCTGCCATTGCCACTCCAATCCGATGCCGGGGTTGGACTCATTGAAGTCCTCCTCAGTATTGAAGTGACGTGAGCCTACGTTCGCCACGCCCCACCATTGCGCGGACTCGCGCTCCTGGGCGATGGCGGGCGCACCGATGGTCAGCAACAACGCGAGGCAAATCGGCAATGAGCGCATGGCAGATCCAGACCAAGGTTCGTGTCTCAGCCTAAACCGCGCCTCGCTAGAGGCTCTTCACGCTCCGCTGTTAATGCTGAATCAGCGGTAGCGGTTGATCTCATCGCGTAGGGACTTAGCCGCCTGCGCGGCCGCCTCGGCGTAGTCCTCGCCGCTTGACGCATACAGGATCGCGCGCGAACTGCTCACCAGAAGCCCGGTACCGTCAGCTGCTTTGGCGTTCATCACCACCGCCGCGACATCGCCGCCTTGCGCGCCCACGCCGGGCACCAGCAATGGCACGTCGCCGACGATCGCGCGGACCTCGCGCAGCTGCTCGGGCCAGGTCGCGCCGACCACCAGCGCGCAGTTGCCGCGGGTGTTCCACTGGTTCGCGACCTTCTCGGCCACGTGTTGGTACAGCGGCCGCGCCACGCCGTTATCGGCACGGACCGGCAGGTCCTGCAGATCGCCGGCGCCCGGGTTCGACGTGCGGCATAGGACGACCACGCCGCGCTCTGCGCGATCGAGGAACGGCTGCACCGAATCGCGGCCAAGGTACGGATTCACCGTCACTGCATCGGCACCAAATCGGTCAAACGCCTCGGTCGCGTAATGCTGCGCGGTGCTGCCGATATCGCCGCGTTTGCTGTCTAGGATCACCGGGATGCCGGGATGGGTCGCGTGCACGTGCGCGATCAAGCGCCGCAGTGCGTCCTCGGCACCAAGCGCGGCGAAGTGGGCGATCTGCGGCTTGAAACTGCAGGCGTACTCGGCCGTGGCATCGACGATGTCGCGACAGAACGCAAACACCGCGTCGGGGTCACCCCTGAACTTCGCCGGGAACTTCGCTGGCTCCGGATCGAGGCCGACGCAGACCAGGGAGTTGGCGGCGATCCAGCGGGTTTTCAGCGTCGCAATAAAATTCACATCGGACCTCGTCTTTGTTTGACTTCATCCCCGCGAAAAGCTTGAACCCTTCGGCCCGTCATTCCGGCGAAAGCTAGAACCCTTCAGCCCGTCATTCCCGCGAAAGCTCGACCCTTCAGCCCGTCATTCCCGCGAAAGCTCGACCCTTCGGCCCGTCACTCCCGCGAAAGCTAGAACCCTTCAGCCCGTCATTCCCGCGAACGCGGGAATCCAGTGCCTTCGCTTCTACCGCGCCTGCCGGCCCCGCGAAAACTCAACAGCCTAAGTCACTGGATCCCCGCGTTCGCGGGGATGACGGATTGGCACAGCCGCGCTTGCGCGCGGGCCAATCCGTCACTTCAACGCCTTGAACCGCAGGCGATGCGGACGCGCGCCTTCCTCGCCGAGACGACGCTTCTTGTCGTCCTCGTATTCGCGGTAGTTGCCCTGGAAATACTCGACATGCGAGTCGCCCTCGAACGCGAGGATATGGGTGGCGATGCGGTCGAGGAACCAGCGGTCATGGCTGATGACCACCGCACAGCCAGGGAACTCCAGGATCGCGTCTTCGAGCGCGCGCAGGGTCTCGATGTCGAGGTCGTTGGACGGTTCGTCGAGCAGCAACACGTTGCCGCCCTGCAGCAGCGTCTTGGCCAGATGCAGGCGACCGCGCTCACCCCCGGACAGCGTGCCAACGAGTTTTTGCTGGTCCTGGCCCTTGAAGTTGAAGCGGCCCAGGTATGCGCGCGACTGGATTTCGGTGCCATTGATGTTGAGGATGTCGGCGCCGCCGGAGATCTCCTGAAACACGTTGTGGTTGCCTTCGAGCTTGTCGCGGCTCTGGTCGACGTAGGCGATCTTGGTGCTCGGGCCCTTGGTGATCGTGCCGGTGTCCGGGGTTTCCTGACCGGTGATCATCTTGAACAGCGTCGACTTGCCCGCGCCGTTCGGGCCGATGATGCCGATGATCGCGCCGGGCGGAATAATGAAGCTCAGGTTGTCGATCAGCAGGCGGTCGCCGAAGGATTTGGACACGTTGTTGAACTCGATCACCGAGTTGCCCAGGCGCTCGCCCGGCGGAATGAAAATCTCGTTGGTCTCGTTGCGGCGCTGGTACTCGACCGAGTTCAGCTCCTCGAAGCGGGCCATACGCGCCTTGCCCTTGGTGCGGCCGCCCTTGGCGTTGCTGCGCACCCACTCGAGCTCCTTCGCCAGGGCTTTCTGCCGCGCCTTCTCGCCGGACTCTTCCTGTTTCAGGCGCTCGCCTTTCTGCTCCAGCCACGCGGTGTAGTTGCCCTTCCACGGGATGCCCTTGCCGCGGTCGAGCTCCAGGATCCACTCGGCGACGTTCTCGAGGAAGTAGCGATCGTGGGTGACCGCAACCACGGTGCCGGCGTAGCGCGCGAGGAACTGCTCCAGCCATTCCACCGATTCGGCGTCCAGATGGTTGGTCGGCTCGTCGAGCAGCAGCATGTCCGGCTTCTGCAGCAGCAGCTGGCACAGCGCGACGCGGCGCTTCTCACCACCCGACAGCTTGCCGATCACCGCGTCCCATGGCGGCAGACGCAGCGCATCGGCGGCCACTTCCAACTGGTGCTCGAGCGTGTGCGCATCACCGCTGGCGAGGATCGCCTCCAGGCGCTGCTGCTGGGCGGCGAGTTTGTCGAAATCCGCGCCTTCCTCGCCGTAGGCGTCGTAAATCCTGTCGAGCTCGGCCTGCGCGCTAAGCACATCGCTGACGCCCACTTCGACCGCCTGGCGCACGCTGTGCTCGGGGTCGAGCTGGGGTTCCTGGGCGAGATAACCGACCTTGATGCCGCTGGCGGCGCGCGCCTCGCCGCTGAAGTCCTTGTCCACGCCAGCCATGATCTTCAGCACCGTCGACTTGCCGGCGCCGTTGAGCCCGAGCAGGCCGATCTTGGCGCCCGGGAAAAACGACAACGAGATGTCCTTGATGATCTGGCGCTTCGGCGGCACGACCTTGCTGACGCCGTTCATGGTGTAGATGTATTGCATGGAAACTCCGCAGGCGGACCGCAGCGACCTGCGCAGGGCAGGGGCCGCGAAAGGTGTTCGGGATGCGGTGATTATCCCGCAAGGCCCGCGGCGACGCCACCCGCGGTGGCCGTAAACCCCCGCCGCCGCTACACTTTCGGCCCTTCCCTCACGTATTTGGAGTGGCAATGTTTGCGCGCGATGCTCGTATCGAAGGTTTTGATCCCGAACTCGCCCAGGCCATTGCCGACGAGCAGCGCCGCCAGGAAGACCACGTCGAGCTGATCGCGTCGGAGAACTACGCCAGCCCAAGGGTGATGGAAGCGCAGGGCAGCGTGCTGACCAACAAGTACGCCGAGGGCTATCCGGGCAAGCGCTATTACGGCGGCTGCGAGTACGTCGACGTCGCCGAGCAGCTCGCGATCGACCGACTCAAGCAGTTGTTTGGCGCCGACTACGCGAACGTCCAGCCGCATTCGGGTTCGCAGGCCAACCAGGCCGTGTACCTCGCGCTGCTGCAGCCCGGCGACACGATCCTGGGCATGAGCCTGGCCCATGGCGGCCACCTCACCCACGGCGCCAAGGTCAACATCTCCGGCAAGCTATTCAACGCCGTGCAGTACGGCGTCGACGCCGATGGCTTGATCGATTACGACGAGGTCCAGCGCCTCGCCAGCGAGCACCGGCCAAAGATGCTGGTGGGTGGCTTCAGTGCCTACTCGCAAATCATCGACTGGGCGCGCATGCGCGCGATCGCCGATTCGGTCGGTGCGATCTTCTTCGTCGACATGGCGCACGTGGCGGGCCTGATCGCTGCGGGCGTCTACCCGAACCCGCTGCCGCATGCGCACGTGGTCACATCGACCACGCACAAGACCCTGCGCGGCCCCCGCGGCGGCTTTATCGTCGCCAAGCGCGCGCTGTCCAATCCGTATGTGGAAAGCCCCAAGGACGCGAAAAAGGCCGACAAGGCCCCGGATGCATTCGCCGATCTGGAGAAGAAGCTGCAGAGCATCGTCTTCCCCGGCATCCAGGGCGGGCCGTTGATGCACGTGATCGCGGCCAAGGCCGTCGCGTTCAAGGAAGCGCTGGAACCCGAGTTCAAGGCGTACCAACAACAGGTCGTCAAGAACGCGCAGGCAATGGCGAACACGATGATCGCGCGCGGCTACAAGATCGTGTCCGGCGGCACCCAGAACCACCTGATGCTGGTCGACATGATCGGCAAGGACGTCAGCGGAAAGGACGCCGAAGCCGCGCTGGGTAAAGCCCATATCACCGTCAACAAGAACGCGGTGCCGAACGATCCGCGCTCGCCATTCGTGACCTCGGGCCTGCGCCTGGGCACGCCGGCGGTGACCACGCGTGGCTATCTGGAGCCGGACTGCGTGGCGCTGGCGAACTGGATCTGCGACGTGCTCGACAATCCTGCTGACGAAAACGTCATCGCCGGAGTGCGTGCGAACGTGACGAAGCAGTGCGCGCAGTTTCCGGTTTATGGCTGAGGCGGGGAAAGAAGAGCGGGAATAGGGAAAAGGGAATGGGAGCTGGCTAGGCGGCTGGCGATTTCGTCATGGAGGACGACTGTGGCAACGGATTTTCGCGATCTGCGGGTTTGGGAGGAGTCGATGGCTCTGGCTGAAGCGGTCTACAACTTGACGGGACATTTTCCCGCCGACGAGCGCTATGGCTTGGTCGCGCAAATCAAGCGGGCAGTCGTGTCGGTGCCGTCCTGCATTGCCGAGGGCAATGCACGGGCATCAACGCGGGACTATTTACGGTTCCTCGCAATTGCCAGAGGCTCGCTCGCCGAAGTGCAAACCCAACTGCTGCTTGCGACGCGCTTGGGCTTCGTTGAATCAAGCGGAGTCGAGCCTGTTCTCGCCAAGGCGCGCTCGGTCAGTGTGCTTTTGCAAGCGCTCAAAAAGGCACTGAACAGCAAATTGCAGTGTCCCGACCATTCCCCATTCCCCATTCCCCTTTCCCCGCCCTGATGCATTGCCCCTTCTGCCAGCACCTAGACACCCGCGTGATCGACTCGCGCGTGTCCGACGACGGCGCGACGATTCGTCGTCGCCGTGTGTGCGAGGCCTGCGGCGAGCGTTTCAGTACGCTCGAGACGATCGAGTTGAAGTTGCCGGTGATCATCAAGGGCGACGGCCGGCGCGAGGCGTTCGACGCGCGCAAGTTGCGGGTGGGTTTCGACCGCGCGCTGCAGAAGCGCCCGGTGCCGGAAGAGCAGATCGAGGCGGCTGTACGCGCGGTCGTGCACCACCTGCGCATGACCACCGAACGCGAGCTAGCCTCACGCCGCGTCGGTGAGTTCGTGATGGCGGAGCTGCGCAAGCTCGACCACGTCGCCTACGTGCGCTTCGCTTCGGTGTACCGCGCGTTCGAGGACGTTGCCGATTTCCGCGAGGAGCTTGATCGGCTCGAACGCGACAGTCCGGGCGAGGGGCAGCTGACTTTGCTCGCAGGCGAGCCTGTACCCGGCCCGAAGGCCAAGCGACGATGAGAACCCCTGCGGCTGGTTATTCGACGGTCTCTCCCTTGCCGTCTGGCATATAGGATTTCAAGGCGGTCATGCGAATGTCGGACCATCAATGGCAACAATGCGGAGCGGGCGCCCCATGACGGAATTCTCTGCCGGCGACCATGCCCTGATGGCGCGCGCGTTGCGCCTGGCCGAGCGCGGCGCGTACACCACCAAGCCGAACCCGATGGTTGGTTGCGTGCTCGCGCATGGCGACGAGGTCGTCGGCGAAGGCTGGCACCAGCGTGCCGGCGAACCACACGCGGAAGTGCTCGCGTTGCAGGCCGCCGGCGAACGCGCCAGGGGTGCTACCGCCTACGTCACCCTCGAACCCTGCGCCCATACCGGCAAGACCGGGCCATGCGCGGACGCGCTGATCGCGGCCGGCGTCGCGCGCGTGGTCGGGGCGATGCGCGACCCATTCCCGCAAGTCGACGGCGTCGGGTTCACGCGCCTGCAGGCGGCCGGCATCGTGGTCGAGTCGGGCTTGATGGAAGCACCGGCGCGCGCGCTCAACCGTGGCTGGTTATCGCTGGTGGAGCGTGGCCGGCCGTGGGTCCGCATCAAGCTCGCGACCAGCCTCGATGGCCGCAGCGCGCTGGCCAACGGTGAGTCGAAATGGATCAGTGGCGAGGCCTCGCGTCGCGATGTGCAGAAGTGGCGCGCCCGCGCCGGCGCGATCGTCACCGGCGCCGGCACCGTGCTCGCCGACGACCCCTCGCTGACCGTGCGCCTGGGCGACGACACGCCATTCGTCGCGCCGTTGCGCGTGGTGCTCGACCCGGGACTGGCCACCGTCGCCCGCGGCCGGGTGCGCGAGGGCGATGCGCCGACGCTGTACCTGCACGCTCCGAATGCGAAGTTGCCGCGTGGCATCAGCGCGCAGGTCGCGTCGGTGCCCGTGGCGAGCGGACGCTTCGACCTGCCGGCGGTGCTCAAGCTGCTGGCGGCGCGCGGCATCAACGAGATCCAGCTTGAAGCCGGCGCCACGCTGGCGGGCGCGTTTCTGTCAGAAGGACTGGTCGACGAGATTTTGCTGTACGTCGCGCCGGTATTGCTCGGCGAGCGCGCGCGGCCGCTGTTCGACGGCCTGCACATCGAGGCGATGGCGCAGAAGTTGAACCTGACCATCGTGGAGTCTCGCTACATCGGCAGCGATGTGCGCTTGCTGCTGCGCCCGGCAACGGGTGCGGCATGAGTTCGGACTTCGTCGGCCCTACCGTCAAGGCTACTGGGGGCCCATTGGATGCGGCTTTCAAAGGCTCCGCCGGCAAGCGCCCCGAATTGAAGGATCCGGCTTTCAAGGATCCGGCGTTCAAGGATCCAGCGTTCAAGGATCATTTCTCGATCGTCGCCGCTGCCTATGCCGCGGCGCGGCCCGAATATCCCGACGCGTTGTTCGACGCGCTCGCGGCGTTAGTGCCGCGCTCGGGCAATGTCTGGGAGCCGGGCTGCGGCAGCGGTCAGGCCACGCGCGGATTGGCTGCGCGCTTCGCTCATGTGCATGCGAGCGACCCGAGTGCGCAGCAGATCGCGCAGCATTGGGCCTCGGTCGAGAGTGCGGTAGGTTTCGACGCGCAGGACATCCAAAGACCTAGCGCCCACCACGTCACGCTGGAAGTCGTGCCGGGCGAATCCACGTCACTGCCCGACGCCAGCGTGCAGCTGGTCGCGGTCGCGCAGGCACTGCATTGGTTCGATCGCGACGCATTCTTCGCGCAATGCGAACGCGTGCTGATGCCCGGCGGTGTGCTGGCGGCGTGGGGCTATCCGGACTTCATCGCGCCGGCAGGCATGGACGCCGCGGTCGCCGCGTTCCGCGCGCAGATCGAACCGCACTGGCCGCCCGAACGGGCCCAGGTCGACGCGCACTATGACGGCTACGACTGGCCCTTCCCGGCGCTGCCGACGCCGCAATTACGGCTTGAAGCCCAATGGTCCCTCGCGCATTTCATGCGCTATCTGTCGAGCATCTCGGCCAGCGCACGTTGCTTGGCTGCCACCGGCGACGATCCGGTCGCGCGGCACGCTCCAGCGCTGGCGGCGGCGTGGGGCGACCCCGGCGACATCCGCACGGTGCAATGGCCGTTGTTCCTGCACCTGCGTCGCAAACCCTGAGGCGCGCATGTTTACTGGACTGATCGAGAGCGTCGGCCGGCTTGCAGGCCGCGAATTGCGTAGCGGTGACGCGCGCCTGAGCATCGACGTCGGCAGCCTGCCGTTCGCCGACGTGCAGCTGGGCGAAAGCATCGCGGTCAACGGCGTGTGCCTGACCGTGGTCGCGTTCGATGCGCGCCGCTTCGAGGCCGATGCGTCGACCGAAACCCTGGCGCTGACTACCCTCGGCGAATTGCCGCTGGATGGCGCGCTCAATCTGGAACGGGCGATGCGTCCGAGCGACCGCCTCGGCGGCCACCTGGTCAGCGGTCACGTCGACGGCGTGGGCCGCGTGCTGCAAGTCTGGCAGGACGCCCGCGCGCAGCGCTGGCGTTTCGGCGCGCCGGTCGCGCTGCTGCGCTATGTCGCGAGCAAGGGTTCGATCTGCGTCGATGGCGTCAGCCTGACCGTGAACGCGGTCGATGACGCGGGCTTCGAGGTTGCGCTGGTGCCACACACGCTCGCCCACACCGCGTTCGGCGCAACCGCGGTCGGTGCTGCGGTCAATCTGGAAGTGGACTTGGTCGCGCGCTATGTCGAACGTTTGTTGCAGGCGCGCGACGACTAAACGGTTTGGTCCGCGTGTTTCCGGGCGTGGCTGTGAGCGGGGGAGTCGTCGTTGCCCTGGGAGGCGGCGACGTGAGGCCCGCACCCCATTGACGCCAGATTTTCCGTCGCCCAACTCGTGCGCAGCGAAACCCGAGGCCATTCGGCGCGGAAATCTGGCGTTTCGCGCTTGGTCGCTAGCGGGCTAAAGATCCGATTCGGCTCGCTGCCGCAACGCAGGTTTTCATCTCGATCCGGCCCGGCCTGCCGCTGGGGCTTAAAATACCCGCCCGCTTTCGTCTTTGGCGTCCCATGCCCTTCTGCCCGATCCCCGAACTGCTCGACGAAATCCGCGCCGGCCGCATGGTCGTGATCGTCGATGACGAGGACCGCGAGAACGAGGGTGACTTGATCATGGCCGCCGAGCTGGTGCGGCCGCAGGACATCAATTTCATGGTCACCCACGCGCGTGGGCTGGTGTGCCTGTCGCTCACGCGCGAGCGCTGCCGCCAGCTCGGCCTGCCGCCGATGGTCCGCGACAACACGTCGCAGCACCACACTAATTTCACCGTCAGCATCGAGGCCGCCGAGGGCGTTACCACCGGCATCTCGGCCTACGACCGCGCCCACACCGTGCGCACCGCGGTGCGGCCCGATGCGCAGCCGCGCGACCTGTCGCAGCCGGGCCACATCTTTCCGCTGATGGCGCAGCCCGGCGGCGTGCTCAACCGTGCCGGCCACACCGAAGCGGCGACCGATCTGGCCCTGCTGGCCGGGTTGGAGCCCAGCGGCGTGCTGGTGGAGATTCTCAATGCCGACGGCAGCATGGCGCGTCGGCCGCAACTGGAGGCGTTCGCGGCCGAGCACGGCCTCAAGATCGGCTCGATCGAGGAACTGATCCGCTATCGCCTCGCTACCGAGCACACCGTCGAGCGCGTCGACGCCCGCGAGATCGACACTGAGCACGGCGCGTTCCAGCTGGTCAGTTACCGCGACCGCCTCAACCACGCCCTGCATTTCGCCCTGCTGCGCGGCGAGCCCGATGCGGCGACGCCGACGCTGGTGCGCGTGCATGTGCAGAACCCCCTCGCCGACGCACTGCATTGGCGCAGGCCGGATTTCGGCCCGGCGGTCGGCGATGTGCTTGCGGCGATCGCGCGCGAAGGCCGGGGCGCGCTGGTGCTGCTCGGCGACAACGCTGATGCAGAAGCCTTGCTGGCGCGCGTGCGGGCGAAACCGCAGGCTGACCCCGACGTCGCAGCCCCCGGCCATGCACTAGCGGAATGGCGCCGCAATGGCGCGGGTAGCCAGATCCTGGCCGACCTCGGCCTGGGCAAGCTGCGCGTGCTCGGCACCCCGCGCAAGCAGGTGGGATTGGCGGGGTTCGGTCTGGAGGTGGTCGAGTACGTCAGTCTGTAGGCGTCCAGCGAGGCTGGGCATCACAGGAAGAAACTCGCCGCTACCAAGCCCCCATCTGGGCCACAGGAGGATCATTCGCAAGCGTCGAACCTGCTAAGTCGTGCCCGCGTCGTGACGATCAGCGTGTCCTACAAGGCTCGGCAGGCTAGGGGTCAGAGTCAGGAGCGGGCGCGGCCGCCGCCCCGCACGCGCTAAACTGCGCAACCTTCCCCGACGACCGCCCCATGGCCCACTACGAAGGCGATCTGCGCAGCCCCGACGGCGCGCGATTCGCGATCATCGCCAGCCGCTGGAACCCGCGCATCACCGATACGCTGGTCGCCGGCGCGCGCAAGACGTTCGCCGAACACGGCGTGGACGACGACGCCGTCGACGTGATCCGCGTGCCGGGTGCGTGGGAACTGCCGTTGGTCGCCGCACGCGTGGCCGGGGCCCGGCGCCATGCGGCGATCGTCGCGCTCGGCTGCGTGGTCCGTGGCGACACCCGCCATTACGAGCAGGTCGCCGACGGTTGCTCCGAGGGGTTGATGCGGGTGGCTTTGGACTACGGCATTCCGGTCGCCAACGGGGTGCTCGCCGTTGACCTCCACGAGCACGCCCAAGCCCGCGCCGGCGGCACCCACGGCAACAAGGGCGAAGAGGCCGCGTTGGTCGTGATTGAGATGACGCAGTTGTTGGAGCAGTTGCCCGCGTCCCATCTTGCCGCAGAGAAAGCAGCATGAGCCGGCGCCGTCCGGATGGGATCGACCCCGTTGCCCGCTCGCGCGCGCGTCGTCGCGCCCTGCAAGCGGTCTACGCGTGGCAGTTGTCGGGATCGAGCGTGCGCGACGTGATCGAGCAGTTCGCCCACGAGCAGGCCAAGGAAGTAGCCGACCTCGAATATTTCGAGGACCTGGTGCGTGGCGTCGACCAGCACCAAAACGACCTCGACGAAGCACTGGCGCCATTTCTTGATCGCGACATCGAGCAAGTGGATCCGATCGAACGTGCGGTGCTGCGCCTGGCCGCATACGAGCTGCGCATGCGCCCTGACGTGCCGTACCGCGTGGTGATCAACGAGGCGATCGAGACTTCGAAACGTTTCGGCGCCGAGCATGGGCACACCTATATCAACGGCGTGCTCGACCATGCCGCCGCGGCCTGGCGCGCCACTGAGGTCAATGCGCCGCGCGATCGTTGATGGTGATCGATGCGAACCATTCGACCATGCGGTGCTGCGCCTAGCTGGGCGACGGTCACGATGACCGGCGCGGCGTTGCAGAGACACGGCGCAGGTTGGCGTGCATCGCGCGCTGCGGCGCGTTGGAGCTCATGGTGACTGACAGGTCTCGCGGCGCGGCTGAGTTCGGGCTTATCGACCGTATCCGCGCTCGCGTGCCGCAACGCGACGATGTGATCCTCGGCATCGGCGACGACGCCGCGGTGCTGCAGGTGCCGCCCGGCAAACAGCTCGTGATCGCCACCGACACGCTCAACAGCGGCGTGCATTTCCCGGTCGACACTGCTGCGGCCGACATCGGCTGGAAGGCGCTCGCGGTCAATCTGTCCGACCTCGCCGCGATGGGCGCGCAACCGGCGTGGTGCACGTTGTCGTTGTCGCTGCCCTGCGAGGATGTGGCGTGGCTCGATGCCTTTCTAGACGGGTTCCTAGGCTTGGCCGCGCTGCACGATGTCGTACTGGTCGGCGGCGATACCACTCGCGGGCCTTTGTCGATCTGCGTGACCGTGCATGGCTTCGTGGAACCGGGCAGCGTGTTGCGTCGCGATGGCGCGGAGCTAGGCGACGACATCTGGATCAGCGGCACGCTCGGCGATGCCGCCGGCGCGCTCTCACTGTTGCTTCCGCAGAGGGCAGCCGACGACATTCAATCGGGGGACGAACACCTGTCTCGACACTTATCAGAATTGCGTATGCGGCTCAATCGGCCGACGCCACGCGTGGCGCTGGGCCGAGCCTTGGTCGGCATCGCGCATGCGGGTATCGATATTTCGGACGGTCTGTTGGCTGACCTCGGCCACGTGTGTCGCGCCAGCGGTGTTGCCGCCGAAGTCGATCTGTCGACCTTGCCCCTATCCCCGGTGTTGCTTGACACCTTCGACGAGGAGCGCCGCCGTGCGCTGCAGACCAGCGGCGGCGACGACTACGAACTGTGCTTCACCGCGCCGGTGGCGGCGCGTGCGTTGCTCACTTCGATCGCCGAGGTCACCGGCACGCCGCTGACCCAGATCGGCCGGATTGCACCCGGGGAGGGTGTGAGTGCATTGGGCGCCGATGGCCGGCCCTGGGTGCCCCAGCGGATGGGCTACACCCACTTCGCCGAATGATCGCTGCACCCGCACCTAGGGGCTCAGGGGTCGCCGGGCAGCACTGCATGCACGCGCTCGCGCAGCGCCGGCAGCACCTCGTCGGCGAACCATCGATTACGCTGGAACCACGCCACGTTGCGCGGACTGGGATGTGGCAACGGAAGCTGCCGCGGCAGGTAGTCGCGGAATGCGCGCACGGTCTGCGTCAGCGTCGGCTGGCGCAAGGCGCCGAGGAAGTGCGTTTGCGCGTACTGGCCAATCAGCAAGGTCAAGCCGATGTTAGGTAACAATGGCAGCAGTCGTGGATGCCAAGTGCTCCGGTATTCACGTCGCGGCGGTAGGTCACCTGATCCGCCTTTGCCGGGATAGCAGAAGCCCATTGGCACAATCGCCACGCGCGAGTCGTCGTAGAAATGTTCGGGTTCGAGTTGCAACCACTCGCGCAGGCGCGCTCCACTGGCGTCATCCCACGGCACGCCGCTCGCATGCACCCGCGTGCCGGGCGCTTGGCCGACGATCAGCAGGCGGGCGCTGGTGGCGGCGCGCAGCACCGGACGCGGACCGAGCGGCAGATGCGCCTCGCATAACCGACAAGCGCGGATTTCGTCGAGCAAACCATCCAGTGGTGTGCTCACGGCAGCAGCAGCTGCCCGGATTGAGGCTGCCGTGGGAGGGGCACAGGGTAGGAATACGCTCGAAGAGGTTGCCGCAGCGGGCATGGCATGACGGTTCGAACTGTCGCGGGTAGAAGCCAAACATTTGCTCTGCTGCAGGAGCCAGCCATCGCCTCGCCGAGCAGGTCGACCAGTTCGCCCTGCAAGTTGCTGGGAAAGGTCATGGCGATGGGTCTGGCCGCTGCGACCCCTCAAGCCGCGCGCGCAGCAATCGCCCACCGGCGGCGAGCAGCAACGCGGGTAGCCAGACCCAGCGCGCTTCTGACACCAGTACGGCCAGTCCGCGATGGCTGAAGAAATCAGCGCCGATCGGCGAGACCGCGATCGGCCGCCACGGCGCGAACAGACGTTGCTCCGACCACGGCCACGCCAACGCGACACCGAGGCCGCCGTTGGTCAATGCATCCAGCAGGGGATGCGAAACGGTGCAGACAAACAGCCAGCTCGCGGCGCGCCACGGCGAGCAACGCCAGACGCGATGGCAGAGCGCACCGAACACGCCGACGCAAGCAGCGAACAGCACTGAATGGCTCGCGCCGCGGTGGCCGAAGGCATCGGCGTAGGCGATGCCGAGCTTGAACGCGATCACGTCGAAATCGGGCAGCATCGCCGCGACGATGCCGGCGGCAAGCAAACGCGGGGGAATCGCGCGCGAACCCAATGCTACGGCAAGCGCCAGGGGCACCGCCGCATGCGCCAGCACCGTCGGCATCAGCCATCGTCCGCGCGGAACGCGTCGCGCAGCCAGTGCAGGCGCGGCGCCGCGGGATCGCCGTCGGCTTCGACTACATCGAAGCGGCAGGCGACGTGGGCGAATTCATGGTGGTTGGCGAGGAACAGTTGCGCGGCGTGCACCAGCTTGCGGCGCTTGCTGGCATCGATCGAGGCCGCGCCACCGCCGAAGCGAGTGTCGCGGCGATAGCGCACTTCGACGAACACCAGCACCGGGTCGCGCCCGCTCGCATCGAGCATGACCAGATCGAGTTCGCCGCCGCGGAAGTGGGCATTGGCGGCGACGTCGCGCAGTCCGGCCTGCAGCAGGTAGGTGCGCGCTGCGGTTTCGACCGCAGCGCCACGGCTGCGACGGTCGAGTGTCATCTCGCTGGGCCCCAACGTAGGGCCACCCATGTCAGCGGCGGCCGGCATCCGCCAGCGGCACTGCGACGCCGCTACTGAACGTCGACCACGACGGTGTGCGCTGGATATTGCCGAAACCGTCGATACGCAGGGTGCCGGTGGCGCCGGCGATCTGGGCGTCGTTGGACAGCGCCAAGTGCTCGAGATATGCCGTCAGCAGCCACGCGTCGAAGCCGAACGCGAACAAGCGTGCTGCTGCCCCACGCGCGGTCGGCAAGCTCGCGCCGACGCTCGCGGCGGACGGCAGGCCGCGGAGGCCGCGGCTGGTCCAGGTTTCGGTCGGGAACACGATGCCGTCGAGCACGCGGTCCTGCTCGGGCTTGCCGGTACCCGACAACAGCTGTGAAGTGGCCACGCGCGGTCGATCGGCAAGGCCGGCGAGCGCGAGCTTCGGCATCAATGCGCGCGCGCTGCTTCCCTTGATCGCGAGGAACACGGCGTCGATGCCGCCATCCTTCGCCGCGAACGGGGTGAAATCGGCGGTGGCTTCACTCACCACATCGGTGACGCTCGCGCCGCGTTCGGCCAGGCGCTCACGCAATGCGGCGACCGTGCGGGCCTGACCGTCGCCGCCGCCGATCACGAGCACGCGTCGCGCGCCGCGGCCGATCAGGTACTCGGCGGCCGCGATGCCTTCGTCTTCGGGCGCCAGCGAGAAGCTTGCGGTGCCAGGGGGCGGCGATGCGGTGCCGCGATTGAGTCCCAGCACCGGCACCGGCAGCGTGCCGCGCGCAAACAACGCGCTGACTTCGTCGCGCCCTAACGGGCCGACGACAAAGTCGTTGCCCTCGGCGACGGCGCGATCGTAGGCCGCAACTGCGCCGCTGGCGGTGTCGTAAAACTGGATGTCGGGCCGACGGCGGTTTTCGCCGTAATACGCGGCAAGCAGGCCATCGCGCACCGGGGAGGCGGCCGTGGCGAGGCTGCCCGACAGCGGCAGCAACACCGCCAGCTTCATCGGCGGGCGGTAGCCGTCGCGATCGGCCGCCGGGCGCGTGCCGGCGAACTGCCAGGCGCCACGATCGAATGGGCGCGGCAACGGCAGACCGCGACGTAGGAGCGCGCCGCCGACGTAGTTGTACAGCGGGTCGCCGACGGCCAGCCGTTCCGCCTCGCGCGCCAGAGTGGCGTCGTCGAGCTGCGACAACAGGCGATCGATCTGGGCATCGTTGGCCTTGCGCGCAGCGCCGCTCAGCGCGGCACCGGCTTGCACCAGGTCGGCTGCTTGCTGCATGCGCAGATCGCGACTAACCGGGGACCGCGCCGGGCCCGGGGCTTGACGGGTATCTACGGTCGCGCAACCGCCGATCAGGGTGGTCGCGAGGGCGAAGGCCAGCAGCCAGGGCAGGGCGGACCGTTTCGTCGGAAGGCTCATCGGGTGCATACGCCGCATCGGGGCGTTCCAAGGGGGACCGGGTAGGATTCTACCCGGCCGACATAAATGCGGCACTCAAATTGGATAGGGAGGTCGTACCCTTCGCGCACACGGACGCGCCCGGCTCGATTCAATGCGTACCGAATTAAATCTGGAAGCACGATGCACACGCCCGGCACCCTCCATATCGTCGCGACCCCGATAGGCAACCTCGGCGACCTCTCGCCGCGCGCGCTGGAGACGCTGAGCACCGTCGCCGCCATCTGCGCCGAGGACACGCGCCACACCCGCCAGATGCTGTCCCACTTCGGGCTGGAACGGCCGCTGCTAGCACTGCACCAGCACAACGAGGACGCGCAGGCGGCGCAGCTGGTGACGCGGTTGCTGGCCGGCGACTCGCTGGCGCTGGTGTCTGACGCCGGCACGCCGCTGGTCAGTGACCCCGGCTTCCGTCTAGTGCGCGCCGCGCGCGCCGCGGGTGTGCGGGTGTCGCCAGTGCCGGGTCCGTGCGCGGCCATCGCGGCCTTGAGCGTGGCCGGGCTGCCGTCGGACCGGTTCGTGTTCGAGGGCTTCCTGCCGGCGAAGGGGGCGGCGCGACGCGAGCGCCTGCAGCGGTTGGCGAGCGAGCCACGCACGCTGATGTTTTACGAGTCTGGCCACCGCATCGAGGAGTCGCTGCTGGATATGGTCGGGGCGTTCGGCGAAGCGCGCCCGGCGGTGCTTGCGCGCGAGCTGACCAAGCTGTTCGAGACCGTGCTCGACGGCCCGTTGCCCGAACTGCTGGCGCGCGTGCAGGCCGACCCGAACCAGCGCAAGGGCGAGTTCGTGCTGATCGTCGAAGGCGCGGGCGACGATGCCGACGCCAAAGTGATCGAGGGCCGCCGGCTGTACGCCAAGCTGGTCGAGCACCTGCCGCCGTCGACCGCAGCCAAAGTTGCTGCCGACCTCAGCGGCGCGCCGCGCAAGGCGCTGTACGGCGGCGAGTGAGGTCCGGCAAACGTGCCAGGCGTGGCAGCGCTCCTTTTGAATCCATCCCGTTGCATCGATCCCGTCCGCGTGCCCGTGCGACAATGCCCGCGGCGGAGTCGGTCAAGGCAATCGCGTCATCCGGTCATGCTTGTCATGGTCGGGTGCCGAGGAAAGTCCGGGCTCCACAGGGCACGGTGCCAGGTAACCCCTGGGCGGCGCGAGCCGACGGAAAGTGCAACAGAGAGTAGACCGCCGAACGGTCCTTCGGGATGCGTGGTAAGGGTGAAACGGTGCGGTAAGAGCGCACCACGAGTCTGGCAACAGACCGGTACGGCAAACCCCACCGGGAGCAAGACCAAATAGGGAGACTATGCCGTGGCCCGCGGTGTCTCCGGGTAGGTTGCTTGAGCGTAGCGGTGACGCTGCGCCTAGAGGAATGATTGCCCACGACAGAACCCGGCTTATCGACCGGCTCCGCCGCTTTTGCTGTCGCCTTGGCTCCAGCAAAAGCTCCAAAATTTTGTGGAGCAAAAATTTTGGACCCTAGGCTTTAGCTTCCAATTCCCTGCCGCTGTCGCGGCGCCCCCTTTACTAAAGGGGGCTGGTCGGATGGGGAGTGAGTCGAGGATTGGTCTGTGGATGGGATCGGGTCGCGCGTCGGCGGATCGGGTTTGCGCCGATCGCGAGCATCCACTGCCCTCTCAAATCCCCCTGCGCATCCCTACGAAAGCAGCAATCCGGTGCTTACAACTGCTGTTGGCTGCCTCCCGCTTCATCATTGCCAAACCGGGCTATCATATTCAGAGGGGGAAAGGTGGGGCTTGCGTCACCGATCCGATAGAGTTTGGGGATCTACCCGAACAGCCGCCCATGAGGGTTGGTTCAGTTCCACAAGGAGAGTAGATAAATGAACACGATGGCCATGACCCTCGAGAACAGCCTGGTCGCCAACAACGCCATGACTGATGTCATCGGCGCCACCTTCAATGCGGTGGACCAGGGCATCAATACCCTGATGTGCAGCGACTGTTGCGGCTCGAATGGCAACAGCTGCAACCCGAACGAGGAAGTTCAGCAGTAATCGTTTCGGCGTATCCGACCGGGTGGATCCACACAGGTTCCACCCGGTCTTCTCACGATGCCAAGGAAGGAATCATGCCGCGCCAGCCACAGAGTTTTGTGTCCGATTGTCTGTCGGCGGCAACCCCGAGTGACGATGGCGGTCCGGTGGCCTTCATCCTCCCGACGACGAGCGCAGTACTCGAAGTGGTCAACCACTACCGTCAACTGGGCGATGTGACCATTGTTGCCGGCACATCGGTGCCGGGCAGCCTGCCCGCTGCCGCGCTGATCAGGACACTGTCTACCGGCGGACCCCGGCCACGCCTGGTGATCTTCACTGATCAGGTCATGAGTCCTGCAGATGCGTCGATCCTGGTCAAGACCAACGACGCTAACGCGTTCTTCTCCCCGCTCGAGTTCATCCTCAACGCGAGGTACGGGTACCGCCTCGTGATTTGGGGCCAAGAAGGCGGCACCGTGGTCGAATCAGGTCGCAGCGATATTTCGGAAGTTCTCTCCCCCATCGCCGACTACCTGCGTGCCTGCTACACGTTGGGCGACGACTGGCTGGCACGCGGTAAGCAACATCTGCGCAATCCGGAGTCGCGGCGCTATAGCGCGTTGCGCAAGCTGCGCTACTTCCGCTCCGCAGTCGTCAATGCCTATCGCACTGATCCTTCCAGCATCGAAGTTACCCAACTGCTGCAGCGAATCACGCACATGGAGCAGAAGGCGCAACAGGAGACGGTGGCATGAAGCTGTCTCCACGAGTACTCGCACATCTTGCCCGCCCGTTGAAGCTGCTCAATGTACGAGTGAACTGGATTGAGCAATGGCTCCAGATACCGCTGTCCGAAGCCGATGCAACTCATGTCAAAGAGGCCTGCGCCAAGTCTGGCGGGGTGCGCCTTGGTGAGTACTACCACTGGTACTTGCAGAAGCTGATGGTGGCCAAGATTGTCCGCAACATCGACAAAGACGGCGCCTTGGCGCTGATCAACTCCACCGATAACACCGACTATTCACCTGCGCGCCAGATCACCGAGTCAAAGGCCGGCGTGCTGGTCGCTATCCCGCACCACGCCCACTACATATTCTCGATGATTGCGTTTGCAGAACACCTGCGCCGCCATCGTAAGGTCTACGTCTTCTATGGGCAGCCCGGGACCCATAAAGGCAATGAGGTATTTGACCGCCTGTACGGGGTGATCTGGGGAGACGGCAGCAACGTCGAAGTGATCCATGACACCCGTCAGGGGATGGCAAAAGCCATCAAGGGCTTAAAAAACGGAGAGGTGGTAATCATCATGCCGGACGTCTTCCAGAACGAGGACGCCACGCTGGCGCTCCCCTTCTGCGGGCGCCCGATGAACGTGATGCTGGGAACCGCGGCTTTGGCACGGAAGACCGGTGCCTGGATTCTTCCGCTGCTATCCACCCGCTATGGGCGAGGGATAGGGTTCCGGACCATGTTTGGCAAGCGCATTGATCAGGACGCGAACGACGACAGTGCGCTGGGTGCAGAGGCCACCCGCATCGCCGACTACGCCGTGACCCGCAGGTTGTTCGAGCAGTACGAGGTGGTTATGGACACCGACATCCTCTATTGGCAGAACATGCGCCAGCATCTTGCACAAGATAGAGCCTTCCAGTTCCTGGAGCGCGAGGCGCTGCCGGAAATCGCCACGCTCCTCGAATCCGATCCCGCCCTGCAGCCGGCAAACATGGTTCTGGATTTGCGGACAGTCGCTGCCGCTTAAAGCCAGGTCATCAAACCTTGCAACCGTAGCTCTGCATCGACGCGATGATGCTGGCGGCGTTCGCCGGCGCGGTAGTCAGGACCTTTCGCAGATCGCGGCAGATGCTGGCGCTAGTCATCCGCTGCATCATCCCGCCAAAGCTTCGGTCTTTGAATTTGAGCGCCATGCGAGCGGGCGCGGCAGCGGCCATGGGGGCTTCTTGTTTAGCGACTGGATTGCGCTCGAATGACATCCCTGCGTCAGGCACCGACAGGTTGAGCGAGCGCCCTGTGGGACTGTCCCGATCGGCGGAACTGATGGGTTCTTCGACGGGCTGAGTCTCCGTTGCAGCGAGTGTGGATAGTAGTGCAGGCCGTGGTCGCGCCGACTTGCTCCTGGTTTCCGGCCGGCGCAGGTTGGCACTGGCGGCCGAGCGCGGTGTGGGCGGCTCGGGCTCTTTCTGGATGAAGACCAGCTCGGTGAAATAGTCTTCATCGGCCTCAGCGTGCAATGCCGAGCCCATGTGTCGGCCAAGGAACCACAACACTCCAACGTTGAGCGCAATCGCGACGCTGGCAGCAATCAAACGCTCCCAGCGCAAACGCTGCCACCACGGCAGCCGGCGACTCGTCATTGCCATCGATGGTCAGCCTGTCGCGCCCGTGACGGGGATCAGCAGGCTGCCAAGGATCTTGAGGAGATTGTCAGTGCTCGCATTGGCGGCGATGTCGTTGTCGAACACCACGAACGGGAAGAACGCCACTTTGCCATTGGTAGCCTTCCATTCGGTGCGCAGCTTCGCCAACCCGGTGCCGTCCGTACGGGACTTCTCGAAGGCCTGGCTCAAGCCGTGGCGCTGGGCAATCGCCTTGATGACCGGAAGATTGGCGGCGTCCTCTCCATGCTTCAACTTGGCGGCGAACAGGTCGGCCGCGACCACCTCGCCTTTGTCAGCCTCGGTGGCAACGTCGTACAGGATCTTGGCCGACGGCGGCGTTGCAGGGCCAGCCAGGTAGTGATGCCGGATCGTGACGCGCTCGCCATAGGCCTTCCTGATTTGCGGCAGACCTTCGGCCTCCAGGCGTTGGCATGCGGGGCAGGTGAAGTCCGCATAGATGTCGATTGTCACCCGCTCTTTCGAGTGGGGCACCGAGTGGATCATCGCGAAGTACTCACCCTCGATCCCGTTAGCCCCGACTCGTGAGGGGGCTTCGGAACCGAAGAACAGGTAGCCCACGATGAGTGCTGCGGTAAGGATGGTGACGCCGAAGATCCATTTCATTGTTCGTTCCTTGGTTCGTGGAAAATCACGGGTTCTCGACCGTGTAACCCTGGGCGCGCAGTTGAGCGACATACCCATTGGGGGCGAGAATACTTTCGAGGGGCGCGACGGCGATCGTGACCCGATTGCGCTTCAGCGCAGCCTCCGCTTCCTGCATCCAGCGGGCATTGATGCTCTCGCGGATGTTGGGCAGGCCGTGTTTCCGAGCAAAATTGGCATCGGTAAGGGCATCGGAGCAGAGCCGCTCTTGGCGCTCGAGCTGGGTGAAGCTGACGCGCTGCAAGTCGCCGATGGCCCAGGCATTGGCGTTGGTGATCATGCGCGGCAGGTCCTGTTCGATGGCGTCCAGGGTAGCTTCCATGCACGCGACATCACTGAGCGATTCCCGACGCACATCCGCCAGCGCGGCCTTCGCTGTGGCACTCGATAGTTTGACGTCGACTTTGGGCGCCGTGGAAGTCACGCCATGCGTCTTGATGGCTTCGAGGATCGGGCCGTTGACGATACGTCGATTGGTGAGCCCGGTCCGTTGGATTGCGGCCTTCAGCAGGTCCTCCGCGGCAACGAGCGGCCGCTTACCTTCTACGCCGCGGTCGCCCGGCAGATAGCGCGCCTTCTGCTGCGCCCAACGCGCATAGAGCGCAGGAGAAAGAACGTCCTTGAGGGACTTCCCATCCGGGTTGCGCTCGGCTTTATGCATCCCGTAGCCTAGGACGAGCTTCGTGAAAAGGCCCGACTTAACGTCCACGCTGTAGTACGGCTCCCAAAGAACCTCCTGCGCGTCGGCCACCAGGTCCACGACAAGCTTGGAGTTCCAAACGATGGACGCAGGGGCAGGAGAAAGCGTGCCGAGGATCCACATCTCGTGGTCGTCGTTCTTGTAGACGTGCCAAAGTCCCGGGCCAGGAGCGGACCCGGTGACGACCACAGTATCGAGCGTGCGAATGCTGCCGGTGGCAGCCGTCGGAGTGTTGGCTGATGGTGCAGGCGCGTTCTGGGCGTGCACTGTGATGGAAGCGGTCAGCGCAACCGCAAACAACGTTGCGGAAATGGCGTTAATGATCATGGTGGCAATGGCGTGCGGGGATACTCATTCGAGCACATTAGTTATGGTGGGGAAAGTGGAGCGAGGTTTGTTTTCAATCGACTAGCGCCATCCATTTGAATGGCTCGATAGGTGCAGACGAAATTGTTGGACGCGAATGCAAGGATGACGATGAACACGAATGACGGACCCGACGGACAGACGGGCATACGGGAAACCGCCAGGCTGGTCGCCTCGCTGATGCGCCGGGAGCGCGCCTTGGTCTTCTGGTGGCTGCTGAGCCTAATTGCCGCCAGTGTGGCGATGTTGTCGGTTCCTCTGGGAGTGCGCCGCGTTATCGACCACGGGTTCAACACCCCGAGCAACATCAACATCGTTTTTGCGGGACTGGCGGGAATCGCGCTTCTGTTGGCCCTCACCACGGCGGCGCGTCTGTTCTTCGTCAGCCACCTTGGCGACCGCGTCGTTAGTAACTTGCGCAAGAACTTGTTCAGTCAGCTCATCCGACGCAATCTGGACTTCCACCACCAGCGGCTGTCTGCCGAACTCCTCTCGCGGCTTACCACCGACTCCGAGTATCTGCGGATCATGGTCGGCACCGCCCTGTCGATTGCGCTCAGAAGCGCCATCACGCTAGTTGGAGCGACGGTGATGCTGTTCAGCACCAGCCCCGTGCTGGCAGCTATGGCCGCCGTGGTTATTCCCGTGGCGGTCGTACCAATCGTCCTGGTAAGCCGGCGGCTGCGCACCATGTCCCGAGATTCGGTGGACGAGATGGCCAAAGCGACTACCGTGGCAGCCGAGGTGCTAATGGCCGTGCGCGCCGTCAAGGAGTTCGCGCGTGAGGACCATGAGGAGCGTCGGTACGCAAACGCCGTCGACCGGGCCAGCGCCTCTGCGCGCCGGCGAGTGGTGGCGCAGACAGGGCTGGCAGCCACCGCGATAGCTCTGGTCTTCTCCGCCATCATCGGCGTGCTATGGCTGGGAGCTCGTGCGGTCACGGCCGGAGAGATGTCGCCAGGCACGCTTGGCCAGTTCGTCCTTTACGCGGTAATCGGCGGCATGGCCGTGGCTGAACTGCTCGAGATCTGGAGCACCATCCAGAGATCCGTCGGCGCCGTGGGTAGGATCGCCGCCCTATACGAGTTGACCCCATGCCCCGACGCCACGGCCGGCGCCAGCCTGGTGGTGCAGCGCGGTGCGCTGACATTCGAGGGCGTGCGGTTTGCCTATGCGTCCTCTCCGGACAAACCCATCCTTGCGGACTTCAACCTGGAAGTGGCACCTGGGCGCTGCACCGCTCTAGTGGGGCCATCAGGCGCCGGCAAGAGCACGCTATTTGCGCTGCTGCTCCGGCTGCACGAACCCCAGCGGGGTCGCATCCTGGTGGATGGCGTGGATCTGCGGCAGTGCGATGCCCGCAGCGTGCGCGGGTTGATCGCGATCGTGCCGCAAGCACCGGCGATCTTTGCGATGTCTGCGCGGGAGAACATCCGCTACGGTCGACTGGATGCAACCGACAAGGAAGTGGAGGCCGCCGCCCGTGCCGCGGATGCCGACGTGTTTATCCGCAACCTGCCCCGGGGCTACGACGAGCCCCTGGGTGAAAGGGGTGGCCGTCTATCGGGCGGGCAGCTTCAGCGGATCGCCATTGCGCGGGCCATGCTGAAGGACGCTCCGATCCTACTCTTGGATGAGGCGACGTCCGCCTTGGACGCTGGGAGCGAGAGGGCCGTGCATGACGCCCTGAAGCGCTTGATGGCTGGCCGCACGACCCTATTAATCGCCCACCGCCTCTCCACCGTGTTGGATGCAGACGAGATCGTGGTAATGGAGGACGGCCAGGTCATCAACCGTGGTTCCCATACGCAACTGGTTGCAGGCGGCGGGCTCTATGCAGACTTCGCGCGGATGCAGCAAATCGCCAACGGCAACGCGGACACAATGGCCTGGCCCGCTGCCGTCATGCCGGCTTAGGATTAGGCAGCCGACATCTGCGGCGGAAGCGCAGCTGTAGGTGCTCGCCGGATCGGAAACCGCCCGTCGCCCAGCTGCGGCGAACATGAGGCGCTAGTGATCAGCCAAGGCCAACGGTCACAGCCGCATGCGTGCCTGATCGATGTACTGACGCGGTTGCGACGACCCCTGAACCGAGACATCTAGACGTAAGCCGCATGCTGGCAGTCGGCGCCGAAAACGAAGCGAGCCCCACCCAATCCGCCCGGATGGTCGAATGTTGCGAAGCAACACGCCCCCCAACCCTGCCGCTCGCCGGCACGCGAACCGACGGGCCACGCAGAAATCTCAAAATATGAGACTAAACAACAGCTAGTGGATAAGTCTTGAACAAGACTCTGAAGTTCGCTGCAAGCCATTGATGCGCCTAGCTAAATTGCCGCTGGAACTTGTTGACAACCCTGTGGAGCGTCCCTAAGGTGGGCATCGGAGGGAAAACCGGGTTTTTAGTGGTTTTTCCAGGATTCAGTCGCCAAGTTAGGTGGCTAGTACCCAGGTAGGGCGATGTTCCAGGGCGAAACCGCCATCACGATCGACGACAAAGGCCGGCTGGCGGTGCCTACCGCCTACCGGGAGGCGGTCGCGCGCGACTGCGGCAATCGTCTGGTCGTTACCTACAACCCCTTCGAGTCCGGCTCGCTGTACCTGTACCCGGTCGCGGCTTGGGAGCGCGTGCGCGACCAGGTCAATGCCCTGCCGAAGGCGAAAAAAGTCAACCGCAGCATGCAGTTGAAGCTGGTCGGTGCGGCGTCGCTGGTCGAGCTTGACGGCAATGGCCGCATCAGCATCCCCGCCAGCCACCGCGCCGCGGTCGGGATCGAGAAAAAAGCCGTCCTGCTTGGCATGGGCGACAAGTTCGAGTTGTGGAGCGAGCAAGCGCATCACGCCCAGATCCGTCAGACCATTTCTGACGACGATCTGAGCGACGAGCTGCTCGACTTGCAGCTATGACGGGCGGTGGCATGGGGCGCGCCGCGCCATCCGGCCACCTTCCCGTGATGTACGCGCAGGTCCTCGACGGCCTGCGCATGGGCGGGGATGGCACCTATCTGGACGGCACGTTCGGGCGCGGCGGGCATGCGCGCGGGATGCTGGAATTGCTGGGTGACGCAGGCCGATTGCTACTCATGGACAAGGATCCCGAAGCGATCGCGGTGGCGCAGCGCGACTTCGGCGTCGATCCGCGCGTCGCGATCTTCCGCGGCAGCTTCGCCCAGCTCGCACAGTGGGATGCGACCGCCGACGGCCTCGATGGCGTCCTGTTTGATCTGGGCGTGTCGTCGCCGCAGCTGGACGTCGCCGAGCGCGGCTTCAGCTTCGGCAAGGACGGCCCGCTCGACATGCGCATGGACCCGGACGCGGGCGTAAGCGCGGCGCAGTGGCTGGCCGAGGCGACCGAGAAGGATATTGCCGACGTGCTGTGGACCTACGGCGAAGAAAAGCACAGCCGCAAGATCGCCCGCACCATCGTCGCCCGGCGCGACGCCGAGCCGCTGACGCGCACCGCGCAGCTGGCGGACCTGATCGCTTCGGTGCAGCCGCGCGGAAAAGACAAGATCCACCCGGCCACGCGCAGCTTTCAGGCGATCCGGATCTTCATCAATTGCGAACTGGCTGACCTCGAAGCCGGGCTCGACGCTGCGCTGGCGGGCCTGAAGCCTGGCGGTCGGCTGGTGGTGATCAGCTTCCATTCGCTCGAAGACCGCATCGTCAAGCAGTTCATCGCCCGCCACGCCAAGGCGCCTGCCGCGAACCGCCGGTTCCCCGATGCCAACGATTTCGTCCCGGCACTGCGGGCGATCGGCGGCGCGCAGAAGGCGGAGTTCGAGGAGACCTCGAGCAACCCGCGCGCGCGCAGCGCGGTATTGCGCGTGGCCGAAAAACTCGCTGTCGCGGAGGCCGCATGAACACACGCCTGCTGCTGATCGTGCTGGTCGCGGCCAACGTCGTTTCGGCGTTGGCTGTGGTCTATGCGCGGCACCAGCACCGGCAGTTGTTCGTGCAGGTCACTCGGCTTGAGAAGGCCCGCGACGAACTCAATATCGACTTCGGCCGCCTGCAGCTGGAGCAGGCGACCTGGGCCGAGAGCAATCGCATCGACCAGGTGGCCCGCGACCGTCTGGGCATGAAGTTCCCGGAAGGCGCGGAAATCGTCGTGATCCGACCATGAGGGGCGCGCGATGAAAGAGCGCAGCGGCAATCCTCGCGGTCCCGGCCAGCGCGTCCGATCCACGTCCGGCAAGCCGGGCGCGCGGCCGTGGTGGAAGGCGCTGTTAGGCAACGACGACAGCGCGTCGCGCCATCGCGCGCGCTTCAATCTGCGCAACCGCCTCACGCTGGTCGCCGGCACGCTCGGCTTGTGCTCGCTGGCGCTGGTTGGGCGCGCGTTCGACGTGCAGGTCTACAACAATGATTTCTACCTGCAGCAGGGCGATGCGCGCTCGTTGCGGGAACTGCCGATCCCGACCTCGCGCGGCATGATCACCGACCGCAACGGCGAACCACTTGCGGTGTCGACGCCGGTGGAATCGGTGTGGGGCAATCCGCAGGAACTGCTGAAAAATCCCGCACGCCTGCCGGAACTCGCCGCGGCCTTGGGCGTGCCCGTCGATTACCTGACGCGCAAGCTCAGCCAGCGCGCGAGCAAGGAGTTCATCTACCTCAAGCGCCGGATCAATCCGGAGCACGCGCGCAAGATTCTTGCCCACAACATTCCGGGCGTGTCCTCGCAGCGCGAGTACCGACGCTTCTACCCGCAGGGTGAGGCGATGGCGCACATCCTGGGCTTCACCAACATCGATGACCGCGGCCAAGAAGGATTGGAACTCGCGTTCGACCACACCCTGCGCGGCAAGCCCGGTGCCAAGCGCGTGATCCGCGATGGCCAGGGCCGCACCGTCGAGAGCGTCGACTTGGTCAAGGCCGCCGAGCCGGGGCAGGACCTCACGCTCACGATCGATCGCCGCATCCAGTTTCTCGCCTACCGCGAACTGCGCGCTGCGCTGCTGCGTACGGGTGCGAGTAGCGGTTCGGCCGTGGTGCTGGATGTCCCCACCGGCGAAGTACTGGCGATGGTGAACCTGCCGACCTACAACCCGAACGCCAACGGCATGGGCAACCCCGACACGCACCGCAACCGTGCGGTCACCGACGTAATCGAGCCCGGATCGACCATGAAGCCGCTGACCGTCGCGGCCGGACTGGAAGCGGGCGTGATCACCGCGCACACCCGCTTCGACACCAATCCGGGCTGGATCGCGAACGGCCGCTACCGCACCACCGATCACCAGAACTACGGCGTGCTCGACACCACCGGCGTCATTACCAAGAGTTCCAACATCGGCGCTGCCAGGATCGTGGCCAAGCTGCCTAACCAGGACTACTACGATTTCCTGCGCCGGTTCGGTTATGGCCAGAAACCAGGCAGCGGCTTCCCCGGCGAATCGTCCGGCGTGCTCGCGCCGCCGTCGCGCTGGAGCGGCACCACCAAGCAAGGCATGTCGTACGGCTACGGCCTGTCGGCGACGCCGCTGCAGATCGCTCAGGCCTATGCCGCGTTCGGCAATGGCGGCCGGTTGATCACGCCGACGTTCGTCAAAGGCAAGCGCCAGGAATCCCGTCAGGTGCTCGCCCCCGAGATCGCGCTCACGGTCAAGACCATGATGCAGACCGTGACCGAGCCCGGCGGCACCGCGACCCAGGGCGCGATCCTCGGCTACCACGTCGCCGGCAAGACCGGCACCGCGCGCAAGTACAACGCCAGCGGCGGTTACTCGCGGCGGTATTTGTCGTTCTTCGCTGGGCTTGTGCCGGTGACCAACCCGCGTTTCTCGATGGTGGTCGTGGTCAACGATCCCGATCCAGGCAAGGGGTACTTTGGCGGTCTGGTGTCGGCGCCGGTGTTCAAGAACGTCATGGAAGGCGCGCTGCGGTTGATGGACGTCGCGCCCGACGACATCGACAGCTGGCTGGCCGCGCAGGCCGACGCGGAACTCAAGCGCACGCGTGCCAACGGCGGCAAGCCGACTCAAGGCGAGCCGGTGTTGCCGGCTGCGACCGCAGCGCTGGCCTTGCCGATGCCCGTGCAAGGTGGTGCGCCGTGAGTCGCGCGATGTCGCTGGCGCAACTGCTGCCCGACGTGGCGGGGATTCCGCACGGCCTGATGATCACCGGCCTGGCGCAGGACAGCCGCGAGTTGCGTGCCGGCAACGCGTTTGTGGCGATCGGCGGGTTTGGCTTGCATGGCTTGAAGTTCGTCGAGCAAGCGCGCGCGGCGGGTGCGGGCGCGATCCTGTTCGAACCGCCCGCGCCGAATGATGCGCCGGCGCCGCCGGATGCGATCGCGGTGCCGGATCTGCGCGCGCGCCTGGGTGAACTCGGCGATCGTTTCCACGGCCGCGTCAGCGACAGCATGACGATGGTCGGCGTCACCGGGACCAACGGCAAGACGTCGACCGTGCAACTGCTCGCCCAGGCATGGACGCTCCGTGGCACGTGCAGCGGCACCGTCGGCACCCTCGGCGCGGGACTGTACGGCGCCGCGGTGCCGACTGGCTTCACCACGCCGCTGGTGCTGCGCCTGCATGGCCTGCTCGCAGAACTGCACGCGGCCGGTGCTCAGGCGGTGGCAATGGAAGTCAGCTCGCACGCGCTCGATCAGGGTCGCGTCGACGGCGTGCACTTCGACGTCGCCGTGTTCACCAATCTCACCCGCGACCACCTCGATTACCACAAGACTATGGAGAACTACTGGTATGCCAAGCAACGTCTGTTTGATGGCCGGCTCGGGCCAAAACCCGGAACGTCCATAATCAACGTTGACGATCCATACGGGGTCGAGCTCGCGGATCGACTGGAGCAGGAAGGTCTGCGTGTAGTTCGCTACGCAGTCAAATCAGAAGCGGAGGTGACAGCGCGCAACGCGGAGTTTTCGCTGGAAGGCATGCACTTCGATCTAAAGACGCCTGCCGGGGCGCGCGAGTTCCACTCGCCGTTGGTTGGGCCGCCGCACATTTATAACACCCTGGCGGCAGTCGCGAGCGGACTGGCGCTCGGCTACGATCTC
>JAYSZI010000124.1:0-10276 GCA_043738095.1 Lysobacter sp.
CATCACGCCGGTTGCCGGATCGTTCCACAGCACGCGCCCAATGCGCTTGTCAGCTTCGACCGAACCATCGCACACGATCACCACGCCGCTGTGCTGCGAATACCCCATCCCGACGCCACCGCCGTGATGCAGCGACACCCAGGTCGCGCCGCCGGCGACGTTGAGCATCGCGTTGAGCAGTGGCCAGTCGGACACGGCATCGCTGCCGTCCTGCATCGCTTCGGTTTCGCGGTTCGGTGAGGCGACGCTGCCCGAGTCCAGATGATCGCGGCCGATCACGACGGGCGCCTTGAGTTCGCCATTGCGCACCATCTCGTTGAACGCGAGGCCGAGCTTGTCGCGCAGGCCGAGGCCGACCCAGCAGATACGCGCGGGCAGGCCCTGGAACTCGATGCGCTGTGCGGCCATGTCGAGCCAGCGGTGCAGGTGTTTGTCGTCGGGGATCAGTTCCTTGACCTTCGCGTCGGTCTTGGCGATGTCCTCGGGGTCGCCGCTTAGCGCGACCCAGCGGAACGGGCCGACGCCTCGGCAGAACAGCGGACGCACGTAGGCCGGGACGAATCCGGGGAAGTCGAACGCGTTGACGCAGCCTTCGTCCTTCGCCATCTGGCGGATGTTGTTGCCGTAGTCGAACACCGGGATGCCCATGCCCTCGAACGCGAGCATCGCCTCGACGTGCACGCGCATCGACTTTTTCGCGGCATCGCGGACGTGCTCAGGGTTGCGCTTTTGCTCGGTGAGCCAGTGCTCGACGGTCCAGCCGATCGGCAGGTAGCCGTGGATCGGATCGTGCGCGCTGGTCTGGTCGGTGACTGCATCCGGGCGCACGCCGCGACGTACGAGTTCGGGCAGGATTTCGGCGGCGTTGCCGAGCAGCGCGATCGACTTGGCCTGGCCGGCGTCGCAGTACTTCTTGATGCGGGCGAGCGCGTCGTCGATGTCGGTTGCCTGCTCGTCGACGTAGCGCGTGCGCAGGCGCATGTCGATGCTCTTCTGCTGGCATTCGATGTTGAGGCTGCACGCGCCGGCGAGGCTGGCCGCGAGCGGTTGCGCGCCGCCCATGCCGCCGAGGCCCGCGGTCAGGATCCACTTGCCGGTGAGGTCGCCGGCGTAATGCTGGCGGCCCATCTCGACGAACGTCTCGTACGTGCCTTGGACGATGCCCTGCGAGCCGATGTAGATCCAGCTGCCCGCGGTCATCTGTCCGTACATCATCAGGCCCTTGCGATCGAGCTCGTGGAAGTGCTCCCACGTGGCCCAGTGCGGCACCAGGTTCGAGTTCGCGATCAGCACGCGCGGTGCATCGGCGTGGGTTTTGAAGATGCCGACGGGCTTGCCGGACTGCACCAGCAGGGTCTCGTCGTCTTCAAGATTCTTCAGCGATTCGAGGATCGCGTCGTAGCTTTCCCAGTCCCGCGCGGCGCGGCCGATGCCGCCGTACACGACGAGCTCGGTCGGGTTCTCGGCGACTTCGCTATCGAGGTTGTTCTGGATCATCCGGTACGCGGCTTCGGTCAGCCACGATTTGCAGCTGAGCGTGGTGCCGCGCGGCGCGCGGATGACGCGGGACGGATCGATGCGGGTGGACATCGCGACTTCCTGATCGGCAAAGAGATGCGGCGATTATCGCATCGCGCCCCCGCTGGCGACCCCGCTGCACCGACGCGTAGAAAACCGACCCCCAGGAACGACGACGCCCAGCCTGAGCCGGGCGTCGAGCAGTACGACGGATTGCGCCGTCAGTAGATCGACGGATCCAACTTGCGCAGGGCATCGGCGATATCGATATGGCCGGTGCGCTGGAGGTCTTCGCGGCTGTAGACGCGGCCGTGTGCGGCGACGCAGCGCGGGCTCTTGCGATTGGACTCGCGCGCACTGCGATAACGGGCGCTGTTGTCGCGGGCGACGATGCGAGAGCCGGTCTGGCGCAGGCAGTAGCGGTCGATTTCGGGCTTCGCGCTCGCATCGAACGCTATACCCACGCTGGCGTCTGCTGCTTGCGCTTGGCCAGCGGCGTCTGCCGATGCGGTGCTCGACTGCGCGGACGCCGCAAACGCAGCGGTGGCGAGCAAGCTGGCAAGCAACAACGGGGAAATGAGTCGGCGGTTCATAGCGTCACCTGGGCGGCTTCGCGGCGGTGGCCGCAGTGCCACCATACGCCCGTCGCGATGCGCCAGCGACATATCCGGGCCGCGATTTAGGCTCGCGTCAGCCTGGCGGTCAGGCGGTGCGGCGGCTGGCCTGGGGCATGGCTCCATCATCACAATCCTCTACCTTGGGCAGGCCCCGGCATGTCGGCCATCGGAGTGAACCGTTGGTGCAATTTTCGCTGGGTATGATCGGGTCATGCGCCCGATCCTCCCGCCCAGGCTCCGCCGAGCCGCGACGACCACCCTGCTCGCGCTCACGCTGACGTCGTGCGTGCTGCTGCCGTCGCATCCGGCAAGCAGTCGGCCGCCCGCTGTGCAGGCGATGCCCCCGGTGCTGCTGGTGTCGATCGACGGCTTTCGCGCTGATTACCTCGAGCTGGGCATCACGCCAAACCTCGCCCGCGTCGCGCGTGATGGCGTGAGAGCCCAGTGGATGAATCCGTCGTATCCGACCCTGACGTTCCCAAACCACTACACGATCGTGACCGGCTTGCGCCCCGACAAGCACGGGATCGTCCACAACACGATGCAAGACGCCGTACTTGGCACATTCAAGTCATCCGATCCCTCGTCGACGTCGATCACGCAATGGTGGGGTGGCGAGCCGATCTGGGTGGGTGCGGCGAACGCGGGTCTGCCAACAGCAACGCTGTTCTGGCCGGGCAGCGAAGCGGTGATCGGTGGACGCCGTCCCGACCGCTGGCAGCGATTCGATGAATCGGTGACATCGGCCGCGCGCGTGGACACGGTGCTTGGCTGGCTCGGTGAAAGCACGGCGACGCGTCCGCGCTTCGCCACGCTGTATTTGGACGCACTGGACGACGTCAGCCACGATCACGGCCCGGATTCGTCCGAAGCGCTCGCTGCGATCCGCGAGGCCGATGCCGCGATCGGGCGGCTGGTTCTGGGACTAGAGGCGCTTGGATTGCTCGACGCAATCAACGTGGTGATCGTTTCAGATCACGGCATGGCGACTGTTGCGCCGGGGCATGCGATTTCTATCGACGCCATGGTCGATCCTGCGGATGCCGTCGCCGTGTCAGAAGGGCAATCGATTGGTTTCGTGCCGCAGCCGGGCCGTGTGCAGGCGGCGGAGCGGCGTCTGCTCGGGTCGCACGCGCAATACGATTGTTGGCGCAAAGCAGAATTGCCGCCGCGCTGGCACTACGGCGAACATTCGCGCATCCCACCGATCGTGTGCCAGATGCACGAGGGCTGGGACGCGCTGTGGCCCGAGCGCATGGCAAAGCGGCGGCCGGATGTAACGCGTGGTTCGCACGGTTTCGATCCGGCGCTGGTGTCGATGCGCGCGTTGTTCGTTGCGCGTGGTCCGGCGTTCCGTCGCGGGGTTGTTGTGCCTGCGTTCGATAACGTTGATGTGTATCCGTTGCTTGCGCGGCTCGTTGGTATTCCGGCCGCCCCGAATGATGGCGATATCGCGCCGTTGTTGCCCGCGTTGCGTACGCCACCGTAGCGTCGGCTGCGCGCGTTGCGATTCTCGTAAATCCGGGCGGGTGCCGGACTCACCGCGCCCGCGCTGCGCAGACCAATAGCAGCCAAGCATAGGTCGGCGTTTCGGGGCCCGGCCGGCAGCCCTAGCCCGGTCGGACATTGATGTCCGAAAACGGCGAGTTCAGGTCCCGGCCCGGTGCTAGCCTGCATGCATGTTCACTCCCGCCACCGTCACTGCATCGCCTTGCGTCCCGGCCTCGCACGTCTGCGAGCAGGCGCGGCTCAGCCGCGATGCGCGCTTCGACGGACTGTTCTTCACCGCCGTGACCAGCACCGGCATCTATTGCCGCCCGGTGTGCCCGGCACGGCCGCCGAAGCGCGACAGCATCGAGTACTACGGCAATGCCGCCGCAGCGGAAGCGGCGGGATTCCGCCCGTGCCTACGTTGCCGTCCGGAGCTATCGCCTGGTGCGGGCGCGTGGCGGCGCGGCGATGAAGTGGTTGCGCGTGCGTTGAAACTGATTGACGAAGGCGCGCTCGCCGAACACCCGCTCTCGGTGCTCGCGCAGCGCGTCAACCTTGGCGAACGCCAATTGCGCCGCTTGTTCGTCGACCGGCTCGGCGCGCCGCCGATCGGCGTGCACGGCACGCGCCGGCTGCTGTTTGCGAAACAGCTGCTGACTGAAACGACGTTGCCGATCACCGAAGTCGCCCTGGCCGCAGGTTTCGGCAGCCTGCGTCGCTTCAACACCACGTTCCGCGACGCGTACCGGATGGCGCCGCGCGATCTGCGCAAGCGCCCGCGCGCGGTCATCGGCGGAGCGCTGACGCTGCGACTGGGGTATCGGCCGCCATACGAGTTCGCCGCAATGCTCGCGTTCCTGCGCGGGCGCGCGTTGCCTGGCGTCGAGCGCGTCGATGATGACAGCTACGCGCGCGTGATCGGCCCGATCGGGGCACCGGGCTGGTTGCGCGTGAGCGCGTGGCCCGGCGGCGAGCACGCGTTGAAACTGGAGCTGCACGGCGTAGCGTCGTCGCGATTGCTGGACATCGTCAATCGGCTGCGTCGGATGTTCGATCTGGATGCAGACCCGCAGGCGATCAGCGATGCGTTGTCGACGAGCGCACGTCTGCGGCCGCTATTGCACGCACAACCCGGGCTGCGCCTGCCCAGCGGCTGGGACGGTTTCGAGATCGCGGTGCGCGCAATCCTCGGCCAGCAGGTCAGCGTCGCGGCGGCACGCACGCTTGCGGCGCGACTGGCACAGCAGTTCGGCGCGGCATTACCGGCGCCGTTCGGGCCCGGCTTGGAGCACTTGTTTCCGACGCCGGACGCGCTTGCGGACGCGGATCTGACCCGCATCGGCCTGACCCGCGCCCGCGCAGACACCGTGCGCACGATGGCTGCCGCGTTGCTGGACGGCCGCGTCGACTTCCACAGCGAGCGCACGCTCGACGATTTCACCGCGCGCTGGGTCGCGCTGCCCGGCATCGGCCCGTGGACCGCGCAATACATCGCGATGCGCGCGCTCGGCCATCCCGATGCGTTCCCGACCGACGACCTGGTGCTGCGTCGCGCCGCGAGCGACGACGGCACCGTGCTAGGCAGCAAGGCGCTGGCCGCGGTTGCGGAAACGTGGCGACCGTGGCGCGCGTACGCAGTGATGCATCTGTGGCGCGAGGCGATGGCACAGGCAAAACCCGTGAGCGGCAAAACAAAGCTGGCAACGACGCCATGAGGATTCGGCAATGACGCTCTACACCCACATCGACAGCCCGGTCGGCCCGCTGCTGCTCGCGGCCGATGACGAAGGCCTGGTGCTAATCGAATTCGATTCGCCGCGTCACCGGGCAACCCGCGGCAGCGATTGGCGCGAAGGCAGCAACGCGGTGCTGACGCAGACGCGAGCCCAGCTCGACGAGTATTTCCACGGTAGGCGTCGCGCGTTCGACCTGCCGTTGTCTCCGCGCGGCACGCCGTTCCAGCGCGACGTGTGGTGCGCACTGCAACGCATTGGGTACGGTCAGACGATCAGCTACGCGCAACTGGCGCGGTGGATCGGCAAGCCGAGCGCGATGCGCGCGGTCGGCGCCGCGAACGGACGCAATCCGTTGCCGATCGTGGTGCCGTGCCACCGGGTGATCGGCGCCGACGGCAGCCTCACCGGCTTCGGTGGCGGGTTGCCGACGAAGCAGTTCCTGCTGGCGCTGGAGGGCGCAGTGCCCGCGAGTGATGATTTGTTCGCTGACTAGGATCACCCGCTAGATCGCCGATGTAGCGCGCGTCGGGCGAAGCGAGATCCGGGGAGCGCTTCAGATTGCGATGCAGCACGTCCGGCGCGTCACTCCACGAGCAAGCGCTGCATCGCCCGCCGATAACGCTGCGCAATCGCATCGCGATCGCGGTGGCGGCCGTCGGCAACGCATTGCTCGCCACCGACGTAGACATCGCGCACGAGCTGACGGTTACCGCTGAAAATCCAGCGATCGATCGCGTCGCCCTTGGTCGCGCCGACGAAATGCGGGGCCTCGCTATCGAGTACAACGAAATCGGCGCCTGCACCCTGTTCCAGCGTGCCGATCGATTGCCCGCTCGATTGCGCGGCGCTCGCACCGACGCCGCGCAACAGCGTCTCGCCGACGCTGGTCGACTCCGCGCTTACCGCGATGTTGCGATGTCGGGTGACCAAGCGTTGTCCGTATTCCAGCCAGCGCAGTTCTTCCACTGGCGATACCGAGATGTGCGAATCCGAACCGATGCCCCACGCGCCGCCCGCATCCAGGTACGCGCGCAGCGGGAACAGGCCATCGCCGAGGTTGGCTTCGGTGGTCGGGCAGATCGCGACGGTGGCGCCGCTGCGGGCAATCCCCTGCACTTCGGCGTCGTCGAGGTGGGTCGCATGCACCAGCGTCCAGCGTGCGTCGACATCGGCGTTGCCGAGCAGCCATTGCACCGGCCGCGCACCGCGCATGGCGACGCAATCATCGACTTCCGCGACTTGCTCGGCGATATGCACGTGCACCGGCATCGCGCCGGGCAGCGTCGCGAGAAGTGCGGCCATCGCGTCCGCCGGCACCGCGCGCAGGCTGTGGAAGCAGGCGCCAACGTGCACGCGTTCGCCGACGTCTTCGCACAGCGTGTCGAGCAAATGCAGGTAATCGTCGACGCCGTGGGCAAACCGCTGCTGGCGCTCGCCGAGCGCGCGGCCGTCGAAGCCGCCGGTCATGTACAGCACCGGAAGCAGCGTCAGGCGGATGCCGGTGTCGCGCGCGGCGGCGATCAGCGTACGTGCCATCGCCGCCGGGTCGGCGTACGGCCGGCCGTCCGGGGCGTGGTGCAGGTAATGGAACTCGCAGACCGTGGTGTATCCGGCCTCCAGCATCTCCGCATACAGCTGGGCGGCGACGGCGTACAGCGTGTCGGGGTCGAAGCGCGCGGCGAAGCGGTACATCGTCTCGCGCCAGGTCCAGAACGAATCCGCGGGATTGGTCTGGCGCTCGGCCATGCCCGCCATCGCGCGCTGGAATGCGTGCGAATGCAGGTTCGCGATGCCCGGCACGATCCAGCGCGTGCTGTCCGTCGGTTCGGCGCTGACTACGGGGGCAGCGCACTGAACCGCGGCGATCCGGCCGCGCTCGTCGACCGTCAGGCTGGCATCGGCGCGCCAGCCGTCCGGGGTCCACAGCATCGCGGCATCGAAGGTCTTCATGGCCCGCATTCTCGCCTGCGCAATGCGATGAATGAAACCGCGGTCGCCTCGCCGCTAGAATCGCGGCATGACTGAAGCAACCGACCTGCGCTGGGATGGCCTGTTTCTCGGCGCCTCACTCGCCACGCTCGATGCCGAGCACGGCTACGGCGAGATCACCGATGGCGCGCTGGGCTGGCGCGAGGGCATGCTCACGTTCGTCGGACCGCGCGCCGACTTGCCGGGCGCGCCGACGACGCTCGCCCGCGAAGTGATCGAGGGAGCCGGCTGGATCACGCCCGGCCTGATCGATTGCCACACCCACCTCGTGTTTGCCGGCGACCGCGCGCGCGAGTTCGAACTGCGCCTGCAGGGCGCGAGCTACCAGGACATCGCCCGCGCCGGTGGCGGCATCCTGTCGACCGTGCGCGCGACGCGCGAGGTGGATGAGGGCGAACTGCTGCGGCAATCGCTGCCGCGCGCGCGCGCGTTGCTCGCCGACGGCGCAACCACGCTGGAAATCAAGTCCGGCTACGGCCTGGATTTCGATAACGAACGCAAGATGCTGCGCGTCGCGCGCCGCATCGGCGACACCCTCGGCATCACCGTGCGGACCACGTACCTCGCCGCGCATGCGTTGCCGCCCGAGTTCACCGGTCGCGGTGATGCCTACATCGATGCAGTCTGCGCATGGTTGCCGCAATTGCATTCCGAAGCTCTGGTCGATGCTGTCGATGCGTTCTGCGAAGGCATCGGCTTCTCGCCAGAGCAGACGCGGCGCGTGTTCGAGGCCGCGCGCGCGCTCGGCCTGCCGGTCAAGTTGCACGCCGACCAGCTCAGCGACCTCGGTGGCGCCGCGCTCACGGCGGAATTCGCTGGGTTGTCGGCCGATCACGTCGAGCACAGCTCGCTGGCCGGTGTGCGCGCAATGGCCGCACACGGCACGGTCGCGGTGCTGCTGCCGGGGGCATTTCATGTGCTGCGCGAGACCAAATTGCCGCCGCTCGATGCATTGCGCGAACACGGTGTAGCGATGGCGATTGCCACCGATTGCAATCCGGGCACGTCGCCGCTGCTGTCGTTGCGGCAGGCGATGCAGCTGGCCTGCACCCATTTCAAGCTGACGCCAGAGGAAGCGCTGCGCGGCGCGACCGTGCACGCCGCGCGCGCGGTCGGGTTATCTGATCGTGGCGTGCTGCGCGTGGGCGCGCGTGCGGATTTCGTGCGCTGGCAGATCGACCATCCGGCGGAGTTGTGCTATTGGCTGGGTGGTGCGCTGGCGGGCAACGTGGTCGCTGGCGGGCGGCACGTGAGCGGAGATTCTCGCGGCGTTGACTGTGGTTAGCGGGGACCACCAGAACCACTACTCTCATCGAGCTTCGAGCCAGATCCTGTTCTTGCCGTCCGTGATGAGCTGGTCGAACCATGCAACGAATCACAGGAGTGCGACACGCCACGAACCGGAGTTTCTGAATAAATCAGCCTGAGCTTGAAGGCGGAACGCTTTCGCAGGAATATCGAGTCATAACTCGACCGAATCCGTCCTCTCAAAATTCGCGACGAATTGCCCTAGCTTCCCCACCGTTACGAACTGAAACCAACGCAAGGAACAGCTATGCGCCTATCGATCGCCATCGCCTGCTTCACCCTGCTTGCCGCGACCTCTGCGCAGGCGGTGGAGGCGCCCGCCGCTGCGCGGCAACTGGCGCAAGACGCAATCATCGTCGACACCCACATCGACGCGCCGACCGAGTTGCTCAAGCATTGGAACGATCTCGGCGAACCGAGCCCGACGACCGAGTTCGACTACCCGCGTGCGCGCGCCGGCGGCCTCGATGTGGCGTTCATGTCGATCTACACCTCGCCCGACGAGGACAGCGCAGGCAAGGCGCGGCAGGTCGCGCACATGCAGATCGATGCGGTCGAGGCGTTGATCGGGCGACATCCCGACAAGTTCGCGCTGCTGCGCTCGCCCGACGACATCGAGCGCCTGCGCGCCGGCGGGCGGGTGCTGCTGGCGCTGGGCATGGAGAACGGCGCGCCGATCACCGACGATCTTTCGCAACTGGCGCGTTTCCATGCCCGCGGCGTGCGCTATATCACCCTCGCTCATAGCCGCAACAACCGCATCAGCGATTCGTCGTACGACCTCACGCGGCGCTGGAAAGGCCTGAGCCCGTTCGGCGAACAGGTGGTCGCGGAGATGAACCGGCTCGGCATCATGGTCGATGTCTCGCATCTGTCCGATGACGCGGTACGCGACGCAATTCGCCTCAGTCGCGTGCCGGTGATCGCCAGCCATTCGGCGTTCCGCCATTTCACTCCGGGCTTCGAACGCAATATCAGCGACGAACTGGCCAACGCTGTCGCCGACAAGGGTGGCGTGGTGCAGATTCCTTTCGGCATCGCCTTCGTCAACGCCAAGGCGGCAGCAGATTTGCAGGGCTTCTTCGATGCGGCATCGGCACTCGACAAGCGCAACGCCGAAGCGAAAGCCGCCGGCAGGCCGCTTGAGGACGCCAGTGCGTTTGAGAAAAAGTGGGATGCCGACCACCCCCTTCCGTCGACCGGAATCGACGCCGTACTCGACGAAATCGACTATGGCGTCAAACTGATCGGTATCGACCACGTCGGCCTCGGCTCCGATTTCGACGGCGTCTTCGGTGGTCTGCCGGACGGCCTGCGCAGCGTGGCCGATTATCCCAATCTCGTTGCCGGCCTGCAGGGTCGCGGTTATCGGGATGCGGACATCCGCAAGATCCTTGGTGGCAACTTGCTGCGCGTTTGGGCAGCGGTAGATGCTGGCAAGGCTGCGCAGTTCGATCGGGTCGCCAACAAGCGTGTAAGAGTGGATGTGGCTCCCGGGGTACTGGCCCGTTACGTTGGCGAGTATGAGCTGGCGCCCGGTCTGCTATTCGACATCACGCTCGTCGAAGGCCAGCTCCAACTCCGGTTGGGCGATCAACCGCAGTTCCCGCTGTTCGC
>JAYSZI010000125.1:0-38468 GCA_043738095.1 Lysobacter sp.
GTCCACGCGATACGGCGAGTCGTCCGGGATCTCGCGACCGATGTGCCAGAACTCCTTGAGGTCGGAATATTTGGCGCCCTTGGCGGTCTCCACGCCGAATGGCGTGTAGCCGCGGGCGCCGCCGCCGCCGGGTACGTGGTAGCCGCGCTTGACGTCTTCGGGAAGCGCGAAGAACGCCTGGAAGGTGCGGTAGGCCTGGTCGATCTGCGCCTGCGGAATGCCGTGGTTGCGGATGCCGGCGAAGCCCCACTCGCGATAGGCCGCGCCCAGCGCGTCGATGAACGCCTGGCGGTCTTCCACGCTGGACGGATGGGTGAAGCGGCGGATGTCGAAGGTCGGGATCTGGCTGCTCATGGCAAGGGCCTGCATGGGGCGGCGCCAGTGTTCACCGGCCGCCGCGTGATGGAGTTGATTTCGATCAGGCCGCGGCGTCGCGCACCGCGGCAGCTAGCGTGTCGAGGGTGGCATCCACCAGCGCCGCATCGTCGGCCTCGACCGTCACCCGCACCACCGGCTCGGTCCCCGACGGACGCAGGAACGCACGACCGCGTCCAGCGACGGCGGCCTGCGCTGCAGCCAGCGCCGCTTGCACGGCCGGCGCCTCCGAGGGTTTGGCGCCGCCGGTGGCGTAGCGGACGTTGACGGTCTGCTGCGGCACCTTGCGAAATCCGTCCAGCGCGGCGCGCAGGGAAATGCCGCGACGCCTCAGTACCTCCAGCACCTGCAACGCGCTGACGATGCCATCGCCGGTACTGGCGCGATCCAGGCATAGCAGGTGCCCGGACGTCTCACCGCCGAGCATGCCCGCATGCGCGATCAATTGCTGATGCACGTAACGGTCGCCGACGTTGGCGCGAACGAAGCCGATGCCGAGGCGCTGAAACTCACGCTCAAGGCCGTAATTCGTCATCAGCGTGCCCACCACCGGTCCATGCAGGCGGCCGCTGGCCTGCCAATCGCTGGCGAGCAGAAAGAGCAGGTCGTCGCCGTCGCAGACCACGCCATCGCCGTCGACAAACAACACGCGATCGCCATCGCCATCGAACGCGATGCCAAGATCGGCGTCAGTGGCCTTGACCCGCGCTGCGAGGGTTTCTGGGTGGGTTGAACCGACGCCGTCGTTGATGTTGACACCGTTGGGTTCGATGCCGATCGCGTCCAGGCGCGCGCCGAGCTCGCGCAACACCAGCGGACCGATCTGGTAGGTCGCGCCGTTGGCGCAGTCCATCGCGATTCGCATTCCGCTGAGATCGAAACGGCGCGGTACCGAGCCTTTGCAGGCTTCGAGGTAGCGGCCCACCGCATCGCGCGTGCGCACGGCCTTGCCCAAGTTCTCGGACGTCACGGTGCGGAAAGGCAGGTCGAGTTCGGCTTCGATCGCGAGCTCGGTTGCGTCGTCGAGCTTCTCGCCCTGGGCCGAGAAAAACTTGATGCCGTTGTCGTGATGCGGGTTGTGCGAAGCGGAGATCACGATGCCGCCGTCGGCGCGCATCGAATGGGTGAGGTGGGCGACCGCCGGGGTCGGCATCGGCCCCATCAGCTGCACGTCGACGCCGGCCGCTACCAACCCGGCCTCGAGGGCGGCCTCGAACATGTAATTCGAGATGCGCGTGTCCTTGCCAATGATCACCATCGGCTTGCGCCAGCCGCGGCGCTCTTCCGAAGCCCGCTTCAGTGCATGGCCGTAGGCATTGCCCAGGCGCAGAACGAAGTCGGCGGAGATCACGCCTTCGCCGACGCGGCCGCGGATTCCGTCGGTGCCGAAATACCGGCGGCTCAAGCGGCGGCCTCCGCGTCGTCTTCGGGTTGCGGCTGCTGCATCATCATCGCCAGCAGATGGGCAATGCGCTCGCGCAGTTCGCGACGGTCGCAGATCTGGTCGATTGCGCCGTGCTCGACCAGAAACTCGGAGCGCTGGAAGCCCTCGGGCAGTTTTTCGCGCACGGTCTGCTCGATCACGCGCGGGCCGGCGAAGCCGATCAGCGCTTCCGGTTCGGCTAGGTTGATGTCGCCCAGCATCGCGAACGACGCCGAGACGCCGCCGGTGGTCGGGTGCGTCATCACCGAGATGTAGGGCAGCCCGGCCGCGCGCAGGCGTCCCAGTGCGGCTGAGGTCTTGGCCATCTGCATCAACGAGAACAGGCTTTCCTGCATGCGTGCGCCGCCGCTGGCGGCGAAGCACACGAACGGGCAGCCGCTCGCGAGCGCCGCTTCAGCTGCCAAAGCAAACCGCTCGCCGACCACCGAACCCATCGAGCCACCCATGTAGGCGAAGTCGAACGAACACGCGACCAGCGGCCGCTGCATGAGCGTGCCGCGCATCGCCACCAGCGCGTCGCGTTCGCCGGTGGATTTTTGCGCCGCCTTGATCCGGTCGGAGTACTTCTTCTGGTCCTTGAACCTAAGCACGTCGGTCGGGCTGAGCCCCGCGCCGATTTCCGACTGGTTGCTGCCGGGGTCGAACAGGGAATTCAGCCGGGCGCGGGCGCGGATCGGCATGTGGAAGCTGCACTTCGGGCAGACCTCGAGATTTTCCTCGAGCTCCGGGCGGTAGAGCACGGCGCCGCAGCGGTCGCACTTCTCCCACAAGCCTTCGGGGACGCTGCGCCGCTTGCCGGCGCCCGATTTTTCGGTGCGGATGCCGGACGGCATGAGTTTCTTGAGCCAGGACATGCGTTGGGTGATTCCAATTCAGGCTTTGAACAATTCGACCAAGCTGCGGACGATTCGACCAGGGGCCATCCCCGGCCCGCCGAGCAGTCTAGCGCAGCGGCGGCGCGGGTCAGCCGGCGGGGGGGGCGTCCAGCGCCGCGCGCAGGGGGGCGAGGAACGAACGCGCCGCGCTGGCGGCATCGGCGGCGCCGGCCAGCGCGGCCACCAACGCGCTGCCGACCACAACGCCATCGGCCTCGCGCGCCATGGCCGCGGCGCTGGCGGCATCCTTGATGCCGAAGCCTGCCACCACCGGCACCTTGCTGCGCGCACGCATCATCTGCAGACGATCGCCGGCGGCGCCGGTATCGAGCTGGTCGCCACCGGTGACGCCGGCGAAGCTGACGTAGTAGAGGTAACCCGCGCCGTCGGCGCACAGCTGCGCCATACGCGCCTCGGACGTGGTCGGCGCCGCCAGCAGGATCAATGCGAGGCCGGCGGCGGTGAATGCGGCGCGGAACTCGGCTGCCTCCTCGGGCGGCAGATCGACCAGCAGCACCCCGTCGACGCCGGCGGCGATGGCGTCAGCGGCGAAGCGCTGCGCGCCGCGGATCTCGACCGGATTGAGGTAGCCCATCAGCACCACCGGGGTGTCGGCATCGCGCTGGCGAAAGGTGCGAACGCTGTCGAACACGTACGCCAACCCCGCGCCGCGCGCCAATGCGCGCTCGGAGCTGCGCTGAATGGTCGGGCCGTCGGCCATCGGGTCGGAGAACGGCACGCCGAGCTCGATCACGTCGGCGCCGGCTTCGACCAATGCGTGCATGACCGGCACGGTCGCCGCGAGCGACGGATCGCCGGCAGTGATAAACGGGATCAACGCCTTGCGGGCTTGAGCTTTCAATGCGGCGAAACGGGTGTCGATGCGATTCATGCGTGACTCTTGAGAAGCGTTGTTATGCCCCCTCTCCGCCGGGAGAGGACTGGGGAGAGGGTACGGCGGAGCGGCGATATCCCGCGCCGGAAACATGAGCGTGAGAGCAGTCGGAAGTGACATTCAAGAGGGACGCTTTTACCGAACCCTTATCCACCCCCGCTTTAGATAGAGCGGGGGCACCTCCTGCCAAAGGGATTCAAAGCACCAGTCCTTCGCGCGCTGCGATCGTATGCACGTCTTTGTCGCCGCGGCCCGACAAATTGCACAGCACAATTGCGTCCTTCGGCAGATCGCGCGCGAGCTTGGCGGCCTGCGCGATCGCGTGGCTGGATTCCAGCGCGGCCAGGATGCCCTCGGTGCGCGCGAGCTGATGGAACGCAGCGAGCGCCTCATCGTCGGTCACGCCGACATAATCCGCGCGGCCGGTGTCCTTGAGAAACGCGTGCTCGGGACCAACGCCGGGGTAGTCGAGGCCGGCGGAGACCGAATGCGTCTCGATGATCTGGCCATCGTCATCGCACAGCACGTAGGTGCGGTTGCCGTGCAGAACGCCGGGGCGACCGGCGGCAAGCGAAGCGGCGTGGCGGCCGCTAGCGATGCCCTCGCCCGCCGCTTCGGCGCCGACCAGGCGCACGCCTGAGTCATTGAGAAACGCGTGGAAGATGCCGATCGCGTTGCTGCCGCCGCCAACGCAGGCGGTGATCGCATCTGGCAGGCGGCCGTATTCCGCGAGCATCTGCGCGCGTGCTTCGCGACCAACAATCGCGTTGAAATCGCGGACCATGCGCGGGTACGGGTCCGGTCCCGCAACCGTGCCGATGATGTAGAACGTGTCGCGCACGTTCGTCACCCAGTCGCGCATCGCCTCGTTGAGCGCGTCCTTGAGCGTCGCCGAACCGCTGGTGACCGGCACCACGGTCGCACCGAGCAAATTCATCCGGTAGACGTTGATCTTCTGGCGCTCGATGTCCGTCGCGCCCATGTACACCACGCATTCCAGCCCGAGCCGGGCCGCCACCGTTGCCGATGCGACGCCGTGCTGGCCGGCGCCGGTCTCGGCGATGATCCGGGTCTTGCCCATGCGCGAAGCAAGCAGCGCCTGGCCAATGGTGTTGTTGATCTTGTGCGCGCCGGTGTGATTCAAGTCCTCGCGCTTGAGCAGAATGCGCGCGCCGCCGACCTCTTTGCTCAGGCGTTCGGCGTGGTAGATCGGGCTCGGGCGGCCGACATAGTGCGCGAGGTCGCGATCGAACTCCGCTATGAACGCCGGGTCGACGCGGGCCGCGTCGTAGGCTGCGGCCAGTTCCTGCAATGGGCCGATCAAGGTTTCGGCGACAAAGCGGCCGCCGTAACGGCCGAAATGGCCTGCGGCATCAGGGTAGGCGTGAAAGTCGATCGGTGGTGCGGTGAGCATCGGCGCGGGCGTCAGTGGGAGTCGGGCAAGTCTAGGGCATCACCCGCGAATAGGATCTGGCCGGGCTATTCCAGGCTCTATCCGGGTCGAGGCTCAAGGCCGTTAAGGAAGCTTGATTAAGCCAGGAGTTGATTTTTTGGGGAGCGTCGTCAGCCGTTGATAACCATCGTGGTTCGACAAGCCGACCATGAATGGAATCAAATCACTCACGCCTTCCTATCCGTTATGGCAATCGGCCCGGCGCACCTGCTCGACAAAATGCCGCATCTTGTCGCCGTCCTTGATGCCCGGCGCGCTTTCGATACCACTGGACACATCCACACCCCACGGCAGCGTCGCGCAGATCGCATCGAAGACGTTGTCCGGCGTCAGACCACCGGCCAGAACAAACGGCTTTTGGATACCAGCCGGTATGCGCGACCAGTCAAACGGTTGCCCACTGCCGCCGGGCTCGCCAGCGACGTGGCTGTCGAACAGAAACCCCGACGCCGCCGGATAGCGTACCTGCAGGCTGGCCGGATGCTGACCGACGATCTCCGAGCCCATCGCAATGGCCTTGAGGTACGGCACGCCGAAGCCCCGGCAGAACGCATCATCCTCGCTGCCATGGAACTGCAGCAGGCTCGGGCGCACATGGCGCACGACCTCGCGCACGTCATCGGCCGGGGTGTCCATGAACAAGGCGACGGCATCCACCAGTGGCGCCAAGGCCTGACGCATCGCGCGCGCTTCTTCCGCAGCGATCCGCCGCGGGCTCTTTTCGGCAAACACGAAGCCGATCGCATCGACGCCGAGTTCGCCGGCCATGCGCACATCGCCGGGGCGTGTCAGTCCGCAGAACTTGATGCGGGTACGGAACAAGGTGCGGTTCATGGCATGCGGCTCGCGTCGAAGACGATTGGCGGCGCCCGGTTCACATCGTGACCTCGGCGGGGAGTCGCCATTCTGCGGGGTAACGCGGCCCTAGGAACACCAGCCCGGCCGAGGGCGCCGTCGGACCCGCCACCGCGCGATCGCGCCCGGCCAGGAGTTCCGCCAGCCAGGCCTCGGGCCGCTCGCCCCGTCCGATCGGCAACAGGCTGCCGACGATGTTGCGCACCATGTGATGCAGGAACGCATTGGCCTGAATTTCTATTTCGACTACCTCGCCCTCGCGCCGGACGCTGATTTCGTGCAGATCGCGCTGCGCGTGCGGCGCTTGGCAATGCACGGTGCGGAACGCGGAAAAGTCCTGCAGGCCGAGCAACGCCTGGGCGGCGCGATGCATCGCATCGGCGTCGAGCGGGTGTCGCTCCCAGCTCAAATACTGGCGGTGCAGGGCCGGCCGCACCGCGCGATTGACCAGCCGGTAGCGGTAGCGCCGGGCGCGGGCGGCGAATCGCGCATGGAACTCCGCGGCCATCGGCTGACACCAGCGCACGCACACCGACGGCGGCAATTGCGTGCTGGTGCCCAGGACCCAGCCGCGCACGTCGCGCTGCACGTTGGTGTCGAAATGCACCACCTGGGCGACAGCGTGCACCCCGGAATCGGTGCGCCCGGCGCAGGTCACCACGATAGGGGTGCCGGCAACAAACGTTAGAGCGCGTTCCAGCGCCGCCTGCACAGTCGGCTCACCGCGTCGATCGGGCTGGCCGGGCTTGTTGAGCCGCTGCCAGCCGGAAAAATCGCTGCCGTCGTATTCGATGCCCAGTGCGTAGCGTTGCGCCGCTCGCGCTTCGAGGGAAGATTCGTTGCCCGCCACCACTATTCCAGTTCGCGCAGCATCCGGGAGGCCCGCTGGCGAGCAGACTGGTCGCCACTAGCGGCGACTTCGCGGAGCAGTTGCCGTGCGCTGTCATGGTCGCCAAGGTCGAGGTAGGCCTGGGCCAGCTCAAGGCGTTCACCAACGGAAGGTTCCGCTGCGGCTGCCGCAGGCGATACAGCGGAGGCGGCGGACGGTCCGGCCGGCGTTGACGACTTGGCGGCGCCGTTGTGCCAAGCCGGGGCCGGGGTGACCTCGGCGCGAGCGTGTGGCAACGGTTGGGGCGCGCGATGCGCCGCAGCGGCAGTCGCCAGTTCAGCCGGCGCCGGCGTTGAGCTCGCAGGCTTAGACGCTTTCGCCGAGCGCGACCGCGGACCCGGCGCCGACGTCGTATTGCGGACCGGGGGGGCCATCGCGTCCGCAAGCGCACTCTGGGGGGAAGACAGTGGGACGTCTGCCGCTGCTTGCGTCTTGGCCGGTGCCCGCCCGAAGGCATCGGCCAGTGACGTCGTCGTCGCGGCAGGCGGGCGGAATCCAGGCGTCGGCTTCGCGCGGCGGCGCATCAGCCACGCCCCTAGCAGCAGCACCACCACCAGCACGCCGACGCCGCCGAGCACCCACGGCAGGATCGACTGAGGCGGCGATTCGGTAGGCACCGCGGCGCTGGAGTCGGCGGGCGTCGGCGCTGGCGCTGGCGCTGCAGGGTTCTGGTTTGAAGCGGCCAGGCGCTGCTGCGCCGCGGCCAGATCGGAATCCTTGAGCGCCAGGAGTTGCTGCTGATCGGCCTGTAGCTTCTCCAGATCCGCGACACGGCCCTTGAGCTCGCGCAGCTCGGCGTCGCGCGCGGCCAAGGATTCCTTGGTTTGTTGCAGTTCCTGTCGCAGCATCTGGCCCTCGCCGCCGGCGCTGATGCCGGATTGTGTTCCTGCCCGCGTCGCCCGGCTCGCGCCCGGCGGAACGATTTCAAGCCGCGCGCTGGCTTCCCGCCTCGGCACCGCAGCGGTTGGGATCGGTGGCGTCCGTGAAGCAACCGACGCGCTGTCCACGCCTGCAGCGGGTTGGGGCGATGCTGTGGTGCGTGCTTGCCGCCATTGCCGGACCTGACCGCGCACCAATGCCATGGCTTCGCGGGCGTCGACGTCTGCTGTTTCCGACGGCGGCGGCAAACGCAGCACCGCGCCTTGCTTGAGCTGATTGATGTTGCCCGCTATGAACGCGTCCGGATTGGCCCGAAGCAGCGCGATCATCGATTGCTCGAGACTCAGTCCACCGGCGTTATCGAGTTGACCGACAATCTGCGACAGCGATTCGCCGGACTTGACCGGGCCGTACTGGCTGGCCGCCATCGGCGCCGGAGCAGCATCAATCGGTGGCGCGACCGGTCGCGGCGGCGCGGTTGCGATGCTGTTGTCGGGCCGTCGCGGTTCCGCGACAGGGGCGGGTACCGGTGTTGTTGGCGGCGGGATTGGGGCGGCGACCACCGGCGCTGGCGGCACCGGTCGTTCGATCACGTTGGGTGCGGCAATCACCGGCGCGGTGATCGAGGGTTGCACCGGCGCCGAGACCGTGCGCGGCGTATCGAGCAGCGCTGAATACTCGCGCACCAATCGCCCCTGCCCCCAGTCGACCTCAACCAGAAACGTGAGCAGCGGTTCATTGACCGGGGCAGTGCTGGTCACGCGGATCACGGGCCGGCCGGCGTTGTCCAGCGCTGGCTGAAACTGCAAGGCCGCGACGGTGCCCTGCGGCGCCGGCAAGCCAATGCGGGCAAAGGTTTCCGGCGACGCCAAGCCTGCGCGCAATTCTTCTAGCTCCGCCGGGTCGCTGGAGATGATCGGGATTTCGGCCAGCAAAGGCTGGCCGATCCGCGACTTGACCTCGATCTGGCCCAGGCCGAGCGCCGCCGCACTGGCACTGACCAACGCCAGCGCCAACGCGAGGGCAATTTTCAACGATGGATGCCGCACCCAATGCATCACTGTCGATTCCTCAGCCAACCCTGCCCACGACTCTAGCCGTCGCTGCGCCCAATACGCAATTTTTGGCGAAGCGCGGATCAACCCTCCGCCAGCACCAGCTCCGCCAGTTGTACCGCATTGAGCGCGGCCCCCTTGCGGATGTTGTCGGCTACCACCCACAACGACAGCCCGCGTGGGTGCGAAATGTCCTCGCGGATGCGACCGACGTAGACCGCGTCGTTACCCGACGCATGCGTCACGGGGGTTGGATACCCACCGCCAACCGGGTCGTCGACTACCTCCACGCCGGGAGCTTTCTCCAGCAACGCGCGCGCATCTGCAGCGCTGAGCTTGTCGCGCGTCTCGATGTGCACCGCCTCGGAATGGCCGTAAAACACCGGCACGCGCACCACCGTCGCGTTCGCGCCGATCGACTCGTCGCCGAGGATCTTGCGCGTCTCCCACACCAGCTTCATCTCTTCGGTGGTGTAGCCGTTGTCGGTGAAATCGCCGCCGTGCGGGATCACGTTGAAGGCTATCTGCACCGGATACACCTCGGGCTGCACGTCCTGGAAGTTCAGCATGCCGGCGGTTTGCTTGCCGAGTTCTTCCAGCGCCCGCCGGCCGGTCCCGGACACCGACTGGTAGGTCGCCACGTTGATGCGGGTGATGCCGACCGCGCGGTGGATCGGCGCCAGCGCGACCAGCATCTGCATGGTCGAGCAGTTCGGATTGGCGATGATCCCGCGCGGGCGCTGCTTGGCGGCTTCCGGGTTCACTTCCGAGACCACCAGTGGCACGTCGTCGTCCTGGCGGAACACCGAAGAATTGTCGATCACCACCGCGCCGGCGGCGGCGAACTTGGGCGCGTATTCCTTCGACACGGAGCCGCCGGCGGAGAACAGCGCGATGTCGACACCGGTTGGATCGAACGTCGCCAGGTCCTGCACGATCAGTGATTTCGCGCCGTAGTGCACCTCGCCCCCGGCCGAGCGCTCGCTAGCGAGCACGTGCAGCTTGCCTACGGGGAAATTGCGCTCGGCGAGGATCTTCAGCAGGGTTTCGCCGACGGCGCCGGTGGCGCCGACGATGGCAACGGTAACGGTCTTGTTCATTTGCGCGGGTCCAAAAATGGGTGGTTGCTGTCATTCCGAGTGATGCGGGGCATCTGCATTGGCCGCTGCTATCGCAAAGCGCCTAAGCCGATCGCACATTCTTCGGGATGATCGGGTGATGTTGTTCGAGTCGGGCGGCGGACATTCGTTGGATGCGGCGAGCGGAACGAGCCCGCACGTTCGCGGCGACCTACGGCCACCGCATCCTACGTCGTCCGCTATCGTTTTCGATCCACGCCTGTGCCCAACGTGCCGGCCTCGCCGACATCCCCGCACTGCGCGCGATGCCGCAGCGCCTGGTCCATCAGCACCAGCGCGACCATCGCCTCGCAGATCGGCGTGGCGCGGATGCCGACGCAGGGGTCGTGGCGGCCGGTGGTTATCACCTCGACTGTGTTGCCGTGGATATCCAGGCTGTCGACCGGCAGGCGCAGGCTTGACGTCGGTTTGAACGCGACCGAGCAGCGCAGCGGCTGGCCGCTGCTGATGCCACCGAGGATGCCGCCGGCGTGATTGGATGCAAACGCCGTCGCGCTGCCGTCCAGATGCATGGCGTCGCGGTGCTCACTGCCCCGCTGCGCCACGACCGCAAAGCCATCGCCGATCTCGACCCCCTTGACCGCGTTGATGCTCATCAGTGCCGCGGCGAGTTCGCCATCGAGCTTGCCGTAGATCGGCTCGCCCCAGCCCGCCGGCACGCCGGTGGCGACCACGTCCACGCGCGCGCCGACCGAGTCGCCGGATTTGCGCAGCGCGTCCATGTAGGCCTCCAATTCCACGACCTGCGCCGCGTCGGGCCAGAAGAACGGGTTGTCCTCGACCACCTCCAGATCATGGCCGTTGGGCACGATCGCGCCGATCTGCGCCAGAAAACCTTGCACGCGCACGCCGTGGCGTTCGGCCAGCCATTTCTTGGCGATTACGCCCGCGGCGACGCGCATCGTGGTCTCGCGCGCGCTCGCCCGCCCGCCGCCGCGCGGGTCGCGGATGCCGTACTTCTGCCAGTAGGTGTAATCGGCGTGGCCGGGGCGGAACTGTTCGGCAATCTTCGCGTAGTCCTTGCTGCGCGCATCGACGTTGCGGATCAACAACGCAATCGGCGTGCCGGTGGTCCGGCCCTCGTAAACACCACTGAGGATTTCAACCTCGTCTGCCTCGTGGCGGGCGGAGGTATGGCGGGTCTTGCCGGTCGCGCGGCGTTCCAGGTCGCGGCGGAAATCCTCGGGCGCGATCGCGATGCCGGGCGGGCAGCCGTCGATCACGCAGCCGATCGCTGGACCGTGGCTTTCGCCGAAGGTCGTCACCGCGAACAACTTGCCGAAGGTATTGCTGGACACAGTCTTGATGCTCCGCCGGTGTGAACGCTGTGGGGGATCGGATGCTCTCGCGCTACAGCGGATCCCTCGCTGCACTCGCGACTACGGCCTCGCTCAGCCGCGCGCGTCGGCCAACGCTTTTATGCGCGTCTCGTGCTCGACCAAGTCGCTGCGTTCCACCACGAAAATCCCCATTTGCCCGACCTTGAACTCGACCCAGGCCAGCGGCAGCTCCGGCAGCAATTCGACCAAGGCGCGTTCGGCCTCACCGACTTCGCAGATCAGCAGCCCGCCCTCGCTCAGATGCGCGGGCGCATCGCGCAGGATCTTCAGCGCCAGGTCCAGGCCGTCATCGCCGGCACGCAGGCCGAGTTCGGGCTCATGCGCGTATTCCTGCGGCAGCGCGTCGGTCTCGGCATTCGTGACGTACGGCGGGTTGGTCACAATCAGGTCGTAGACCTCGCCCTGCAGCGCGTTGAACAGGTCCGATTGGCGCAGGGTGACGTTGTCGGCGTGCAGGCGCGCCTGGTTCTCCGCCGCGAGCGCCAACGCGTCGGCGTTGATGTCGACGCCGTCGACCTGCCAGTCGGGGTGGTAGTGCGCGGTCGCGATTGCGATGCAGCCCGAGCCCGTGCACAGATCGAGCACCCGCTGCACCTCGCGCCCACCGAGCCACGGCTCGAAGCCCGACTCGATCAGTTCGGCGATCGGCGAGCGCGGCACCAGCGCGCGCGGGTCGCTCTTGAAGCTCAGGCCGGCGAACCAGGCCTCACCGGTCAGGTACGCGGCCGGGATGCGCTCGTTGATGCGCCGCTCGAACAGCGCCAGCACCGCAGCCTTCTCCGCACTGGTCACGCGCGACTGGCCGTACACCGGGCTCAGGTCGTGCGGCATGTGCAGGGCGTGCAGCACCAGCTGCGTTGCCTCGTCCAGCGCGTTGTCGTAGCTGTGGCCGAACGTCAGCCGGGCCGCGCCGAAGCGGGTCCCGCCATAACGGATCAGGTCGACGATGCTCAGCTGTTCGAAGGTCGGGGCGTCAACGGGCACGGCGGGTCCAGGGCAAAACGTGGCGGGCATTATAAGGCGGCATCCATACTTGGATCGCACCGTCACAACAGCGTCCGGGCACCCGACCGCTATCATGCGACCTCGCAGGCACGCCGCCTGAGCGGAACCGATCATGTTCAACCGCACCACCGTCACTATTCTCGTCGCCGCGCTCGCCGCCGCGCTCGGCCTGTGGGCCGCGCAGCACCTGTTCGGCGCGCCCGCCGCACCGCACCGGCCGCAGACCCAAGCCGTGCGCCTGTTTGAGCCAACGCGCGAGCTACCCGCGTTCTCGCTGCGGCAGTCCGATGGCACGCGCCTGGTCCCGGGTGAACTCAAGGGGCATTGGACGCTGGTGTTCCTCGGCTTCACCCATTGCCCCGACGTCTGCCCGACCACACTGGCGACGATGGCCGGCGCGCAAAAGCAGTGGGCCACGATCCCGGAATCGACCCGGCCGCGGGTACTGTTCGTTTCGGTCGATCCCGAGCGCGACACCCCCGATCGCATCGGCGAGTACGCCCACGCCTTCCACCGCGACACCCTCGCTGCCACCGCCGATCTGCCCGCGCTGGAGAATTTCGCGCGCTCGCTGAGCATGGTGTTCGCCAAGGTGGCACCAGAACTGGGTGCGCCGATGGACCAATACGTAGTCGACCACAGCGCGACCATGGCGGTGCTCGACCCGCAGGGCCGGATGGCAGGCCTGCTGCAGCCGCCGCTCGACGTCAAAGCCGTTGCCGCCGACCTCGCCGCGTTGACCGAGGCGACCGCGCCATGAGCCTGACCACCACACTCACTTACGTGCTGCCGCACCGGCTGCTGTCGTCGATCGCGCGCGCCTTGGCGTACTCCGACCATCCGCGCGTGCGGCGCTGGTTGATCGATACCGTCAGCCGCAAATTCGGCGTCGACCTCAGCGAAGCCGTGCACCCCGATCCAACGAGCTACGCGACGTTCAACGCGTTTTTCACCCGCGCGCTCAAGCCAGGGGCACGCATGCCCGACCCGGATCCCGAGACGTTGTTGATGCCCGCTGACGGCCGCATCAGCCAGTGCGGAGCGATTGAAGACGGACGCATCTTCCAGGCCAAAGGCCAGTCGTTCACCGCCGCCGAACTGCTGGGTGATGCCAATGCCGCCGAGCCGTTCGCCAGCGGCCTGTTCGCGACCGTGTATCTCGCGCCGAAGGACTACCACCGCGTGCACATGCCGTGGACCGGCAAGCTGCTGGAAACCGTGCACGTGCCCGGTCGCTTGTTCAGCGTCGGCCCGGATGCGGTGCGCAACATTCCGCGGCTGTTCGCGCGCAATGAGCGGCTGGTGTGCCACTTCGACACCGACTTCGGACCGATGGCCGTGGTCATGGTCGGCGCGCTGCTGGTATCCGGAGTGGAGACGGTCTGGAGCGGCGAGGAGATCCCGCGTTACGGCCACACCATCACTGTCAAGGACTACCGCGGCGAAGACATCACGCTCGAGCGTTTCGACGAGATGGCACGGTTCAACTACGGCTCGACCGTGATCGTGCTGTTGCCCGCGGGCGTGGCGGCGTTGTCGGAGGGGTTGTCGGCGGAAATGCCGGTCCGTCTGGGGCAGAGGCTTGGCACGTTGCTTCCCGACGCCCAGGTGGAGTTCGCAGGCGATAACTAGGGTCGCGCTGTCGCGCTGTCGCGCTGCCCCGAAGCCCGCGGGGCACCAGCTACTGTGTGTTCGCGACGTCTGGCGCATCGCGCATGGCCGACATGCCGATCAGGCACTGCGCGATCCAGTACGTCGTCAGCACCGCCAGCGTTGCCGCCGCGAACGGCATCGCGAAGCGGTCGATCGCGAGCATCGAATCCGATGCCACAAAGAACAATCCGCCAGCAGCGGCGAGCGCGGTGGCCCGGTCGCGCCGCTGCCACCACACCACCGTCGCCTGCGCGGCCATCGCCGCCAACACCACGACGTAGACGATCACCGGCACCCGCAGCACGGACGGCAGCGACGGCCATACGACCGATAACACGATCGCTGCCAGCACGGCATACGCCAGCAACGGCCACACCAGCGCGAACAAGCGCGCGCGGCGGGCGAAGGCGAGCAGATAGGCGACGTGGGCGAGCAGAAAGCTCGCCAAGCCAAACACGAAGTAATCGCCGGGCAACATCAGGAACACGTCGCCCAGGGTCGAAAACCCGAGCCCGGCCAACACGCCGGCGCGGTAGCCGCGTTCGGATGTGCATGCCGTCCAAACCATCGCCACGATCAGCAATGTCGTGAGCGGTTTCGCGGCGTAGTGCAGCAACGGCAGCGGGACGTAAGCCCCGGCAATCGCCAGGGACGCAGTGCCCGCGATCAGACCAAGCCAACGCCAATGTGGGCGCGCACCGACCCCGGGACGGAGCGGTGGATGTGGCGGAGACGCTGTGGCTTCCATGCCGATCGCCTGAATTAAATCGAATCGGGAAGCAATTTCAGCTTGAGTGCGTTGTCAGGCGCCATGCTTGCCCCGCATACGCCGAGCTACCAACAGCATGACGACGCCAGCAGCGAGAGCAACCGCCCCGTAGATGGCCCACTCGATCTGACCCGTCATAAAGCTTCCAGGCAGTAAGTTGATCCCTTGCAGGATCCAAACGATCCCGAGAAGGGCCAGCATTACACCGCAAACACTGAGCGTGCGTTTCATAGTCCCCTCAGCCTTTGAGCTAAGCACGAAGTCGCCACTGGCGCCTCACCCCAACTAGTCGCGGCATCCCTCCAGCCTGAGCTTCTGCCCCGGCCGGATCGCGAACTGCGGCCCAGCGATACCGTTGGCACGCGCCAAGGCCCCGCTCTCGCAACGGAACTTGCGCGAAATCGACATCAGCGTCTCGCCGGTCTGCACCTGATAGTCGCGCACCGCGACCGGCGTGGGCCGGCCGGTAGCGACGGTGCCGACAACGGCGCCCGCGCCGGGCACGAATGTCGACACCGGCGGCGCCACCATCTCGATCGCCCCGGTACGCACGATCGCCGTGGTGGGGTCGCTCAGCACCAGCGTGCGCGCCAATTCCGCGCGAGGACCCTGCGTGCACCAGCGGTTATAAAGACCGACCATCCGGGTGGTGACATTGAGCGTCGCGCCCGCCGGCAGGTAGGCATCAGCTTCGTATCGCGGGTTGAGGTTGCGCAGCACGCGCATGTAACCGTCGCGGGTGCCGCCATTGCCCATGCAGATCGTCAATTCATAGATCGACGACGGCTTGGCCAACCGCAGGGTCGCCGGGCGCGCATCGACGCGCGGGAAACTCAACCCGTATTCCTTCGGGTGCAGATACAGCCAGGCCGCGGCGATCACCATCGGCACGTAGTCCTTGGTTTCCGGCGGGAACTGGTTGTAGACGTCGGCGTCCCAGAAATTGCGGCCGCCGCTTTCGCGGTGCACGCGGCGTGCGCGTCCTTCGCCACCGTTATAGGCGGCCAACGACATCTCGATGTTGCTGTTGAGTTCGGCGAAACGCTCGTTGAGGTAGCTCGCCGCGGCGTTGGCCGACGCCCGCGGGTCGTAACGGGTGTCGAAACCGGTGCCGTCCGGGCCGAGACCAAAACGCTGCCCGGTAGCGGGCATGAACTGCATTGGCCCAACCGCGCCAGCGCGCGAACCGACGTGGACCTTGCCGTTGGATTCCTTGGCCATGATGCCGAACAGCAACGCCTCGGGCAGGCCATTGCGCTCGAACGCAGGCGACATCAGATGGCGCATGTACTGGTAATTCTCGTGGCTCTGCACCAGGGCCACGCGCATGTCGGTCAACCAGCGGCGGATGCCCGCCTGCACGGCCGGGTTGTACTGCACCATCTTGACGAAACGCTGGCCGTCGGCGGTGAGCAACGCGGCGGCGCCGGCGCCCACGGGGACGTTGCTGGCGGCGTCAATGGGTTCGTCGACCAGGGTGCTGTCGCCGTCGTCCGCGCCGTGCCCGTCGGCGTTGGCTTTGAGCAGGCGCTTGAACGCCGCCAGCATCGTCGCCACCGAACAGCCCCGCTGTTTGCCGCACGCGGCCACAACGTCTTCCATGTCCTCCAGCGCGGCATCGCTCTGGCGCTGACCCTCCGGATCGGCGTTGCCAACCTTGACCATCGCCTCGCGGTATTTGTTCTCCGCCGCCTGCATGCGCTGGTTGAGCGAATCCACCGCCGCCTGGTCACGGCGCGAGATAGCCAGGGCATCGAGCGGCAACAGCAGCAGCACGACGAGCAGCGGGGACATCACGCGGGCGATGCGATTCCCCGGAAAACGGACGAAGACGGACATGATCGACGTGGACAGCTAAGGGGGCCTTGGAGAGTAGTCGCGGTATCCAGATCGAGGCAAGGCACTGGCGTTTGTTATGGATTTTTGCGTGGGCGTCGTTCAGCGACCTCGCGGTGACAACACGAGCGTCTGGTTAGAATCGCCCGATCCCCCGATGGAACCGGACATGGCGCCTTCCAGCACGATCCTTGTCGGCAAAGCCGTCACCACCCCCACCAGCGGTCAGGTGTTCCTGCAAGCCAATCTCGGCAACCGCCATGGTCTGGTCGCTGGCGCCACCGGCACTGGCAAGACCGTGACCTTGATGACGCTGGCCGAGGGCTTTTCGCGGCTGGGCGTACCGGTGTTCATGGCCGACGTGAAGGGGGACGTCGCGGGTCTGGCGGTCGCGGGCACGCCCAGTGAAAAGTTGCTGGCGCGCATCCAGCAGATCGGCATCGCCGATTACGTATCCGAAGGCAACCCGTGCGTGTTCTGGGACCTGTTCGGCAAGCGCGGCCACCCCGTGCGCACCACCATTAGCGAGATCGGCCCGACCCTGCTGTCACGCATTCTTGAGCTCAACGACACCCAGAGCGGCGTGCTCGACATCGTGTTCAAGCTCGCCGACGACCGCGGCCTGCTGCTGCTCGACCTCAAGGATCTGCGCGCACTGCTGATGTTGGTCGCGGCCGAGCGCAAGGACGTGTCGACGTCGTATGGCCTGGTCAGCGCGCCCTCGATCGGCGCGATCCAACGCGCGCTGTTGCGGTTGGATTCCGAAGGCGGCGAGGCGTTCTTCGGCGAACCAGCGTTGGATCTCACCGACCTCATGCGCACCACGACCGACGGCCGCGGCGTGATCAATATCCTCGCGGCGGAAGCGTTGATTCTGAAGCCGCGGCTGTATTCGAGTTTTCTGTTGTGGCTACTGTCGGAGTTGTTCGAGCAACTGCCCGAAGTCGGCGACCTCGACAAGCCGAAGCTGGTGTTCGTGTTCGACGAAGCGCATCTGCTGTTCGACGACGCCCCGCCGGCGCTGCAGCAGCGGGTCGAACAAGTGGTCCGGATCATCCGCTCCAAGGGCGTGGGCGTGTATTTCTGCTCGCAGTTCCCCGACGACGTGCCCGACGACATTCTCGGCCAGCTCGGCAATCGCGTGCAGCACGCGCTGCGCGCCTTCACCCCGCGCGACCAGAAAGCGGTCAAGACCGCCGCCGAGACGTTCGTGCGTAACCCGTTGCTGGATGTCGCTGAAACCATCTCCAAGCTCGGCACCGGCGAGGCGCTGGTGTCGATGCTGCAGGACAAGGGCATACCGATGCCGGTCGAGCGCACGCTGATCGCGCCGCCGCGCTGCCGCATGGGTGCGATCACCGATACCGAACGCGCCCAGGTGCGCGCCGGCAGCCCGGTCGGCGCGAAGTACGACACCGACGTGGATCGCGAGTCCGCGACCGAAATGCTCGCCAAGCGCGCGCAGACCGCCGCCGAACAGGCGCAGGCACCGCCGGCCAAATCGCGCGAGCAGGACGACGACGAGCCCGGCGGCTTCGGCCAGTCGGTCAAGGATGCGGTGTTTGGCACCAAGCGCCGGCAAGGTATGGTCGAGACCATGGCCAAGCAGACCGCCCGCACCGTCGGTACCCAGATCGGCCGGAAAATCCTCCGCGGCCTGCTCGGCGGGGCGTTCGGCGGCCGCCGATAGTTGTCCATCACACCGGAATCCTCAAAAAAAAAGGAGTTATCAGTGACGCAACCGAAACTGCTCGTCCTCGCCTGCCTCGTCGCCCTCACCGCGGTCGCGTGCAAGCCCCAAGCTCCAGCTGAGCCCGCCGTCGCGCCGGCCGTTGCCCCGATCGAAACCGCCGACGTGCCCAAGGCGGCCGACGCAACCCCGACCGGGGTCAGCAGCGCCGACGCGCCGACGTTCGACCAGAAGGGCTTCGCCGGCACGTTCAAGGGCACCCTGCCCTGCGCCGATTGCCCGGGCATCGACACGACCCTGGAACTGAAAGCCGACGGCAGCTACCTGCTCAGCGAGACGTTTATCGGCCAACCTGGCGGCGCGACCAAGGTCGACGGCACCTGGACGGTCGAGGCCGACGACAAGCACATCCGCCTAGACCCGAACACCAAGGCCGCCGACGACCGCCTGTACGCGATCGCCGCCAACGACCGCATCAGCCAGCTCGGCGCCGATGGCAAGCCGCCAGCCGGTGGCGGGGACCAAAGCCTCAAGCGCGACAGCGGCAAGTAATCGCGTCACCATAGCTTTGTGCAACACCCGGGCGGCCCAGCACAATGGGCCGCTTTTTTGTTGTCTAGGTAGAAGCGCACTTCTGTCCCAGTGCCCGCCCCGCTCCGCTCTGCCCACCGGCCCACCGTCGACGTGAACCGCCCAATGAAGACCCGAACCGCCCCAACCACTCCCGCGCCGTTTTGGCATCGTCTGCGCGCGATCACGCTGTACCCGGTCCGGGGCGCGGCGATGTACACGCTGATTGCGCTGACGTTCGCCAGCTTGCTCGGCATGATCCCCATTGTCGGCTGGGTGATTTCGATCCTCACCTGGTTGGCCGCGTACAAATATGCATTCGAGATCCTGCGCGCCACGGCCGATGGCCACATGGAAGCGCCGGAAACCGTGCTGGATATGGATGATGGCGTGGTCTGGCGGTTGATCGCGCTGCAACTGGTCAGCATGGTCCTGGTGCTGCTGGCGCTGGGACTGTTCGGACCGGTGGTCGGACTGCTGGTCTTGCTCGTGGTCGCCCTTATGCAACCAGGCTGCATCATGTCGTTGGCGATCGACGGCAGCTTCACCCACGCGATAAATCCAGCCACATCGTTTGGCGTGATCGCGCGGGTCGGCTGGCCCTACCTAGCGGTGTTCGCTCTGCTGTTCGTGATCCAGGCCAGCGCGGCCACGGCGGGCAGCTGGCTGTCGCAGGTGATGCCGCCGGTACTGGGCAATCTCACCCTGACCCTGTTCGCGTTCTGGGGCATCTTCGCTGCGTTCCACCTCATGGGTTACCTCGTCTATCAGTTTCACGAGGATCTAGGCTACGAGCCGGAAAGCCATCGCAATCGTTTGCCGCCACTGGCCAACCGCGATCGCGATCTGCTCGACCTGGCCGAGGGCCACGTCCGCGAGAACCGCGCAGATGTCGCGCTCGCGCTACTGCGTGAGGAAATCCGCAGTCGCTCCGTGAGTCTGGAAACGCACGAGCTCTACCACCGGTTGTTGCGGCAAGGCACCGACACCGCAGCCCAAGGCGAACACGCGCGTCAGTATCTCAACCTGCTGATGATGGAAAAACAGGATCGTCGCGCCTTGACTCTGCTGCGCGATGCGCTTGATGCGCAGCCCGACTTCGAGCCGATGCAGCTGGCCGATGCCGAACATCTGGTGGAACGCGCACGCCTGTCGGGCCAGTCGCAGCTCGCGGTCGACCTGTTGCGATCCTTGTTGCGCAACCACCCGCGGAACGCATCTGCGCCGCGCTGGGGCCTAGACGCCGCGTTGTTGCTGGTTGATCGCTTCGGCCGCGACGACGAGGCGCGCGAACTGCTGGATCAAGCGCAAGCGCGTTGCGAAGACCCGGCACTGCGAGCCAAGCTTGAGGCGGCGCTCAAGCCGCTCGCAGCGCTGCGCACCTCGCCGGCCTGATACCCCACAACGGGGCTGGCGCTTAGGACACCTCCGCACAAGTTGATTCCATTCGTCGTGAGCTTGTCGAAGCTTGAAAGGAATCAACGATCCGAGACAGTGCGGGCTGAGCGTTTTGACTCGGCCAGAGCTTCCCTAGGCGGGGCCCACCGCGTTTTCAAGCAGGAAACGCGCCTTGGCCGCTTGCGGTTGCTCCGGATGGCGCGCGATCAGGCTTCGCAACGCACTGGCGTGCGCATCGGGCGCGTGCCGATCGCGGTAGTCCAGTGCCAATTCGAACCACAATTGCGCGAATTGTGGCGCCCAAGCTGTATTGGGCTCGATCGCGCGCAACAAGTCCTGGGTTGCGTCGAGTTCGCCCAATCCCAACCAGCGCTGAGCCAGCGCGAGGTGTTGACTGTCGTCGATGGCATCGCCCGCCTGGTGCAGATCGGCAAGGACTTCCTGCTGCGCCTGCACGCCACCCCTATCGGCTACCGCAAGCGCCAGCACCTCTTGTGCGCGCTGCTGCGCTATGGCGCGATCGCCGGCATGGCGCGCCACGCGGTAGCGCGCCACGCGCACATCGAAGCGTTGCGGCTGCTCCTGCGCCAATTGCGCCAGCAACGTCTCGGCTTCGCGCAGCTGTAACTTGCCCAGATGCGCCTGCGCCTGCTGCCAACGTTCGCCGGTGGTGGCGCCCGGATCATCGGCGTGATCGGCATGGATAAACCCGTCGCGCACCTGCCCCAGAGCGACCAGCGCCGCGCCCATCAGCGCACCACTAATGAGGCCACCGGCGTGCGCGTCGAAGCCAATGCCGATATCGCCGTTGGCCAACAGGTTGTAGATCTCCCAGCCTAGCCACAGCGGCAACAGCCAGATCGCCGGTGCGCGCACGTAATCGAACACCACCCCGACCCAATAGAAAAACCGCACCGGCTGCCGTCCCCAGACCACGCAGAACGCACCCATCAGCGCCGCAATTGCGCCAGACGCACCCAGTCCGCCTCCAGCGTCGCCCCAACGCCAGTACAACGACGCCGCGCCCGCTCCCATCGCGCCCAGCACATACACGCCGAGGAAGCGCGCAGAACCCAGCGCGCCTTCCACCAGCAACCCGAGCGCGATTAGGAACACCATGTTGCCGATCAGGTGCATCAACCCGCCGTGGAGGAACGCCGAGGCGAACATGCGCCACGGATCAGCCTCGGAACTGCGCATCACATGCCGCAGGGTAAACACCTCGGACTGGCGGGTCTCGTAGACCGCGCGGAGCGGGCGCCAGGTGTCAAAGTCCGCAGCGCTATCGAAATATTCGCCACGATGCAGCGCGGCGGCGAAGGCGACATCGTTCAAGGTGTGCTGCGAAACATAGACCGCCCGTGCGGGTTCGGGCACCTCGCGCAACGCGGCCAGCTCCTCGTGCCGCGCGGCCACCTGCAGGTGCCGCTCGTAAGCGGGGCTTTCATAACGCCCCAGGCCGCTGTCGACGTACTGCTGCTGCGCCTGCGCCATGGTCCGGCCATCACCGGACTGCAGCCCCAGAAAAATGAACACGTTGACCAGGACCAGCAGAGCCGTCGCGAGGGGGAAATTGGCACGCGTGATCGGGTGATGCAGTGGCAGAATCAGCATTACGGGCATCGCGGGCGCGGAAGGTGCGCCAGCGTGGGGATTACACGCGCCAGGCGCAAGCCCATCGCGCGGCTTGTACCGGCCCGCGCGGTTTGGCATAAGCCCTGATCGACTCTTCCGAAACTTGCCCATGGGCCGTTGGCGTCCCCCTGCCGAAAACAGCACCGCGCTGATCACCCGCGAGGGCTATGCGCGGCTGCAGGCCGAGCTCGACGACCTGTGGCGGGTGCGACGGCCAGAAGTCGTCAAGGCGCTGGCAGCCGCGGCGGCCGAAGGCGATAGGTCGGAGAACGCCGAGTACACCTACCGCAAGAAGCAGCTCGGCGAGATCGACCGTCGCGTGCGCTATCTCAGCAAGCGCCTGCCGTCGTTAAAGGTGGTCGACACCACGCCGACCGACCCGGCCGCGGTGTTCTTCGGCGCGCAGGTGGAAGTCGAAGCAGCGAGCACTGGCGAGTGCCAGCGCTACCGCATCGTCGGCCCGGACGAGACGGACGCGAAGCTCGGCTGGATCAGCATCGACTCGCCCCTGGCCCGGGCGATGCTGAAGAAGCGTCCCGACGACGAATTCGAGGCCCTATTGCCCGGCGGCCTGCAACGGTTTGTGATCGTCGACGTGCGCTATCCGGCGTGAGCGTGGTGGCGGTGCGGGCGATTACGATCCGAGGGGCACGGCCGGTGATGCCGGCGCCATCAGCGCGTTGACGTCAGCACTGGGGGCGTCGCGCATGTTTCCAATCAGATCCCGCCGTACCAGTCGTAACCGCGGTCCTCCCAGAAACCGCCTTGGCCGCCGGCCAGATGTGCGTAACCATCGACCACCTCGATCGCGCTTACGTACTTGGGCTGCTTGTAGCCGAGCTTGCGTTCGATCCGCATCCGCACCGGGGCGCCGTTGGCGATCGGTACCGGCGCGCCGTTGAGCGAGTGCGCCAGCAGTGTCTGCGGGTGATAGGCGTCCTTGAGGTCGATGCTTTCGTAGAAGCGCCCGCCGTTGCCGGCGAGGTCGTCGAAGCAGTGGAACACCACGTAGCGCGCGCCGGGCTTGAGCCGCGCCAGGTCCAGCAGGTGCGCCAGCGGAACCCCCGTCCAACGACCGATCACGCTCCAACCTTCGACGCAGTCGTGGCGGGTGATCTGGGTGCGGCTGGGCAGCGCGCGCAACGCGTCCAGCGAGAACTCCAGCGGCGTTTCCACCAGACCGTGCAGCTGCAAGCGGTACGAGCGGAAGTCCGATGCCTTGAGCTCGAGGTATTCGGGCGTTTGCGGATTGATCGAGCCATTGGGCCGGAACACGGGCGAGATCATCGATTCCGGATACTCCGGCACCAGCCGATCACCACTAAGAAAGCGCTGCACGCTCTGGTTCAACGGCTCGGCTGCCCCCAACAACTGCCCGAACTTGTCGTTGCGCGACAGCGCATCGCAGCCACCGAGCAAGCCGACGCCAGCGCCTGCCAGCGCCCCACGCAACAACCCGCGACGCCCAGGTACGAAGCGCTCAGTCATGGCTTGGACTCCTAGGGGGCGGCGGGGGCGTACGGGTGGGACCAAGCGGAACGAAGTCGGTCTGACTGCGCTCTGGCTGGGTGCGAGCCGACGCCTTGCGATCAATCACATCGGAGCCGAGCTGGTCGGGAGCGAGCTGGTGAGGAGCGAGCTGGTCGAGGTGGGACGGGGTGATGTCGTTCTGCCCCGGCTCCGAATCGTTGGGATATCTCACGCGGAAGCGTCCGGTGATCATCGAACGCATTTCGTTGATCGGGCCGGCGTAGACCACCATCACCACGTGCACCAGCGCAAACAGCACGAACAGCGCCATCGCGACGAAATGCAGCGTGCGCGCCGCTTGGCGGCCGCCGATCAGATCCATGAACCCGCCAAGCACCGGCGCCAATTGCGGCGACATCGACAGGCCGGTCAGCACCACCAGTGGCGTCAGGACGAAGATCACACCGAGGTACGCCAGTTTCTGCAACGGGTTATAGCGCGTCGCCGCCTCGCCCACTGGATGGCGGAAACGCAGATGGTCGAGTGCGGCGCCGGGCAGCTCGCGCCAATCGCGACGACGCATGGCCAGGTCGCGGCTCAGGTGACGGGTGCTGATCGACCACAACAGGTAGACGCCACCGTTGATGACCCACAACCACGCAAAGAAGAAATGCCAGCTTCGACCGACGGCCAGTGAACGGATGTCCGGAATCGTGGCCCAACTCGGGAATCCACGAACGTCGGGGCGTTGCGTCGTTGGATGGGCCGACACACCTAGGACGCCGGTGGTATCGAAGCGCCGGTCACCTACCACCGTGATACCGCGTTGCTGCCCGGCGATCCTTTCGCCACGCATCGCCAGCAGCGGCCGCGCGAAGGACGAGGCCTGCCCCCAATACAACGCCGGGTGCGCGTTGAAAATCTGCAGGCCGCTGCCGACCAGCGCCAGCATGCAAGCCAGATTGATCCAGTGCATCCAACGCAGCGGCCAGCGATGGCGCAGGACCGCGCGCTCCACCCAGGCCGGGCGGCTGGCGGGGAGGGTGTCGACCTCGGGGCTTGACGACATTGGCGACCTCGCGTGACCTCCCGCAGCGTACTCGTTCGCCGTGCGCTACGGCGGCAACGACAGCCGCCCGACCGCGATCACCCTCGCATCATCGCCATACCGCAGCCGAGCGTCTGGCTTGGCACTGCGCGCCATGTGGCGTCCTGGCCATCGCCCTCACTTCGTGTCCGGGTTGCCCTGCGGGTCGGCGCGATCTTGACGCTCTCGAACTCGTTCTGGGTACTTTTGAGTACGGTGGCACCGACGTGCTCGCCGTACTTCACGGCCGGCATTCAACCCAACTCGCCTAAACGTCGACGCGGTCGTGCGCCTCGTGATGTCAGCGCTAAAATCAGCACACAACCGCCCCGCCGGTTGATCGGAGCCAAGCGATGGGCCACTGGATTGATCTGGACACGCCGCACGGCACGGTAGCGGCGTGGCGCGCCGACCCAACCCAGCCCGCGAACGGCGCGTTGGTCGTCGTGCAGGAAATCTTCGGCGTCAATCTGCATATTCGCAGTGTTGTTGATCGCTTCGCTGAGGCAGGCTTTGTCGCGATCGCGCCGTCGCTGTTCGACCCGATCGAGCGCGACGTGGCCCTGGAGTACGACGAGCCGGGCGTTGCCAAGGGCCGCGAGCTGACCACAGCGCTCGGCTTCGATCGCGCGGTCGCGCTGGTCGCCGCCGCGGCCGAGCAACTGCAGTCGGAGGGTCAACAGATAGGCGTGGTCGGTTTCTGCTGGGGCGGCAGCGTCGCGTTCCTGGCCAACACCCGCTTCGGCCTGCCGGCGGTGAGCTATTACGGCGGGCGCACCGTGCCGTTTCTGGATGAATTCACGCGCGCGCCGATGCTGTTCCACTTCGGCGAGCACGACCCGATCATTCCTCCCGAAGCCGTCGCCGCGCACCGCGCCAAACAACCAGCAGCCACCATCCACACCTACCCCGCGGGTCACGGCTTCCACTGCGACGCACGCCCGGACTTCGCCGCCGACAGCGCCGCGCTCGCGTGGCATCGCACCATCACATTTTTCGAGGAGGCCCTGCGATGACTGCCTGGCAGCTCCACCCGCAACTGGCCGACGACACCCACCCGATCGCGCAATGGCCGCTGTGCGAACTGCGCCTGATGGACGACACCAACCACCCGTGGCTGATCTTGGTGCCGCGCGTGGCCGGGGCGGTCGAGGTGATCGACCTAAGCGAGCCACAGCAGGCCGATCTGATGCGCGAGATCGCCACCGCGAGCGCCGCCCTGCAGCGCGCGTTCAAGCCGCACAAGCTCAACGTCGCCGCGCTGGGCAACCTGGTGCCGCAGTTGCACGTGCACGTGATCGCGCGGTTTACCGACGACATCGCTTGGCCGCGGCCGGTGTGGGGCACGGCGTCGGCGCAGCCGTATTCGCCCGAGGCGCTGGTGCGGCGGATCCAGCACCTGCTGGCCGCGTTGGCGGCGTGAACCACGCCGCGTCACCCAGCCGCATCCAACCGCTCAGCGGTGACGCCTGGCTGCTCGAGCTGGGTGATGCGATCGACGACGATTGCAACGCCCGCGCGCATGCACTGGCTGCGGCGATCCGCGCTGCCGCGCCGCTCTGGCTGTGCGATGTCGTGCCCGCCTACGCCAGCGTCGGAGTGTTCTTCGACAGCCGGATGCTCGCCGCGATCGAGGTTCGCGAGTGGCTGCTGCAGCAATGGGCTGCGCTTTCCCATCCATTGGCGAGCGCAAGCACCGCCAACACGGTGGAAATCCCGGTGCTCTACGGCGGCGGCGTGGGCCCCGACCTCGCCAGCGCCGCGGCCGAGCTGGGTCTGGCGCCGGACGATCTCGCGCAGCGGCATGCGGCCGGGCTGTACCGCGTGGCAATGATCGGCTTCGCCCCGGGTTTTCCGTATTTGTCCGGGCTCGACCCCGCGCTCGCGCTGCCGCGGCTCGCGACGCCGCGCACGCACGTGCCCGCCGGCAGTGTTGCGATCGGCGGCGCCCAAACTGGTGTCTACCCGCGCGACAGCCCCGGCGGCTGGCGCCTGCTCGGACGCACGCCCACGCGCCTGTTCGACCCGACCCGCGAACCACCGTGCCTGCTCGCGCCTGGCGACTTCGTGCGCTTCCGCGCGATCGACGCCACCACATACGCACAATTGCAGCAGGGCCCATGAGCCTGCGCGTGCTCACCCCGGGCCCCCTGAGCACAGTGCAGGACCGCGGCCGCGACGGTTGGCGCCATCTGGGCGTCGCCCGAGCCGGCGCGCTGGACAGTGAGGCAGCGGCCCTGGCCAACCGCCTGGTCGGTAACGCCGATAACGCCGCGGTGCTCGAACTCACGATGCTCGGCCCGACCCTGCAGCTGTTGCAGCCAATGCGCCTAGCCCTGTGTGGCGCGGCAGTGGGCGCGCATTTCGAGGACCCCAACGGCGTACGCACCAGCGTCGCGAATGGCCGTCGCGTCGACTTGCCGCCGGGCACGCTGCACCTGGGCGCGATCCGCGATGGGGTGCGCGCGTGGGTGGCATTTGCGGGCGGGATCGATGTGCCGGTCGTCCTGGGCAGCCGCAGTACCGACCTACGTGGCGGCTTCGGCGGCTTCGAGGGACGCGCGTTGTGCCGCGGCGACTTGCTGACGCTCGGCAGTCCGCCTGCGCTCGATTGCACCGCCCCAAGCATGACCAAGTGGTGGGTCGAAGCGATCGACCGCGCGCGCAGCGCGCCGGTGCGCTTCGTCGCCTCCGACCACCCGGCGGTAGCGCGACTCGAACAGGCGCACTGGCGCGTCAGTGCCCGCAGCAACCGCCAAGGACTGCGGCTCGAAGGCGATTCACTGCCGGTAACCAGCGGCGATGCCATTTCCGCGGCGGTCGCGCCCGGCACACTGCAACTTCCACCGGACGGGCAACCGATCGTGCTGCTCGCCGACGCCCAGACCGTCGGCGGTTACCCGCGGCTGGGTTATGTCATCGCCGCGGACCTACCACGGCTGGCGCAATGGCGTCCCGGCGACCGCTTGCAGTTGCAGTCGGTCGACGCGCCGACGGCAGCAGCGTTGTCACTGCTGCGGCACGCGCAGTACGCGCGCCTGCACCACGCCCTCGCCGACCGGCAACGCTGACCCGGTGGGGGCGGCATTGCGACTCCGGCGTGGATTGCCTAGGCTCGGTTGGCACCGCGGTATCTCGATACACCTGAAATCCGATGCCACCATCCCCGCGAGTGCGAATCCAAGGCGCTAGCAATGCGCAGGATTCCTGCCTGCGCGGGAATGACAGGCCAACGCAGGGCACCGTTCCCCAATGGAGCAAATCGCAATGCGTTTATTGCTGCACACGACGGTCCCGCAGCGTGGCACAACGCCCTCGACAGGCGCAGCCTTCCGCAATGACTGAAGCTCACCGGCTTGCGCCCCGTATCGACTTCAACTGTGACCTCGGCGAAGGCTGCGGCGATGACGCGGCCATTGTCCCGCACCTGAGTTCGGCCAGCATCGCCTGCGGCGGCCATGCGGGCGATGACGCGACAATGCGCGCGGCGCTGCGACTGTGTCGCGAGCACGGCGTCGCCGCCGGTGCGCATCCCGGCTACGCCGACCGCGAGCAGTTCGGCCGTCGCGACCTCGCGCTGTCGTTTGATGACATCGGGATGCTGGTGCGCACGCAGCTGCTCCGGCTCGCCGCTCTGGCCAGCGACGAAGGCGTGCGCCTAGCCCACATCAAGCCGCACGGCGCGTTGTACAACCTGGCCGCACGCGATCGCGCGGTTGCCGATGCGATCGCCGCAGCGGTTGCCGCGGTCGACGCCTCACTGATCCTGTTCGGGCTATCGGGTTCGGCCCTGCCTGACGCCGGCACGGCCGCTGGCCTACGCGTGGCCCACGAAGTGTTCGCCGAACGCGGCTATGCCCAAGACGGCCAGCTGCTGCCGCGCGGTGCCCCCGGCGCGGTGATCGTTTCCCTTGATGCCGCCATCATTCAGGCCCGCACCCTGGCCACCACCGGCACGGTCACCAGCGCCGATGGTCAGCGCCTACACCTGCGCGCCGACACGTTGTGCCTGCACGGCGATCGCCCCAACGCGGCTGTGTTCGCGCAGCGACTGCGCCAGGCGTTGGAGGTCGACGCCGTGCACATTCGCCCGCTGGGAGCGCTCGCATGAACTACTGGCCCCTGCTCGGCATCGCCTGGGTCGTCGCCGGCTTCGTGCTGCGGTTCAACCCGGTGATCGTGGTCGTCAGCGCCGGCTTGCTCAGCGGCCTGTGCGCGGGCAAATCGTTGCCGGAACTGCTTGCACTGATCGGCCAGAGCTTCGTCTCCAACCGGGCGCTGCTGCTGTTCGTATTCACCCTGCCGACGATCGGCCTGCTCGAGCGCGCCGGCTTGCGCGAGCACGCATTGACCTGGATTGCGCGGATGCGCGGGCTCACCCTGGCGCGCTTGCTTGGCGGGTATCTGCTGCTGCGCCAAGGCTTGAGCATGCTCGGACTGATCGATATCGCAGGGCACGCACAGACCGTGCGGCCGCTGCTCGCACCGATGGCAGAGTCCGCAGCCGAGAAACCGCACGGGTTGCTCGATCGCGCCGAGATCCAGCGCGTGCATGCGCTCGCCGCGGCGACCGACAACGTAGGCCGCTTCTTCGGCGAAGACGTGTTCCTCGCCTTCGGCGGGGTGCTGCTGATCCAGGGGTTCTACGCCGAACACGGCATCGTGCTGGAGCCGCTGGCGATCGCGTTGTGGGCGTTGCCTACCGCGATCGCCGCGTTCGTGATCCACGCGATCCGCATCGCCGTGTTCCAGCGCGGCCTGCAGCGACGGGTCGCGCTCAAGACGACCCAGGCAGAGGCGGCCGTGCATGCTGCGGATTGAGCATTTCTTCGTCGTGCTCGCGCTGTTCCTGCTGTACGCGGGCTGGTGCAACCTACGCGAGCGCCGCTACGCGCACGCGGCGTTCTGGGCGTTGCTGGCAGTGTTATTCGGTGGCGGTGATGCGGTGCTGGCGGCGAGCAAAACTGGCGACACCGGGCCGGCGCAGCTGGCAGGCGGTGGCGTGATCGTGCTGGCTTTGCTGGCCACCCGCATGCACCGCGAACACATCGCCGAAGCGCCCGAAGCGCAGCGACGCGCGTCGGCGCAGCGGCACGGTCATTGGCTGTTCGGGCCCGCGCTGCTGATCCCTCTGGTGACAATGCTGGTGGTGCTGTTCGGCGCGGATATCCATTTCGGTCAGACGCCGCTGCTCGGCAGCGGCAGCGTGACGCTGATCGGACTGGCGCTGGCGAGCGTGCTGGCGACGCTCGCCGCCATTGCCGTCACCCGCGAACGACCGGTATTGGCGATCGCCGAAGGCCGTCGCCTGCTCGACACCATGGGCTGGGCCACTCTGCTGCCGCTGGTGCTGGCCACGCTCGGTGGTGTGTTCGCCGCCAGCGGCGTTGGCGAAGCCGTCGCCTCGTTGGTGTCGGCGGTGATCCCTGCCGACAGCCGACTGGCGTGCGTGCTCGCGTACGGTTTGGGCATGGTGCTGTTCACCGTCATCATGGGCAACGCGTTCGCCGCATTCCCGGTGATGACCGCGGGCATCGGTCTGCCCTTGCTCATTCAGCAGCACGGCGCTGACCCGGCGATTCTCGGCGCGATAGGCATGGTCACCGGCTACTGCGGCACGCTGATGACGCCGATGGCCGCGAACTTCAACCTAGTACCGGCGGCACTGCTCGAACTCGACGACCCCAACGCGGTGATCCGCGCGCAGTTGCCGACCGCGTTTCCGTTGCTCGCAGTGAATCTGCTGTTGATGTACTGGCTGGTGTTTCGATGAGGTTGCGCTTCGGCCAGAGGTTGCGGGATCTCGTCGACCACTCCCCGACGTGTGCTGCCACAAGCCCCATCACTGGGCCGACCGACAGGCCCTGGGTTTCGGTGCGCCCTCCCCGCGCAATCCGCGCTCCAGGCTATCGCCTTGCATGCGACGCTCTTCACCTTGCCACGTCGTTCCCGCGAACGCGGGGACCCAGTGGCTTTCGCTACATTGGAATCTGCACCTGCGCCATGAGCCGCTGCACGGGTGCCGGACGCAGCCCGCGTTCGCGGCAGCGGCGGCCCAACCCATGAAGCCAAAACTCCCAACCGTCCTGCTAACCGGCTTCGAGCCATTCGGCGGCGAGTCCAGCAACCCGAGTTGGGACGCGGTGCAGGCACTGGATGGGGTGCGGATCGCATCGCACCGCGTGGTGACGCGCTGCCTGCCAGTCGAATTTGGCGGCTCGCTGGAAACGCTGAGCCATGCAATGCGTGATCTCAAGCCGGCCCTCGTGCTCGGCGTCGGCCAAGCCGGCGGACGCGCGCAACTATCGCTCGAGCGCGTCGCGATCAATCTTATGGACGCTCGTATTCCGGACAACGCAGGCGCTAGCCCGATCGACGAAACGATCGCCGCGGACGGCCCCGCCGCCTATTTCAGCGACCTGCCGATCAAGGCGATGCTCCTGGCGTTGCGCGCCGCGGGCATTCCCGCCGAGGTCTCGCAAACTGCGGGCACCTACGTCTGCAATCAGGTGTTTTATGGTCTGATGCACGCGCTGCGCGACGCGCCGAACGTACGCGGCGGCTTCATCCACATTCCGTATTCCGCCGAACAGGCCGCACACCACCCCGGTGCACCAAGTCTGCCGATCGCCACTATCAGCGCAGCCCTGCGCATCGCGTTGCGCGTAGCGCTGACGACCACCGCCGACCGGCGCATCTCTGCCGGCACCGAACACTGACCCGGAGAACCCTATGCGCACCGTGCTACTGGCGACCCTGCTCGCCGCCGCTTCCATCGCCGCCACCGTGCCCGCTCACGCCGCTCTGTTCGAGAAGAAACCCGAGGTATCGGCCGACGAAGCCGCGCGCGCCAACCTCAGCGCCGTAACGATCTGGCTCGACGCCAGCTGGGGCTTCCGCAATCAGGGCGCCGCGAATTCACTGAGCAAGGCCCACCAGGCATTCGCGACGCGTGGCTACAAGGTGCTCAGCGTCGAGCCGTATATCGAGAACGGCGACCTTCAGGGTTTTTTCGTAACGTATCAGAAGCCCTGAAGCCATCTACCGAAGCGCGCGACCTGCACAGCGTTTGTGTCGCGGCAGGTCGCCGGAACCACCTAAACGATCACACGCTGGTGAACTCAGCGTATCCCCCAGGCGCGTCTGAAACACTTTCGGCAGCTTCATCCCCTCATCGCCCGCACAAAAGACAAGCATGTCCCCGTCAAAGAAATAGATCACTGGAAAGGACTTCTCTCTGTCCGCCCCACACGAGCCCGTCCAGTCGACTGCCTTGGGTTCTTGGGACGGGACGAGCGTGAAAGTGCCCTCACCACCATGCCGTCGGCATGGGTTAGCACGTAGGTGTTGCCAACAGAGGTCTTCAGTGGCTGCGAACCAAATTCGTCCGGCGGATTGACGACGCCGTCGGCCTCACACCTGGTCTGCCCTGAAATTTGCTTATCTCTTCTTCGAGCGTCGTAGTTGCAACGGCGGGCTGCATGTCACTGCGTCCACACCGGTCCGTCGAGGGCGCGGCTCATGTACGCGGCAGCGTCACCCCGGTCTGGCCCTGGTACTTGCCGCCGCGGTCTTTGTACGAGGTCTCGCAGACTTCGTCGGACTGGAAGAACAGCATCTGCGCGACGCCTTCGTTGGCGTAAATACGCGCCGGCAGCGGTGTCGTGTTGCTGAATTCAAGGGTGACGTGGCCTTCCCACTCGGGTTCCAGCGGGGTCACGTTGACGATGATGCCGCAGCGCGCGTAGGTGCTCTTGCCCAGGCACACCACCAGGGTGTCGCGGGGGATGCGGAAGTACTCGATCGTGCGCGCGAGCGCGAACGAGTTCGGCGGGATGATGCAGACGTCGTTCTCGATGTCGACGAAGCTGCCGGGATCGAAATGCTTCGGATCGACGATCGTGGAATTGATGTTGGTGAAGATCTTGAACTCGCGCGAGCAGCGCACGTCATAGCCGTAGCTCGAGGTGCCGTAGCTGACGATGCGCTCGCCGTTCGCAGCATGCTTGACCTGGCCGGCCTCGAACGGCTCGATCATGGCGTGCTGTTCGGCCATGCGACGGATCCAGCGGTCTGACTTGATGCTCATGCGGCGGGCGGTCCCAGCGAACGGAAGCCGCGATTCTAACGGCTCGCTTGCCGGCTCGTCCGACCGCGTACTCGGTCGAGCGCGGGGCCGCAGGCCCGGGAAAAATCCGACTGACTGCTGCATGCGGGGATGGATCAGGGCAGGCCCAGCCCGGATCCCGACGCGAGCGGCCGATTCGCCACGACCGCTTCCAGTCCGCCAGGCGTCTGCTCGGCAATTTTGCAGGGGCCAGTGAATCCCGCCCAAAACCGGCCCGCTTATCGTCTAAACACCCGCTCAGAAGCCGCTGACATTGAGACGACCGTTGCTGACGACCTTGCCATTGAGCGACGGCGTTGGCACCGCTGCGGCGAGAATCGCCGCCTTGAGGTCGGCGGCGGTAGCGCCCGCGTGCGACGACTTGTACAGCGCCGCGGCGCCGGTCACATGCGGGGTCGCCATCGACGTGCCGCTGTAGCTCGCGTAGCCCGCGTAGACCTTGCCCTTCGCGCGCTTGGGCACCGTCGACCAGACGCCTGAACCTGGGGCGCCGATGTCGACGGAGTTGGCGCCGTACTGCGAGAAGCTCGACATCGCCCCGGTGCTGGTGATCGACGCCACCGCGATGATGTTCGCGTTGGGGTAGCCAGACGGGTAGCTGGTGGTGGCGTCGTTATTGCTGGCGGAATTTCCTGCTGCAGCGATGAATAGGATGTTGGCATCCCCGGCACGGGTGATGGCGTCCTGAAGGCCCTGCGAAAAGCCGCCTCCACCCCAGGAACTGTTGCTCGCGACCATATTGAGACCGTGGCGCGTCTTGAGGTCAGTGAGGTAATCCACTGCCTTGATCGCATTGGCGGTGGTGCCACCCTGGTTGCCGAGGAACTTGGCGTTGATGAGTTTGACCGACCAGCACACGCCAGCCACGCCCTTACCGTTGCCACCGACCGCGCCGATCGTGCCGGACACGTGGGTGCCGTGGTCGTCGTTGACGCCGTCGAACACACTGTTGTCACCGCCGGCGAAGTCCCAGCCGTGGATGTCGTCGACATAACCGTTGCCGTCGTCATCGGCGCCGTTGCCCGGCACCTCGCCCGGGTTGGTCCCAGCGTTGCCTGCGAGGTCTTCGTGCGTATGCATGTAGCCTTCGTCGATCACCCCGACCCAGACCGTGCCGCAGGACGTGTGGCTGGCGTTCCAGGCTTCGCCCGCCTGCGAACCGAATGGGTTGGCCGGGCTGGTAGCGTCGCCGTACATGCCCCACAGCGAGCCGTCGATGTAATAGGAGTCGTTGGCCGCATCGGCATGCTGGTAGATCCAGTTCGGCTCGGCGTACTCCACCGCAGGATGGGACCGTAACGCGCGCACGGCGGCGGCGATCGACATCACCGCTGGAAGCTTCATGAGTGCATGTTCGCCTCTGCCGGGGCGTACGGTTTCGAGCTTCTGCGCGCCCACGCCTTGGCGAACGCTGGCTTGCTGGGTCGCGGGCACGCCATCGCGGAATTTGACCAGGAGCTGCCCGGCCACATGCGGGTGGCCCGCCTGCAGGCTGCCGAGGACGAGATCGGGACGTCCGCCGGCGTACGCCGCCGAAGCGATGCCGAGCGAAGCCAGAACCGCGCTGACGAGCGCGGCGCGACGGAGTGGTTTGTTCACAGAGACGCCCCCGGGTAATGGAATTTGCAGCCGTGCCCTCCTGTTAACGGCGTAGCGCCCGAAAACCGGCTAGATCACTGCGGTGCCTATGGCTGGCCGTGTGGCGCTTCTCCCAATGAAAGTCGGCGAGCGCCTCGGCTTCGCGGGTGTAGCTCGTCCGACAAGAAAACTCCGCCCGAACCGGTCCGATGCCATCGCGAATGTCCCGCGCGCAAACAACCGCCTGCCCTCCCGGCGTACGGTGGTCAAAAAAAAGGGCCCGGCAATGCCGGGCCCTCGTTACTTCAGGAAGCGCTGACTCAGAAGCCGCTGACGTTGAGACGACCGCCGGTGACGACCTTGCCCTGGAGCGACGGAGTCGGCACCGCGCTGCCCAGGATCGCAGCCTTCACGTCGGCCGCGGTCGCGCCCGGATGCGACGACTTGTACAGCGCCGCGGCCCCAGCCACGTGCGGTGTCGCCATGGACGTGCCGTTATAGCTGGCGTAGCCCGATACCAATGCGCCCTTTACGCTCTTGGGCACACTTGACCAAATGCCCGAACCCGGCGCACCGATATCGACCGTGGTCAGGCCCCACTGCGAGAAGCTCGAAAGGCCACCAGTGCTCGTGGTCGAGGCGACCGCGATGATGTTGGCGTTCGGATAATTCGACGGATAGCTCGCCGTGGCGTCATTGTCGGTAGCCGAATTGCCGGCGGCGGCGATGAACAGGATGCCCGCAGTGTTGGCGCGACCGATCGCATCCTGCAGTGCCTGCGAGAAACCACCGCCACCCCAGGAGTTGTTGGTCGCAACGATATTCAAGCCATGGCGAGACTTCAGGTCGTTGAAGTAATCCACGGCCTTGATGGCGTTGGCGGTGTTGCCGCCACGACGGCCGAGGAACTTGCCGCTGATCAACTTGACCCCGCTCCAGCACACGCCGGCCACGCCCTTGCCGTTACCGCCGACGCCAGCGATCGTGCCCGACACGTGGGTGCCGTGATCGTCGTTCGCACCGCCGGAGTTGATATTGTTGCTGCCGCCATCAAAGTCCCAGCCGCGCACGTCGTCGACATAGCCGTTGCCGTCATTGTCGATGCCGTCGACCGCGTCGTACGGATTGATCCAGATGTTGGCAGTCAGGTCTTCGTGGTTGAAGTAGATGCCCTCGTCGATCACGCCGACGATCACGTTGCCGCAGTCGGTATGGCCTGCGCCCCACGCTTCAGCGGCCTGCGAACCGAACTGGTTGGCCGGGCTGCTCGCGTCGCCGTACATGCCCCACAGCGAACCGTTGGTGTAGTACGTGTCGTTGGACGCCGCGCTGTGCTGATAGGTCCAGTTCGGCTCGACATAGTCGATTGCCGGATCGCTGGCCAACGCCCGCACAGCAGCTGCGACGCTCACACCCGCCGGCAGTTTCAGCAGCGAGGTCTCGCCACGCTTGGCGCTGCCGCCGCGGACGGTGTCGAGCTTGTTCGCGCCAAGTCCCTGGCGCACTGCGCTCTGTTGGGCAGCGCTGGTGCCGTCGCGGTACTTCACGATGATTTCGTCGATCTGATGCGCGCGGCCGGCCTTGAGGCCAGCCAGCACCAGATCCGGACGGCCGCCGGCGAATGCGGAGGAGCACAAACCCAAGGTTGCGATCACTGCGCCTGCCAGTGCGGCGGTACGGATGGAATGCGTCATTCAAGAGCCCTCAAAGGTCTATGGGAGTGCGACGGGACCGACGCACCACCCTAAATGTTGCATACCCGGAGTGCGGCGCCTGCTGCACTGCAGCAGTGAGCTCCACGCCTTATTGGCCCAGGAGCGAGACAGCCAGGGGGGTGGAAATGTGGGGGCGCTTCGAAAGTGCCACAGAAAGCCGACGAGCGGTCGTTCTATATGCCTGAGCGGTGACCGAATCAGCAGTGGATGCCACAATCGGGATACCGGCATCCCCCTGTTCACGAATTTCAATCGCCAGCGGCAGGCTCCCCAGCAGGGCCAGGCCGTACTGCGCCGCCATCCGGGTGCCGCCGCCTTCGCCGAAAACGTGTTCGCTATGGCCGCAATTGGAGCACACGTGCACGGCCATGTTTTCGACCAGGCCGACCACCGGCACCCCGACCTTTTCGAACATCTTCAGCGCCTTGCGCGCATCGAGCGTGGCGACGTCCTGCGGCGTGGTCACGATCACCGCGCCTGCGACCGGGATCTTCTGGGCGAGCGTGAGCTGGATATCGCCGGTGCCCGGTGGCAAGTCGACGATCAAATAGTCCAGATCACTCCAGCGGGTGTCGTTGAGCAGCTGGGTGAGCGCGGAGGTCGCCATCGGCCCGCGCCAGATCATCGGCGTGTCCTGCTCGACCAGCAGGCCGATCGACATCGCCTCGATGCCGTGCGCGCGCATCGGTTCGATCGACTTTCCGTCGGCGCTGTCGGGGCGGCCCGACAGTCCCAGCATCATCGGCACGCTCGGGCCGTAGACATCGGCGTCGAGCACGCCGACCTTGGCGCCGTCGGCGGCCAGGGCGAGCGCCAGGTTCACGGCCGTGGTCGACTTGCCCACGCCACCCTTGCCTGAGCCGATCGCGATCAGGTTACGGACGTTGCTCAACGGCGTGACGTTGGGCTGCACGGCGTGGGTCACGATGCGGTGGCTCAGTTCCAGGTGCGCTAGTGATTTTCCTTCACTGACAAGCAACTCCACCAGCGCCTGCTGCAGCCAGTCGTGCCACGGGCCGGACGGGAAGCCGACCACGATCGACACGGCAACCTTGCCGTCGGCATCGGCCAGACGGATACGCGTGTGACACTCGCCCAGCGTGGCGTGCATGTCGGGAAGGGCCAACGCTTCGATGCGGTGTTGCAGGGAATCAGTCACAGGGTGCCTTGGGTCGTGCGGCGATGGGATATCGACGCTTGCTGCGATGGGGATTTTACGGGCTATCCGCGCTCGGGCCGGCGATGGCGCCGAGCAACTTGATGAGCGCCTCGATGCGACCCGACCAGCGTGCGCTACGCCGCTCTATAGCGCCGCGCGGGACTTCGAGCACCACACACCCACAAACGGGGAGTGCCGCACCGCGCGCATGCGCCGCTGCAAGGCACGGATAGTTGCAAAAAAGGGGCCCGCAGGCGCTTAACCGTGCGCTGAAGTGCGGGTCCATACGGGGCCGGATGCGCGGTATAAAGACCGCTATCGCCGGCTTCGCCGGAGGGCTCGTCCAATCCCTGGGAGGGGACCCATGCGCACCAAACTTCTGGCCCTGCTGCTCACTGTGCCAATGCTGGCGCTGTCCTCGCTGGCGTTCGCCCAGACGTCGCCAGTCGGCACATGGACCACGATCGACGACAAGACCCAGAAGCCGAAATCGGTGGTCGAAATCTACGAGGCCCGCGACGGCACCCTCACCGGTCGCGTCAACGAGGTGCTCAATTCCGACCGCGGCCCGAATCCCCTGTGCGACCAGTGCACGGGCGAGCGCCGCAACAAGCCGGTCAAGGGCATGATCATCCTGTGGGGTGTCAAGAAGAAGGGCGATAGCTGGGAAGGCGGCAAGATCCTTGACCCCGCGAGCGGCAAGATCTATTCGGTGAAGGTGCGCCCGACTAGCGGCGGCGCCAAACTGGAAGTGCGTGGGTTTGTAGGTTTTTCGCTCCTGGGCCGCAACCAGGTCTGGGTTCGCAAGGGCTGATATCCGTGCTCCCAAGGTGCAGGAAGGCCCGGCAATCGCTGGGCTTTTTTTCGGTCCTCGCGGAGGCGGGGGAAGCAAGCGCGGGGCCTGGTGTCTCCCTCAGCGACGCCGCAGGAACCCCGTCGGACCGGGGCGAAATAGCGTTGGTTCGCTCTGCTCAGATCAGGGCTGTCGTATCTTCACGACATCGGATCGCGCCTATCGTCGCTCGCGCCGATCCACGCGGCGGCCGGCGCGCGACCGCATGCGATAATCGCGCGCCCCCGCTTCGCCTATGCCCATGTCCCGCGAGCTGATCGTTACCTGCGCCCTGCCCTACGCCAACGGCCCGCTGCACCTGGGCCATCTTGTCGGCTACATCCAGGGCGACATCTGGTCGCGGGCGCAGCGCATGGCGGGCCACACCGCGCACTTCGTCTGCGCCGACGACACCCACGGCACGCCGATCATGCTGGCTGCCGAACAGGCGGGGGTGACGCCGGAAGCGTGGATCGCGTCGATCCAGTCGGGGCATGAGCGCGATTTCCTCGACTTCGCCGTCGAGTTCGATCATTTCGACTCAACGCACTCGGATCGCAATCGCCAGCTGACCGAAGCCATCTTCGCGTCACTGGATGCAGGCGGGCACATCGCGCGCCGCGCGGTCGAGCAGTTCTACGATCCGGTCAAGCTCATGTTCCTGCCGGACCGCTATGTGCGCGGCGAATGCCCGAACTGCGGTACGGCGGACCAGTACGGAGACAACTGCGAGCAGTGCGGCGC
>JAYSZI010000126.1:0-10106 GCA_043738095.1 Lysobacter sp.
GCTTGCGACCAGCGCCGAGTTCAAGCAGCTCGAGGCGCAGATCCTCGCGATCCTCGACTCCGATGCCAAGATCCCCGCGGTCGAGAAGATCGGCGAGCATTACTACAACTTCTGGAAGGACGCGCAGCACCAGCGCGGCCTGTGGCGTCGCACCACGCTGTCCGAGTACCGCAAGGACAAGCCGGTCTGGGAGACCGTGATCGACCTTGATGCTCTGAACGAGGCCGAGAACATTCCCGACGGCAAGAAATGGGTCTGGCACGGCGCCGACTGCCTAAAGCCAGACTACGATCGTTGCCTCATCGCGCTGTCGGCGGGTGGCTCGGACGCCGATATCACTCGCGAGTTCGATCTCACCACCAAGACTTGGGTGACGGACGGTTTCTTCCGCGCCGAAGCCAAAGGCGCGTTGCAGTGGATCGATCGCGACAACGTCTACGTGTTCACCGATTTTGGTAAGGACGCCCTCGGCGCGAGCACGATGACTAGCTCGGGCTACCCGCGCATCGTCAAGCAGTGGCGGCGCGGCACGCCGCTCACCGCGGCCACAGTCGTGTACGCCGGCACCGCCGACGACATGTACATCTCTGCCACCCACGACCACACGCCAGGTTTTGCCCGCGATTTCGTCAGCCGCACGCTCGCGTTCTACAACGACGAGCTGTACCTGAGGAGTGGCGACGGCAAGCTGGTCAAGATCGACGCACCCAATTCCGCCAACAAGTCCGTGCACAAGGACTGGCTGGTCCTTGAGCTGCGCGAGGCTTACAAAGCCGGCGGCGAGGATTACCCGGCCGGCAGTCTGATCGCGGCGAAGTTCGACGATTTCATGGCCGGCAAACGCGAGTTCATCACGCTGTTCGCGCCGAGCGAGCGCACCTCGCTGGCCGGCTACACCTGGACCAACAATCACCTTGTGCTGAACGTGCTCGAGGACGTCAAGAACAAGCTCAGCGTGCTCACGCCGGGTGCCGGCGAGTGGCAGCGCAATGCGTTCGTCGGCGCGCCGACGTTCGGCACGCTCGCCGTGTCCGCGGTCGACGAAGACCACAGCGACGCGGTGTGGCTGACCGCGACCGACTACCTGACGCCGAGCACGCTTGCCATCGCCGAGGTTGGCAACGCGCCACAGGTGCTCAAGACGATGCCGACGTTTTTCGACGCGAGCACCCACGCGATCGAGCAGCACTTCGCCACCAGTAAAGACGGCACCAAGGTGCCGTACTTCCTGGTCAAGCCGAAAAATCTGAAGCTCGACGGCAGTGCGCCGACGTTGCTGTACGGCTACGGCGGCTTCGAGATTTCATTGACCCCGGGTTACTCCGGCAGCGTCGGCAAGGGCTGGCTGGAGAAGGGCGGGGTGTACGCGGTCGCCAACATCCGCGGCGGCGGCGAGTACGGCCCGCGCTGGCACCAGGCCGCACTCAAGGCCAACCGGCACAAGGCGTACGAAGACTTCGCCGCGGTCGCGCGCGACCTGATCGCGAGCAAGGTCACCTCGACCAAGCACCTCGGTATTCAGGGCGGCAGCAACGGTGGCCTGCTCACCGGCAACATGCTGACCCAGTACCCGGAGCTGTTCGGTGCGGTCGTGGTGCAGGTGCCGCTGCTCGACATGAAGCGTTACAGCCATCTGCTGGCCGGTGCGTCGTGGATGGCCGAGTACGGCAACCCCGATACCAAGGACTGGGAGTTCATCCAGACGTTTTCGCCGTACCACTTGTTCGATGCCAAGCGCGACTATCCGCCGACCATCTTCATGACCTCGACCCGCGACGACCGCGTGCACCCGGGCCATGCGCGCAAGATGATGGCGAAGATGTTCGAGGCCGATAAGGACGTGCGCTATTACGAGAACATCGAGGGCGGCCACGGTGGCTCGGCCAACAATGCCCAGGCCGCGCACATGAGCGCGCTCGCGTTCACGTTCTTGTGGAACCAGCTCAGCGAGTAGCGGTGGTCATCCCCAGTTAGGACTCACATGGACCTTTCTCGGCTGGTCAAACGTGACACCGCCGCGTCCGCGGAGCCCGCGTTCCCTGTCCCGCATTTGATTGGCTTGCTCCACCAGCACGGATTTGACTACCTTGGCTTCTCCGGGGAGCCAGGCGTCATGCGAGGCGTTGAGAATCACTCATTCAGTAATGGCGAGGTGACATTTCTTTTTGCCTTCGCGTACGGGATGTACGGCGAGGACTTCATCGCGATCGGAGACACGGCCAAGCCCGAGACGCTCGTCTACCTCTCTTACTACGTTGACTACGCAATCCCTCGCAACGAGTATCGAGACGACGGCCTGTCCCATGACGAGGCTCTGGCCATGGCACTCCACGAGCACGTAGAGCATGTCGTGGCCCTCTACCGATACGTTCGCAGCCAAGACCGTTCCATTCCGCTCAAAGCGGACAGGGCAGATGTCTTGGGTGCGAGCCCTAACAATTCATTCAAGCCAAAACCGCTTCGCGATTCGGCTTAATTCAGGCGTTATGCCGTTATCCCAGCTGTCGCTGGGGCTGACGGCATAAACACTGGGGGCGAAGAGATTTCCCGCGCCCTGTTGCGCCCGGCGCCATTTGGACCCATCTAGGAAACCGACCTCCTGCCTGCGGCGACGCTTCTTATGACCCCTTCCCGCTCCACTTCTGCCGCCGATTTGCCATCGCCGCCCGACGTCGCCCAGAGGCCGCACGTGGTGAAGTCGCCACACGGCGCCCAGCGCAATGACGAGTACTACTGGCTACGCGACGACAAGCGCAAAAACCCGGAGATGCTGGCTTATCTCAACGCCGAGAACGCGTACGTCGACGGGGTGATGGCGCCACTGAAGCCGCTTGAGAACACCCTGTACGACGAGATCGTCGGCCGCATCAAGCAGGACGACAGTTCGGTGCCGTACCGCGAGCGCGGTTACTGGTATTACACCCGCTACGCCACCGGCCAGGACTACCCGATTCATGCGCGCCGCCCGCACGTCGACGGCATGGGCAGCATGGACGTCACCGAGGAAATCCTGCTCGACGTCAACGCGATGGCTGCCGGCAAGGACTATTTCAGCGTTGGCGACTGGGAAGTCAGCCAGGACAATCAACTGCTGGCCTGGGCCGACGACGCCGTCGGCCGCCGCCAGTACGTGATCCGGTTCAAGAACCTCGCCACGGGCGAGATTTACCCCGACGTGATCACAAACGCATCGGCGAACGTCGTCTGGGCCGACGACAACAAGACGCTGTTTTACGTGGAGAACGACCCGGAAACGCTGTTGACGGTGCGAATCAAGAAGCACGTGCTCGGCACACCGGCCACGGACGATGCGCTGGTTTACGAGGAACACGACGACAGCTTCTACATGGGCATCGGCCGTAGCCGCGACGACAAGTACATCTGCATCAGCGTCGAAAGCACCGTCTCCAGCGAAATGCGCTGCGCCAAGGCCGCCGATCCGCGCGAGTTCGTGGTGCTGGCGCCGCGCGAGCGTGACGTCGAATACGACGCCGACCACCTCGGCGGGTGCTGGGTGATCCGCACCAACGCCCCCGGTGCCGATGGCGCGCCCGCGAGCAATTTCAAGCTGATGACCGCCGCCGACGGCAGCAGTTCGCGCGCCGACTGGAAGGAGTGGGTCGCGCACCGTGATGACGTGTTCATCGATGGCTTCGAGTTGTTTGATGCCTTCACCGCAATTGCCGAGCGCTCGCAGGGCCTGGAGCGCTTGCGCCTGCTCGGCGCCGACGGCAGCGAGGAATACGTCAAAGCCGACGAGCCGGCCTACAGCATGGGTCTGGCGACGAACGCCGAGCCCGACACCGAGTGGCTGCGCTACGACTACACGTCGTTGACGACACCGGCGACCACGTACGAGCTCAACACCCGCACCGGCGAGCGCAAGCTGCTCAAGCGCGAGCCGGTGATCGGTTACGACCCGGCCAAATACACCACGCAGCGCCTGTGGGCGACCGCGCGCGACGGCACCCGCGTGCCGGTGTCGCTGGTCTACAAAAACGGTTTCGAGAACAACGGCACGGCCGCGCTGCTGCAGTACGCATACGGCAGCTATGGCCACTCGATCGACCCGGGCTTCAACCTGCCGGTGGTGAGCCTGCTCGACCGCGGCATGGTCTACGCGATCGCGCACATCCGCGGCGGCCAGGAAATGGGCCGCAAGTGGTACGACGACGGCAAATTGTTCAACAAGAAAAATACCTTTACCGACTTCATCGACGTCAGCGATTTCCTGGTCAAGGAGGGCTACGCCGCGAAGGACCGCGTCGCCGCGTACGGCGGCAGCGCCGGTGGCTTGCTGATGGGTGCGATCGCGAACATGGCGCCGGACAGGTACCGCGTGCTGCTGTCGCAGGTGCCGTTCGTCGACGTGGTCACGACCATGCTCGATGCCAGCATTCCGCTGACCACCAACGAGTACGACGAGTGGGGCAATCCGGAAAAGAAGGACTGCTACGACTACATGCTGTCGTACTCGCCTTACGACAATTTGAAGGCGCAGGCGTACCCGGCCATGTTCGTCGGTACCGGCCTGTGGGATTCGCAGGTGCAGTACTTCGAGCCGGCCAAGTACGTCGCGCGCCTGCGCGACCTCAACACCGGCACGCTGCCGGTGCTGTTCCGCACCAACATGGACGCCGGTCATGGCGGCAAGTCGGGCCGGTTCCGTCGCTACCGCGAGTTGTCGGAAATGTACGCGTTCACCCTCGAGCAACTAGGTGTCGGTGGCGGGACTACGGTTGCGACTGCGGCAAGTGGTGCGTCGTAGCGGCCTCCCCAGCCGTCATGCCCGCGGACGCTAAGGAATCCACCGCCAAAGGTCGCTTCCGCTGGGCCTGGTGGCTGCTGGCCTACATCAGCCTCGGCCTGGGCGTGGTCGGAGTTGTCGTCCCGGGCCTGCCGACGGTGCCGTTCGTGTTGCTGTCGGCGTTCGCCGCGGCGCGGGGCTCGCAGCGCCTGCACCGCAAGCTGCTAGCGCACGCCCAGTTCGGGCCGATGATCATCGACTGGCAGGCGCATGGCGCCGTTACGCGTCGTGCCAAGGTTTTCGCAGTGGTGATGATGGCGGGGTGCGCCGTACTGCTCGTGCTCACCGCACCACGCGCGTGGATGGCGGCCACCGGCATCGGGATCATGATGATCGTCGGCGCCTGGCTGTGGTCGCGACCCGAGCCCCCGCGCTAACCGCCGTCTTGAGCTGCCTCGGCGGCGCGTTACACTGCGGGCATGAACCTGAAAATCTCCTGCGTTATCCGCGCTGCGGCGATCGTCGTGTTGGCTTTTTCCCTGGCGGCATGTGGCAACAAAGGCCCGCTGGTGTTGGCCGAGAGCCCGCCAGCAGCCCAAGCCCAGGCGCTGCCCGTGATCCCGCCGATGGACGAGGCCACCGTGCCGCCGGACGCGATGCCCGAAGACGGCACGCCGGTGCCGCCGACCAGCGATGACGACACGCCGGTTACCCCACCGCCACCGGCCAGCAGTGGCGACGGCCATGGCTGAGACGGCAACGCCTCCGGCGCCTGTCGGACGGGCAGCGCACACGCTGGCTTTCAGCAAGATGCATGGGGCCGGCAACGACTTCGTGGTGATCGACTTGCGCGATGGCAGCGCCCCGCCGGATGCCGCACAGTGCCGCGCCCTGGCCGACCGCCATGCCGGCGTCGGTTGCGACCAGATCCTCGGCGTCGAACCGCCGCGCAGCGCCGGTGCGGTCGCCTCCTACCGGATCTGGAATGCCGACGGTTCGCCGTCGCAGCAATGCGGCAACGGCGCGCGCTGCGTCGCCGCGTGGCTGCTGCGCGATTCCCTTCGACACGCTCAGGACGGCCGGGCTTTAGGCGACGAGTTCACGCTCGACAGTCCGGTCGGGCGGCATGCGGTTACCAGGATGGGTGGCAACGACTTCCGCGTGCTCATGGGCGTGCCCATGTTCGACCCGGCGCGTATTCCGTTGCAGGGCATGGGCGCGCAGACCGATCAATACGTACTCGACATCGATGACGTGGTGCTTACCTTCGGCGCGGTGTCGATGGGCAATCCACACGCGGTGATCGAGGTCGACGATGTCGATGTCGCGCCCTTGGCCAGCATCGGTCCGTTGCTGCAATCGCACGGGTGTTTTCCGCAGTCGGCCAACATCGGCTTCGCCCAGGTGCACTCGCGGGACCACGTGCGGCTGCGCGTGTACGAGCGCGGCACCGGCGAGACGCTCGCGTGCGGCAGCGGCGCGTGCGCGGCAGCGGCAGTGTTGATGCGGCGCGGGCGCATCGATCGCGACGTCACCATCAGCCAGCCCGGCGGCGACTTGCGTATCGCCTGGCCCGCGGACGACGCGCCGTTGTCGATGGCGGGGCCAGCGGCCTTTGTGTTTGAAGGACAGTTCTCCATGAAGAGCGGCGCGCAATGAGTGACACCAGCGAAAAACTGGGCGCGCACGAAGTCGCGACCTGGCTGCGCCGGCACCCGAGTTTTCTGCAGCAGTTCCCCGATCTCGCCCTGAGCCTGGTGGTCCCGCGCGAGCAGGGTTCGGCCGCGTCGTTGGCGAGCTATCAGCTGGAAGTGTTGCGCGATAAGAACCGCGAACTTGCGCGCCGGTTGCAGGAGTTGTACGGCAACGCCCAGGACAACGAGCGCCTCGCGGTGCGCACGCACCAGCTCACGCTCGCGCTGATGCGCCAGACCACCGCGGCCGATACCGTGCGCGCGATGGCGGCGAGCTTGGCCGAAGATTTCAATGGCGACCTGGTGCGGTTGGTGCTGTTGGAGCCGACCGCCGGCCTCGAAGACAGTGACTGGTTGCAGCAGATCGACGCGGACGATGCGCGCCTGCAGCCGTTCCGCGACTGCCTGAGCGACGGCGAACCGTTGTGCGGCCGCCTGCAGCCGGAGAAGCACGCGCTGCTGTATGGCCTCCGGGCCGACGAAGTGCAGTCCACTGCGTTGCTGCCGGTGGCGGGCGTGGGCCTGATAGCGGTCGGCAGCGAGGATGCGAACCGGTTTTTCCCGGGCATGGGTACGCTGTTCCTGCGCATGATGGGCGAGTCGTTCGCCGTCGCGCTGAAGCGGTTCGACGCGGTTTGAAATGAACGCTGTCGCCGGTGCGGCAGAGACGGCAGTGGATCGGGCGATCGAGGACTTCCTCGCCCATCTTGCGATTGAACGGCGCATGTCGGCGCACACGCTCGATGCCTACCGGCGCGATCTCACGGCGTTGGCGGCTTGGTCCTCGACCTCCGGCATCGAGGTGACCGCGCTGCACGCCGAGCAGTTGCGCGCGTTCGTTGCCGCCGAGCACCGCCGCGGGCTTTCGCCCAAGAGCCTGCAGCGACGACTGAGCGCCTGCCGCAGTTTTTATGGCTGGCTGCTTAAGCAAGGGCGCATCGCCGCAAACCCAGCCGCGGCGATACGCGCGCCCAAGGCCCCGCGAAAGCTGCCGCAGGTGTTGGATCCCGACGAAGCCAAGGTGCTGGTGGAAGTGTCGACCGACGCGCCGCTGGGCCTGCGTGATCGCGCGATGCTGGAGCTGTTTTATTCCTCCGGCCTGCGCCTGAGCGAGCTGTGCGGGTTGTTATGGCGCGACCTCGATCTCGCCGATGGGCTTGTCACCGTGCTCGGCAAAGGCGCAAAGCAACGCAGCGTGCCGCTGGGGTCGCATGCACGCAATGCGCTGGCGCAGTGGCGCGCGTCGACCGGCGCGGGCAGCGACGCGCCGGTGTTTCCCGGCCGCGCGGGCGGGCCTATCACCCAACGCGCGGTGCAGTTGCGCATCAGCCTACTCGCGCACCGGCAGGGCTTGTTCAAGCACGTGCACCCGCATCTGCTGCGGCACTCGTTTGCCAGCCATATCCTCGAATCGTCCGGCGACCTGCGCGGCGTGCAGGAGCTGCTTGGCCACGCCGACATCGCCACCACCCAGATCTACACCCACCTCGACTTCCAGCACCTGGCCAAGGTCTACGACGCCGCGCATCCGCGCGCGAAACGCAAGCCGTAGGTGGGTGTACGGCGGGCTCTAACGCGCAACCGCGAGAGACCGACGGAGGATCGGCTGCGCTGGCGCGCGAAACAGCCTGCGTTGTCGTGGCGCTGCATGGGATCGCTCAATTTCGGGCAGCGAAAGCACGTGGAGATCGCGGCGCGCGGCGGCGCGGCGCGCAATCTTCGCAAGTGTGTGTCTCGTCGCGGCGCCCCCTTGCGCTCGGCGACGCGGCCCCCATCCAGAGGGTTCCACCCTGGAGGCCGCATGGACCCGAGTCAGAACCCCACTGTGTTCCACGCCACCACCATCATCTCGGTGCGCCGCGACGGCCGCGTCGCCGTGGCCGGCGATGGACAGGTCACGCTCGGCGCGACGGTGATGAAAGGCAACGCGCGCAAGGTGCGCCGGCTTGGCCGCGACGGTCAGGTGCTGGCCGGTTTCGCCGGCGCCGCCGCCGATGCCTTCACCCTGTTTGAGTTGTTCGAGGCCAAGCTCGAAAAACACGGCCAGCTGCAGCGCGCCGCGGTCGAGATGGCCAAAGATTGGCGCACCGAGCGCCGCTTCGGCAAGCTCGAGGCCCTGCTCGCCGTCGCCGACAAGGACACGTCGCTGATCATCAGCGGCACCGGCGATGTAATCGAACCCGAAGACGGCCTGATCGCGATCGGTTCCGGCGGCATGTACGCGATGTCCGCGGCGCGTGCGCTGCTGGCGCATACCGCCCTGGATGCGAAGGCTGTCGCCACCGAGGCGCTCAGCATCGCCGGCGACATTTGCATCTACACCAACCGCAACATCGTGGTTGAGGTGCTCTGATGCACAAGATCGAGAACACCTCCGCCAGCATGACCCCGCGCGAGATCGTGCAGGAGCTTGACCGCCATATCATCGGCCAGCACGCAGCCAAGCGCGCGGTGGCCATCGCCCTGCGCAACCGCTGGCGGCGCATGCAGTTGCCCGATGAACTGCGCAACGAGGTGATGCCGAAGAACATCCTGATGATCGGTCCTACCGGCGTCGGCAAGACCGAGATCGCGCGGCGGCTGGCCACGCTGGCCAATGCCCCGTTCGTGAAGGTCGAAGCTACCCGTTTCACCGAAGTGGGCTACGTCGGCAAGGACGTGGAGCAGATCATCCGCGACCTGGCCGACACCGCGGTCAAGCTGTACCGCGTCCAGGCCAAGCAGCGCGTGCGCACGCAAGCCGAGGAACGCGCCGAAGAGCGCATCCTGGATGCGCTGCTGCCGAAGCGGGAGGCGGCGCCCGGCTTTGGATTCAACCAGGCCGCCACCGCCACCGTCGACATCGGCGCCGAGCCTTCCTCGCAGGAATCGTCCACGCGCCAGAAGCTGCGCAGGCAGCTGCGCGCGGGCGAGCTCGAAGAGCGGCAGATCGAACTCGACCTGGCCATGAATGTCGGCGTGGACATCATGGCGCCGCCCGGCATGGAGGAAATGGGCCAGCAGCTGCGCCAGGTTTTCGGCCAGCTGTCCGGCGGCCGGACCCAGCGCAAGGCGATGGCGATCAAGGCCGCGCGCCCGGTGCTGATGGAAGAAGAAGCCGGCAAGCTGGTCAACGAGGACGAGATCCGCGAAGCCGCGATCGAGGCCTGCGAGCAGCACGGCATCGTCTTCATCGACGAGATCGACAAGGTCGCAAAGCGCAGTGAAGGCATGGGCGCCGATGTCAGCCGCGAAGGCGTACAACGCGACACGCTGCCTCTGGTCGAGGGCAGCACGGTCAGCACCAAGTACGGCGCCGTGCGCACGGACCATATCCTTTTCATCGCCAGCGGCGCGTTCCACCTGGCCAAGCCGTCCGACCTGATTCCGGAGATGCAGGGCCGCTTCCCGATTCGGGTGGAACTCGGCGCGCTGGGCAAGGACGACTTCGTGCGCATCCTCACCGAACCAAAGGCGGCGCTGACCACCCAGTACGTGGAACTGATGCAGACCGAGGGCGTGACCCTGTCGTTCGGCGCCGACGCCATCGAGCGCCTCGCCGAGATCGCCGCCCACGTCAACGAGCGGCAGGAAAACATCGGCGCGCGGCGCCTGCACACCGTGCTGGAACGCCTGCTGGAAACCCTCAGTTTCGAGGCGCCCGACAAGGGCGGCACCGTCGCCAT
>JAYSZI010000127.1:0-9879 GCA_043738095.1 Lysobacter sp.
AAGTTCGGCGTCGCTCAGCTGATCGCGTTTCAACTCGCGCATGACCGAGACGTAATCCGTCGCCTTCAGGCCCTTTTCCTTCGCCACCAGCGGCGCCAGTCGTTCCATCGCCGCGCGCGTCTCCAGGTAACCCACCTGGGCGCGTTCGATCAACGCGCGTGGGTCGATGTCGATGCCGACGTTTTTCAGCTGAAGGGCATAGAGCTCCGCGGGCAGTTTGTATTCGGTGCGCGCCTTGGGCAGCACCGCGGTGCGCGCCCACGTGGCGTGATCGGTGAGCTGCTTCTCCAGCGCATCCAGGCTCGGCGTGGCGCCAGCGATTTTGTATTCGACGAACAGCTCACGCAGGCCCTTGATATAGGTGGGCAGATTGCTCAGGGATTGCTCGACCTCGATCCGGGTCGGCGGCAGCATCGCCGCGTCGCCGACGCGCTCCTCGTAGCGCTGGCGCGCGAGCGTGGTCAACGGCGTGGCGCCGTCGACCTGGCCCGCATAGCGCTGTAGTCGCGTCAGCGCCTTGGCCCTGCGCTCCGGGGCGACCTGTTCCGACAGCAGGCCCTTGATGCCTTGGAACACGTTCTGGCCCACGTCCGTCCACGGCAGCGTCAAACGCTCGTTGACTTCGCTTGCTTCGATGGCATCGTCGGCGGCCCGCAACAGGATCGCGATGTCTTGCTGGACGTCGGGATCGCGCTCGCTGGTGGCCTTGGCGACTAGCTCCGCCTTGGCCTTGCCCATCGCTTCGCGGAAACGTCTGGCGTAGTCCGGGCCGAAGTCAGCCACCCGATCGTCGAACCCGGGGACGCCGAAGAACGACATACCCTCAGGCTGAAACGGCGCCTGCGCCTGCAGCAGGATCTGGGTGTACTCGTTGCTCTTGGCCACCCAGGCCGGGACCGGGATGGGTTTGACCGCGGCGGGCTTGGCGGCAACGGGTTTCGCTGCAACAGCGGCCCCGGCTTGCGCGAACGCGGGCAGCGGCGCGAGCAGCGCCAAGGTGATCGCAAGAACCAGCGGCTTGAGCATGTCGGACCCCAGGGATGAGTCCACGCAGCATGCATCGGGCAGCGGCTGGAGGCCAGACGCCGAAGGTCATGCGAATTTAAAGGTCAAAGCGCGGGGCACCCAGGACCCTGGCGCTATGGTCCACCCATTCGGTCCGGCTTCAAGCACCGCGCAAAAAACCCTTCGCTGACGCGATAGCGGTGTAGTGCGTCCTTGCCCTTGAGCCCGTGCTTGGCGCCGGGATACGTCATCAGTTCGAACGGCTGGCCGCGTTGCTGCAGAGCGCTCATCAGCGCGGTGGAGTTGCTGAACAGCACGTTGTCGTCGGCCATGCCGTGCACCAGTAGCAGCGGGGAGGTTAGTCCGCCGATGTGCTCAAGCACGCGCGCGCTGCGGTAGCCCTCAACGTTGCCCGCCGGCAGGTTCATGTAGCGCTCGGTGTAGTGGGTGTCATACAGCGCCCAGTCGGTCACGGGTGCACCGGCGATGCCGCACGCATAAGCATCGCTGGCCTGCGCGAGCAGCAGCAGGGTCATGTAGCCGCCGTTGGACCAGCCGTGCACGCCGATGCGCTTGCCGTCGACCCACTGCTGCGACTTCAGCCACTTCACGCCTTCGAGCTGGTCTGCGACCTCGACTGTGCCTTGCTTGCCATACAGCGCACCGCCGAATACTGCCCCGCGGCGCGGGGTGCCGCGGTTGTCGAGCGAGAACACGACGTAGCCGCGCTGCGCGAGGTATTGGTTGAAGAAGTGATCGCTGCGGCCGGGCCAGCTGCGGGTCACGGTCTGCGCAGCCGGGCCGCCGTAGACGTAGACCACGACCGGGTACTTTTTCTTGGCATCGAAGCCGGCCGGCTTGATCAGACTGTAGTGAAGCTTTGTGGCGCCGTCGGCGGCTGTCAGCGCGCCGAACTCGGTCGGGCGGTGCGCGTCCTTGAACTTCGCGTACGGGTGCTTCGGGTCGCTGAGTTGATTGGCGATCAGGTTTGCGATCAACGTGCCGTCGTTGCGGAACAGCTGCAGCTGCGGCGGTGTGGTTGGGCTGGACCAGTTGTCGACATACACGCTCGCGTTCCTGGCGAATGTCGCGGTATGGATGCCGTCGGTCTGGCTCAGCCGCTGGATGCTGTTGCTCTTTGCACCACCGGCCAGTGGCACGCGGTAAACCTGGGTGTCGAGCGGCGAATCCTTACCGGCCGCGAAGTACACCTGGCCCGCGACTTCGTCGAGCGCGAGCACGCTGTCGACTGGCCACGGACCCGTGGTCAGCGCGGTGGCCTCACCGTCCGCGCCGATCAGGTACAGATGCTCGAACCCGCTGCGCTCGCTGCGCCACAGCAGGCGGCCGTCCTTGAGAAACCGCAGGTCGTTGTGCAGTGGCACCCAGGTCGTGCTGGTCTCGGTGATCAGCGTGCGTTGTTTGCCACTGGCAAGGTCGGTCTCGATCAGATCGAGCCGCTGCTGGTCGCGCGACTGGCGGTGGAACGTCAGGTGCTGCGGGTCGCGCCAGTCGACGCGGGCGAGGTAGATGTCGCGGTCCTTGCCCAGGTCGATCCACGTCGGTTTAGCGCTCGCCTTGGGCGCGGATGATCCGACGGCGATCACGCCCAGTTGTATCAGCACATTGGGATCGCCGGCCGCGGGGTAGCGCTGCTCGACTACGTCAGTGCGATCCGGATACACCTCGTAGCGCTTCTGCACCGGCACCGGGGTTTCGTCGATGCGCGCGAACGCGAGCGCCGAATCGTCGGGCGCCCACCAGTACCCCGTGTGGCGATCCATTTCCTCATCGGCGACGAACTCGGCGACGCCGTTGCCGATCACATCGCTGCCGTCGCGCGTCAGCTGGTGTTGCTTGCCGGTGGCAAGGTCGATCACCCACAGGTTGCGCGCGCGCACGAAGCTCACAAAGCCGCCCTTCGGCGACAGCTTCGGATCGGTGGCGAAGCCTTCGCCGTGGGTCAGTTTGCGTACGGCGTCGGTGCCACGCTTGGCCAGGTCGTACAGGTACAGCTCGCCGCCGAGCGGAAACAGCAGCGTGCGGCCGTCGGGCGACCACTGGTAGTCGACGATGCCCGACAGCGCGGCGGTGCGCTGGCGCTCGCGCCGGGCCTTTTCCTCATCGCTGAGCACCTCGTTACCGGGCAACACGACCGCCGAATCGACCAGCAACGCCGCTTGGCCGTTGGCGACATCGAACGCCCACAGATCGAGCCGGTTGCGGTCGTTGTCCTTGCCGCGCAGGAAGCTGACCCGGCTGCCGTCGGGCGCGATCTTCGGCTTGATCAGCGTTGGGCCGGACAACGGCGCGTCGCCGGTGATGGCTTCGAGCGTGAGTTTCTCGGCAGTGGCGGAAAACGGAACGGTCATGGCAGCGAACGCCACTCCGGTGAGCAAAAGGCTTGCGACTATTGTGGGCATGCGGTGACGGAACGGCATCTTGGTGGCATCCCCGGGCGGTGGCAACGGACCAGAAGTGTAAGCGTTGCGTGGTGCGCGCCGCTGCGACGGCCGGGCCGCCCGGCAACGGCAGCGCCGGGTCCGACGCCATGCGCTCGGGCGGGCGGCGCGCACAGTTCGCGCCGCCGTCATTGACCCGCGACGAGAGTGGGTAAAGAGTGCCTACAGGGCCCGTCAAGGGAGCCATTCGCGATCCAGCAAAAGGCCGCCAAGCACCCATTCATGCGCCCACGACCGATTTCGCCACAGACTCGCTTCTCCCTACCGCTAGCCCGGCGCATGTTGGGCTACGGTTTGTTGTTGCTGTTGAGCCTGGGAGCCATGGTCGCGGCGGTGCTCTGGCACGACCGCGACGTGCGCTATCGCCACGGACAAGTGCAGGTCAGTGCGATCGCCAAAGGCGCCGAGCGTGAACTTCGTCATGAGCTGAGGTATCTGGAGCGCGGTCTTGAAGGCCTTGCCACTGATGCGCGCGAATTCGCCAAGGCCACCCCCGAACGCGCCGCGCAGCTGCTCGCCTTGCGCATCGCCGGCATTGAGCGCCGTAATCCGGATCTGCGCGAGATCGGCTTAAGCCGCGTACTGCCGGACGATCCGGGGCTGGGCACCAGCGGCACCGATGCCGCACGCAGCGCCGGGCGCTTGCGTATCGGTCATCCGCGCAAGCGCGATGGCGTTGGCTGGGTACTGCCATTGGCGATGCCCATTCCCAATGCCGGCGCAGGCGAGCCGTCTTGGGTGATTGCATCGCTGCGCGTGGGCGCACTGGAACAGGTCGCGGCCGGTCTTGATCTGGGTAGCGATGGGATCGCCAACATCATGCATCGCGACGGCTGGATGGTCGTGCGCAGTCGCGATCAGGCCCGCTGGGTCGGCGCACCGTTGCGCGACACCGATCTGTTCCGCCAGCACGTGCCGCGCGCCCCCGCGGGCGTGTTCGATCTCGCCAGCCCGCTCGACGGCAAGACCCGCATTGCGGCGTACCGGGTGCTGCCCGATTACCCGCTGCTGGTCGTGGCCGGAATCGCGCGCAAGGATGCGCTGGCCGGCTGGGGCACCTTCGCCATCACCGCAGGGGTGCTGGGTAGCCTGCTCGCGTTGTTGTGGGGCGCGCTGCTACGGGTGCAGATGCGTTCGCGCTGGCAGCAGCGGCAACTGCTGAAATCGCTCCAGCACAGCGCCGAGCAACTCAAGGAGACGCGACGGATCGCCAGCGTCGGCGACAGCATCTGGGAGGTCGACAGCGGCTGGGTAACCTGGTCCGAAGAGGTGTACCGGATCCATGGGCTGGAGCCGCAAGCCCAACCGTTCCGCGCCGAAAACGATCCCACCATCATCCACCCGGATGATCGGCAGCGCGTCGGCGATCGCCTCGCTCAGGTGCTAGCGGGCAGCGAGCCTGGCGAGAACCAATACCGGATCGTGCGGGCCGACGGCGCGGTTCGCACGATCTACCTGCGCGCTGAGTGGGTCGACCGCACCCCGGGGCAGCGGGTCATGCGTGCCGTCCAGCAGGACATCACCGCGCTGGCCGCGGTGCGACATCGGTTGAACCTGGCCCAAGAAATCGCCCAGATCGGCGACTGGGAATGGGATATCGCCACCGGCGAGATCCTCTGGTCGGATGCGGTCTACAGCATTTACGGGCTAGATCCGCACTCCTTCCAGCCGCGGGCCGACAACGTCTTCCAATACATTCACGCAGACGACCGGCCGCGTATGCAGGCGTTTGCTGCGGCGCTGGTAGAAACAGGCAAACCGTGCGAAGCCGAGTTCCGGATGGTCCGTCCCGACGGCGCGGTGCGCGTGATCAGCTGCCGTGGCACCCGCGAATCCGCCCCCGACGGCGGCCTCATCATCCGTAGCGTGCAGCAGGACATCACCGAACTGGCGCACGCCCGCGATGGCCTGCGCACGGCCGAAGCGCAGTACCGCTTCCTGTTCGAGCACAACCCGCTGCCGATGTGGGTATTCGATCGGGAAACGCTGACCTTTCTCGAGGTCAACGACGCCATGCTGGAAAGCTATGGATATGCGCGCGAGGAATTGCTCGGCGCCGAGATGCTGCGTATTCGTCCGCCGGAGGACGCCGCCGCCGTGCTAGCCGCGGCAAAGCTGGACTCGTCACAGCGGCCCCAAGGTCGGGTGTGGACCCATTTGCGCAAGGACGGCGCGTCCCTGCGCGTAGCCATGCATACCCGCGACATCGAGTTCGACGGGCGCCCCGCGCGGTTGGTGCTTGCGCTGGACGTGACCGAGCGCGAGCGCAGCGAGCAACGCTTCCAACTGGTGGCGCGCGCGACCAGTGATGCCGTCTACGACCTGGAAATGGCGTCCGGACAGCTGTGGTGGAGCGACAGCTTCTATAGCCAATTCGGTTATGTGCGCGAAGACGTTCCGGCGACGTTGCAAGCTTGGGAAGCGCTGCTGCATCCGGGTGATCGCGCCCGTATTAACGCCAGCTTGGAGCTGGCGATTGCCGATCCCACGGCGAGTGAGTGGGAAGAGCGATACCGCTTTATCCGGGGCGACGGCAGCTTTGCCGAAGTAGTAGACCGCGGGTTCCTGCTGCGCGATGGGCAGGGCCAGATGATCCGGATGGTCGGCGGCATGTTGGACGTTACCGAAAAGCACCAGCAGGCGATCGACCTGCGCCTGTTGCGGCGCGCGGTCGAGTCAACCGAGAACGGCGTGGTGATTGCCGATGCGCGCCTGCCCGATCTGCCGGTGGTGTACGTCAACGCCGCGTTCGAACGCATCACCGGTTACAGCCCCGATGAGGTGCTGGGCCGCAACTGCCGCTTCCTGCTCGGCGACGACACCGATCAGATCGGCCGCCTCGAGATCCGGCGCGGGATCGAACAGGGGCACGAGGCACGCGCGCTACTGCGCAATTACCGCAAGGACGGCGCGCTGTTCTGGAACGATCTGCATGTCAATCCGGTGCGCGATGATGCGGGCCTCATTACCCATTTCGTGGGGGTCCTGGTCGACGTCAGCGAACGCCAGCGCTACCAGGACCAGATTGCCCACCGTGCGACCCACGACGAACTGACCGGCTTGCCGAACCGCACGTTGTTGCAGGACCGCCTGCAGCAGGCCATTGCGGCCGCGGCGCGGTTTGGCGGCGGCGTCAGTGTCGCGTTCATTGATCTGGACAACTTCAAGCTGATCAACGACGGCCTCGGCCACGCCAGCGGTGACCTGGTGCTGCGCGCAGTCGCAACCCGGCTGGCAGCATGCATCCGCGATGCCGATACCGTCGGCCGCTTTGGTGGCGATGAGTTCGTGCTGGTGATCTCCGAACAAGCCGATCACAACGGCATTGCGCGCGTGATCGAACGGGTCGAAGCGGCGTTTGCCGAACCGGTGGATATCGGCGGCGCGCAGCATTATTTAACCGGCAGCATCGGCTACTGCTGTTACCCGCAGCATGGCCACGATGCCGAAACCCTGCTCATGCATGCCGACATCGCGATGTACGAAGCCAAGCGCGCCGGGCGCGATCGCGCGATCGAGTACCGCGGCGAGTTCGAGACCGGCGTATCGGAGCGGCTGTTCCTGGTGTCGCGCCTGCGCGAGGCGCTCTCCCACAACGAGTTTGTGCTGCATTTCCAGCCGCTGTTTAGCGCCGATGGGCCGGCGACCGGGCTGGAGGCGCTGATCCGTTGGCAGCATCCGGACCAGGGCCTACTTCCTCCGGGACGCTTCATCAGTGCCTGCGAGAACAGCGGCCTGATCGTGCCGCTCGGGCGCTGGGTGCTGCGCGAGGCCGCGCGTCACCACGCGCTGCTGGCGGCCCAGGGGCTGGCGCATTTGACGATTTCCATCAACGTCTCGGCGCTGCAGTTCCAGCCGGGCCTGCTTGACGATGTGGAAGCGGCAATGGAGGGCCATAACCTGCCACCCGGCGCGCTCGAGATTGAGCTGACCGAGTCGGCGGTGATGGCCGACCCCGAGGCTGCGATCGCGATAATGAACCAGCTCGAGGCGCTCGGCATCAGCATCGCGGTCGACGATTTCGGCACCGGCTATTCGAGTCTCGCCTACCTCAAGCGCCTGCCGATCTCGCGGCTCAAGATCGACCAGTCGTTCGTGCGCGACCTCGGCCAGGATGAAGACGACGAGGCGATCTGCGCGAGCATCATCGCCCTAGCGCGCAGCCTGAAACTGGGCACGGTGGCCGAAGGGGTGGAAACCGAGGACCAGCGGCGCTGGCTGCTGGAGCACGGCTGTGACGTCCTGCAGGGCTACCTGCTGGGGCGGCCGGTGCCGTTTGACGAAGTCGTGGCTAAGCTGACCGCGCAGCTCGCGGAGTCCCACAGCGCGGTGTAAGGCCGGCCCGCGCGCATTTCGGCCGTAACGGGGCGGCCGGCGTGGCGCTGTCATCGTTGCGCCGTTACCCTGCGCGTCCCACTCGCCCGTCGATTGACCATGTCCGAACTTCGTAGCCCCCGTCTCAACCCGTTGCCGGCCCTGATCTTCAGCTCGCGGTGGTTGCAGCTGCCGCTGTACCTGGGTTTGATCGTCGCGCAGTGCGTGTACGTGTTCCTGTTCCTCAAGGAACTTCTGCATCTGGTCACCGACGCCAACGCCCTCACCGAGCAGGGAATCATGCTGCTGGTCCTGGGCCTGATCGACGTGGTGATGATCTCCAACCTGTTGGTGATGGTGATCGTCGGCGGCTACGAGACGTTCGTGTCGCGGCTCGGCCTGCAGGGCCATCCGGACCAGCCGGAATGGCTTAGCCACGTCAACGCCAGCGTGCTCAAGGTCAAGCTCGCGATGGCGATTATCGGCATCAGCTCGATCCATCTGCTCAAGACCTTTATCGCCGCCGGCGAACTGGGCCTGCCGCTGTGCGGCTCGGTCGCAGCGATCAGCGCGTTGCGCGCGGCCACGGAGGCCACCGCCGCCGGCCTCGTCGTCGTCGCGCCGAAATGCACCGCTTCGACCTCGATCGGGGTGATGTGGCAGACCATCATCCATTGCGTATTCATTCTGTCGGCGATCGGCATCGCCTACACCGACAAGCTCATGACGGGCGTGTCGGCCCGGCGCGAGAAGGAAGGGCCGGCGCACCCATGACCACCGGTACGGGCTAGCGCGACAGCCGACTCTTCCGCGCTGCGCTGGCCTGCCCGAGGCGTCGCTGGGCGATTGCCGTAATCAGCGTGCAGCCTGCGCGGCAAGGCTTCGTGGTGAGGCGCCCGCCATAGCCAAGTGCGTGGTCGTCGCCTCGGCCGAACGCTTTGGTATCGGCCGGCCCCAGTGGGCGCACCGATTGGCGCGCTCGCACCCAGAGCGCTTAAACCCGTTGGGCATCTGGCCGATGCGCTATCCCGCAGGTCGCTATCCCGCCAGGTAGCCGCCGTCCACGGTGAAGCTCGCGCCGGTGATGTAGGCCGCGGCCGGGGTGCACAGGAACGCGACCATCGGCGCGATTTCGTCAGGCTGGGCCACGCGTCCGAGCGGGATCCGCTGCAACATCATTTTCAGGATTTTTTCGTTGGACGTCAGCGCGCCGGCGAACTTGGTGTCGGTGAGGCCCGGTAGCACCGCATTGATGCGCACGCCCTGCGGCCCGAGTTCCTGCGCAAAGCCCTCGGTCAGCGACACGATGCCGGCCTTGGTCATCGAGTACACGCCCTGCCCGGGCGCGCTGCGCCGTGCGTTGACCGAGGCGATGTTGACGATCGCGCCGCCGCGGCCGCTGCGGGTCATGCGTTGCGCGGCCTGCGTGGTCATCCAGAAATAGCCGCGCAGATTGACGTCGATGGTCTTCTGGAAGCTCGCCAGCGACTGCTCGCACATCGGCCCGAAGTGCGGGTTGGCGGCGGCGTTGTTAACGAGGATGTCCGGCACCAGGCTGCGCGCGTCGAGCGCCGCGAACAGCGCGTCGATCGCGTCGGTCTCGCCGATATGGGCGGCCAGCGCCGTGGCCTGGCCCCCATCTGTGCGGATCGAGACGGCGACCCGTTCGCAGGCGTCGAGCTGGCGGCTGCTGATGATCACGTGCGCACCCCACTGCGCGAGCAAGCGTGCGACCGCCTCGCCGATGCCGCGCGAGGCGCCAGTCACGACAGCGGTTTTTCCGGCTAGATCGAACAACGCGGGCTGTGTCATGGTGCAGGCCTTGGCAGGGTGTCTTACCTAGGATGCCGCATCGGCGAGGGCAACGACATGGCGGCACGCAGGGTCCTGATCACGGGCGCGGGCAGCGGCCTCGGGCTGGCGCTGGCGCATCGCCATGCCGCGCGCGGCGACGCGGTGGCCTGCGTCGATCTGGACGACGAGCGTGCGCAGGCCGCATGCGCGTCGCTGCCCGGCACCGGCCATGCCGCGTTCGCCGCCGATGTCGGCAGCGATGCAGCGATGGCCGCGCTGCGCGATGCGGTGCTGGCCCGGTGGG